>NC_007974.2:1290042-1935063 GCF_000196015.1 Cupriavidus metallidurans CH34 | reverse complement strand
TGCTCGCTGGCTGCGGCGGGTGCAACCGTGTTCTGAACCGGTTCGATTTCGAAGCTATCGGGCGCCTGGCCCGCGCACCAGCGTTCCCACATCGCGCGTAGCGCAAGGGACAGGCTGGACGCGACGTTCGCGGGCTGGATCGACGTCGCGTGCATGCAACGCTCGCGCAGGGTGGCGCGTAGCTGCTTCAACGCATCCAGGTCCTTCGACAGGGCAAGCGCGCGTTGGACGAAGTCGTCTGCGTCGTTCGCGATGTACTGATGGAGTCCTAGCTGACCGAGCCAGCTAGCGCTGCCGCGGCTCAGCGGGCTGTTGCCTGCGATGGTTACCGTGGGTACGCCCATCCATAGCGCATTGATTGTCGTGGTTGCCCCGGTGTAGGGGAACGTGTCAAGGCAGATGTCGACGTGATGGTGCTGCTGGAGGTACACCGGTGTCTCGGTCCGGGTACGGAACGACAGGCGCCCGGCGTCGATGCCTTCATCGGCAAACCTGGTGAGACAGGTCTGCTGGTCTGCATCGCCCTCGATGGCACCGATGATCATTCGCGCGCTCGGGTCTGCGTGCAGGATTCTTGCCCAGAGCGCGACGACCTGCCGGCTTACCTTGTTCAGCCGATTGAAGCTGCCGTAGGTGATGTAACCCTTGTGCAGGGCAGGCAGGGTGTTGACAGGTGGGGAGGCGGCAGTCGGGCAATAGGGCGCGACTGCTGGCAGCAGGACGATCTTCTCGCTGAACTGCGCGTCAAATAGTCCTGGTGGTGTGCTGTGGCGGTCGGCCAGGAAATAGTCCATGGCGTCGAGTCCGGTCGTCGCCGGATATCCAAGCCATGTCACCTGGATTGGCGCAGGTTTCCGAGCGAACGCAGGCAAGCGATTGTGGTTCGTATGGCCTGACAGGTCGATCAGGATGTCGATCTCATCGCGGCGGACCGTCGCGGCAAAGCCGACATCGTTCATCCTGGTCACGACCGTCCACGATGCCGCGTGCGCTTGCAGGAAACTGGTGACCTCGTCTTCGATCGTGAAGTTGTAGTAGAAGTGCAGCGAGACACTCGGGTCCTTCGCCAGATACTCGACAACGGCCCCAAGATACGTACTGACAGCATGGTTGTAGAGATCACCGGATACAAGCCCGATCCGGAGCTTTCGACGGGGGTCGGGGACGTTCGCGTGCCGCTTCGGGCTGGTCCGGATCGCGTTCCGCTTGCCATAGGCGAAATGCGCTTCGGTCAGGGTTGCCGTATCAATGGCATCGCAGTGGGTCAGGCGGAACAGAACGGCACTGTTGTTCTTGGTATTGTTCGAGTCAAGCTCAATCGCCGTTTGCAGATGCCCAAGGGCCTCGGCTACCTGGCCCCTGTCGATCTGCACCATGCCGAAGCTGAGGTGGGCCAGCGCGTTATTGGGCGCAAGTTCGACAGCACGCCGGCCAGCGACGGCCGCTTCGTCATACCGCTTCTGGCAGTGCAGTACGCTCCCGAGGTGCCATAGTGTGTTGGCGTCGTCCGGGGCCGTCGAGAGAATGTGGCGGCAATGTGCTTCGGATTCCGACAGGCGGCCGATTTCGCGTAATGCGTTGGCAAGCAGTCTGCGGATCACCAGGTCGTTGGGCTGCAGTTCCACCGAGCGACTGGCTGCGTCGACGATATCCTGAAAGTGTCCTACCTGATGCAGGGCAAGGCCGAGTGCGCCCCATGCCGTGCCATCTGACGGGTACTCGGCCGTCAGGCCGCGGGCATACGCTATCGCTTCCTCAAGTTGCCGGTCCTGGATCAAGGCGTTGACCTTGTTCACTTTCGAGGATGGCGCCTTGCGCTTGTCGCCGCTCGCGGTGGCTGTGCCGGATGCGTTGCCGACGGCTTGATCCGGGGCGCCAGGCGTGGCGGCCGGCGTGGTGCCATTGGGTGTGGTGGCAGGCATTGCCACAGCAGCCGGCGCCGGCGACGCATTCGACCGCGCCATTTGCGTGATCAGCCAATCGAGGTCGGGGCCCTTGACCCCGCGCTGCTGCGCGAGATCGAGTGCGATCCAGGCAGCGGATGCCTGGCCGCTCTGGAACAGCGCGCTGATGTAGTTGACCCAATAGTGCCGGTTGTCGGGGCTGAGGCCGAGGGCGACCTCGAAGTTACGCAGCGAGTCCGCCGGTTCGCCCATCTGCACCTTGAGCATCGCGTAGCCATATTGGGCATCGGCGTGCATTGGCACGGCGCCGATGATGATCTCGTACAGGGCCCGCGCATCCTCATAAGCGCCGGCTTGCTGTAACTCAAGAGCGCTTTGCAGAATCAGCAGGACATCCTGCTCCTGCTGCTGCGCCTGAGGTAGGACTTCCGAGACTTCGGGACTGGACAAGGACAAGGACATGGGCATCGCCTGGACGGATTACGCCAGCATGATGCGTCCTGCCTCTACTGACTAAAGTACGGAGGAGAAGCCAAAAAATCAGTCAATTCGAATTGGGGTCGTTCAGCAGGCTTCTTCGGTGCCGCGATAAAAGTGACTGAAAATCATCATTTCTTCGGAAGATTAGCCACGCGTCGACGCGCGCGCGCCGCCAGCCCTGGGCCAAGCGCCCAGCGCAGCGTGGGTGCCAGCGCGCGCATGCCGGTCAATGCCAGCGAGCGGCGCAGCGATGGCCGGTGCAGGCCGAGCATCTGGCGCGCCCAGGGCGGCAGCAGCGCCACACCCGCATCGGCCATGGTCCGTACCGCCGGTATCAGCAGCGGATTGGCCACCGGCATCGTCATGACCAGTTGAACGACTTCGCGGGTGCGCTCGCTATTGACCAGCAGCGGCCGCTGCGCCTCCAGATAGGCGTCGATCTCCGCGCGGGAGCGCGGCACGTCCGGCGCGCCAAGCAGCGCGGCGACCCTGGCTTCTTCCTCGAAGTAACGATCCTGCTCGGCTGCGGAGAGCGGCCCGACATAGCGCAGGTATCCCGTCAGAAAGCTCGACACTTCGGCCACGTGTACCCACGTCAGCAGCGCCGGGTCGTCGGCGGCGTAGGGCTGGCCATCGGGCGCGGTGCCCTTGATGCAGGCATGGATGCGGCGCACGCGCTCGATCAGCGCCATGGCGTCGGCATGGCTGCCGTACGTGGTGCCTGCGATGAACTGCGCCGTTCGCCCGAGCCGGCCCTGCATGTCGGTGCGAAATGTGGAGTGGTCCCAGACGCCCGCCAATGCCAGCGGATGGAGCGCCTGCAGCAGCAGCGCGCTGACACCCCCGGCCAGCATCGCCGGGAAATCGGAATGAACGCGCCAGCAGACCGCGTCCGGCCCGAACAGGCCGGGGTCTCCGGGTGGGTTGTCGTAGTCGAGCGTCAGCCCGGAGTTGCTGCGCGTCAGGGCGCGGACCTGCGCGCCGGCCTGGTTGCGCAGACGCTGCAGCGGGCCGGCGGAAGGTGTGGACGGGGCGGACGAACGGGGGAGTCCTGGCGGCATTGCGGCATGGGCGCCTCCTCGACGCCAGAAAGCCACGGGTTCGATGGGGTCAGTCGTAACGCAGGTCCGTGGCCTTGCCCCAGAATACACGGTACGCGTAGGCCGTGTAACCCAGGATCGTGGGCAGCACGATCACCGCGCCGATCAGGATCACCATCAGCGATTCCGGCGCGCTGGCCGCCTGCCAGATGTCGATGCGATCGACCACGAGGTACGGGAACAGGCTGTAGGCCAGGCCGTTGAACGCCAGCAGGAAGATCACGGCGGTGCCCACGAACGGCACCCAGCACCAGCGGTCGTTGCCGTTCGCGTGCAGGTCACGCATCCGGCGCAGCAGTCGCTCGATGACCACGAACAGCACCATTGTCAGCAGCGGAATCGGCGCCAGCAGGATGATGTTCGGCAGGGAGAACCACTTCTCGAAAATGCGCTCGCTGACCATCGGCGTGACGATCGAGATGGCGGCCACGCCAATCGCGGTGAGCCACAGGCTGCGGCGCGCCCAGTAGATCGCGCGCAACTGCAGGTTGCCCGTGGTCTTCATGATCAGCCAGCTTGCGCCCAGCAGGCAGTAGCCGGCCACCAGGCACAGGCCAACGGCCACGGCGAACAGCAGGTTGGGAAGGTCGTAGCGGAAGCCGGTGATGTACAGGCCGAGCATCAGACCCTGCGAGAAGCTGGCCAGCAGCGAGCCCGCATAGAACGCGAAGTTCCACCAGGGCTTGTGCGGGTCCCGTGCCTTGACGCGGAAGTCGAAGGCGACGCCACGGATGATCAGGCCGGCCAGCATCAGCGCCACGGGCAGGTACAGCTGCGTCAGGATGACGCCGTGCGCCATCGGAAACGCGGTCAGCAGCAGGCCCACGCCGAGCACGAGCCACGTTTCGTTGGCGTCCCAGAACGGGCCGATCGAGGCGATCATGGTGTCCTTGTCGACGTCGTCGGCGCGCCGCAGCAGCACGCCCACGCCAAGATCGTAGCCGTCAAGGATCACGTAGATCAGCATCGACAAGCCCATCAACGCCAGAAACACCAGCGGCATCCAGCCGGCCGGCTGGGAAAGATCGTGCATCGTGGCCGGGTTCATTGCGCGCTCCTGAGCTGACCTGGGATAACGGATTGGGAGGAATCGTCCTTTGACTTGCCGGCCTTGCGCGCCAAGTGGAATACCACCGAGATATAGGCGACGATCAGTACGGCATAGAGCGTCAGGTACATGGCAAGCGTGCTGCCGATCATCGTCGCGGGCACCTTGGAGGCGGCCTGCGCCGTGGTCAGTACGCCGTAGACCAGATACGGCTGGCGGCCGATCTCGGTGACGTACCAGCCGGCGACCAGCGCGACCCAGCCGGAGAACGTCATCGCCACCAGCAGCCGCGCCATCCACGGCGCGGGCGCGCGGCGCTTGCGGAACTGCCACGCAGCGACCCACGAGGCCGCCAGCATCAGCAGGCCAACGCCAACCATGATGCGGAACGCGAAGAACAGCGGGGCCACGGGCGGGTGGCGATCGGCAAATGCGTCGATGCCCTTGATTTCGCCGTCGACTTTGTGGGTAAGGTAGATCGATGCCAGCTTCGGAATCGCGATCTCGAAATCGTTCGACTGCGTCGTGGCGTTGGGCAGGCCGAACAGCACAGCCGGCGCGCCCTTCTCGGTCTTCCATATGCCTTCCATCGCCGCGATCTTGGCCGGCTGGTGATGCAGCGTGTTCAGGCCGTGCAGGTCGCCGGCCACGATCTGCAGCGGAATCAGGATCGCCGCCAGCACCACGCCCGTATGCATCGAATGCAGGACTTCGCGGCTGCGATCGTTGCGCAGCCAGCGGTATGCGGAAATACCGGCCACCAGGAAGGCAACGGTAAGACCGGAAGCCAGCAGCATGTGGACCAGACGGTAGGGGAAGGACGGGTTGAAGATGACCTCGATCCAGCTTGTCACATGCGCGCGGCCGTCGATCATCTCGAAGCCGGCCGGGGTTTGCATCCACGAGTTCAGCGCCAGGATCCAGAACGCCGACAGCGTGGTGCCACCTGCCACCAGCAGCGTGGCGATGGTGTGCATCCGGTTGCTGACGCGGCGCATCCCAAACAGCATGATGCCCAGGAAGGTGGCTTCCAGGAAGAACGCGGTCAGGACTTCATAGGCCAGCAGCGGGCCCGCGATATTGCCGACGGTCTCCATGTATCCCGGCCAGTTGGTGCCGAACTGGAAGCTCATCGTGATGCCGCTGACCACGCCCAGCGCGAATGTCAGCGCGAAAATCTTCACCCAGACGCGATAGGCGTCCATCCAGTTTTCGTCGCCGGTCTTGTTGTAGCGCAGCTTGAAGAACAGGAGGACCCACGCCAGAGAGATGCTGATGGTGGGAAAGAGGATATGGAACGTGATATTCGCGGCGAACTGGATGCGGGCCAGTATCACCGGATCGACACTTGCAAACACGAATTACTCCTTGCGGGAACGGGCGGACTTCGCGGGGGCCTTGGCGGCTTCCCGGGGGGCTGGCTTGCTCGATGCCTTGTTGGAGGCCTTCTCCCTGCCGATACCAATGGCAGAGGTCAGACGGTCCTTCACGTCGAGCAGCTTGGTGACGCGCGAGCCCAGGCGCATCAGCTTTTCCAGCGTGGCGACGTCAAGCTTCTGCATGTCGCCGAACCACGTGGTGACCAGGAAAATCAGCCCGTACATCTCCTTCATGCGCGCCTGCGCATGGAGATCCTCGGGCGATGTCGGCGTTTCGAGCTGCACTTCGCGCAGCATCGACAACGTGGGATCGATCTCGCGCCGGCGGCGTTCCTCGGCCAGCGTGCGGAAGATGGCCCAGACGTCGTCGGGCGCGGAGAAATATTCGCGCCGGTCGCCGGGCTGGTGCGACAGCCGCACCAGGCTCCAGGATTCCAGTTCCTTCAGGCCGATGCTGACATTCGAGCGTGAAAATCCAAGAGATTCGGCGATTTCGTCGGCGTTGAGGGGGCGCGAGGCAGTGAAGAGCAGGGCGTAAATCTGACCAACCGTTCGGTTAATCCCCCAGCGACTGCCCATCTCCCCGAAGTGGAGAACAAAGCGCTGGATCAGGGGCGAGAGTTGCATGTTCGTTTCGAACTTTCAGAATTTTGTGAAAGTTTAGTACGAAACGCCTGATCGTGCTCAAGGAAGTTTGCGTGGCGCTTTGCCGCAGGGGGTATGCGTTGCGGGCTGCCTGGGCATATCGGGCGAGGGCAATTGTCTACCGAGAACACAATGCATCGGATTTGGCCAAGTATGCCGTAACGCAGGCCGACTCTCTGACCTCTCATTGATTCTCGACGCAACTTTCACCGCCACGAAGGACAGATGCAGCAAAGGGACCCGGCAGGGCACCACTTCAGTCTGCCCGCGCGAGCAGGTAGCGCGAGAGCATTCTGCAAAAATGATATTTGGTAGCATCATATGCTCCACATTCCAATATCGATCATGGATTTTGGAAGCAATTTTTAGTGCGCTCGTCGTAGCATTTCTACCCTTCTGAAGGATGAATGATGAGCACGGACACTCTGCGGTACTTCGATTACGCTGCAACCACACCGGCGGACCCTCGTGTCATGGAGGCGATGTTCGGCTGCCTGGGGGCCGCCGGCGTCTTCGGAAACCCTGCGTCGAACTCCCACGCTGCAGGGCTGAAGGCAAAGGATCTGGTCGAGCAGGCTCGCGCCCAGGTCGCCGCTCTGATTGGTGCAGAGCCATCCGAGATTGTCTGGACGTCCGGCGCGACAGAGTCGAACAATCTGGCTCTCAAGGGCTTTTTCGACCGCGAGCCGACACGGCGCCATTTGGTTACCAGCAAGCTTGAGCACAAGGCAATTCTGGACACCGCGTCGTACCTTGAGCGACTTGACGTTTCCGTTTCCTACCTCTTGCCGGATCCGTCAGGCGAGATTTCGCAGGCCGCTGTGGAAGCGGCCTGCAGCCATCACACGGGCCTCGTTTCGTTGATGATGGTGAACAACGAGATCGGCACCCTTACCAACATCGCCGAGATCTCGCGGCTCGTTCACGCCGCTGGCGCTCTGCTTCACGTGGACGCGGCGCAGGCGGTTGGCAAGACCGCGATTGACGTAAAGGCGATGGGCGTGGATCTGCTGTCGATGTCGGCACACAAAGTATATGGTCCGAAGGGCATCGGTGCGCTCTATGTGAGCCGCGAAGTGGCATCGCGTATCGCTTGCCAGATGCATGGTGGAGGACACGAGCAGGGACTACGGTCTGGCACCCTCGCCACGCACCAGATTGTCGGCATGGGAACGGCTTGCGAACTGGCGCGGACAGAAATGGCTTCGGACAACGAGCGCATCGCGCAACTGAGCGAGCGTTTGCTGAGTGGTGTGCGCGCGACAGGCGCCATCACGCAAAACGTCAGTTCCGCAGTCCGCATTCCGCACACACTCAGTCTGACTGTGGAGTTGCCCAATTTTCTCCCGTCCATGTTGGCCGACAACCTGGCCATCTCCTCAACGTCTGCCTGCAATTCGGCGGCTGGCAAACCGTCTCACGTGCTGACTTGCATCGGTCTGGGTAAGGATTCGGCGGAGCGCACAGTTCGCCTGAGCCTCGGACGCTTCACAACGGAGGCAGACGTGGATTTTGCGGTCGACTGCTTTCGTGGGGCCATAGAGCGCTGTCTGGAAGTGGGCGCGGGCCGACAGGACATGCAGATCAGGCAGCTCTCGAACGACGTGAGCGTGGCGCCACAGTTAAGCGGAGCCGACGTACGGGCGGCGCATGCGATTGGATTCCGTTCCATTGTCTGCAACCGGCACGATGGAGAGGCGGCCGGCCAGACCCAGTTCGCGAAAATCGCGGAGGTTGCCAGTTCGCTTGGCATGGCTGCGCACTACCTGCCCGTGGAATCGGGTGATGTCACCGTCGAAGCCGCTGCAGCCTTCGGTTTGCTCGTGGCAGAGCTGCCGAAGCCCGTACTTGCGTACTGCCGTACGGGAACCCGTTCGGCTACGCTGTGGAATTTGGCAAGCAGCAGGCAAGGCTGAAGGGGCGGTCGGCACGGAAAGATTGCGCGACGGGGCGTGCGTGGGTTGACGTGCCGTCCTCGGCGTTCGGCCAACGATCCTGCGGAAGGTAAGCAAAAACCATAGGCCTTCTCGCCCCCCCCGCCCCCCGAAATTGGATAGGACGCGAACTCGGCACTGGCGCGACACAAACGCCCGCAGCACGTTGGTACTCAAACGGCGACACATTACTGCCTTGACCATCAGTCGCCGGTGGCCGTCCAGAGGGCATTCGAGGGCCTCCGCTCGCCCTTTCGCGGTCATCCGCTCTCGAGCGACTTTAATGGCGACTTCCGATCCAGAAGTGCCGTTCGGTGACAGCCTACTCAGGTGTCTCTTGCCGAAGCACAGCCGTCGTTCGCCTGCTGGTTTGGCTGGCCGATGATCCGGACGGCCGTAAGGTCAGCCTCTCACAGAGCGCGACGTCGGCGTCCTCTCCCCCAGGTGCGGACCGTTAAAAAGCCCCTCATGATCACACATGGTCGAGGGGATTTTTTTCGCCTGGCAGCGAATTACCCATCAATCTGGGGTGCGTTTATGTTTGCGCAGTGCCGAAGGGGCGGCGCCATACCACTGACGGCAGGCCCGCGACAATGCAGATTGGGCGGGAAGGCCAAGAAGCAGGGTGATCTGCCCGAGAGGCAGATTGGTTTCGGACAAATAGCGCATCGCCAACTCCTTGCGCACATCGTTTCTTATGGCCTCGAAACTGGTTGCCTCCGCGGTAAGGCGGCGTTGCATCGTGCGCGGGTGCATGGCCAACAGATCGGCCACGCTGGCCTTGCTGTGGCTCGACGTGCCCAGCGTGTCGCGCAGCACCTGCCGCACACGATCCGAAACACTGCCGTGCTCGCTGCGGAAATTGCGGAAGATATAGTCCTCCGCGATCCGCCGCAACGTGGCGTCGACGCCCAGCAGGTCGGCCGCAAGCGTGCTGCGGCTGAGATGCAGACTGGCCCTTGGCTGCTCCACCAATACCCTGGCGCCAAAGAAGCGCTCGTAGGTGCTAAGCGATGCAATCGGCGTGTGAGGAATGGACACCGCGCGAAGCGCGTATCGGTCGCCGGCGAGTAGCCGGGTGAAGTTGTGCATATCCGCCAGGCACAGGTCAATGGCTTGCCGCTGGGCCGGCTGACGCGAGAGCCGGATCTCGATGGAGACCTCGGCCGCATCCTTCGCAATCTCGCTGTGCTCGTGGACTGTGTAGACGAGACCCGGACTATGCACAAACATATGGTGCGCCGCGAAATCCATACCGGCGCGGATTGTCGTTGCATTCTGCAACGCAATGCTCAAGGGCCCCAGCACGTCAATGCTCTGGTGGTTGGACAAGCGCAGGCCGAAGTCACCGGTCCGGGTCTGTTCCGCGCTGGCCTCCAGAAGATGCACGACAGCACGCAGGGAAATCATGGCGTCGTCGCTGTCGAGCGCCCCTTCGTCGACGTGATAGCGCCGCAGCAGCGGCGCGGGGTCGCAACCCATGGCGCGCATCAGCGCCGGGTAGCCACGCAGTCCGCTTGTTCGCACTAGGGCATCCATGGCTCGTAACGTAAATTAATTGTCTCGTGACGTCAAGAGTGGCTTGGCGCCACGCGCTACAGTTTCCGGACGACAAGGCCAGACATAAGGAGACGCTGCGTGAACGCCAATTACGACGTATTGATTATCGGCGCCGGACTATCCGGCATCGGCATGGCATGCCACCTGGCTGAGGCATGTCCGGGCAAGCGCGTCGGCATCCTGGAGCGGCGCAGTGCCATCGGCGGGACATGGGACCTGTTCCGGTATCCCGGCATCCGCTCAGATTCGGACATGTTCAGCTTCGGCTACAAGTTCCGCCCGTGGCACGAGTTGAAAGTCCTTGCCGACGGCCCTTCGATCCGTCGCTACATTGGCGATACCGCGCGCGAATACGGTGTCGACAAGTGGATCCAGTTCGGGCTGAAAGTCCTGCGGGCATCGTGGTCGAGCGAGGACCAGTACTGGACCGTCACCACACAGCAGGAAGGCAGCCACGATACCCGTACCCTCACTTGCAAGTTCCTGATCCCCTGCACGGGCTACTACAACTACGACCACGGGCACCGGCCCGACTTTGCCGGCCTTGAGCGGTTCCAGGGCATCTGCGTCCATCCGCAACACTGGCCTGAAGATCTGGACTATCGGGGCAAGCGTGTCGTCGTGATCGGCAGTGGCGCGACGGCGGTGACGCTGGTCCCGGCCATGGCCGGTCAGGCGTCACACGTCACGATGCTGCAGCGCTCGCCCAGCTACGTCTTCTCGGTGCCGGCATATGACAAGATCTCTGCCGTCCTGCAAAAGATGCTGCCGGCACGCTGGGTGTATGGCCTGGCACGGTGGCGCAATATCCGCCTGCAGCGCTTCATCTACAGGACCGCAAAGCGGTGGCCGCGGCGCGTCCGCTCCTGGCTGCTGTCGCATGTTGAACAACAGCTCGGACATGGCGCCGACATGCGGCACTTTTCGCCCAGTTACAACCCGTGGGACCAGCGGTTGTGCGCAGTGCCTGACGGCGATCTCTTCAAGGTTATCTCCGAAGGCAAGGCCTCTGTGGTGACGGACCACATCGAGACCTTTACCGAAACCGGCGTCCGCCTGAAGTCGGGCAAGAGCCTCGACGCTGACATCATCATCACGGCCACCGGGCTTCAGCTCCAGTCCCTTGGTGGCATGGAGGTACAGGTGGATGGGCGGCCGCGGCACCCCAGCAGTCTCATGACCTACAAGAGCGTGCTGATGCAGGACGTGCCCAACCTGGCCAACCTGTTTGGCTATACCAACGCATCCTGGACATTGAAGGTCGACCTGGCCGCCAACTACATCTGCCGCCTGCTCAACCACATGGACCGCCACGGCTACAACGTCGTAACGCCAATCGCCCCAGCCGGGGAAATGCTGGAAGAAACGGTCATGGATTCCCTGCAGTCTGGTTACGTGCAACGCGGTCGGAGTACCTTGCCTCGTCAGGGCCGTACGCCTCCCTGGCGCGTTCTCCACAACTTCGTGGCCGATCGCGAGATGTTGACGAGGCATCCGATTCACGATCCAGCGCTGAGGTTCGTCCGTGCCGCAACGACCACGACGGTGGCGCGCGGCCGGCCAGCCTGCGACCTTGTGGCAACCAGCATGGACGAAACAGCCGTGTGAGGTTCAGCCGCATTCCGCATCGGAGCCTTGCATGGTCAGCATTGATTCTTCCTTCCAAAGCCACGGTGAGCGTTGCGCGGCCACGCTGATGCTGCCGAGCCAGGGGACGCGCCCGCCCGTCATCATCATGGCGCACGGATTCGGCGCCATTCGCGCCGCCGGTCTGTCTGCCTTTGCCGAGCGGTTCGTGGCCGAAGGCTACGCCGCATATCTCTTCGATTACCGGAACTTCGGCGACAGCGAAGGCAAGCCGCGGCACTGGGTCAGCCCGCGCCGCCACCTGCAGGACTGGGCCGCTGCCATCGCACATATGAGCTCACTCCCAGAGGTTGACGCCGATCGCATGGTGTTGTGGGGGACATCGTTCTCGGGCGGGCACGTCATCCAGACTGCTGCTGCAGATCATCGGGTCCGAGCCGTCATTGCCCAAGTCCCGCATGTCAGTGGGCTGGCCAGCATGAAGCAGGTACCCTTCCATCTCTTGCTGCGCATGATGCTTGCGGCCATGCGCGACCTCTGCGGCAGCGTCATTCGTCGCGAGCACTACAGCCCGATCATCGGTCGTCACGGTGATATGGCCGCGTTGACCGGCGACGACGCTTGGCATGGTTATGCAAGGCTGCTGCCTGCGGGAACGGCGTGGGAGAACAAGGTACTGTCGCGCATCTTTCTGGAGGTGCCACTCTACAGCCCGATTCGCCACGCGCACAAGGTCGCCGCGCCTACCTTGATCGTGGCCGGAACCCATGACACGATCACCCCGGCCAGTGCCGCGCGACGGGCGTCCAGGCGCATACCGTACTGCGAGTTCCATCTCGTGGAAGGTAACCACTTTGAGCTGCATTTGCACGATGAACCGGCGTTCGCAAGCAGTATCGCGGCGCAGTTAGCTTTTCTGAACCGGCACGTTGGTGTCGCCCCCATCGCCCTCGAAAAAAGCGGCCGAGATCATCGTGCGGGCAGTGGCAGCCGACCGTGAACACGTGCTGTTGGGCGTCGCAATTTTCCATGTGTGCTGCACTTGGAGCATGAAACCCTCTGCTGTAATGTCTAGGAGCCGTGATGTCGATGAAGGATCTGTTGGTGGCCGCTTTGCTGTCGGTCTTTGCGTTGTCGGGATGCCAGTCCGTGAAGATTGGTCCTGCGACGGAACAGGCAACTGACGAGAGAGCCGCGAGCGCAGTCAATGAAGCGGAAGTCCGCTCCATCGCGCGCGAAGCCTACATCTACGGCTACCCGGTCGTCGAAGCGTACAAGACGCTCTACGCCCAGGCGGTCGACCAGGGCGGTCCGAACTTCAAAGCGCCGTTTAACCAGATAGGCAACACGGCCAACGTCTTCACGCCGAACGACACGGCGATCATCACGCCCAATTCGGACACGCCATATTCATTCGTCTGGATGGACCTGCGCGCAGAGCCGCTGGTGTTGACGTTGCCGCCCATCGAGAGCAAGCGCTACTACTCCGTTCAGCTGATCGATCTCTATACGCACAACTTCGCCTATCTTGGCACTCGCACCAGTGGCAACCAAGGCGGAAATTACATGATCGTGGGCCCTGACTGGAGCGGCGAGAAGCCAGCCAACGTGAAGGCCGTGATTCGCAGCGAATCCAGCATCGCCTATGCCATTTATCGCACGCAACTCTTCAATGCCAAGGACCTGCGCCGGGTGCGTGCCATCCAGAACGGCTACAAGGTGCGGACGCTGAGCGCGTTTCTCGGCAAGCCGGCACCAGCGCCAGCCTCCCCCATCGACTGGCCGAAGCCCGTCGCAGATGCCACGGATTCGTTGGCCTTCTTCCGCTACCTGAACTTCATGCTGCAGTTCGCGCCGACGGTGCCGAGCGAGCAGGACGTGATGGCGCGCTTCGCAAAAATCGGTGTGGGCCGCGGCTTGCCGTTCGACAAGAACTCGCTATCGCCAGCGATACAGGAGGCCATGGCGGGCGGCATGGCTGATGGCAAGTCCCAGTTTGTGGAATTCAAGAAATCGCAACTGGACACAAGGAAGCTCACCAGCGGCGACTTGTTTGGTACACGCGAGCACCTGAAGAACAACTATATGTACCGCTATGCAGCGGCAGTACTGGGGATATTCGGTAACTCGGCGGAAGAGGCGATTTATCCCGGCTACTTCCTGGATGCCGCAGGCAAGCCGCTGGATGCAGCCGCCACGCGCTATACGCTGCATTTCGACAAGGACAAACTGCCGCCGGCCGACGCGTTTTGGTCGCTAACGATGTATGACGGCCAGAGCAAGCTGCTGGTGGCTAACCCTCTGAACCGGTATTTGATCAACGCTTCGATGCTCGGCCAACTCAAGCGCGATCGCGACGGTGGGCTCACCCTATATGTCCAGAAGGACAATCCAGGCAAGGATAAGGCGAGCAACTGGCTGCCGGCGCCTGACGGGTCTTTCTATGCCATCTTGCGCGTGTACCTGCCGAAACAGGAGATGCTGTCTGGCCAATGGCGCCAGCCGCCCATGGTGGTGGCCGAGTAAGAATCAGGCGCAGGCGCCAAGGCGCCGGTGTGACTATGAAAACCCGATACGACGGAGGGGAACTGTGAAGAGAACAATGATTTCCAACGCCTTGATGGGCTTCGCACTCGTTGGCGTGAGTACGACCTATGGCCAGATTGCCGCTGCTCAGGCGACCGGCGCGCCCGTGCCGGTCACGGTAGACAACTTCGTGCGGGCGGAGTCCGACATGTATATCGTCGGAGTGGCAAAGCAGGGTGGCGTGGGTAAGCTGCAGCACCGGCGCGAGCCCGCGTCGATTGATGACCAGGCCGTCATCCGCCTGAACCGTGACACGCTGTATTCCTCGGGCGTGTTCGATCTCGATGCTGGCCCGGTGACAATTACCATGCCGGACCCGGGCAAGCGCTTCATGTCGCTGCAGGTCATCAGCGAGGACCACTATGTACCCAATGTGTTCTACGGTGCCGGCACGCATACGTTGACGCGCGAGAACGTCGGCACGCGCTATGTGGCCGCAGCTATCCGCACGTTGGTGAATCCGAACGATTCGAATGACCTGAAGCAAGTCCATGCGCTGCAGGACGCCATCAAGGTCAGCCAAAAAGCGACGGGAAAGCTGGATCTGCCCAACTGGGACCACGCCAGCCAGAAGAAGGTGCGCGACGCGCTGCTGGCATTGTCGGCCACGACACCGGACTTCAAGAGGTCATTCGGCAAGAAGGGAGAGGTCGATCCGGTGCGTCACCTGATGGGCACGGCGGCTGGCTGGGGTGGCAACCCCGACAAGGACGCCATCTACCTAAACATCACACCGGAAAAGAACGACGGAAAGACCGTGTACCGGGTGAACGTGAAGGATGTGCCCGTGGATGGATTCTGGTCGATCAGCGTTTACAACGCCGAAGGCTACTTCCAGAGAAACGCGGCCAATGCCTACACCGTCAACAACATCACAGCGACGAAGAACAGTGACGGGTCGATTCCGATCCAGTTCGGCGGGTGCAACGGACAGTTGCCCAACTGCCTGCCCATTGTTCCCGGGTGGAACTACACCGTACGCCTGTATCGGCCGCACGCCGAGATTGTCCGTGGCGCATGGAGTTTTCCGCAGGCTCAGGCTGTGGACTAAGCAGTGCGCGTCAGGAAAGGCGGAAGGCACTTGGACGAAGGCGGCATTCTGGATCTGAAAACGCCTTTGTCCTCTCTTGGATGGCGTTGGCCAAGGGGGAGGCGCGTCTTCGCGTTTCCTCGCAACGTCGCATCCGCACCCATTGTAAGTCGTAGCAGCACTCTTAACACGGAGACACACCATGAAGCGTGCAAGTGGCCCCGTCCTGGCCGCCATCGCCGCTGGCAGTCTGACGGCACCGCTGGCTGGACATGCCACGGAGGGCGCTTTGGGCCGACCGGTGGCGGGCACCAGCGTGTCGTCCAACGTTGCCGTAATCCCGGACCAGCCGGTATGGATAGCCAATCTCCAGCAACTCTACATGGACGGATCGATCAGCGGCAGTCGCCAGGTGCCGATCGGTGGCCGTACCACACTGGGCGTTGACGCGAAGATCGCGTTCACGCTGGCTACACTGATGAAGGTGTGGGATACGGGCCCCGGCGCTTGGCATTTTGCCTCGAGCTTCACGCTACCCTATGTCTGGACTTCGGTGCACGCCAACGCGGGCGTGACCGCCGGCGGCGCCAGCTTCTCGCGTGGCACCTCGGATCGGGCGTCGAATCTTTATGATATCTATTTCAGCCCGATCATCGCCGGCTTTCACTTCTCGCAGAACAGCCACATGGCCTTGAGCTTCAATGTCTGGGCCCCCACTGGGCAATACGACAAGAACGCTCTGGCCAATCCGAGCCTGAACAACTGGACCTTCGTGCCGCAGGCCGCATTCACGCACGTGATGCCGCAATACGGGCTGGAGTTTAACGGCGTGGCTGCGTTCCAGTTTTATACGCGCAACAGCGCCACTGACTATCAGAATGCGCCGTTGTTCACGCTTGATGTCATGGGGCTGAAGAAGTTCGGCGCCTGGGGTACAGGGATCGTCATGGGCACGGTTCAGCAGTTGGGTAACGACACCGGGCCCACGGCCGACCGCCTCAATGGCTTCCGCGGCCACGACTTCACGATCGGGCCGATCGTCACGTACGACACCAAGCTTGGCGGCAAGGCGCCGCTTTCATTCAGCGTGCGCTGGGTGCCTACGGTCACCAGCAAGAACCGGCTGGATAGCACTGCCACCGTCTTGGCTACAGCAACGCTTGTATTCTGACTTTCACGTGCGACATTCAGCGAGCCCAACAGGCTTCGAATCCTCGCTTTTTCTATGATCCACAGTCGCCTCTATTGCGATAAACGCTGATAAGGGGACGCTGCGACGTCTGCGCGATCACGTGCGGGTCGTGCTGGCCTCAGAAGCAACTACCAAGCCATTTGAGACATCCGATAGCTTCAGAGTGAGATACTTAAGTTCCCATAAATCTGAACTCTGAGACGCATGGATGGAGGTCTACGTTTGATTTCATCTGGAAGAACAATGCGGCCATCTCGGTGGGTGGCCTACCCAGCTTTGGTCTTTATGGCGGGCGGCATGTTCGGACACGTCGCCTGCTTCGTTGCCAATGTACGGCGCAGTGCTTTCGAACTTGACGCGTCCAGCTGCCGTTGGACGGCTTGCCGGTCCCGACTAGCTTCGCTTTGGCAGTCGCGTGGCTGGCACATGCGTTTCTGGTTGGCAGCTCAGACACCATGCATACAGCGCGTCGTACATCACCATGCCATATTCGAGCAACTCGCGGTCGTCGGCGAAAATGCGGGACAGTCCGAGTGAAATGGCACGGAGCCCACTTGACTGTGGGGTCAGCTCCAGCCGCGACGTACTCGCTCCGCGTACGATTCCCGCCATCAACTGCAGCGCGGGGTCGCCGGCAAGGTAGTACTTGTCCAGAAGCTCGTCGAAGCTGCAAAGCTCGTTTGCGGTCGTGAGCTCGGCATTTGGGACGTCATATGGAATTGCGCCGGTCTCATTGGCAATGCGGAGCACGTCTCCCGGTGGCACGAACAGGAAGTCTGGCGTGTCATCGATGAAGCGCGCAATCAGCCATGGGCTGGCGATCTGATCGATCCCGGGGTGTTCCCGTGAAACCCACTGCATGGGTGTCTCCGTTCGGCTTGCCGGATGTGTTTGAGGCTGTTTCCGTGCAGCGGAGAGTGGCTCAGCAGGATACTCTCAGTCGACCGAAGTGCGAGTCCGGCCGCTGTTCGTGCGTCGACCATCGGAACGCATGGAGTGACCCCAAAACATCCTTGCAGCTGTCGGTATGATGAGAGTGCACTACGCCGCGGTCTACTGTGATTAATAACAGTGGGCCTTGTACGGTGCGAAACCGCACATTGGCTCATTGGCTTGATGCCGGCAGCTTCCGCAATCGAACAGCCGATTGAATGCCCGGCTTCAAGAGAGTGGCGAACGGCTGCGCATGGTCGCGGACGGACGGCCGCTAAGAAGCCGAGGCCGCCTCTGCCCGACCCATGCGGGTTGTTCGATTGCCCCTCTTCGCCGCCGCAGGCACTGCTTTCGTCTCCCAGGCTGGGCTCAGGCCAGGAACGTCTCTGTCAGTCGGCACCAATACGCTGCACCCAACGCCAGGTTGCGGTCATTGAAGTCGTAGCGCGGATTGTGCAAGCCGCGCCCGCCGTCAGATGGGCCGTTACCAATGCGGACGAGCGCCCCCGGGCATTCCTGCAGCATGTAGGCGAAGTCCTCGCTACCCATCATCCTCGGATAGTCGCGGTCCACGTCCTCCGGGCCAACAAGCGCCGTGGCAACTTCCGCTGCCAGGGCAACCGCGTCGGCGGCGTTGTCGACAACCGGGTAGCCTTCCACATAGCGGATCTCAGCTTTCGCGCCATACGATTCGGCAGTCATGTGGACCAGCGTGGTGATGCGATCCCTCAATAGTGCGCGCACCTCCGGACTGAACGAGCGCACGCTGATGCCGATTTCGGCTTCGGCCGGAATAACGTTCAGTGCGTCTCCCGCACGTAGCCGGCCAACCGTGAGTACTGCCGACTCGTTGGGGGGGACGTTGCGGGAGACTACGGTCTGGAGTGCCATCACGATGGCAGCCGCTGCCACAAGTGGATCGACCGCAAGATGAGGGCGCGCGGCGTGGCCGCCCAGGCCGATGACCTTGATGAACACCCGATCGCCCGCGGCGAGAAACGGTCCCGGACGCATCAGGAACCGGCCTTGGGGTGCACCGGGATGGTTGTGCATGGCGAACACCATGTCGCAAGGAAAGCGGTCGAACAAACCATCCGCCACCATGGCCTTGGCGCCGCTGTCGAACCCGCGCTCCTCTGCAGGCTGAAAGATCAGGTTCAACGTACCGGAGAAGTTCCGTGTGGCCGCAAGGTGCTTTGCCGCACCAAGCAGCATCGCGGTGTGGCCATCGTGTCCACAGGCATGCATGAGGCCGGGCCGGATGCTGGCGTAGGGAAGCCCGGTGTCTTCCTGGATAGGCAGGGCATCCATGTCGGCGCGCAGGCCAAGACACCTGTCACCGTTTCCCACGCGCAGCTGGCCAACCAGCCCCGTCTTTCCGATGCCGCGCGTTACGTGGTATCCCCATTCCTGCAACTTCCCGGCAACCAGATCCGCAGTGTCGTGCTCCTCAAAGGCCAGCTCCGGATGCCGATGGATGTGCTGTCGCAGCGCGGCAAGCTCGTCGTGCAGGGGGAGCAGGTCGGGAAGCGCTGTACTCGCCTTGGAATCGATGGCCATCGTCAATCCAAAGTGATGTGGTTGTCTTTGGCGATGCGCTGGTAGAACTTGATGCGCTGCTCCGTTTCCCTGGTATAGGCTTCCGGCGTAATGTCCTCGGGCACGATCATGCCCTTCGCAGTCCAGATGGACCGAGTCGAAGGTTCCGCAAGGATCTTGCGTACCGCGAGGTAGAGCTGTTGAACAATTGCATGCGGCGTCCCTGCCGGGGCGGCAAGGCCGGTCCATGATGTCTCATTCAGGTCAGGCAGCTTGAGTTCGGCAAAGGTTGGCACATCCGGCAGTTGCGGCACGCGCGCCGGTGCCGCCACGGCCAGCGCACGCAATTTGCCTTGCAGGATGTGGTCGAGGTTGGAGGACAGATTGTTCCAGGTCAGTTGCACCGACCCGCCCAGCAGGTCGGTCAACGCTGTACCGGCGCCCCGATATGGCACATGCGTCATCGGGATACCCGCCTGGGCTTTGAGAAGCTCCATGCTGACGTGTGACACCGAACCCGTCCCGGCACTTGCATAGTTCAGCGCGGTGGGATTGGCCCGCGCGTACTTGACCAGTTCGGCGAAGTTGCGAATCGGCAGCGATGCATTGCACAGCAGCACGTTTGACAGTCGGCTGATGAGCGTGATATTCGAGAAGCCCTTCACAGCGTCATAGGGCAGCTTGGGGTTCATCGCCGGATTCACGACATGCGTGCTCTGCGAGGTGACGATGAGGGTGTAGCCGTCCGGCTGTGCTTTCGCTACATACGTCGAACCGATGGCGCCCCCGGCGCCGGGCCGGTTGTCGATTACCACAGGCTGGCCAATCGCTCTGCCCAACCTTTCGGCGATCAGGCGACCGGACACGTCGACCGAGCCACCCGGGGAGAACGGCACAACCAGAGTGATCGGGCGTGTGGGATATTTGTCGGCGGCAAAGGCGGGCAGTTCCAGGCCACCAAGGCTGCCAAGGGCGGTTGCTTTGAGAAAGGTGCGACGATTGATGGACATTGCCGGCGTGCGAGTTAGCGTTGTCCGAAGGTTAAGCAGACGCAGATCCGCAAGCAAACGACAAAACCATTGAGCACGATAACAAAATGTAATGACCCATGAAAATTCGCTCTCCTTCACTGGTGGAACTGCATGCCTTTCTGGCGGTGAGTCGCCTGCGCAGCTTCCGCCTGGCGGCCGAGGAACTTTGCGTCACCCAGGCGGCTGTCAGCAGAGCCGTGCAACGTCTGGAGCAGCACCTGGGTGATTGCCAGTTGTTCGAGCGATCATCGCAGGGTGTGGCGCTGACCGAAGAAGGCCGCCAGTTACGCAAGTTGACGGAGCGCCATGTGCTGGCCCTCGAGGCTGCGGCGACCAGACTTCAGGGGCCACGCGCTGACGGGAAACTGCGGCTGAGCGTGATTCCCACGCTCGGTACTCAATGGCTGCTTCCCCGCCTCGCGCGCTTCAGGGCGGCGCACCCGGATGTGGACGTCGAAATGCGGCAATTTCGCCATGACGAAGACTTCAGCCGCGATGACATCGACATCTGGATTGAGGTGAAGCGTCCCAAGCGACGTTGGCCGGCCAGAATGCAGGTGAAATACCTTCTCGGACGCGAACTCGTTCCGGTCTGCGCGCCATCGTTGCTTTCGCGCCTGAAGCGTCCCAGAGACTTGCTTGAAGAGGCGCTGCTCCACCATACGAACTTCCCGGAAAACTGGGCGCTCTGGGCCAAGGTGGCCGGACTCGGGGTCGCACCCAAGCTGGGCCCAGGCTACGACCTGAGCATCAATCTGATCTTTGCGGCGAAGGCCGGACTGGGTATCGCGCTAACGCAACCCTGCCTGATCGAACGCGAGCTGGAAGCCGGTGAACTGGTGATGCCTTTTGATTTGCGAGTCGACACCGGGCGCGGCTATTTCACCTGTGTCGACGCACAGCGGCCACGGAGCGCCGCGCAGAATGCATTTCTGGACTGGATTCTGGCGGAGGCTCGCCAAAGCGAACCGGCTGGCGCTTTCGTATCGGGGCAACAGGGTTGACGGGGGAGGGCAGTACGAGCTGGCGAATAGGCTGAACGAAGACGGGTTGATCGATCTTCCTGGACGATCTGAGCGGGCGCCAATCGCCAGGGTCATGGTTGTCGCTGATCGACCCATTGCGGCCAATCGGGGTGGGACCATCTGAACGACTGCTTCCGAGGCGGAGCTGTCATCGTTCCTCGTGGGATTTTCGACAGGTGTTCCTCGCCGGTGCGGATGTCCCGACCGGCGCCTGGACAGTTTTATCGATCTGCGCCGCTGCTCCATCTCTGCACACCGTATGGCTTGTGGTGCTAATACAAGTATTCGACTGGCGATACTACTTCTGATAACGGAGGTGAGGCCAAGAACAAAAGCGTATCCAGGTCGCTTCCCCTAAGCCCTGAGAACAAGCTCATTGATTTTTTGCCCCCCGTAGCGAGAGTCAGTGAGGCTTGTAGCTGAACTTCTGGCCACCAATGCTCGCCTCGTACATCAAGCCGCCCTTGGTCACTGTAAATGTCGCCATGCCCTTGTGATAGCCACCCGCGGTCTTGGCGTCTTTCTTGCCGGCGCTCGCACGCGCAGACGTGCCTGTCGTGCTTGTCTGTGCGCCCGCAGCCGCCGTAATCGCAACCGCAGAGGCATCTGCGCCGAACTCAAAGTTACCACCGGTAAATTCCTTGAGCGCCCGTTCATCCTCGAACACGATCATCTCGCTATAGGCTTCGCCGCCGAGCTGCAGGCCCACGGTCACCTGGGTCATCGACGTGTCGCCGATATACTTTCCCTTTTCGTACACACGGCCCTTGCCATGGGCCCCACCTATGCCGACAGCCCCCTTGCCAATTGTAGGAAATACCGCGTAGCCGTAAGCAGATTTGAGGAGCTGGCCACTTTCTCCTGCATTCTTGAAGAGTTTGATCGTGTCGGTGTACTCGTCCGCCCAGGCAGAAGAAATCGGTAACAGCAGCGACAAGACTGCGAGAATCGATATCAGACGTTTAAGCATGATTTGTTCTCCATCGTGGTTGAAACTCATCGTGTACAGCACTACCGCGTCACACTTCTGCCCACGTCTTTTCAATTATGCTGCTGCGACAAAAACAGTCGGAGTCAACGCGCGAGAGCTTGCTGTAGCTCGTTTTCAGGATAGACGAGATGCGTTCCGACTCAGGGAATCTTATGATCGAGTAGTAATGCAGTTCGCCCGGAAGCGGGTGCTGCGCGAGCGAGCCACGCTTTGCGGGTCGTCAGTCCTAGGCTATGCACGGCCCAACCATCACCCGATGTGCAGGTCGAGCCCGGAAGATATTGCAGCAGTACGGCTTGGTACTTCTCCGCGTAGTTGTCGAGAGGTAACCGCCAATCGCGCCTGCACTCAGCACCGCCGCCACCGCGAATCTGGCGGCGAAGGCACACAAGACCTTCAGGCGGACCGTCGGCGACCTATAATTATTTCTCATCACGTGAAGTGCCATTTGAGCGACTCACGCGGGCCCGCAGAAACGCGATGCAACCGGGAGTGTGCGTTACAAGCGCCGGCCATACTCGCGAGAGGCCATGATGAAATGCATCGAGACGCACATTTTGGCTGTCGTGATCATCGCCTGCTCGATCGCTGGCTGTGCCGTCCCACCTGCCGATGTATCAGGAAGTGATTACCGCAGCCGCGCGGTGACTCGCGTCCAGGGCGCATTGCGTGTATCGGCAGCCGTTCTTTCCGCAGAGGAAAGCGCCGCCGTGTATGGTGTCCCTCTGGCAAAGAAGAAGATTCAGCCGGTATGGGTCGAGGTGCAGAACAACGACGATCGCAATTACTTCCTGCTGTCGCCAGGCATGGACCCGAACTTCCTTCCCGCATCTGAAGGGGCCGAAGCGTTCGCTGACGGCGCGTCGCAAGATGTCGCAGCCAGGCTCGAGGCGCGCTTTGGCGCGCTCGCTTTTCACAATTCCATCCCACCGGGGAAGACGGTCTCGGGCTTTGTGCTCACCAACCTGAACGCGGCTGTCAAGCTCGTTCAACTGGACCTGGTCGCGAGTAGTCGCGCAACGACATTCTCGATCCTGATACCAGTCCCAGGCTTCCGGGCCGACTACAAGGCCAGTGAAGTTTTTCTGCGCGACGTCTATCCGCCCGACAAAATCGTGGACTACACGGACGACGACGCATTTCGTGCGGTGCTCGAAGCGCTGCCTTGCTGCTCGACCAACGAAGACGGTTCGATGAATGGTGATCCGCTCAATCTGGTGATCGTGGGCGGGCTGGACGACGCGTTTCCCGCGCTCGTGCGCCGGGGCTGGCAACCGGCCGAGCAGAAGTGGTCAGGCGCGATCATGAAGATGATCACGTCGGCCCTGTCTGGCGAGCGCTATGCCAACGCGCCCGTAAGCGATCTGTATGTCTTCGGGCGCCCGCAGGATCTCGCATTGCAGAAGGCGCGGGATACCATCCACCAGCGCAACCATCTGCGACTCTGGCTGACTCCAATGCGCTACCAGGGCAAGCCCGTCTGGATAGGCCAGATTAGCCGTGACATCGGCGTCCGTCTTACGACTCACTCGCCAACGCTTGTCACCCACAAGATCGACCCTGACGTCGACGAAGCCCGCGCGGCGCTCACGGAGGACATGGGGTATTCGCAGAATCTCGTCAAGGTCGGATTCGTCGGGGGCGTTGGCGGCGCACGGCCGGACGCGCCGCGCGAAAATCTGACGACTGACCCCTACTACACGAATGGATACCGTGTCGTACTGGTGTTCGACCGCGCGCCGACATTGCTCTCGGGAATCAGCCTGTTTCCGTGGAACATGGAAGACTTGCTCAAGTATCCAACTTCGACAACAAACACTGAAATCAAGCCCGGAGCGAAGCCATGAGTGCGTCCGGGCGCCTGTGCGTCTTGTTGCGACGCGGTGCATCCAGCGCTCTGCTGCTTGCGCTCGGTGCGTGCGCAACATGGCAGCCGCCCACCGATGCCGGCGACGGTCCGCTGCGCGAGCGCGCCATCAGCGCGACCAGCCGCGACGTGCGTGTCAGTGCGACCGTACTCGGCAAGGAGGATAGCAAGCGCATGCTAGGTGCCGACGTGACGAGGATGCGCGTGCAGCCGGTATGGGTGGAGATCCATAACGGGACGGCCCAACCGCTGTGGCTGCTGCGTTCGGGCACCGACCCGGACTACTTCTCGCCGCTCGAGGTGGCATGGTCGTTGCACACCCTGCTTGGCGGGACGATTAACCGGCGCATCGACGCTTACTTCAACGGTCTTGGGTTCAGGAACCCCATCCAGCCCGGGCAGACCCGCGCCGGCCTGCTGTTCACCAATCCCGACTACATCACAAAGTTCGTCAATATCGATTTCTTCGGCAGCAATACCTTGATACCGTTCACGCTGTATCTGCAGGTGCCAGACGACGAACGCTCTATGGCCGCATCGCGGTCGCTGCTCATATTCCGCTACCCCGAAGCCGACATCCAGAACTACACCGACCTGGCGTCGCTGCGGGCCGCACTCGAGACGCTGCCAGCCTGCGCCACGGATGCAAGCGGCACCGGTCAGGGCGATCCATTGAACGCGGTGATTGTCGGCGAGATCGACGACATCAGCGCTGCGGCAGTGCGTCGAAACTACCGGCGCGATCTGCGCCAGTCCGACCTCCCTCAGCGGGTGTTAGACCGTCAACCGGACGTAGTCACGCGCAAGCAGGCACAGGCCGGCGCACCTGCGATATGGATACGCGGATGGCTCACGCCCATTCGATTTCAGGGGCAGCCTGTCTTCGTCGCCCAAGTTGGACGCCCCGTTGGCGGGCGTTTCGCACGTACCGACGATCAATCCGTGCTCTTGCAAAGTGACGTCGATGAGGCCAGAAATCTGTTTGTCCAGGACATGATGTATTCGGGCGGCCTCGAGAAGCTCGGCTTCGTGTATGGCGTCGGTGCTGCTTCGCTGCATTATCCGCGGACGACACTGGGCAATGCGACTTACCACACCGACGGGTTACGTGCGGTTCTGTTTTTCGTGACCCGTCCGCTCAGCGTTTCGGATGTGCAGTTTCTTGACTGGGTGCCCTATCTTGAGCAGCGAGAGCGTTTCCAAAGCGAGGAGAGCGACGATGCAGCTCGACACGCTGAGCACTGAATCACAAGCCGACGGTGCGACGCCGGCGTTCCGCGTGATCCGTGCATGGTTGGCGAGCTTCGCGTGCTCGACGGCGCTCGTGGCGAGCCTCGTGCTCGGTGCATGTGCATCGAAGCCGATCGTCCCCTATTCGACTGATACGCCTCCGCTCGTGCTGGTGCCGGCGCCCCTCGCCGGAGTGACGGACAAGCGGGGGCGCTTTCGCGAAATCTATTGTGCTGTGCTCCAGACCCGTGGCTCAGCCCTTCCCGATTACCGTCCTTGCGACGAGGCACTGACCCGTGTGGGCAGCGAACCTGCTGGCACCGGCAAGCCTGTCGATCTCGGTCCATCGAAACGGCATCTCATCGCAGCAGTTGTGGCAGGCATCGGGTACGAATGTTTTAAGCCATGGCTGGATCCACCGGGAACTGTCGTAACCCATTTGCGCGAATTCGGCTATGACGCGACGATGATCACCGTCGACGCGCTTTCGAGTTCGACGAACAACGCCCGTCAGATCCGTGACGCGATCATGGACATGTCGCTCGCGGTCAACGAACCGCGCATTGTATTGATGGGCTATTCAAAGGGCGCACCCGATATCCTCGAGGCCGTCGTCACGTACCCAGAGATCCGCAGCCGTGTGGCCGCCGTGGTTAGCGCGGCCGGCGCCGTCGGTGGGTCGCCACTCGCCAATGATGCCGAGCAGTATCAGGCCGACTTGCTGCGGCACTTCCCGGGTGCGACGTGCTCGTCGGGAGATGGCGGTGCGGTGGAGAGCTTGCGGCCTCAGACACGCAAAGCATGGCTTGCACAGAACCCTCTGCCATACGATCTGCCCATCTACTCGATCGTCACGTTCCCGCAACCGGAGCGCATTTCGTCGATTCTCAGATCGAGCTACAACAAGCTGTCCCGCATCGACGCGCGCAACGACAGCCAGATGATTTTCTATGACCAGATCGTGCCCGGGAGTACGCTTCTTGGCTATGTCAACGCTGACCATTGGGCGCTCGCCGTGCCCATCGCACGTACGCATGACACGGTCGGATCGTTGTTCGTCACGCAAAACGCGTATCCGCGAGAGGCACTGGCCGAGGCTTTGCTCCGTTTCGTCGAGGAAGATATGGCAGTGCCTGCGAGCCATGTTCCTTCCTCCGTGCGAAGACGGCCAGCGGACTGAGCAAACAGGAAACAACGCTGCGGTCTTTAGCAAGATCCGCCCGAACGGTAACTGTACCGTCCCAGCGCCCACGCCCATGCATTACTGATCGATGTGACCGTAGCCTGTCCGCTGGAAATCAGCTTGCGTTTTGGAGAGTTCGGACGGTAGGCGACAGCTATGGCCGGCGACCAGCAGAACACAATCCGAGCACGAAGGTCCGTTGCTGGATCGGACCGGTCGCTTGTATGACCGTATGACCGTGAGAGCAAACGGCCGAAAATGGCCGATCTCGGACACCGGACCTGACCCATCAACTGCGAGACGGGATACGAATGCGATAGGGCGCCAGCATCGGCCGGCCCGGGCGACGTCATGCTTGCCAGCCTCGGAACGAGGTGTTTCATGACGTAGATTCCATGCGGCCTTCGATACGCACGCGAGGCAAGCGAGGAAATCTTGCAGAACCGGCTGAGCAAAGCGGCGACCGCGCATCGGGGTCGGGGGATGCCTTGATGGCCGAGTTGATGGCCGAGTTGATGGCCACGACGCGCAACCCTGCGCGCCGTGCGTTCGCACGGATGCAGGGCAGGGCTGGCGCGCGCCGGGTGCCCGTGTCTCCCCGACCAGGGCGCCGGCGGCGCGTGGGGGCCCGTCAGATGCCGCTGCGGTCGGCCTTCAGGTCGGGATTGCGCAGGGCCGGACCCTCGTCGCCGCCGTTTGCTTCCTTGGAGGCGCCGCCCCAGCCGTGGTCGGTCAGGTCGATGATGATGCCGTTCGGGTCGCGGTACTTCACCTCGTAGAAGATGTTGCCCTTCACGGGGACTTCGCCCATGTAATAGCGGCCGCCGGCTGCTTCCACGGTCTTGCGTGCCTCGACGATGTCGTCGACCCACACGCCGATGTGATGGAGCCCGACGAAGTCCTTGCCGCGGTCTTCGCCGGCAGCGTGGTCGCTCTTGTAGTTCAGCAGGGCGATGCTGATCGTGCCGTCAGTCAGATAGACGCCGCGTGCCAGCGACGAATCCGTCTCGCCGACTTTGCGGAAGCCAAAGGCCTGCTGATAGAACTCGGCCGCGGCCCAGGGGTCCGGGACGGACAAGGCGATATGGCGCAGTTTGCTGCTCATGGGTGTGCTCCTCTTTGTGGTCAGTGTGTTGTCGTCGTTGCGGACTCAGGTTGAACGCCCGGGCTCGATTCGACGTACGTGTATACACTACACACAAAGTGTGTTCAATAGAAGAAAAAAGTACTCACATGGGTAAATAAAAATAACCAGTCTTCATCGCGTATAATTGCGTCGCATCCAGCGCGTACCAGACCTGAGGACACCGTGACCACCATCGCTTCCCAAATTGGCCAGCAACTTGCCGACGAGATCATCTCGGGCGCGCTGCCGCCCGGCGCGAAGCTCGAGGAGCCTGCGCTGGCCGAGCGTTTCCAGGTATCGCGCACGCCAGTGCGCGAGGCGCTGCGGCTGCTCGATGCACGCGGCCTGATAGAACTGGTGCCGCGTCGCGGCGGGGTGGTGATCAACACCAGCCCCGAGCAACTCGCCGATATGCTCGAGGCACTGTGCGAACTGGAGTCGCTGTGCTGCCGCATTGCCACGCAGCGTATGAGCGCGATGCAGCGCCGGCAGCTGGAACTCCTGCACGAAGAGGCCATCTCCGCTGCGGAGAAACACGACAGTGACGCTTACCTGACCCTGAACCATCGCTTTCATCAACTGATCTGCCAAGGCACCCAGAATGCGACCCTGGTAGCTGCGGTGGAAAGCCTGCGCGAGCGGCTGGCGCCGTTCCGCGCGGCGCAGTCGGGCGTCGAGCGCCGCTTCGAGGTTTCGCACCGCGAGCACCAGCAGATCGTGGAGGCAGTGCTGGGCGGCCATCCCGAGCAGGCCTATCTGGCGATGCGCAGCCACACCACGCGGCTCACCCTGCATGTGATGGAACTGATCCAGTCGAAGCAGGGCGGCGGCGCGAAAAGCGCGGGCTGATACCGGGCGAGGCGGCATCCAAGTCCGCCGCTGTCCGATACAGCGGCGGAGCACCGATGTGCAGCGGGGTCCTCAGCCTGTCAGACCGAAGAAGCGCATGGCATTGCCTGCCAGAATCCGCGCCCGGTCCGTTTCATCGAGGTTGGGGCTGTTGGCGACCAGCTTGCCGATTTCCTGTTCACCGAGCGGAAACGGGTAGTCCGAGCCCAGCATCACGTGGTCGGCACCCATGACTTCCACCAGCAGACGTAGCGAACGATCGTCGAATACCGCGCTGTCCACGGAGAACCGCTTCAGATAGTGGGAGGGCGGCTGGGGACAGTCCTGCCGCACGATGTCCCGGCAATGCCAGGCGTTCTCCGCGCGACCCAGCAGGAAGGCAAAACCACCACCGCCGTGGGCGAAGCAGAGCTTCAGCGTTTCCGGAATCCGCTCAAACGCGCCGGACAGGATCAACGAGAGGATGCCGAGTTGCGTTTCCGCCGGCATCGATACCAGCCACGGCAGCATCCATTTTTTCATGCGCCCGTCGGTCATCATGTCCCATGGATGCACCAGCACCGGAATATCGTTGTTCGCGCAATGCACCAGGAACCTGACCAGGCGCTCGTCATCCAGGTCGTGCGGACCCAGGTGATTGCCGATTTGCACGCCAACGTGGCCGGACTCCCTGGCGCGTGAGGCTTCGATGCACGCCAGGTCCAGGTCCTGCAGCGGCACCTGTGCCAGCGCCTTCAGGCGCTGCGGGCGATAGGCGCAATGCTCGAGCGCGAGGTCGTTCATCCGGCGCGCCCACGTGGCTGCGGCGCTGGCGTCGTATCCATAACCGAACATGATCGGCGTGGCGCAGACGATCTGCATGTCCAGTCCGTTGCGGTCCATTTCCTCGATGCGCAGCGCGGGGTCCCATAGCGCGCGATAGACGGGCCGGAAACGTCTGTCGCCGGCCATGATGTGGCCCGATTCGCCATCGCTGTCGACGGCGAGCCATGGCGCGTTGTCCGCGTCCAGCGCGGCGGCTTCTTCCCGCGTGATGCGCGGAAAGAAGTGGGCATGCATATCGATTTTCTTCATGTTGCCTGGGACGTGAGCGGACGGTAGGCGATCGCTTTGATCTCGATGCGCAGGTGGGGATGCGGAAGCTGGTGCACGGCCACGGTCGTGCGGGTCGGTCCTTCGTAGCCGAAGTACTCGGCATACACCGCGTTGTAGCCACCGAAGTCGTTCATATCCACCAGGAAGCTGGTGATTTCCACCACGTCCTCCAGGTCCGCGCCCACGCTGCGCAGGATGTCCCGAATGTTCTCGATCACAGCGCGGGTTTGCCGGCGGATATCCAGTGCGGTCGTACCCATGGCATCCACCTCGACGCCCTCGAAGGTATTGTCGGCGCGGCGGGAGCTGGTGCCCGAGACGAACAGGAAGTCTCCAGCGCGACGCACATGGGGAAAGGTGCCGCGTGGCGTGGCCTTTCCGGCCACCACTGATGAAGCGGAGTTTGCCTGCATGTTTGCTCTTTTCGTTGTGAAGGCCTGCCCGGTAGCCGGGCAGGCATGGCGTCATGCCGCCAGGAAAGAAGCGCGGCCAAGCGCGCCTATCGTTGCCGAAACATGGTTGCCGCGCACGAACGCTTCCGCAGCCGTGGCCGCTCCCGCCATGATCAGGCTGCCGGCTGGCAGCACTGCGCCGGCGCGCGTCAGCACGTGCGATGCCTGTACGAGGCTGCGCAGCGGATGTCCGAGAATGGCGGCGGTCGAACCCGTTTGCCTGGTGCGGCCGTCGATGCGCAGCACCACGCCGAGATTGGCCAGTACATCAACATTGCGCGACCACGGGCCGACGACCAGTCCCGCCGACGAGCAGTTGTCGGCCACGACATCTTCCAGCGTGAAGCGGAAATCGCGGTAGCGCGAGTCGATGATCTCGATCGCCGGCGCCACGGCCTCCAGGTAGTCGACACTCTCCAGCAGGGTCAGCGGGCCAGTGATGTCGCGGCGGGTCAGAAAGCAGACCTCCGGTTCGGCGCGCGGATGGATATAGCGTTCCAGATCCACGCGGCCGCCGTCTTCCTCGATCATGGCGTCGGTCAGCCATCCCCAGATCAGGCTATCCACGCCCATCTGGACCATCTTGGCGCGGCTGGTGAAACCCAGCTTGATGCCGACGCGGCGTTCGCCGCGCTGGCAGCGGTGTTCGATCGACATGGCCTGGATGCCGTAGGCCTCGTCAATCGTGAACGGCGAGGCCGCGCTGAACTGGCCGATCGCCGCGGCGTCGCGCGCGGCAGCGTCCAGGGCGCCTGCAATGGCGGCGTGATGGCTCATGCTGCCTCCCTGCTCTTCGCGCCGCCCGACCGCTGCAGGTCGAGCGCCACATCGACGATCATGTCTTCCTGCCCGCCCACCATGCGGCGGCGTCCCAGCTCGACCAGGATATCGACGGTCTTCAGGCCGTACTTGCCGGCCGCGCTCTCCGCGTGGCGCAGGAAGCTCGAATACACGCCGGCGTAGCCGAGCGCCAGCGTTTCGCGGTCCACGCGCACGGGGCGATCCTGCAGCGGGCGCACGATGTCGTCGGCGGCGTCCATCAACTGGTAGAGATCGCAGCCGTGGTGCCATCCCATGCGTTCGGCAGCGGCAATAAAGACCTCCAGCGGCGCATTGCCCGCGCCCGCGCCCATGCCGGCCAGGCTCGCATCGATGCGGTCGCAACCTTCCTCAACCGCGACGATGCTGTTGGCAACGCCCAGGCTGAGGTTGTGGTGCGCGTGCATGCCGGTCTCAGTCTTTGGATCGAGCACGTCTTTGAACGCACGAAAGCGCGCGCGCACGCCGTCCATGGTCAAGGCGCCGCCGGAGTCCACCACGTAGACACAATGCGCGCCGTAACTTTCCATCAGCTTTGCCTGGCCGGCCAGCCTGTCGGGCGGGATCATGTGGCTCATCATCAGGAAGCCGGCGACATTCATCCCCATCGACCGCGCGGTCTCGATATGCTGCCGCGCCGTGTCGGCCTCGGTGCAGTGCGTGGCCACCCTGACCACGCGTGCGCCGGCGGCGTAGGCTTCGCGCAAGTCGTGCACGGTACCGATGCCCGGCAGCAGCAGCGTGGCCACCGCTGCGCGCTGCACGGACTCCGCCACTGCCGCGATCCATTCCACGTCGGTGTGGGCGCCGAATCCGTAGTTGAAGCTGGAGCCAGCCAGGCCGTCGCCGTGCGCCACCTCGATCGAGTCCACGCCTGCCGCATCGAGCGCGCGTGCGATGGCACGCACCTGCGGAACCGAGTACTGGTGACGGATCGCGTGGCTACCATCACGCAGGGTCACATCGGAGATATAAAGTTTCTTGTCGGTCATGACCGGCTCCTTAGCTTGCTGCCGACAGGGCATGATGATTGCCCAATGCCTGTGCGACGCGTTCGGCGCATGCGAGCGCGGCGCTCGTCATGATGTCCAGATTGCCTGCATAGGCGGGCAGGTAGTGCGCGGCGCCTTCCACTTCCAGGAAGACCGTGACCTTCAGGCCGGTCGTCGGTCCGAGGCCGGGCACATTCACCGGTGTGTCGATGCGGTCGAACTGCACACGCTGTTTGAGCCGGTATCCGGGCACATAGCCCTGCATGCGTTCCACCATCGCGTGCACCGCGGCTTCGATCGCCGCGGTGTCGGCTTCGTCGATCAGGCAGCACACGGTGTCGCGCATGATCAGCGGCGGCTCGGCCGGGTTGAGAACGATGATGGCCTTGCCGCGCCTGGCGCCGCCCACTGATTCGATGGCGCGGGAGGTCGTTTCCGTGAACTCGTCGATGTTGTCGCGCGTGCCGGGGCCGGCGGACTTGCTCGCGATCGAGGCCACGATCTCCGCATAGTGGACCGGCGTCACGCTGGCCACGGCTGCCACGATGGGAATGGTGGCCTGGCCGCCGCAGGTGACCATGTTGAGGTTCGGCGCATCAAGATGTTCGCCGGCATTGACGCTGGGCACCACGTAGGGGCCGATGGCAGCTGGTGTCAGATCGATCACGCGCACGTTGTGCGCCTGCAGCGTGGCGTTGTGGCGGGCGTGCGCGCCGGCGCTGGTGGCATCGAAGGCGATGCGGATCTCACCGAACTCCGGCATGGCCAGCAGGCCGTCGATGCCGGCGGCGGTGACCGGCACGCCGAGGCGTGTCGCGCGCGCCAGGCCTTCCGAGGTGGGATCGATCCCCACCATGGCGCCCATCTCGACATGCTTGCCGTGGCGCAGGATCTTGATCATCAGGTCGGTGCCGATGTTGCCGGAACCGATGATGGCTACCTTGCAGGGTTTCATCTCAGGCGTCTCCTTGTCTGACGGCCTGGAACGACGCGGTCACGCTACCCAGGCCCTCGATGCTGGCGGTAAAGACATTGCCCGGCTGCACGGCGACCATGGGGCCGAGCGCGCCGGTAAGGATGGTGTCGCCGGCGCGCAGCGGTGCGCCAACGCGGCTCATTGTGTTGGCGAGCCAGACGGCGGCATTCAACGGATTGCCAAGACAGGCCGCGCCGCTGCCCACTGAGACCGGTTCGCCGGCCAGTTCCATGACCATGCCGCAATGCGGGAGATCCAGCGCGGCGAGCGAAACGGGCCGCGTGCCCAGCACATAGAGGCCGGACGAGGCATTGTCGGCAATGGTGTCCGTCAGCCGGATATCCCAGTTGGCGATCCGGCTGCCAACGATCTCGATGGCGGGCAGCGCGAAGGCGGTTGCCCGGATCACGTCGGCGACGGTGTGCGCGGCGTGCGGCAGGTCATGCTCCAGCACCAGCGCGATCTCGGTTTCGACCTTGGGCTGCAGGACATCGCCCCAGTCGATCTCTTCACCGTCCTGGCGCACCATGTCGGCAAAGAGCATGCCGAAATCTGGCTGGTCCACGCCCAGTTGCCGTTGTACGGCGACGGATGTCAGGCCGATCTTGCGGCCAACCAGCCGGCGGCCGGCGGCGAGTGCGTGCTCGGTGTTGCGCTGCTGGACGGCGTAGGCCAGCGCAAGTGGATCGGCGCCGGCGCTGGCGGCCCGCGCGATGGCATCGCGCACCGGCGGGCAAGGCTGGCCATGCTCGGAGGCGAACCGGAGTTGGTCCGCAACCTGGATGAGTTCGGGGTTCAGCATGCGGTCTCTCGCAATGGCGTCAGGGATTGACGCAGATGGTGGTCAGGGAGGAATAGAAGTCGAGCGAATGGCGTCCACCCTCGCGGCCGATACCGGACAGCCGGGTGCCGCCAAATGGCGTGCGCAGATCGCGCAGGAACCAGGTGTTGACCCAGACGATGCCGACGTCGAACTGCCGTGTGACGCGGTGCGCGCGCGCGAGGTCCCGGGTCCACACCGAGGCGGCGAGTCCATAGCGCGAATCGTTGACGCGCTTCACCACCTCGGCGTCGGTGTCGAACGGCGCGATATGGCAGACCGGTCCGAAGATCTCCTCCTGAATGCAGCGTGCCGAGTCAGGCAAGCCGGTCCAGATGGTGGGCTGCACATAGGCGCCGTTGTCGCGTGCGTCGCCAAAATGCGGCACGCCGCCACCGGTGACGACAGTCGCGCCTTCCTCCCGCGCCAGCGCGTAATAGGACAGCACCTTGTCGCGGTGATTGCGGGAGATCAGTGAACCCATCTCCACGCCCTCCACCGTTGGGTAGCCGATGCGCAAGGCTTCCGCGCGCGCCTTCATCGCCGCCACAAAGCGTTCGAAGATTGGCCGCTCCACGTAGACGCGCTCGGAGCACAGGCATACCTGCCCGGTGTTGGTGAAGCTGGACCGCATCACGCCCGCCACGGCCTTGTCGAAATCGCAGTCGGCGAAGACCACGGCGGCGTTCTTGCCGCCCAGTTCGAAGGAGATTTCCTTCACGCCGTCAGCCACCGCTTTCATGATGGTGCTGCCGGTGCGAGATTCACCCGTAAAGGTGAGGGCGTCGATGCCCGGATGCCGCGACAGGAACTCGCCTGCCGAGCCGCCGCCGAAGCCGTGTACGAGATTGAATACACCCGCCGGCACGCCGGCCTCATGCATGACCTCGGCCAGCAACGTGGCGCTACCGGGGGTCTCCTCCGATGGCTTGACGACGACGGCGTTGCCGCAGGCCAGCGCGGGGGCAACCTTCCACGTCATCAGCAGCATGGGCAGGTTCCACGGAGAGATGATGCCGACGACGCCGTGGGGTTTGCGTACGGTGTAGCTGAAGACGTCGCCTTCGGCCGTCCTCATGTCGAAGTAGTCGCCGCCCGCCTGGCTGGCCAGGTCCGCGAACGTGCGGAAGTTCAGCACGCCGCGGCGGATGTCGAGCGCGCGCGCCTGTTGCTCGGTACGCCCGGTATCGGCCACCTCGGCGGCGACGAATTCATCGAAGCGCCGTTCGATGCCGTCGGCAACGGCATGCAACACCCGGGCGCGCTCGGCGGCGCTGGTGTTGCCCCAGGGGCCCTCCATTGCGGCGCGTGCGGCTTGCACCGCGCGATCCACCTGGCTGGCGTCGGCTTCGCAGACGTGGCCGACGATGCTGCCGTCGACCGGTGAGAGATTGGGAAAAAGATTGGCCGCTTCCTCGAAGCGGCCATCCACGTAGTTCCGATAGAGAGCGGAAGGGAGCGACACGGTGCAGTCTCCGGCGATGGTCTGAGACGCAGTGTAGGCAGCGGTCACATCGCTGGAAATTGAATCCTTCGCCGTTGTCTATTCCGGGTCGGAATACCTGCGGCCCAGCCTTACTCGGGCTGGATGCCAGCCGCCTCGACGACGGGTTTCCACTTCGCGCGATCCTTCTGGATGCGCTGGGCAAAGGCGTCGCGGGTCTCTCCCAAGGGGATGATGCCGGCTTTCTCAAGGCGCGCGCGGAACTCCGGCTCGGCGATGATCTTCTTCGATTCGGCGGCGATGCGGTCGACGATTTCCGGAGGCATCTTTGCCGGCCCCACCAGCCCGTTCCACGTATCCACCTCATGGCCCGGGAAGGTCTCGGCGATGGTGGGGACGTTTGGCAGCACTGGCAGGCGCTTGTCGCTGGAGACGGCCAGCAGGGACACCTTGCCGGTACCGTTGTAGGGCATGACTTCCGACACGCTGGCGCTGTACAAGTCGATCTGGCCGGCGAGCACATCGGCAAGCGCTGGCGCGCCGCCGCGATACGGAACCATGGTGGCCTGGATGCCGGCCCGGTTCAGGAACAGCAGTGCGGAGAGTTGCGTCAGGCCGCCATTGCCGGCATGTCCGACATTGAGTGCGCCGGGGTGGGCCTTGCCATAGCGCACCAGGTCGTCGAGCGACTTGAAGTTGTTGCGCGTACTGGCCGTCAGCACGAAAGGATTGCCGCCGACGTTGATGATGGGTACGAAGTCACGCACCGGATCGTAGCGGATCTTGTTGGTCATTGGCGCGGTGACGATCTGCGTCAGCGTGGACATGAACAGCACGTAGCCGTCGGCGGGCGCGCGCGCGACGTACTCGGCCGCGATCAGGCCCGCCGCACCGCCGCGATTGTCCACGACGAATGGCTTGCCGAACGCCTTGGTCAGGCGCTCGGCCATCAGGCGCGTGATCATGTCGGTATTACCGCCCGGCGCAAAGGGCACGACAATGGTGACCGGCCGCGATGGCCAGGGCTCCTGGGCATGGCCGGGGGCGGCAGCGAGCGCGCACAGCGCCAGCGCGGCCCCGCGGGTGATGGCGCGCAGGCGGGCGCGCAGCTGGGAAATGTTCATGGTCTCCTCCAGTTCTCCTGCACCGGCCTTCTGGCTCTGTGCGCAGGGGGATATTGTGATGGGTTGCGGCCGGCAGTGCTACTCGATGCGGCAGGCCTGATCGAAGGGTAATCGCGGCAGCTTTGCGAACAGTCGCGCCGGGTCTCCCTTGCCAAGGTTGCACAGGAAGTTGACACGCCAGCGCCCGTCGGGAAAGAAGGCGCGGTTCACCGCGTCCGCATTGAAGCCGGAGAGCGGGCCGCAGTCCAGGCCGAGCGCGCGCGCCGCCAGAATCAGGTAGCCGCCCTGCATCGAGCCGTTGCGCATCGCCGTTTCCGCAGCCAGTGCGGGGTCCGCTGCGAACGTGTCGAACATGGCGGGACGGTGCGGGAACAAGGTTTCGCCGAACGCGTGGAACGCCGTGTCGTAGGCCACGATGGCGGTGACTGGGGCGTGCCTGACCTTGTCGACATTCGCTGGCGCGAGGGTAGGCAGGAGCCTTGCCCTGGCGGCGTCGGAGCGCACGAAGACCAGGCGCATCGGGCTGCAGTTGGCGCTGGTCGGCCCCTGGCTGACGAGTGCATAGAGCCGGGTCAATGTGGCGTCGGAGACGTCCCCGTCGAGCCAGCCGTTGTGGCTGCGGGCCGTCAGGAACAGGGTGTCGAGCACATCGGATGCGACTGGCGCACTCATGCGGCACCCCGTGCGTTGCTTGGGCTGTCCGGCGTGTCCGGCCCCCAGGCCGTCGCGGTGATCTCCACGCGCATGTCAGGGTGCGGCAGCGCGGCCACAGCCACACAAGTACGCGCCGGCAAGGGCTGGCCCGCGCTGGAAAAGCGGCGCATGCAGATGGCATCGTAGGCCGCATTGAATGCGGCGTAGTCGCGCATGTCGACCAGATAGCAAGTCATCGTCACGCAGTTGACCAGTTCGAGTCCTTCCGCCTGTAAGGCACGATCGATCTTGTCGAGCACGCACTCGGTCTGCGCGGCGAGGTCATAGACACGCTCGCCGTTGGCGCCGGTCGACACGCCCGCGCATCCATCGTGCGTGCGCGGGCTCATGCCGGCCAGGTGGACATGGCCACCGGCCCGGCGCGCAGGCGAGTACGCCGCAAGTGGCGGCGGATTCATGCGCGCGCCTCCATGGCGGGAATGCCGGCCAGTGCCTGCAGCAACTCGGTGGAGGCATCCGCCGCCAGCGGCACAAGGGGTGGGCGCACGTGACGCCAGCTGGGGTCGCTGGTCTGCTGCGCCAGCGTGTGCTTGACGGCGGCCACCATCGGGAATCGCTCCACCGTGCTGCGCACCGCGGCGATCGCTGGCTGCAGGCGCGCTGCATCGGCCGCGTCGGCGAATGCCTGTGCGATGGCGCGCGCATTGATGTTGTTGGTGGCGGAGATGCAGCCGGCGGCACCCAGCGACAGACTGCGCAGCATCAGCAGTTCCGAGGCCGGAAAAATGGAGAGCGACGGGAAACGCTCGAGCATGGCCACGAGGTTGTCCCAGTTGCCGCTGCTGTCCTTGATGCCCACGATATGCGTTGGGAATGCCTGCACGAGGCGCTCGATCAGCGACAGCGAGATGGGCACGCCAGACATCGCAGGGATGTGGTACAGCACGATGCGCAGGGCGGGATCGTTGACGCGCGCGATCAGTTCGCTGTAGTAGGCGAAGACACCGTCTTCGCTCACGTTCTTGAAGAAGAACGGTGGCAGCACCAGCACACCCGCGCAACCACGTTCGATGGCGTGGCGCGTCAGCACCACGGCATCGTCGATCGCGCAACAACCGGTTCCCACCAGCACGCGCTCGCCGGGGATTCCCGCATCGATGGCGGCGTCGACGAGCGCGATGCGTTCCTCGAACGTTTCCGAGCAGGCTTCGCTGTTGGTGCCCGAGATGGCGATACCGGCGCCATCGGCGATCAACCGCTTGCAGTGCGCGACGAAAGCGGGCAGGTTGATCGACAGGTCTTCATGAAACGGGGTGACGACGGGGGTGAACACGCCCCGTAGTTGTTGGGTGGGCATGACTTTGTCTCCTGTTTTTTTCTTTGATGCTTGTCTGGTAGGGGCGGTAGGGTCGGTGGGTTGAGAGCTACGTGGTTATCCGCGTGACCGTCTCCAGAAACTCGCTCAGGGTTTGGCTGAGTGTGGTGTCGGCCGTGCCGAGGTGGGCGACGATCGACGTATGGTTGTGGCGTGCCACCTGCACCACGCGCGGGCTGCGTCCCTGCGCCTCGCGTACGCGCGCCGCGTACTGCAGCGCGTACAGATCCAGGTAGGGATTCTCGAACTCCGCGAAGGCCACCATCAACGGCACACGCAGGCGCCCCGCGAAGGGCATCGGCGCGTGGGCTAGTTGCAGTGCCGGGTCGCTGCCGTAGTACGCGGCGACGCCGTTGGCGTTGGGGTTGTCCGGCAGCGTGTCGGCCTGCAGGCGTGCGCTGACGAGCACGGCACCGGCCACGCCAGAGCCGTTCTCGCCGCAGGCCGGATCGCTGAGGCAGCTTGCGACGTGGCTTCCGCCCGCGGAGTGGCCGATCAATACGATGCGCCCTGGATCGCCGCCATGGGCGCGTGCATGGGCACGCAACCACGCCAGCGCCATGGCCACATCCTCGGCGCCGGCGGGATAGGACGCCTCCGGAGCCAGCCGGTACTCGACGTTGACACCGATGTAGCCCTGCCGCGCGCACCAGCGTGGCACGTTGGCGTAGATATGCGGGCTGGCATCCTTGTCGCCACGTATGAACGCGCCACCGTGGACGAAGACCACCACTGGCCGGTCATCGCCGGCGGCGCTGCCCTCCGGCAGATAGAGATCGAGCCGTTGCCGTGCGTGCGTACCGTAGGCAATGTTGGCGTGGCTGCGGATGCCGTCGGCAGGCTGTGCCGCATGCACGCTGTCGTAGATCGTGCATACCTGCCGCCGGTTGGCCTGGATGTCATCGGTCCAGCGTGGTCCAAGGGCCAGCATGGCGCTGGCCTGCGAGGACGAGAGTCCCGGGAACGCCGATGCCACCGGCATGGCGCTCCCGTTCATGCGCCCGCTCCACCGCCGGTGTCCTTGCCGGCATCGTCGTCCTCTGCCGGGGCTGGCCGCTGCTCGCTGCGCTGCTTGGCCGCGAGCAGGCCCGGCGCCGGCGGCACCACGAAGTGTGCAAGGCGATGGCGGTCAAACGATTCCAGGTTTCGCTCCCACGTCTGCGCGGTGTGCTCGCTGCCGGTGGGAATCTGCTGCATCTCCGTATAGATCTCGACGTTGTTGCCATCGGGATCCTTGAAGACCAAGAACCAATTGCCGCCGGGTCCGTGCTGCCCGATGCCACGCTCGATGGTGACGCCGTGGCTGCGTGCCACCTCGACTGCGCGCTGCATTTCATCGAGCGATTCCACGTAGTACGAGAAATGCTCGAGCCCTGGCCGTGTGTAGCTGGGCGGGGTGTCGCGGTCGGGCGCGTCGGGCGGAAGCCGCGAAAGTGCCAGGTCGTGGTGGTCCTCGCCGGCGCGCAGGAAAACCATCTGGTCGGCGATACGGTCCGACACCGTAAGTCCCAGGACCTCGGTATAGAAGCGCGTCGATGCTTCGAGATCGCGCACCATCAGGACGAGGTGGCCCAGCTTGCGGGTTCGAATGGGGGTCATGTGATTGTCTCCTGCCTGGTTTGCCTGGCGAAGCGGGCTGTGGCCGGCGCGTGGCTAGCGTGCGTTCGGTTCCAGCGCGACGCGGTTCTCGATCGTGCCGATCTGCTCGACCCAGGCCGTCATGCTGTCGCCAGGCTTCAGGAAGAGTCCACGCCCCATGCCCACACCGTCCGGCGTGCCCGTGGCGATAAGGTCGCCAGGTTGCAGCGTCAGAATACGCGACAGGTAGGCGATCTGCTCGGCCACCGAGAAGATCATTTGCGAGGTGTTGCCGTTCTGCATGACCTCGCCGTTGACATGCAGCGTCATGCGCAGGTTCTGCGGATTGGGAATGCAGGTCGCGGGCACAAGCCACGGGCCCATCGGGCCGAAGGTATCGAAGCTCTTGCCGCGGAACCAGTCGTGCGTGAACGGATAGTCGGTGCGGCGGTTCAGGTCACGCGCGCTGATGTCGTTGAACACGGTATAGCCGGCGATCACCGACAGCGCGTCCTCCACGCTGACATGGCGGCATGCCTGGCCAATCACTACGCCCAGCTCCACTTCCCAGTCGAGTTTCTTGGTTTCCGGCGGCATCAGCACCGTGGTGCCGGTGGCCACCACGCTGGTTTCAGCCTTCATGAATATGTAGGGCTGGCTTTCGCTGCGGGCAGCCAGCTTGGTGCCCATCTCGTCCGCGTGCTCGTAGAAGTTTGAGGCGGTGCCAAAGATCCGGCGTGGCCGATAGGGCGCCGCATAGGTGGCGGCGGCGTCCACCGCGGCGAGCTTGCCAGCCGCGCGCAATGCGGGAATACGTGCGGCGGCGTCGGCCAGCAGCGGCGCATGGCGCGACCAGTCCGCCAGTGCCGCATTCAGGTCCTGCGGCAGGCGCGATGCCTCGATGCCGCACGCCTGGCCCACATCGGCCAGCGCATAGAGCGTGTTCTCAACGACCAGGCCGGGCTGCTGCCGACCGGCAAGTTCAAAAGTGGCGAGGCTATACCAATTCACCATGTCTCCTGTTTGGTGTTGTCGGACAAAGTTGGTATGCGCAGCACGTATTCGGTCTCCCGATTCGTTTTATGCACATCCGCGTTTGTGAATACTTTATTTTCTATGTGTATACATGTCAAGGAGTAAGTGATACTTTTCATCGTGTACCGTGTATCGACGCGGAACCCATCAACAACGAGCCAAAGGGAGCGAGGCAATGTCGCTGGCGTGCATGAAAGACGAAGGGGAGGTGATCGTGCTGACGCGGCTGCCACTGGATCAGGACTGGCTGCGGGCGCATGCGCCGCGTTACCGGTTCGTGCCGTGGACAGCGGTGGACGAGGCGCAGCGTGTGCAGGCGCGCGCAGTGCTGACCAATGGTTCCACGGGACTGACCGGGGCCGAGATGGCCGCATTGCCGGCGCTGGAACTGGTCGCGAGCTTTGGGGCCGGCTACGAGAACATCGAACGGGATGCGGCGCGGATGCGTGGCGTGCGCGTGTGCCATGCGCCGGATACCAATAGCCAGGTCGTGGCGGACCACGCGCTGGCGATGATGCTGGCGTGGTCGCGCGGCATTGCGATGCTCGATCGCGGCCTGAAGGCGGGGCAATGGGATGCGCTGCGCGCGCCGCGGCCGGGCGTGCGCGGCAAGACCCTGGGCATCGTCGGGCTTGGCAATATCGGCCAGCGTCTGGCCGCGCTGGCAGAGGCCGTGGGCATGCGCGTGGCCTACCTGCGCCGCAGTGGCGCTCTGCAGCCGAACCGCACGCCGTATGGCGACGTGCGTTCGCTGGCGGCCGCAAGCGATGTGTTGGCATTGACCTGTCCCGGCGGTCCGGCCACTCGGCATCTGGTCGACGCGGAGGTACTGCGCGCGCTGGGTCCCGACGGCCTGCTTGTCAACGTGGCGCGTGGCAGCGTGGTGGATACCGAGGCGCTGGTACAGGCACTGCGACGCGGCGAGCTGGGTGGTGCCGCACTCGACGTGTTGGAAGCCGAGCCCCTGGTGCCCGAGGCGTTTCGCGAGATGGATCAGGTCATCCTGACGCCGCACATGGCGGGCCGTTCGCCCGAAACGCGCGTGGCCCAGCACGAGGCGCTGCTGCGTAATCTGGACGGATGGTTCCGTCACGCTGCGCCGGCCCATCCGGTCGATCTGGCAGGCTGAGCGCGACGCCGCCGGCGCGCATGTGGCAGCCGGCGCGTCGGCTGCCACTAGTTGCGCTGGCCCGGTGCCGCAAGCTGCAGGATCCAGTGCGCGAAGCGTGTGGCTTCGGCGGGCGTGATGGGATTGGGCGGCATCTGCGCCGTGCCCCATTTCCCGCTGCTACCCTGGAGCAGGCTCTGCTTCAGCTTGTCGACGGCGTCGGCATCGTCGTGATAGCGCGAGGCAATCGCACGGAATGGCGGCCCAACCTTGACCGTATCGAGCGCGTGACACGCGCGGCAGGTTTCCTCACTGGAAGAAGGGGCGGCGTGCGCGGCCGGATTCAACAGGCCGAGCACGGCCGCCCAAGTGGAGAACACCGCAAAAACAAACGCTTTCTTCGACTTCATCTTCGACTTCATCAATTCATCGTGTCGCCTGAAAGACCGGCCCGCCGGCCCACGCAAGGCATGGCGGGCCGACATGCTTAGCGTCGCGGCCAGGGCTTTGCCGGCGCGCCGAGCACGGGTTCGCCGAGCAACGGCGTCGACAGTGCGTAGGCGCCGTCTTCGGTAAAGGCCCAGATGATGTTGCGGTCGTACTCCGTGTAGATCGCGAACACGCCCTTGCCCAGGGTGTAAGACGGCAATTGCGTCTCGTCGGCCAGCGGCGGGATGAAGTAGCCGGCGATGGTGGGCTGCGCCGGGTTCTTCACGTCATAGATCTGCACGCCGGCGTTATAGAACGAGTACGGCACGATGCCCTGGCGCCAGCCGCCGGGCTGACCGATGGCGTTGGCGCGCTTGGGCCCGAAGTTGCCGCCGCGCTGGCAGAAGCTGGTGAAGGGCGCGCCGGCCGGGACCTCGGGTCGCGGCAGCTTGGCCGCCACCTTGAGGCGCGCGGGATCGCGCGCGTCGACGACGAAGATGTCCTTGTACGGCTCGTAGCAATCCCGGTTCATCGGATAGCCGTTGGTGAACACGTAGCCCGTGCGCTCGTACTGGCTTACGTCGGCATTGTCGAACTCGGTGCCGGCGTAGCTCGGCGGCGTGTTGACGTTGCCGAGCATCTTCGGACGGGCAGGGTTGGACAGGTCGAACGCATAGAACCCAAGACCACCCATCGCGCCGAAGCCGATCTTGCCGCCTGCTTCGAGCGACTTGGGCAGGAAGATGGGGTTGCGTGCCCCCATCCACGAGGTGCGGTTACCCGCGCGCGGGTTCATGAGGTAGGTCTGTTCATGCTCCGCGTTGCCGAGGATCTGCCCCGGTACCGCCACCTGCGACACGAAGGTAGGATTGGCCGGGTCCGACATGTCCCAGACCTGGTATCCGGGCGAGTACAGATAGTTGGGGTATTCGGTCAGGGCGTAGCTGTCGTCGGGCGCCGATGCAACGATCATGTACTTGCCGCCGTAGTACTCGGGCGCATCCAGCGAGCCGGAACCCTGTTGCTGGCCCACTGGCGCATCCGGATGCTGCGTGTCCGTGGTGCGGGTTGCCAGCAGTCTCCACTGGCTGGGCAGCGGGCCGTCCATGACGAACACCTTGAAGCCCTTGAGCGAGTTGTAGTGGCGCTGAGCCGCGACCTTGTCGGGCTGCTCCATCTTCTCTTGCATCAGGCCGTAGCGGCCGATCTCGTACGAGGCCACCATGACCGGCTTGCCCAGCTTCTTGCTCCAGGCGATGGTCGCGCCACCGAGATAGTCCTGCACCGTGTTCGGGTCATACTTTTCGCTCGATCCCTTGGGACCCCAGACACCGCCTTGCGAGTAGACCACCTTGCCGTGAGCGGGGTCGGTCACGTCCATGATGCGCAGGTAGTCGCGATCATGGATGTACAGGTATCGCTTGCCTTCGAAGTCGATAATGTTGTTCCAGGCATGGAACGGCGAGCCGACACCCGGGTAGAAGGCGAGAACCTTGACGTTCTTCGAGTAGGTGTTCTTGTCCCACGTGGTCATCTCGCCAGGGAAGCGTTGGCCGTTGTGGACTTCCTGCGTGGCCTTGGGCCAGATGAACTCGCCGGTGGCCGGGTCCATGCCGTAGTCGACGCCGGCCTTGAGCGCGGTGGGCCGACGGTCGGGGGTCAGGCGCAGCCAGCCTGCCAGGTACGGGTCCTTGACGTTGGGCGTGCCCGGCGAGACCTGGCCTGCGTTCGGCGTGACGGCAGGGGTAGCGGCAGTCGTGGCGGCAGCGGGAGCGGCGGATTCGGCGCCGGCGGCCCGTGCGGCCAGCGGCAGCAGGGCCGCGGACATCAGGGCGATTGCCAGAGCGCAGCCCCTGGTCAGGGCCGTGTGGCGATGCCGGCGTTGGGGATGATGCATGACTGACTCCTTGTTGATCAGGCGATGTGGTTCCAGCCGGCGCCACATCCGCAGCGCCGGCAGCAAGCGGGTGTGTTCAGAAGGCGTGGCGGATGCCAAGCTGCATCCCCGATGGGTTCTGTCCGGGACTCGGGTTGGACTGGAAGGTCACCGGGTACGCGATTGGCACCGTGTTCTGGTTATGCACGTGTGCGTAGGTGGCATAGAGATCGGTACGCTTGGACAGGCCGTAGATGTAGCCGATCACGAAACCGGTCGCGCTGGTGATGCTCTTGTTGTTGTCGTCGTGACGATAGACCACGCTGCCATACAAGCGGCTGCGGCCGTCGATGTTCCAGCGCGCGCCGATCTGCGCATCCCAGCCGCTCGAATTAAACGCCACATAGGGTGGATACGCGTAATAGCCCTTGTAGGTATGGAAGATGGCGGTTGGCTCGAAGCCCCCGATGCGGTAGACCGCGGAGAAATAGTTGTCGCGTGACGACGGGATCTGCGACGCCTGGTGGATGTCGCGTGTGTACTGCTGCTCGCTGACCGCACCCAGGAACAGCGGGCCGTTACGGTAGTCAACGCCGATACTGAGGAAGCGCCCCGCACGCGTCGTGTCTTCGAGTCCGAACGCATACATCACGCGGCCGGTGAATCCGTAGAAGGTCGGCGTCTTGTACTGGATGGCGTTGTCTACGCGATAGGACGCGTAGAAGAACTCCATGTTGTTCACCATACTGTACGCGGCGGCCCAACTCGGGTCCGCGTAACCCGCAATCCAGTACGAAGGCGTGAACTGGCGGCCCATCGTCACCTCGCCCAGGTCCGCACTCTTGAGTCCGACGAAGGACTGACGGAACTGCGCCGACTGCACGCCCGTGTCGGCGGAGAACATCGGCTCGATCGTGAACACGGCCTTGTAGCCGCCGCCGAGATCCTCGACGCCGCTCAGGTTGAAGCGCGAGTTGTTCAGCCCGCCGCTGGTCATGCGCGTGACGCTGGCCGGGCCCGATTGAATCAGGTGCTCGATGTTCAGGTCGACGTAGCCCGATAGCCATACCGCGCTCTGGGCATAGGCACCAGCGCATGCGAACAGCATCGCGCCCGGTACAAGCAGCTTCCTTTTCATTGTGTCTCCGAATCTTTTCGTTTCTTGTGTCGCGGGCAATGTCCATCCGCACGGCAGCGCGGCCAGCGTGGGTCGCTGGTCATCGCCACAGGCACCTCCCCCTGCCATCGTGCGGAAGACCTCGCCTGGCGGCGTCTTCCTCTCTCCCGCGTATTTCCTCAACGTGTATACTCGGGAGTTACAAATTATACGTAGACGAGTATGTGTATTCCGATGATTATTTTCTTATACACAGAGGGGGTTTGGTAATAGCGGGTTGACCCGAATGTGTGTGCGCTATACGGCACGTATATGGCGGAAAATCGCCGGCTGCCCGCGCAGGACTTCTCAACTTTGTGATTCCGAGGCTCAAATGTCCGTCAATCCACTCAGCGAGATCTCGCTGATTCGCAGGTTGAAGCTGAACCAACTGATGATCTTCGAGCGCGTGCTGCAGACGCGCTCGGTGATGCGCGCCGCCAATGACATGCGTCTGACGCAGCCAGCCGTGACCAAGGTGATTCACGAACTGGAGTCTTGCTTCGATGGCGCGCTATTCCTGCGTTCCAACCGCGGCGTGATGCCGACGGAGCTTGGGCTGCTGCTCGGCCAGCGCGTCAAGTCGCTGATGGCCGAACTGCGCTACATGACCGACGAGCTGAATGATTTCCGCTTGGGGACCAGCGGACACGTCATCGTCGGCACGCTGATCTCGGCATCGGCACGACTGTTGCCGCTGGCCATCTCCATGCTCAAGTCGCGCACGCCGAACGTACTGGTGACCGTGCGCGAAGGCACCACCGCCCACTTGTTTCCGGCGCTGGCCACGGGAGACCTCGACATCGTCGTCGGCCGCCTTCCCGAGCGTGAACTGCCGATTGCCACGGCCTTCCCGCTGACGCATGAGGTGTTGTTCGAGGAGTCGCTCTGCGCGGTGGTCGGCAAGGGCTACGGCGACGCGCCGGATCGCGTGGGGCACCTGTCCGAGCTGGCCGATTCGGCGTGGATACTCCCGACGTCCGACTCTCCGGCACGCCTGGCAGCGGAGCAGCTTTTCCGTACTGCCGGCCTGCCGCTGCCAGGGGACGTCGTCGAGTCGCTGTCGCTGCTGACCAACCTTGGGCTGCTGATGGAGACCCCGCGCATTGCACTGATGCCAAGCGTGGCGGCGAACCAGTTCGCGCGCGCCGGCCTGTTGCGCGTCCTCGACCTGCCGGAGACCTGCGCCTTCGGCACGGTTGGATTCTCGGTGCGTTCGAACAAGGAACAGAGCGCGGCGGGCCGTGCATTCATCGCTTGCCTGCGAGAGGCCGCGCAGGCAAGCGTGCCCGACGTGCCGCTGCCTTGTTGAGTGACACATTCCGAAAGGGTGGCTTCGGGACGCGCTGGTATTCCTGTTCGGGATAGCCAGCGCCGGATGTTTGATTATCGAGGCCGGCGTGGCTCCCCTAGACTCCGGTCGAGCCATTCAAGAGGCCGGTGACGCATTGCGACGCGACACCGACGGAGAGAGACACCTATGCTGACCTACGGAGCGCCCTTCAATTTCCCGCGCTGGATCGACGAGCATGCACACCTGTTGAAGCCGCCCGTCGGCAACCGGCAGGTGTGGCAGGACAGCGATTTCATCGTGACGGTGGTGGGCGGGCCCAACCACCGCACGGATTATCACGACGATCCGCTCGAGGAATTTTTCTACCAGCTGCGCGGCAATGCCTACCTGAATCTCTGGGTCGACGGCAGGCGCGAGCGGGCGGACCTGAAAGAGGGTGACATCTTCCTGCTGCCCCCGCACGTTCGCCATTCCCCGCAGCGTCCCGAGGCCGGCAGCGCCTGCCTGGTGATCGAGCGGCAGCGGCCCGCCGGTATGCTGGACGGATTCGAGTGGTATTGCGATGCATGCGGTCACCTGGTGCATCGCGTCGAGGTGCAGCTCAAGAGCATCGTCACCGACCTCCCGCCTCTTTTCGAGAGCTTCTACGCCTCGGAAGACAAGCGCCGCTGCCCGCACTGCGGACAGGTCCATCCCGGACGCGCGGCCTGACACGCTGGGTTGACGTCCCGACGGGACACCAGCATTTCCACGTCTTTTTCTTGCAGCATTCCCGCAACCCATGATGATTCGCGAAGACTGTGCCGCGCTGGACGCGGCAGACAAACTGGCGGGCTGCCGCGCACGATTTGCGCTGCCGGCCGGCACCATCTACCTCGATGGCAATTCCCTGGGCGCGATGCCCGCCAATGTGCCAGCCCGCATGAAGGTGGCCATCGAACAGGAATGGGCGGAAGGCCTGATCCGTTCGTGGAACGATGCCGACTGGTATCCCGCGCCGCAGCGCACCGGCGATCGCATTGCCCGGCTGATTGGCGCCGGGCAGGGTGAAGTGATCGTGGCCGATTCGACCTCGGTCAACCTGTTCAAGGTACTGGTGGCGGCCACCCGTATGCGGCCCGGCCGCGGCGTGATTCTCGCCGAGCGTACCAATTTCCCGACCGACGTCTACATTGCGGAGAGCGTTGCGGAGATGACGGGCTGCGAGCTGCGTTGCGTCGATCCCGAAGAGGTGATGTCCGCAATCGACGAGAACGTGGCCATCGTCTCGCTGACCCACGTGAACTACAAGACGGGCAAGCGTTACGACATGGAGGCGATGACCCGCCGCGCGCACGAGGCTGGCGCGCTGGTGGTCTGGGACCTCTGCCACACGGCGGGCGCCATGCCGGTCTACCTGAATCGCTGCGAGGTCGATTTTGCGGTCGGATGCGGATACAAGTACCTGAACGGCGGCCCCGGTGCGCCTGCGTTCGTGTTCGTCGCCTCGCGCCACCTGGAGCATGTCCGTCAGCCGCTTTCCGGCTGGCATGGCCACGCTCAGCCATTTGCGTTCACGCACGAGTATGCACCGCATGCCGGTATCGACCGGATGCTGACGGGTACCGCGCCGCAACTCGGCCTGATTTCGCTGGAGAGCGCGCTGGAAGCGTTCGACGGTGTCGACATGGAAGCATTGCGCGAGAAGAGCGTGTCGCTGGGCGACCTGTTTATCACACTGGCCGAGCAGGAACTGGCGGGATTGGGTTTCACGCTGGCCACGCCGCGTGATGCAGACCAACGCGGCAGCCAGGTATCGCTGCGGCACGCGGAGGGCTACGCGATCATGCAGGCGCTGATCGCGCGCAACATCATCGGCGATTTCCGCGCCCCTGACATCCTGCGCTTCGGTTTTGCCGCGCTCTACGTTCGCCACGTTGATATCTGGGACACCATCGCAGCACTGAAGGACATCGTCACAAGCGAGGCGTGGAACACGGAAGCGTTCCGCACGCGCAAGTCAGTGACCTGAGTGCAACGGCCAGAACAATAAGAGGAGACAAGCGATGAGGCAGCAACAGGGATTCGACGCAATCGTCGAGCGGGAGCAGGGGCTGCATCGGGGGCTGTCCACGGGACAGCTCTCCATGATCGCCATCGGCGGCGCGATCGGTACCGGCCTGTTCCTGGGGAGCGGGTTTGCCATCGGCTTCGCCGGCCCGAGCGTGCTGGTGAGCTACGCCATCGGGGCGTTGATTGCCTTGCTGCTGATGGGCTGCCTGGCCGAGATGACGGTGGCGCATCCGACTTCCGGCTCGTTCGGCGCCAATGCGGAGCATTACATCGGGCCGCTGGCCGGATTCCTGGTGCGCTATGCCTACTGGTCGTCGATCGTATTCGCGGTCGGCACGGAAGTCACGGCCATCGCGGTCTACATGAAGTACTGGTTCCCGATGGTGCCCGGGTGGTACTGGATCGTCGGCTTCTCTGCTGCGCTGATCGGCATCAACGCCACCAGTGTCAAAGTGTTCGGCGCGGTCGAATATGTGTTCTCGATGCTGAAAATTGTCGCCATCGTCGGCTTTATCCTGCTCGGCGCCTATGTGGTGACACGCGCGCCGACCGGGTCCGGCATCGGGCTGGCCAACTACACCGCACATGGTGGCTTCTTCCCGAAAGGGATGTGGGGTACTTGGGTGGCGGTGATCGTGTCCATCTTCAGCTACCTGAGCATCGAGATGATTGCCGTGGCGGCAGGCGAGGCACGCGACCCGGAGACCGCCATCACGCGCGCATTTCGCGCGACCATGGTGCGTCTGGTGTTCTTCTACCTGCTGACGCTCGCGCTGATGCTGATGATCGTGCCGTGGACGGCGGCCGGCGCCGGCGAAAGTCCGTTCGTCAGGGTGATGGCGGCCACGCGCGTACCGGGTGCCGCAGCGGTGTTCAACTTCGTGATTCTGGTGGCGGCGTTGTCTGCCATGAACAGCCAGCTCTATATCACCACACGGATGATGTTCAGCCTGTCCCGCGCGGGTTACGCGCCAAAGGCGCTGGGGCAGGTCAACGGTCGCGGCGTGCCCATGACGGCGTTGTTGTTGTCCACCGTTGGCATCGCCTTCGCGGTGGTGCTCAACGTGGTGTATCCGGATGCCTCGTTCATGCTGATGATGGCGATCTCGATGTTCGGTGCGATGTTCACCTGGCTGATGATCTTCATTACACATCTGTTCTTTCGGCGGCAACACCGGGGGCGGCCGCTCGCCTTCAGGATGTGGGGCTTTCCGGTGACAACGCTGCTCGGCGCGGGGCTGATGTTCGCCACCCTGGTGACAACGTGGTTCACGCCGGAGTTCAGGATGACCCTGGTGGCGGGCGTGCCTTTCATGCTGGCGCTGTCGGCGGCCTACTGGCTCTGGTACCGGAAGCGCGGCGGTGCAGCACAAGGGGACGGGGAAGACGCCGGGCGCGCGGAGGTGCGCAACAGCTGGTAACAGTCGAATCTGCTGACGGCCTCCATGCAATGAATACTGTTTCTTATTGGTGTATACACGAACTTCAAATATGAGTTCGTTTGTGAGAAACTGTACTCATAACGACATGGAGACAAAATGGAACCGTTGTACCGGGGGCGGCTCGCACCGTTCGTTGCCTCTTTTCCCGTGCTGCTCTGTGCAGCCACCCCAGCCGCCGCCCAGAGCGACGGCGTGCAGATCTACGGTTTCATCAAGGAGAACGTCGAGTCGATCCAGATTTCCGGGAACGGGCGCAGCCAGTCCCTGGCACGCCTGTCCAACGATCTGTCGGTGCTCGGCTTTCGCGGCGGGGAGTCGCTGGGAGGCGGCAACCGTGCCTTCTTCCAGATCGAGACGAACCTGCGCATGGACGGCACCGGCACCGCGCAGATCGGTGACCGCAATACTGCCGTTGGTCTGAGCGGCCCCTGGGGGCAGTTCTGGATGGGGCAGTGGGAGATGCCTCTGCGCTACGTGTCGGTGTACAAGGTGGACCCGTTCACGGCAGGGATCTTTGCGTCCAACTCGATCATGGGGAATGGCTTCGTGACCGCCGCGAATGGCGTCTCGCCGCAGTCGTTTGACCGTCGCCAGCCCAACCTTGTCCAGTACGCCACGCCGGACTGGGGCGGTGTTTCGGCGCGCGTGGCGGTATCGATGCCGGAAAACCGCACGGCCACCACGAATCCGATTGCCTGGTCTGGGCTGGTCAGCTACGAATCCGGCCAATGGTATGCGGCGTGGGGCCACGAGTACCACGGCGATTATTTCTATAGTGGCTCGCACGACTACGCCGATCGGGTCGGACTGGTGTACGCCATCGGCGGCGTCAGATTGCGCGCCGCCTATGAGCGACTCAGCTACGAGCCTGCGCCGGGGCAGTCGGTGCGGCGCGATGCGTGGCAGGCTGCGGCTACCTACAACCGCGGGCCACATACGTTCCGTGCGTCGTACACGCAGGGGGGCAATGCCCACGGCAACACCGTCCAGGCCGTGGGCGGTATCGGCCTGCCGGGCACTGATTCCGGCGCGTGGCAGGTGTCGCTGGGCTATGGCTATACGCTGTCAAAGCGCACCGAACTCTGGGCGGCCTATACGCGTCTGGTTAACCACGCCACCGCCAGCTACAACCTGTCGGCCAATTCCGTGCCCGGCCTGAAGGCAGGCGATGCGGTCAGCGGCTTCGGTCTGGGCATCACCCACAATTTCTGATCCCCCATCGTTGCCGCCTTCAACCGAAAGTTGTCAGGCGGCCTGGTGGCAGACTGCTTCGATGTTGTGGCCGTCTGGATCGAGAACGAAGGCGCCGTAGTAGTCCGGATGATAATGCGGTCGCAACCCGGGGCCACCGTTGTCGCGGCCGCCGGCCGCCATGGCGGCCTTGTAGAACGCATCGACTTCCGCCCGGCTGTCTACGCGGAAAGCGACGTGCAGCGGTGGCTTGTTGGGGGCGCCCGAAATAATCCAGAACTCCGGCTTTCCCGGCGGCCCGAATCCGGCCACGTCAGTGTGTCCAGTCACGCTGGCCGGAATTTCCATGATCTTGACGATGCCAATCGCGCCAAGCGCAGCAGCGTAGAAGTCCAGACTCCGGGAGAAATCGCTAACGTTGACGCCGGTATGGTCGATCATCAGTTCTCACCTCTCACAATCAACAGGTAGGTAGTCCGCATGGGTGCATCCACCGCACGACTCGCGAGACGATACCTGAACAGATAGTACGGCTCAAGCGGCGGTGTTCCTTGCCTGAAGCCAGTTATTGGGAGAGCAGGGGAATAGCTCGATATAGCTCGATCGCAACTCCGCGCGCATCTTTTGCATTGGCCGTTGCCACGTCGGACAGCGCGTTCGGTACTGGAAGCTGTTCGGCGCTGGTAGCGATGGCTCCTGTTCTCGTGCAGGTATGCTCAGCAGGCGACCGCGCACATGTGATATTCGGCCAGCACGTCGACACGTAGGCAGTCCAGCCGTTCATTGTTGAGCTCATCGGGCGCGAGCGCCCCCGACGATGCAATCGATTTCGCCCAGCAGCAGGTCGGCGATGAGCTGACTCGCTTGCGCTTCACGGATCTGGACGAAGACATTCGGCATGCGTCGTCGTAACTCGACGATACCGTGCGGCAATGAGGTAGAGCCGGAAAGGGTGCCGATACGCAGCATCCCGCTGGCGCCCGCGCGCATCACGGTGGCCTGCTGCTGGGCTGCTGCGAGTTCTGCCACCAGCATCCCGGAGCGATGCAGCTCCGCCCTCAGCCCATGCGGCATTGATCATCATCTGTCTCTGCACCGTCCTACTCGCTTGCATTGCATCAGTCGTCATCCGCGTAGGAAAGTAGGACTGTCATTACTTCGAGATCGTGTAAGTACTGGGGAGGCGGATGTCGTCAGACGCCCACAGGCGGTGGCGGACCCCGCTCCGCCATGGCTTGGATCTTCGTTGCGATGGTGTTCTGACCGGCGTCGTTGAATATCAGGCAATGCGATTAGGTGAAGCGGGCCGTCCCGCCACGAGCGATGGCACTTATGCGGCCAGAATTCGTCATCGAGCCGGACACGGAGCTTCTGATGGGCAGAATGCTTTACGTGTTGTTAACGTCTGCCTAAGACTGTGCTCCAGTCAACAAGGGCGGAAAGTGGAAACGGCAGCAATTGGTCGGTCTGAAGCGCGTCGATTCGCATTGGCAGTGTGCCGCCTCCGTGCACCCAGTCACTGCGAGGCTGGCCGCGACTTTTACTCACTTACTGTGAGAATTCGACACAGTCAGTTTGGTACCGTGCCGCGTAACCTATTGATTTGGCGTGGATTTGTGCCCGGATAAACTTGAGGCGGGACATGAAACCTCAAAGTTAATGGGTCCTTCGTCCATCACTGCGCCGCGGAACTGTGATCTATGCTAATTGGATCAAATGACCTGCCGGAGTTTGAGATGGCGAATCTGCGCTGGCTGGCGACTCTGCTCATGTCTCTGCCAATCGTCTTGACAGGGTGTGGTAATGGAGGCGGCGATAGCGGGGGCAATACGACCAACGCTCTGACACCACCCGCCGGCCTGGTCGAGCGTGACGAATCGCCGATCTATGCAGTCGGCGTTCCGGTGGTCCCGGAAACGGTGAGCAATAGCGGGGGTGCCATTTCCCAATGCACGGTGTCTCCGCCGCTGCCTCCGGGCCTTAGCCTCGATCCGCAGAGTTGTACGATCAGCGGCACACCTACGGGCGACAGCCATGCCACGGTCTACACGATCACCGCGAGTAACGCTGCGGGCAGTTCGACAACCCGGGTCGAGATCGAAGTCAAGGACGTTCCCATCGCGCCAGACGGCCTGGACTACCTGGACCGGTCGGTCATCTACCCGGCCAATGCCCCGATCACGCCCAACACGCCGATCAGCACGGGTGGCGAGATCACGCAGTACAGCGTGTCACCGGCACTGCCGGCGGGCCTTGCGATTGACCCGCAGACCGGCGTGATTACCGGCACCCCCACTGCAGTGACGGCATCGGCGGTCTATACGGTGACCGGCGCCAACAGCGTGGACAGTGTTCAGGCCCTGCTGACCATCGAAGTGGCCGCGGTGGCGGTGCCGCCGGTCGGCCTAGTCTATGTGGATCGGCTGCCCGAATACATTGTCGGCGTGCCGATCACGTACAACGAGCCCGCCTACACCGGCGGCGAAGTCACCCAGTTTTCGATATCCCCCGCCTTGCCGGCGGGATTGACCCTCAACACGCAGAGCGGGGTCATCAGTGGCACGCCCACTGTCGAACTGGCCCAGACGACGTTCTTCATTACCGCCAGCAATAGCGCCGGCAGCGCCACCGTGCAGATCACCCTGACGGTGGCCACAGCCCAGGTCGGTAGTTGGCAGCCCGCCGACGCCATGACTCTTGGTCGCTTCCGGCATACGGCCACGCTGTTGCCAGACGGTCGAGTCCTGGTGGCGGCAGGGAACAGGAAGCAGGCGACCTCCGCTGCCGAGTTGTTTGATCCGTCCACGAACGGCTGGACACGAACTGGCAGCCTGGCGCGGAGCCGGCAAGCGCACTCCGCCACGCTTCTGTCCGACGGTCGGGTCCTGGTGGCGGGGGGATTCGGCACCGGCGGAGGGAACGCGCTGTCCTCGGCGGAACTGTTCGACCCGGCCGCGGGTAGCTGGTCGCAGACCGGCAGCCTGGGCCAGCAGCGTGACAGCCACACCGCCACGCTGTTGCTCGATGGCCGCGTGCTGGTGGCAGGCGGCGAGGGGCAAGGAGGCAGTACGGGCGCACTGGCGTCGGCCGAACTCTACGATCCGGCCACGGGCACCTGGTCGCCGACCGGCAATCTTGGCCAAGCCCGCAAGCAACACACCGCCACATTGCTGCCGAACGGCAGGGTCCTGGTGGCCGGCGGGGAAGATGCCGGCGGCGGCGCACTGGCCTCGGCCGAACTATATGATCCCGCCACGGGGACTTGGTCTTCGACCGGCAGCATGAGCCAGGCCCGCAACGCCTATGCGGCCGCGCAACTGACCGACGGCAGCGTGCTCGCAGTCGGGGGATTCGATGGCACAAATGCGCTCGCAACCGCTGAACTCTACGATCCCGCGGCGGGTACGTGGTCAACGACAGGCAGCTTGCAACAGGCACGTGACTTCCATACCGCCACGCGCATGGCAAGCGGACGAGTCCTGGTGGCTGGCGGTACAGACGGCAGTGACTTGTTCGTGAGCGAGTTGTACAACCCCACGACCGGAAATTGGTCCCAGGTCGGCAGTCTTGAGCAAATGCGCGAGCAACACACTGCAACATTGCTGACGGACGGCAGGGTTCTCGTCACAGGTGGCATTGGACGCGGAATACTGTCCTACACCGAGTTGTTCCACTAGCTCGAGGGCACTAGGATTTGTCGTCCGTGTAACTCTCTCGCGGCGGATACACGCCAGCGAGGCGGGCGATCAAGATCGCGACGAACAAGCTGCCGGTGATCTGTTCCACCATGCACATGCCGCGTGCCGGGCGCGTGAGTGGCGTGATGTCGCCGAAGCCTGTGCTCGTGAGGACGGTTATGCTGAAGTAAAGCGCGTCGGCGTAGACGAGCCTCCCCGGCTGCCCGACGACCATGTACGACTGCGGATAGAAGAATCCGATACTCGCGTAGACGTACGCCCAGAGGACGCCGATCAACAGATAGGCGGCAGCGGCGCCAAACAGCTTGTCCGGCGTCATGATCCTGGGCTGGAAGACATAGCGGAGAAGATACGCGACGGTGATGAAGTAGAGCGCAACGCTGAACAGCCAGGATATGGCGAGGCTGCTGTCGTCATCGTGCCAAAGGCCGAGGTACTGAAACCACATGGCCGGAACGGCAAGTAACAGCACGATCACGAACGACAGGGTTGTGCGGCCGACGGCTGCCACGGTCGCCAGCAGCAGAAACATATTGACGATGTTCAGGACGAGGCGGCCACTGTCGGTCGGTGGGACAAACGACACCGCGCCGATGAGCGTGAGCAACACCACAAAGAGCCAGAAACAGCGCTGGTAGAAAATGCGAGAGAGCGCGTCGCGCGTGGTACGGATGGCCATCCTGATATCGTCCCGGCCCTCACCGCGCGCGCGAGGCAAGGCGCGAAGCAAGCCGCTCGGCCAGCGCGCGGTCAATGACCTCGAACGAACGGCTCGCCCGCTCATAGGCGTACATGTCGCCGGTCGCTATGTCGAACCACCAGCCGCTTAATACCAACGCCCCGGCCATAACTTGCCGGCGTACGATCGGGTAAGTCATCAGATGTTCGATCTGCACGAGGACATTGAGTTGTGACAGCTGGTCGTGCGGCTTCAGGCTTTCATCGAGCGCACCCTCGTGTTCGAGGCGGAACGCCGCGTTGCTGGCGTGGTAAAGCCATTTATCAAGATTTGGTGCTTTCAGCTTCGGGTTGCGTGAATAGACCGCTTTCATAGCGCCGCATTCGGAATGCCCACACACGACAATATTCGCGACCTTTAGCACCAACACCGCGTACTCGATTGCGCTTGCCTCGGAGAGATCGCCGGTCGAGACCCCTTCCGCGGTTGCAGGGGGTATCAGATTGCCAACGTTGCGCATCGTAAAAAGATCGCCGGGATGCGTCGATGCGAGCAGGTCCGGAACAACCCGACTATCCGAGCACGTGATGAAGAGCGCATCAGGCGTTTGCGCGAGCGCGAGCTTGCTGAACTGTTCTGCGTACCGCGGTAGCATCTTCTCGCGAAATTCCACAATGCCCATTATGAGTTTGCGCATGACGTGCTGCCGACATTGTTGAGCCTGACAATTCTTCCGCTCCTCGCTAGACCCGGGTACGTGTGAGCCTCAGTCATGGCCCAGGCCGCTGTGCGCCAGTCATCATGGTTTCCTGGAGTGGTACCGGAACATGCTCACTACGGTCCTGCGGTGGCGAGATGTAGCCAACTATGCATCGAAAGGGCGATCAATCGGGCTGGGGTACGTTTCATCATCGGGAATTGCGATGGACCAGGTTGTCGCCACGTTGCTTCTCGATCTATTCACACACGCCGGATGTCATGAGGTCGGTGCGGAAGCAAACACAGCCTGGGACGGGCTATCGTCGTACCGTCGAGGAAGGGCCTGTCCGTGATCGTCGATTGTCGGTTCACCTCTCAATCTATTCAGTTGTTGTCGATTGCGGGCTGAATCAGAGCATATTGCTTACTGCCGAGTGCACATGAATGTGCGGTCGCCCACGAAAAGGCGTAGTTGAATGCCAAAATTCGCTCGCGCTTGTTAGTCTCTTCCCACTACGCCGGCATACGTATTTGCCGATCTTGAGCAGGCAGCGGTCTGTCCGCGCAGCGAGTGCGCATCGATTATGGCTCGATGCCGGATTGCTGCAGGAAGATTCTTCGTTAGGGTGTCCGTTTGTCGCTGCAGCCTGAACAGGAAGGCCCGTAGAATGCGAGATTGCCCTGTAACCATCGAGGTAACTAATGGACATTAATCCCCCCGTTACGCTGGAAGAATGGAACGCGGCCGGTGCTGATTATTTGCCTGGCCTTCTTGGCATGTGCTTTGTCAAAGTGGAGCCGGATGAAGTAGTGGCGACGCTTGAGGTGCGTCGTGCCTTGGGCGCCTGGAATGGCTACTTGCATGCGGGAACGGTAGTCTCGCTCGCGGACACATGCTGCGGCTATGGAACCGTGCGAAGCTTACCAGCCGGGGCCAGCGGGTTCACCACAGTGGAACTCAAGAGCAACATGCTTGGAACGGCCCGCGATGGCATTGTGATTTGCACCGCGCGCCCCATTCACAAAGGGCGCACGACTCAGGTCTGGGATGCTGAGGTCCGCCGCGGTGGCGACAACGCCCTGATCGCTAGTTTTCGCAACACGCAATTGATTCTCTGGCCCAAAGGGTAATCGCTGCGGCTCGTCGTTCTCGGCCGCTGGATGGTCTGCATGGCCATCCAGCATTCAGCGGCACTCATAGGTTGAATGCGCGCTTGGCATGCTTTTGGCTCTTCCCTTGGGTCTGCTTTCACGGGCGTTCTTCTCTGAAGGTTGCCAGTCGCCAACTGGACTTCGTGAATCAGCAGCGCGTGCGGCGCTACAGCATGACGGTTGCGCTGCGCCGCGAGATTCCCCGGACCTGCGCGGCTCTCTAGCTGTTGTCAGCTCACACTGCGATCGACAATGAGGGCGATCGGGATCAGATCCCAATCACTTCGCCGGATTTGCCAGGGACCGCGCACTATTTGCTCTGACGGCCTCCGGTTCTACCTGCATCAGGTCCTGTACCGCACTCCGAATAGCACTCAGCAAGCATGCTTCTTTGCGCGCGTAGTCCAAGGTGCCTGAGTTTCGTTGGAGATGGGTGGAAGTCAGTCGCCACGCCGGAATCGGCAATGTCTGCTTATCTGGGGACTGCCGTCGGCTCACGCCGGCGATAGCCATGCAGACGTTGTCTTGACCAACTTGCGCATGTTGGAAGATCACGACGACAGAGTACGTGTTGGCATCGAAGACCTGAGTGAATCTATCAGTGACAAGGTCCGAGATCTTGTCGCCAACGTTTTCAACACCGTCGCCGTAGGTGCGCGTACTGAACATGCCGGCGTGGGCAACTGAACAAAGCGTTGTGAGCGCAATTGTCGTAATAATTTTTTCCAAGTGACATCAATTGGTCCTAGAAAGCAAGCTAAACCCATGCTTATCGGGATGAACCGACGTGATGTTCACCCCTCTCAAGAAGGGCTGCAAAAGCCTGCCGGCATTGATGCGATCGAGGGCTTCGATTAGGCCGCTGCCCTGACACTTCGGGCAATGCCGGTTGCGGCAGGAGTTACAGGGCACCTCGAACTTGGCGCAATCGGAACGGTGCAAGACAAGCTCGTCCTATGCCCCGGTGCGGCACTGTTCGATGCCCGACATGACATGCAACTGCCCGAGGTTCAAGCTGGTGGACCGTGGAGGCGGAAGATATCCGCGACCTCGAGCACAATGCGCTCGGCCCCAGGCCCCGCTGTCGGAGCGCAGACTCTCGAATCTGTATGTCTTCGATCATGCGCTGGCGTAGCGGGCTGATGGTGGGCGTCGCAACTGACATGGTTCAGTCCGTTGATCGCGTAGGCGAGGGGCCTTGGTGGACCAACCTCTGGAAGCCGGACCGCGCAACGGGCCGTATGATCAGACAGGGATGGATCGTCTTCGGCGCGTGGTTCGAGCTTGATTGGAAGTACACGACGCAACGCTTGCCGAGCCATTTTGTAAGGACGATAGGAGGGGATGCAACGTCCCCCTATACTCTTAGCTAGAGCGTTCCCGATGATCATGGGTTTTCGGAGCGCCTTCGCTCGTTTCCGGGCTTCCCCCTCGACGACGTCTGAGGACTGGTGACTCCTAAAGTCACTCACGGGGATTTCCTGGAAACTCCATGCAAGATGCCACGCGGCGACGCCTGCTCGGCAACATCCACGATATTCGAGAAAGTCGGCCGTGCGCGAGGATCGATGCAATCGATGCCCGGCGACTGCGATCCTTCTCGACCGAAGCGTACCCATCACGCACCTTATGCGTGACCACCTGGTCGGCAAGGAGACCAGGATTCATACGCATAGTGGCCACTCAATGGCATGGGCAGTCACGCTATTGTTCGACTGGGATCGCGCTGAGGCGAAATCACTCCACAGTCGTCCGTCGGCTCGTCGGCAACAAATAATGCGGAGTGAGGTAACACCATGCGTACGTTGCTGTATTTCATTCTAAAAGACGTCGTCACGGCGCGATTGGCACAAGCACGACTCGGCGAACTTGCCAATACATCAGCACTAACTGTGGGGCCCTGGTTTTCCCAGCGTGACAGTCAGCCAGTGGATGGGTTGCCAAGCATCGACGTTGGTCAGACCACGTATCGCGAAGAACTAGCGACCAGCGGAATCTTTGTCGGCGCGATCATCGCCGCGCTGGCTGTTTTGAGATACGGAGTCTCAGTCGGTACAAGTGCCACTGCCATTTCCTATGTTGGTGCGATGACGCTAGGCGCCATGACCGGCTGGTGGGTCGGCGGATTGGTCGGTACCAGGATTGGCCGTCTCGGACTGCGGCGGCAGAAAGCGCAAATGACACCAGACCAGTTGCTGATGATCTCAAGTTGCGACTCGAACTCCAAGGAGTCCACGAAGCAGTTGATTCACGAACTGGGTGGTGTAGCGATTGACGAGCACAACGACCTGATGCCGAACCTCAGGTGGGCATGATTGCCTGGCCTCCAACTATCTGCGATGTCACCTTCGATTTCGGGCTTGACCTTGCGAAGAATGTCAAAACGACTTGGAGATGAGCATGCAACGCACGACAGAGTACAGAGGTTTCGCAATACGCATTGATCTGTTAAACACGTCCGAGGGGATGTTTGATACTTGGTTTCAGATCAAGGGGCCGATTCGAACCCGTGATGCAGTCTACGGTGCGCGCCTCAAGGTGTTGGGGTCCCCGTTTTCGCGCCGCTGGGCACATTTAGTGGGCGAGCTCGCCGCACGGGCGTCCATTGACCAGATCCTGGATGTCGACGAATACTAGATGGATTCTGACGGCTTCTCACCAAAGCTACGGTGGTGCGCTACGTTGTAGCAGTAGACCATGCAGGCACGTGACCCATGGTCTTGTTTGGCGTTGCGCTTGCATCCCGTTAGGCCAGGTCGTCACGCGAAACCAGAGACATAATTTGTGCAGCAATCGCACGCAGACGCTCCGGGCCGCGCATGCTCCACGTACTCCTGCCCTGGGCAGGCGTGTTAAGGTGCGCAATGGGGGCTGCTCACATGGCGTTGGCTGCGATTGATATCCTCAGGGGTATCGAGGGTTACTAAATCATGCTGAATCTGAATACGAGAACTTTGTTCGAGAGTCTGATGTACAAGGATCGCCACCTGAAGTTTGACGTTGTCGAAAGGACATACGGGGACTGGTGCTGGACCTATACCATCGACGGCCGCACAACATTTAGCAGCCATGGAAACAGCTATCCTACCCGCGAGCTTGCTGCGATCGACGCAATGGACGAAGCGTTGCTTCGGATCGACAAGAATCCGGTCTAATCACACACTGCGGTCCTAAGTCCTCATCTCAACGAGAATCAGGTTGGGCATGATCAACTCTGCTGAGTTTCCTTGCTCGATAGCTTTCGACTGAGGCTTCACGATCGGCCGGGTCTGCGTACTGGCGGCCGTCGATGGTGGAGCGTTCTTTCGCCATGCTAGGCTTGCGCTAACCTGGGAGTTTGAAATGGCTACCACCTACAGGCGGCACATCATCAACTGCAATCCGCAATTGCTTGCCAGTGGCGAGTACAACCCCCGCCTGATTGTGACGGAGCATCAAGCTGATGCGGCAATTGATCATGTGATCGATCTTGGTCCCGATGTCTATCGAACAGCGCAAGAGGCATCGCAGAAGGCTGAAAGAGCTGGCATGCGTTGGGTCGATGCGAGGGTGGGTCCGGTCCATCGGCACGGAGACTTCGGCTACGAAGTCTCCGCTGCATCCAAAGAGCGAGCGCAGTGGACAGGTGAAGTTCGGATATATGGTTCCAGCTCCCCGGCCAACATCTTCGATCGAAGAACGGACTACCTCGTCGCTCCCGGCATATTCCGTTCTGATGGCGAGGCTATGGTTGTCGCGCGAGCCTATGCTATCCAGATAATCGACGCTGGCACCATGTTCACGTGGGCGGACGTGTAGGACACGTCAACGCCCCACCGCGCAATCACAGGCTGTTTTTCCAGTCGTCTTTTCATGCGCCATCCCTGCTATGGCAAGTACTGCCGCATGCAACGAATGATGCCGCTGCTGCCAGTTTTCGCCTGCAAGTCATTTTTCCGTGAGCGGCAGCAAGATGTCGGCGTACCAGGCGGAGTTCAAACCTAGGGCTTCGTCTAGTTCGAAGTCCCGCGAGCTCACGTCCAATCGAGCCGAATGAATGCCGAGCAGCATCCATGGCAGCGCGTGCGTGCCGGCATCGGTACTAAGGATGCGCGTGACGACCGGTGCGCCGCTGGTGCCGCGATGCGTCCGGGCATCAGTCAGGAAGTAGCCTTTCCCCTTAAAGCGCATGCCGAATGAGGAAGCGATGACCGCCTGCCGCACCACGGGTAAATGATGAAGCGTGTCATGAAAGCCAAGCGGGAAGCCAACAATTAGTAAAGAAGTGCCCGCTTCGATGGGGTCGTGCGACCTATGCAGGTGGGCGGGCGTAAACGCCCGATAAACCATCTCTGGCGGCAACGCAGCGCGGTCGAGTTCGATTACGCCCACGTCGATCCCGCCGGCGGTATCGAGCCCATCGCGCCAGACACTCTTGCCATCGCGATACAGCAGAATGGAGAAGCCGATGGACTCCGCCATGTTTTCCGGATTGACATGTAACTCGATCTCGATCCGGTCAGGAAAGTGCTTGCTTGGCTCATCGAACAGCACATGCCGGCTTGTCACAACAAACAGGCGATTATCTCGTTCGAAGAAAAAACCGGTGGCATTGGTCAGCGCCTGCTGCCCATCGAATGTCGCAACGCGCGTGGCAACCAGCAGGATGGGTTCGATCATCATTTCACCATTCTCACCTGTCTGCTTACAAGACAAGCATAGTTGGTTTGTGCTGGATTGCCCGAAACGTCGCGGACGGTCAGCTGTCTATGCGCAACGGAGGTGCGTTACCCGTCGTGGGACAGCGCCTGATTGCGGAGACCCACTTGGCTACGCGAGACTGTCAGTACAGCGCCATCAGCCTGGGGGCAATCATGGCTTCTCGAAATATCCACGTCATGCCGGATGACGACCGAGGTTGGATTGTGGTCGTGGAGGGACCGAACGGCGCTACCGTTCTGTTTCCAACAGAAGTTGAGGCAATCGCGGCTGCCACAGACGCCGCGAAGCAGGACGGGGTCAAGCTCTTCATTCATGACCAAGATGGCCAGATCAAAGAGCGGAAATCCTTCGATCCATTGAACCATCGCAAATCCTGACGGCGCGGATGTTGTGCGCGGAATCGCTCCTCCACGCCGCGCCGTCGTTATCGCGTAACCCCGACCGCCAGTACGATCGACAGAGGCTCTACAGCCTGGTGAGCCCGTCGCCAACTGGCAATCAAGACTTGTGACGATAGTTGATACGCCCTTTCGTAAGGTCGTATGGTGACATTTCAAGCGTAACGCGGTCCCCCGCGAGAACACGTATGCGATTCTTTTTGAGACGACCCGAGGAATAGGCCCACACCTCGAACCCGTTCTCAAGGATGACGCGAAAGCGGTTGTCCGGAAGTACTTCCGAAACCTTTCCACCAAATTCAACCAATTCTTCTTTAGCCATGTATTGCTCCGGTAGTGTCAGGCGGGGTCACGCGCATTGCGTAGGGAGGTTCGTAGGGTGCCGTTCAAATGACTGCCGTCCCATGTGGGCAACAACGCCGTCACCAGCGTTGCGGGCCGCCTGTTTGGCCTTGGCTTCCGAGCCATGGGTGACGTGGCGCATCGAAACGTTTGCGACTACGCGTTCGGCGCCGCCTCGATACTCGGAGATCATGTAGCTTGCGAACCAGATGCCTGGTTCTTGCTGAATTGGGTAAACGGAAACGGTAAAGGGAGTGAAATCTTGATTCAAATTGTTCTCTGTTTCGAGTCGGCGCTGCTCCTAGGCAAGGGCAGGTCGATCGGGGTTCGTCGTAACCACCAATCCAAATGGTGGCCCTACTGAGCAGAAATGGGTCACGTCGTCGATGCGCGTGCTGAGGCGGGTGGCGACAGGCGCAACATTGACCTTACTTGCGCAAGCCAGCGACGTTGTGTACATGCGCTGTGTTGCGGAGCGGCTGTGCCGCCGGTCGGATATGGTTACGGGCAGTAGTTGCCTCGAAGACCCGGAGTACACCCGGGTGGCCGATGACGCTCTTCTAGTGATGATGTCGTCCTGGCGGCGCACGCGTCGAAGATCATCGACGGCAGCGCATCGTACCACCTTTACGCAATCCTTGCCGGCGAGAGGCGTGCCTGCCAGCACTTTGGCGAGCGTGGAGTTGTGTGCCCAACGTTCCTAGCAGTCGTTTCGTTGCTGCTCCTCCCGGATGTTTCGGTGGAGCTTGCGCAAGGTATTGAGTGCGTGGGGATCGTTCGGTTGCTCCATCGCGGCGTCAACAGATCGCGCTTGATAACTCAAGGCTTCGCACGCTTCAGCGCGGGATTGATTTACGCCCGATGCCATCTTGATTCTGGCTTCGTGACCGCGCATCGTCTCTCGCTCCAAGGCGCGGTCAGACAGGAAGGTCGCTTCGTTTTCTCGCACGTGCTCGCTCTTTCCAAGCATCGAGACGCTGCCGCGGTGCGAGCCGTCAACGATTCCGTAGCCATCTGGGCACGCCGAGTCTTGGGTGTAAAGCGTCTTGCCACTGCCTTCGCAGCGTATTGCATGTGCGGAGGACGCTGTTGTCAGCATCATGCCAAGCAGCGCTGCTCTGATGAGTGCCATGGTAGGTTTCGCGGTCCAAGATGCGGCGTAACGATGATGAGCCTACGGCCTTTGGTCAGGGCGCGCTCGATAACTACTCGGGGAGGGCGAACGGCGCTGTTGCTGCGCGGCGCGTTGAGCGTTCTCGATCAAAGGCCAGCTAGCGACTCACCTACGACCTGGCCGTCAATGATGTGCTCGCCATGTCGTATGGCCGCACGCTTTGCTAACCCTAAGTCAGCCCAGTGCATGTCTGGGACGTGAAACACCCGCGCGCAATTTCCGCTCGGTGGCTCACCTTCCCGACAGATGACCACGGACGCGCTGTATGAGCGGTCTGGTCGGCGCTCGTGCCATTCGCGAGGCGAGTCGAACTTGTAGACCAACGGGTAGATATCAAAGCCCTTGCAGTTTGCAGCAGGGTAGTTGTCCATTATGTCGCTCCACGTAGGGTACGTTCCGGCACGCGCTTTCCGTCACGGCGTTCAGGTGCGCCACCAATGCTTGAGAGTTGCCACCATCGCCTTGGCAGACTGTCTCGTACCTTCAATCCACATGCAGGTGGCTAGCGATTGACGGTCGTGCGCCGCTGCGAACAGCGCATGGAATCAGTCTTGTGGCTCTCCATGGTGAGACGCGGCGCTTCGTCAAGCCATGCCATAAATCAGATCGACGGCGAACCTGCCATAGTGAAGCGCTGCCTGCTCCGCCGCCGCGTGTGTGTAGTAATCATCCTCTTCGTCGAAGGATTCAAAAAATATCCGATCGTCCCTGTCTGCCGTATATCGGATGGCCATCCGATAGCGCCATTTCGGCCCGGGGGCACACGTTTGAATGGGCTCGCCGGGTTCCTCGAATGCCGCGACATGTATGTACATGCCTCGGTATCCTTGGCACAGCCATCTCATTCGTGCCGGCATGGTAGACGTTCCTCAAATTGCATCTGTCCTAGCTGCCGATGACGATCGTGGCGCCAGCGCATACCATCACCAGCAATGATGTGGAGTAGCTGAACGCGCTAACCCAGTAGAGCGCGCGGCTCGGTGTCTCGCTTCGTCGGTGGTGCCACTCAAATAGTTGCGAGAGAACAAGCAATGCGAAACTGGAAAAGTAGATTGCCAACACACGCTTCTCCCGCAGATGATTGGCCTCTTCCCACGGTTTGCCGGTTCAGTAACGCCGGACGAGGCGTGGCGGAACAGAAAGGAAGCAAGCGCGTACCGGAGCGGACCGGCGCGTGGATTCGCTCGCATCGCGCTGGATGCGAGGGGGCCATGCGCCATTGATTCGAATCAGGGATGTGCTCGTCTCCGTCGTTGTCTCGCGCAATCTACGCCGCCAATAATTGCGGCGCAGCGAGAAGATCAAGGAGACGGCATTGAAGAGGGGCCCCGTAGAGGCGGGCAAGTCAATCCAGGTGGCGTGGCTGCTTGAAGATCCTGCTCAATCTGTTATACGGGGCTTTCCTACCGTAGTCAATGAAACTCTGCCGCTCAAATCTGGACGCTGTCCGATTCAAGATGGTGTGGCGTTGATCCGCGTACTTGGATCGAGATGATGCTGTTGTGTGAGGCGCGATTCAGGAGTGCATGTTCTGGGAAACTGCCGTCTTGAGGCGCGAGTTTCGATGCGGTCGCGTTCGATCACTGTACGTCGATGCTGGCCCAGAGCACCCGGGGGCGCGACGCATCACTGTGAGGCAGTTTGCGCATAGGCATATAGAGACCTCTTGTACTGAAGGAATGCGACTGTAGTATGCGGCGTTGAAAAGCCAGGGGTTGTTTCGCCGAAGGTCCGTTCATTGCCTCGCGCCGCGCTTGCAAGATACGTATCGATTGTCGTGAGATGTTCATTGACCGAGGTGCGGTGTACCTGTATAAGTATGATCGCAGGATCTTCAAGCGTAACCTCGAAGCGTTAGGTGTTTACCTCGGCAGCACCACTTTCTCTCCATGTTTCCTCCTTGATCGTCATGCCTCGTCCGCTATTTCGGCACGGCGAGAATTTTTAAGGAATTTCTACATGGAAACCGGTACTGTAAAGTGGTTTAACGATTCAAAAGGTTTTGGTTTCATCACGCCGGATGCAGGCGGAGACGACCTGTTTGCCCATTTTTCCGAAGTGCAAGGTAATGGGTTCAAGTCGCTTCAGGAAGGCCAGAAAGTGCGCTATGTGGCCGGCGTAGGCCAGAAGGGCCCCGCGGCGACCAAGATCGAACCGATCTAAGGTAGCCCTCGAAGTTGCGCAAGAAGCCCTGCCGGGAGAAAACCGGCGGGGCTTTTTCTATTTCGTGACGACGAAATAGGTGCGGCGCGATGGGTACAGAAGAGCAAGCAATTGTGCAAGGCCGCCGCGGTGGCCCTGGCCCGGCTAAAGTGATTGGTAGCGGCTGGCGACTGTCAGAATCGGCCCTTCGAAATTTGGACGATGCTGGCGAGTCCGGCCGCATCGCTGGCGCAGTTGCCAGCCTGTAGGCTAATGCGTGCAGCATGGGCATTCCCGTCGCTCGCGCCAGTTTGAATTTGCGCACGGAGCAGCGAATGTCCGCAAGTGGTCTGCACCGAGTTCTAACGCTGGCGCTCCGCCCAGACGCTCTCAATGATGTGACGGGTCGTTGGGCTAATGATGATCTTTCCCAACTCGGCTTGCGAAAACCACTGGCAGCCCTGGATTTCCTTGCTTGGCTTCGGCACGGCCGATTTCCCAATATTCGCGACGAAGACGTGGTGCACGGTGGTTGCGCCAACGACTTGAAACAAGAATCCGAGCCCGCGAGCCAGTAACGTGGTCTCCTCCAGAAGTTCCCGGCCTGCTGCGTCAGCAAACGTCTCGTTCTTTGTCGGACGGCCACCCGGTAGCGCCCATCTGCTGCCGTCCTTTGAAACCAGTAGCACGCGGTCGCCGCGCGCGCAAACTACGGTGGCCCTTACCTTTGTTTTCATGGTTCGAGTGGAGAAAATCCATGCCTGGCGGGCATCATACCGGGAGATTGCCGCTTTGCAGAAGCCGGCAGTCTAGGCGAGGTCCTCCGTGATGCAAGCGGCCGAAGGGTAGCTTGACGCGTATCGGCGGGCATGACCGCCGAATCGTATCGCCACATCGAAGCCATCCGTGATCATGTCGCCTAGCTCGTCGCGCGTAATCAACTCGAGTTGCAAGTCGGGGTGACGTTGCAGGAACGCCCCAAGCCGCGAACCTAGCATCAGCCGAGAGAGGAACGGGTCGATGTTGACGCGAAGGCGCCCATTGATAGTCTTCGCACTTCCGCTTGCTGACGCAGTGATGGCGTCGAGGGTTGCGATCAACGGTATGACCTGCTCGTAAAACGATCGACCCTCATCAGTCATCGGAATGGAGCGCGTAGTACGGTCGAAGAGCCGCAACCCGAGTTGTTCTTCGCGGCGCGCAATCGCACGACTGACACCTGGCTGCGACATGGCGAGCGCGTCGCCCGAGAACGGCCTACCAAGTGTACTTCACGCCCACACGCAGCGCGTAGTGGTAGAAGCTCTGCGCGCCCCACGCCCCGACACATTGGTCCATCCAGTCCAGCGCTTGCTGAACTGGGCATTGGCACCAATTTTCACCTCATAGCGGTTGCTCGGATACATGCTGCCCAGCGGTAGTTCGTTGAACGAGATGTTGCTGGACACACCGGTGTGCCACCAGTTCAGCGTCAGGTAAGGCTGCCACTTGGTCTTGCCTTCCTCGCGCACATACCAGGACTCTCACCTCGCTTCGACCAAGAATCGCGCGAGATTAAAAAGGGGGGAGTTCGAGGCGTCTTATCGTGCGAATCCTCCAAGTCAATACTGCGTGGATCAAGCCTTCTTCACATACGAGTTACACCATCCATTCGCGGAGACCTGCTTGCCGGCGAAGATTGGACAGGGCCCCCATGCATCGCCTGGCTTGCCCTGGTATAGCTGGCAATTGCTGCACTTCTGACTGACGTCGTGTTTCGCGAATTTGGCTTTGTCGACCTTGCTTGTATCGTGCTTGTATCCCAGCGCTACCGCTTGAGGGTCCTTCTCATCCAGTTTCGCAGTAGTTTGCGCTTCCGCCTTGCCATCAACCCCGGCCACGGTGGCCAGAACAACTCCCGAAATACTCGATAAAAATCGCCTTCGATTCGTCATCGCGATACCTCCTCCAGGTTGAAACTCGCAAGGATGCGCGAGTGCATCCAGACGTCGGCAGCGCGACCGCGTTGCCGAATGAATCTTCAACTCTTCTTATAGGTCGCGCGGGCGATGGATGCTGTCAGTGATTGTCCGACGTTGCGCGAGTAGTGACGCGGAAGGCAGCGCCCCGTGCTTTACAACGACGCTTGCAGTGCCTTGGGAGTGTCTTCGCCGTCCGTTTGTGGCGGCTGGGTGGGTTTGAGTGCCAGTTCAGCTTTCAGCATGGTGTGGCCTGGCTGCGAGCTCACGGTCAGTGTGCCGCCCACGCGCGCGATGCGCAGGTGCATGCTGCGCATCCCCACGCTCATGCCGGCCTGCCGCACCGCCGCGACGTCGAAGCCGACGCCGTCGTCGTCGATGCTCAGCAACAGCCGATTGGCGTCGGGGAGTTCCAGGCAAACGCGCACGCGCCGCGCGCGGCTGTGCTTGACAACGTTGGTCAGTGACTCTTCCAGCAGGCGGATCAGCGCCAGGCATTGCAGGGCGGAGGGCGGTGTCCGCCACTGGGCGGGGCACTGCCAGTCGATGGCGATGCCCAGTTCGTCGAACAGCTCCGTAAAGCGGTAGCGCAGAGGCGCGATCCATTCCAGTGGCGTCGCCGGTACCTCGACGCCAACACTGGCGCTGCTGTCGATGGTCTGGCGCAGGTCATCGCGAATCAGCTTGAGCATGGAAAGCACTTGCTGGCGCTGCAGCGGTGCCTCGCTCTGTTCGACCAGGGCCATCATGTGCACCAGCGATCCGCCCACGCCGTCATGCAGGTCGTGCGCGATCTGCAGGCGTTCTTGCAGACGGGTGTTGCCCAGCGTCAGCGCGTGCTCGCGCGCCAGGGTCGTGGCCAGTTCGGCGCGGGCATCGGTGATGCCGTCGGCCAGTTCCTGGTTGAACTGCTCGATACGACGTACGTTGTGCGCGTGGCGCAGCCCCAGGATGCCGGATAGGCATAGGGTGACCACAATGCTGGTGTAAGGCGAGATTGGGTACGACCCGCGGAGAACGGCCAGCAACAGCAGGAGGTCGTGCAGGCTGGCGGCTAGCAGGATCAGCAGGCAGCCTGCCAGCAGCGCGTGTTCCCGCTGGCGTGTGCGCAGCGCATGGAACGGAAACTGCAGGCCATTGAGGTAGAAGATCGCGGCGGCAACCATGACGCCCACCAACTGCGCATGACCCACGTACGCATCCGGCACCACCACCTGGGTGGCCAGCAGTATGCCGGTGATCCACCACAGTGCCCGTTCGATGCGCGGCAGGTGCTGCCCGCCAAAGCGCCAGGTGAACACACAGAAGCAGGCGATGGACAACAGCAGCGCCATGGTGTTGAAACGCGCCACCGTCAGCGTACTGTGCCATGGCCAGGGGGTGGTCACCAGCACGTTGGCGATGAACAGTACCCAGAACAGGTACATGAGCGCGTACCAGCCATAAGCGGTCTGCTCGCGCCGCACCACCCAGATGCAGAAGAACAGTGCCGCCATCACGCCCGAGACGATGATGTTGATCATGAACAGCGTGCGATGGCGCCACCAGATTTCGTCATAGCGCTGCTGCATCGCCAGCGAATCGCCAACGAAGACCGGCCCCAGCCCCAAGGACTGCCCGGCCACACCCACCACGCGCACCCAGAGCGTGTTCACGCCGTCATGAATCCAGGCTTCGGGCAGGCGCCAATGGCGCGGCAGGTTCCAGCTCCGCGACAGCGGCTCGATGAGTTGCGCGTCGCGCCACAGCGGCTCGTCGTTGATGAAGGCTTCGCCCGCCATCACCACCGATTGCAGTACCAGCGCGACCGGTTCGCGCAGTGTGCCCGGGCATTCGCGCTGCCAGTCGATGCGATACCAGACGCTGCCGCCGAAGCCGGGCTGGCGGCGGTTCCAGTCGTCGGGCAATGTGACCGAGCGCCACTGCGAGGGATCGGGGCGCGCGCCGTGTGGGCCCGCTTCGGCCGTGCTGACGGTGAGGATGCGCACCGAACATTGGGCCGTTGGTGTCTGCGCCCAGGCCGACGCCGCAACCAGCCACAGCACGAGGTGCGCGAGGCAGGCGAGCCAGCGCTTCATCCCAGCAAGCCACGCGAGCGCGCCGCGTTGATCGCCCTGGTGCGCGACGAGACGGCGAGCTTGCGATAGATATGCTTGATGTGGCATTCCACGGTGTAGCGCGAGAGGAACAGGCGCTCGGCGATCTCGCGGTTGCCCAGCCCATCTGCCACCAGTCGCAGGATCTGGTGTTCGCGCGGGCTCAGGCGTTCGGTCGATGGTTCGGGTGTCTGGGCATTGGCCGACTCGCTCGGGCCGGGATGCAGTTCCTCAATGATGCGCCGGGCGATGAACGGGTCGATGGGCGCGCCGCCGCGCAGCACGCTGCGCAGGGCCAGTGCAACTTCAAGATCGTCGCGTTCCTTGACCACGTAGCCGGTGGCCCCGGCACGCAGGGCGGCCAGGATCGCATCCTGGGTGCTCCATGCGGAAATCACGAGAATGCCCAGTCCGGGGTCGGCCGCGCGCAACTCGGCGATCAGGTCGATGCCGCTGCCATCGGGCAGGCCCAGGTCCACCAGTGCCAGCGCCACGGGCTGGTCCGTCACGCGGGCGCGTGCTTCGGCCAGCGAAGCGGCCAGTACAAGCGCATCTGGCGCATAGCCGAGCTGTTGCAGCAGGTTCTCCAGCCGGCGAGAGACCAATGGGTCGTCCTCCACCAGCAACGCCGGCGCAGGCAAGGTCAGATCGGCGGCAAGCGTGCGCAAGGGCATCGGCCCGGGCTCCCAGAAGAGACGAATCAGCGCGCATTATGCGGCGCGCCGACCACACCGGGCCATCCCTTGAAACCAGTATTTAGTGGGGGTATTTCGCCGGGATTCGCGGTGGTGCCGTCGCCCTGCTGGCGCATCGCGGCGAAATACCAGTTTGTAGTGATAGGCAGGCGTTGCCGTCACTTATCTAATTGCCTCCTGCCTCAAGACACGTCCAAGACACGGTCAGGGCACGGGTGGCAGACCGGACATCCCGGCTGCCAGGTTACGCATTCCTATTCCAAACACCGCACCACGCCGGGTCACGCACACGGCGTGTATGCCATTGGTCATCAAGTTGGTCATCGAGTCGGTCATCGACTTGGCCACCGGCTCCGGGGAAGTCGTCATGAATCTGAAGCGAATCATCAAGCGTTGCGGCCGCCAGCCTGCCACCGACACAGCGCAGCAAGTCGAATCGGGACAACTCCCATCCCCGCGCGGCGGACGGACGGAAAGACGCCATTGGCACCGGCGCGCGGTATAGCGCCCTCCCGATACCACCAGGCACCGCACGACTCCCACGGTTCTCGGCGCCTTTGCCGTGGCCGGGGTGCCGATCGCCAAGGACAGCGCCGTGATCGAGGCCGGATTTGACGTCAAGGTCGGCCGCATGGCAACGCTGGGTCTGGCCTATCAGGGGCAGATCGCTGGCAATGCCCAGGACCATGGCGTCCAGGGCACGCTCAATGTTCGCTTCTGAGTACGGGCAGGCAGCGCCAATCGCTCACTAATATATGAAAACGAATCGGGGATTCGCCGATGCGATGACGCCGGAAAATGATTCCAACCCCTATGGGCGGGCCGTGCCCCGCTTGCGCGACAGCGAGATGCGCAAGCTTCTTAAAGGAACCTGCCGGGCGACTGCAAGGGCGGCGCGTTCTGACGGCCGTCAGGCGGGGCACCGACGCATCGGACCACCCCGCCCCGGTTACCCGGCGACGCGCTCCGTGTCCGCCATCACGAACCGGTGCTCGATCAGGTCGGCCTGCGGGTGGTAGTACCGCAGGGCCATCGAGAACCGGCCAGCAGGCGCGGGCAGCCAATTGGCGGTACCGGCCTCGGGTTGCGCGTGCTGGATGGCGATGTCGAGCGATCCGTCCGCATTGCGGATCAGTCCGGGCGTGCGGTCCCCAATCGCATAACGGCGGATCGGGTTGGCCGTGAAGAAGCGCCGGCCATCCGGTTCGAACTCGTACATCGACAACGACCAGAATGCGTCGACGGGCATGTTCGCCGGCACGTGCAGCCGATAGCGGTGCCCACCGTCGAATGCCTGTCCGTCGCCATCCACCTGGGCGGTTGCATAGATTGCCTCCGCGCGCTCTAGCGCGCCGAGTCCGACGAGCGCGATGTAGGCGCGGTACACGTAGTCCTTGCCAAAGTTGCCGATGTGGTCCGTGCCGCTGAGCCACGAGCCCTTGGGGCCGCTTCGACGGATGCTGCCCTTGGGCGGGTGTTCGAGCCGGTGGCGCAGCGCCGGCCACAGTCGTGTCCAGGCATCGCGCACCTGCGGATCGAGCGTGCTCCATGCATCCAGCGAGCCACCCCGGATGCCAAGATCGGCCCACCCGTCGACCATGAACTGTTCCTCGGCGGGTACGCCGTTGCGCGCCAGGGCCTCGTTGACGAGCGACAGATATGCCGCCGGACTGGATTCGTCGGGTGTGGTGACGAACCGTTCGGGTTCCCTGGTGCTGGCCTGCAGCTGCATCTGCTCCTGAAGTGCATGCACGGCGGGCGCATCGTGTTCGCCGTCGATGAGCGTGCGCGTCAGCAGCCAGACATCGTTGCAAGGCGCCCGGACCAGCGTCGCGCCGACCGGTAGCGCCTTTGCCGCGCTGGCATGGTGTGCCGGGCCAGCTATCACGAACGTGTGGGCACCAGGGCCGTTGGTGCGCGGGCCCAGGCAGGCGAAGTTGTTTGTGAAGGCATCGAGCAGTGCCACGCTGTAGTAGCGGTCACCCATGTCAGGCATCGCCAGCGTCACGGGTGCGTCGGACAGGTCGAGCCACGCCGACGAGTACAACGTGTCGTTATTGGGCATTGTCACCTGCCGGGCGCGATCGTCCAGCAGGTGCCGGCTGTGATGCAGCCGGTTGGGCGGCTTGCCGCGCGTGGCTTCCTGCTGTGTGAGGCGCCAGCGCGTACGCGCCACGTCATGCAAGGGGAAGGTGTAGACGAAGGCGTCGCCAATACGCTGGTCAAGTGTGGTGGCGTTCAGGGTCATGGTGTCTTCGGGTTTCGATGGTCAGTCCACGGTGATGTGGTTGGCGCGGATCACGTTGCCCCACGCCGTCACGTCATCGCGCACGGTCTGCGCGAATTGCGCGGCGGTCCTGATCGGCGGATCGGCCATGTTCAACTGCATGAAACGTTCGCGCATTTCGGCGCTGGCAAGTGCGAGGTTAACTTCCGCGTTGAGCCGTTGCACGATCGCGTCGGGGGTGCCGGCTGGCGCGAACATGCCGTACCAGCTGTTGGTGTCGAACGGAAAGCCTTGCTCGGTCATCGTGGGCACCTCGGGAGAGGCGGAGCCGCGCCGTGTGCCGCTGATAGCCAGCGCGCGCAGCTTTCCCGCGCGAAGCAATGGCAGCGACGATGAGGTGTCGACGAAGGCCACGCGCACGACGCCGCCCTGCATGTCGTTCAGGATCTGCGGCACCGTCTTGTAGGGCACGTGCCGCAGGCGGATGCCCGTCTGCATCTTCAGGGCCTCCATCGTCAGATGGCCGCCCGATCCGATGCCCCAGGACGCGTAGTCATAGACATCCGGCCGCGCGCGTATGTGCGCGACGAACTCCTTGAGGTTGCGGGCGGGGAAGTCGGGCGCGACCACAAGGAAGTTACCGCCTGCGCCGATCTGGGCGATGGGTGCGAGGTCGCGCAGCCCGTCGTACGGCATCTTTGGCTGCAGCGTCTGGTTGATGACCACCGTGGCGGCGTAAGTGAACAGCAGGGTCTGACCGTCCGGCGCGGCCTTGGCGACGATGTCGTTGCCGATGATGCCGGTGGCGCCCGGCTTGTTGTCGATCACGAACGATTGGCCGAGCCGCTTGCCGATCATTTCAGCCAGCGGTCGGGCGAAAAGATCGGGGCCGCTTCCGGCTGAAGCGGGCACCACCAGGCGGATAGGGCGCGAGGGCCAGGTTGCGGCCGCGCCAGCGGGGCGCAGCGCGACGCCCAGACCCAGCATCGCGAGCAGGCGCAATGTATTGCGCCGGCGATGGTCGGCGATGTCGTTGGCAATGGCATCAACAGACTGTGGGAACGGCATGGCGGGCTCCTAGTGGATGCCGAAGTTGTCGTCCGAGCCGCTTTCCAGGACCATGGCCGCCGCGACGTAGAGGCTGCGCGACACATAGCTGCGCACCTGTTTCGAGCGGGCGCGCAGCCATTCGGCCTTGAGCTGGCGAGCCTCCACGACATGCGGAGCATCGCCGGATGCCTGTGCCAGCAGGTCGATCACATGCAGGGCCAACTGGATCTCGCCGCGATCCGCCAGTCCGCGGGCGTGCCGCACGATCGCGCCGTGATCGGCGATGGCCGCTGCGATCTCGGCGGCTACCGTTTGCGGTGCGGCCGGATGCAGCGTCGTGGCGTTGCGATCCCACCAGCCATTTTCGGAGCGGTAGATGTCGCGGGCGATATAGGTCGGGTCGCCGTAGGTAGGCTGCATCCACGGCTGCTCGAACAGATCCGGTGGTGGTTGCAGCGCGGCCAGCATCTCACGCTCGTTGCAGCCCGCGTTCATCAGTCGCACCACCTCTTCGCGCATCCAGCGCAGTGCCTTGGCGGTGTGCAGCAGTACGTGCTGGCAAGTGTCCTCGCCTTGCAGGGAAGGGCCAAATTCACGGACGACGGTTTCGGGGCGCAGGCTGGCCAGTCGTTCGAGCGTCTCCGCCCAGCGCACGGTGTCGCGCATGGTGCGGAACGGTGTGCCGACATTCGGGATGGAGTCGATCACGGCGGGGCCGCCGTAGAGCAACCGGCTTCCGGGCAGCCAGACGGCGACGGCATCATCGGTCTCCGATGGCGCCCACAAAATCTCGGCGCGCCGATCGCCCTGCCCGACCGTGATGCCTTCGGTGAAGGTCTCGGTAGGTCGGTTCTGGCCCAGCTTGCCGGCCAGGGCACCGCTGGCATGGCGGAACTGGATCTCGGCCATGCGCTCCTGCATCCGCTGCGTTTCCCGATAGCGCTTCTGGCGGGCCAGCACGTTGACATGCGCCAGGATGCGCGGCGTGGGGTCGCCACGTTGCGCGGCATGGTCGAGCCACTGCTTCGCGCCGGCGTTGTAGCCCAGGTGACCGTGGCTGTAGCAGATCGCCAGGACGGGCAGGTCCGTCTGTATGCGCAGGACCTCGATCATGCCCGCCGTAATGCGCCCGCCGGGACCGCTGTCGACCACCAGCAGCCCGCCGCCCACATCGGCGACGAAGCTCTGGCCTTGGCCATGCAGCAGCCAGATGCCATCTCCAATGGCGTCGATGCCCTTGCCGGTGATTAGCGCGGCGGGGCGGTCCTCGATTGCGTTCATGTGCGTCCCTTCCAATTGGCGAAGGGATATTCACGCGCAGATTCGCCGTTATATGCAGTGGGGAAAGTCCCGGCGGGACCACCGCTGGAGCCGGCGAGCGCAGTACTGGCGCGGCCTGGCGGCCTTTCGGGGCAGTTCGGGTGTGAACCGCTGGTTAGCACCCGCAACTGAAAGTAAGTTCCCGGCTCGACCGCAGTAGGCTAGCCGGCCATTTCCGTGGCGCGGGGTACCTGTCTGCGGAGTGGGCTGTCCGGCTGCTTACCGAGATAGTGCACTTCTCGTCGCAACAGCGTGGCGAACTGCTCCGCCACGGGCGTCATCGGAGAATCGGCCCGATAGATCAGGCTTACCGCATGGCTGGGCAACGGATCCTCGATGGGCAGCGCCACCAGATTGGCGCTGGCCAGTTGGCCGGGCACCAACTGGCGCGGCAGCAGGCAGAGCAGCGACCGGTCTTCAAGCAGTGTCTGGATCATGCCGATGGTGTCGCAACGCACGGCCACGCGTGGCAACGGCAGATCGAGTGCACGGAAGGCGTCCAGAATCGCGGCGCCGGGGCCGTGCATCCGCTGGCCCGTCAGCACCCACTCCGATCCCACCAGTTCGCGCAGCCTGCGGGCGTTGCGCAGTGGATGGTCCTTGTGCGCCACCACTACCGAGTCATTGTCGTACAGCGGCTCGGAGACAAACTCGCGCTCGATGCCCTCGTCCGGAATTGGGCTGACTGCCATGTCCATGACACCGGCGCGCAGATCGGAAAGGTGGGCGGGATAGACACCGCTGTCGATGCAGACCTGGACGTCCGGGTGTTGCGATCGAAAGCGCTTGAGCACGGCCGGCAGCAGCAGGTGCGCCGGGCCGCCCGTGGCGCCGATACGGACCACGCCATTGCGCGTGCCCAGCATCTGCGACATCTCGTCGGTGGCCTTGCGCGCCTCGCTGGCGATGAGCTGCGCGCGCCGCAAAAATGCCTCGCCATAGCGCGACAGCACCACGCCGCGCGTAGTGCGTGTCAGCAACGGCACGTGCAGTTCTTCCTCGAGCAGGCGAATGCTCTTGGTGATGGCCGGACCCGAGACATTGCGGGCCTTGGCGCCGGCCCGAATGCTGCCGGTCTCGGCCACGGCAATGAAGTCCTGAAGTTGGCTCAGGCGCATGAAATTGTCCCCAGTGGCTGGCGTTCTTGATGACGTTTTGCCGCCAGCATAGCCGCATTTCCATGTGCTGGGGCTCCCACCACCCCCAACCCGCCAACCATCAGGCGGCCGGGCCGCCTTGAGTCGGTACGGTCAGGCGCGGCCGGTCCGCACGGCATGCCCGGAGTGCGGTTGCTCGCGATGGCGGTCCTTCAGTTCCCGTCGCAACAGCTTGCCGGTGGGGGTGCGTGGCAGGCGTTCGTCGAAGACCACCGTGCGCGGCAGCTTCAGGCGACCGAGCCTGCCCTGGCAGTAGTCGACGATGTCCTGCGCCAGATCCGGCGTGGCGGCCTTGCCGTCACGCAGTTCGATCACGGCCTTCGGTACCTCGCCCAACTCCGGATCGGGCACGCCGATCACGGCGACGTCCGCCACCGACGGGTGCTGCATCAGCACGCTTTCGATTTCCTGCGGATAGACGTTCACGCCGCCCGACAGGATCAGGTCCGCGCGCCGGTCGCTCAGGAACAGATACCCTTCCTCGTTGACGTAGCCGAGGTCTCCATAGGTGGCCCAGCCCTTGTCGTTGTACGCGGATCGCGTCTTCTCCGGGGCGTTGTGGTACGAGAACGTTGCCACGCCCGAGAAGTAGATCATGCCGACTTCGTTGGGCGGCAACTCGTTGCCGGCGTTATCCACGATGTGGATGACGCCGGCCGACGCGCGTCCGACCGAGCCCGGATACTTGCGCCATTCCAGTGGCCCGATGGAGGTCGTGCCGGCGCCTTCGGAGCCGGCGTAGTACTCGTAAAGGATGTCGCCCCACCAGTCGAGCATGGCCTGTTTGACATGGACCGGGCATGGCGCGGCGGCGTGGATGGCGACCTTCATCGACGAGAGGTCATAACGGCGGCGTGCCTCGTCGGGCAGGCCCAGCAGGCGCACAAACATCGTCGGCACCCACTGGCTATGTGTGACGCGGTAGCGCTCGACTGCGGCCAGCGCGCCCTCGGCGTCGTATTTCGACATGGCGACGCATGTGCCGCCGACGTCAAGCGTACGCATGATGTAGCGCAGCGGCGCGGCGTGATAGAACGGCGCGGTCGACAGGTAGACCGTGTTCTCGTCGAAACCGAATGCACGGCGCCAGGCGATGATTTCAAGCTCAGGTTTGTCGCGGTCTTCGTAGGGCGTGAGCGGCCGGCGGATACCCTTGGGGTGGCCGGTGGTGCCGGACGAATAGAGCATGTCGCGGCCGACCGGACGCGGGGGCAGGGTGGCGTCAGGGGCGAACGCGGAGATTGCGGCTTCGTACGCTTCAAAGCCTGGCGGCAGGTTCGAAGCGCCAGCCAGCACAAAGACAGGCAGATCGAGCGCGTGGGCATCGGCCGCGCGTACTGCTTCGACCAGCGGCAACATGGCGGGCGACGCGATCAGCAGTTTCGCTCCGCAATCCTTCAGCACGTAGGCCGCTTCCGCCGGGCTCAGGTGCGTGTTGACTGCGGTGTAGTACAGCCCGACGCGCCGCGCCGCGGATGCGATCTCGATCAGGCCCGGGTGATTCTCCACCAGCACGGCGATGCAGTCGCCGGCTTCCAGACCACGCGACACCAGCCATTGCGCGGCGCGGATCGCGCGCGCGTCCAACTCTCCATACGTGATGACGTGGCCCGATTCAGCCTGGATCAATGCTGGCTTTTGCGGCGCCACGGTTGCCCAGTCGTGCAGTGTTGTCATAACAGGTCGTCTCCTCCTGTTGGTTTTGTATTCTATTGCGACGCTATGCGCCCAGCGATGCCTCCACATTGCGCATGAGCGTCAGCAGGCGCGGGCCGAGGTCTTCCTTTAGCCGTTTGCACTGTTCGCTGTAGATCGGCACGGCGGCAGCGAGCACCCAGGCTTCGCCATCGCGGCGTTTCTGCATCGGCACGGCGATGGTTTCGATCTCGCGGTGCAGGTCGCCGTAGCTGCGCGAGAAGCCTTGCTCGCTCAGATCGCGTTGTGCCGTGGCAAGGCGCTCGTCGAGCCATTCCTTGCGCGATGGGTCGCGCCGCGCGAAGCCGTCGAGCCACGCCTTGCGTTCGGACTCGGACAGCATCAACAGGTACGCCCGGCCGGATGCCGCGCGCGACAGCGAGACGCGCATCCCGATTTCAGAGCGGAACAACTGCGAACCTGCACCCTGCGCCACTTCGACGTAGCTCAGATTGGTGCCAATCCCCGCGAGTAGCTGGACTTGTCCTTCGATGTGGTCTGCCAGTTCCTGCATCAGAGGGCGGGCCAGCTGGCGGATCGTCATGCGGGCGAGCGTCGGCGCGGCCAGGTTCAGCAGGCCGAGTCCGGGCACGTATTTCGATAGCCGCTCGGAATAGCGCAGCAGGCCGAGTTCGCACAGCGTGTCGAGCAGGCGGAACAGCGTGGGCTTGGGCAGACCCGTCAGCTCCATCAGTTCCTTGCCGGACAGTTCCTGGACGGTGGTCGAAAAGCAGCCAAGGATGCCGATGCCGCGTGCGAGCGCGCTCACCAGGCGACCTTCCTGTTCGCCTTCGCTCTCGCCCGCCGTGACGGGTGCGGTAGGTGGCAGTGATGTCACTTCAGATGCTCCCGGTCCATCGATGTCGCTGTTTTTCGGCACTTGTGTCTCATAAATTCTATTCTGCAATTCAAAAAAAGAGTCGGTCAAGAGAAATTTCGAGGCGAGAAGCTGGACTTTTTGGCTAAATCTGATTGAAGATATGTCACGCCAACCGATATTTTGAGCCACCTATCTCATTTTTCCTACTACCAGGATCAGGGGGAGACACATGCAGCAAGCTTTCATCATCGACGCAATCCGTTCGCCGCTGGGCCGTTCCAAGCCCGGCTCCGCCTTTACCGAACTCCATGCCACCGAACTGCTGGCCCAGGTGCTGTCGCAGCTCGTGCGGCGCAATGACCTTGACCCGGGTCTGGTCGATGACGTCATCACCGGTTGCGTGACGCAGGCCGGCGAACAGTCCGCAGGGGTTGGGCGCGTGGCCTGGCTGGCGGCGGGCTTTCCGGAGCACGTGCCGGCCACCACCATCGACCGCAAGTGCGGTTCGAGCCAGCAGGCCGTTCACTTTGCCGCGCAGGGCATCATGGCCGGCGCGTACGACATCGTGATTGCCTGCGGCATCGAGTCCATGAGCCGGGTGCCGATGGGCGCGGCGCGTATTGGCCAGAACCCATATGGTCCGTCGTTTGAGGAACGCTACGCGCCGGGGCTGGTCGGGCAGGGCGTGTCGGCCGAGCTGGTTGCCGCCAAGTGGGAGCTTTCGCGTCACGACATGGACAGCTACTCGGCGCGCTCGCACCAGCGTGCCGCCGCCACCCAGGCAGCCGGCGGATTCAAGCGCGAGATCGTCGGCATCCAGACCGTGAATGGTCTGGTGGAGCAGGACGAGACGATCCGCGCCAACACCACCGTGGAGCGCCTGGCGACGCTGGAGTCGCCATTCCGCAACGACGAACTGAGTGCCCGTTTTCCGCAGATCGGCTGGAATGTTACCGCCGGCAACGCCTCGCAGATCAGTGATGGTGCGGCCGCAATCCTGATTGTCAGCGAGCGCATGGCCACGAAGCTCGGCCTCAAGCCGCGCGCGCGTTTTGTCGGTTTCGACGTGATCGGCGCCAATCCGCTGGAGATGCTGACCGCGCCGATCCCCGCCACCCAGCGCGTGCTGGCAAAGACCGGCATGACGCTCGAGCAGATCGCGCACTACGAAATCAACGAGGCATTCGCCAGTGTGCCGATGGCCTGGCAGAAGACGATGAAGGCCGATGGCGCGCGCCTGAACCCGCGCGGTGGCGCGATCGCGCTAGGTCACCCGCTTGGCGCATCGGGCGTGCGGCTGATGACCACCATGCTCCATGCGCTGGAAGACAGCGGCGAGCGCTTCGGCCTGCAGTCGATGTGCGAAGCGGGCGGCATGGCGAACGCCACGATCATCGAGCGCGTCTGACGCCCATCGCAATCCCATACGAACAGGAAAAACAAGCATGAAACTCGACCAGACCATGTCCGCCGTCGTGACCGGCGGTGCCTCCGGCCTCGGCCTTGCCAGCGCCAAACGCCTTGTGGAGAAGGGTGTCAAGGTGGTGATTGCCGACATCTCGGAAGAACGTGCCGCTGCCGCGCTGGATGCACTGGGTCCCAATGCCACGTTCGTCCAGGCCGACGTCACCGATACCGACCAGATGACGCGCGTGTTCGACGCTGCAGTCGCGATGGGGCCGCTGCGTGCGCTAGTGCATTGCGCGGGGCTCGGTGGCGCGGTACGCGTGGTGGAAAAGGACGGCTCGCCGGGCTCGCTCGAAGCCTATGAGCGCGTGGTGCGGATCAACCTGATTGGCACCTTCAACGTGCTGCGTCTGGGTGCGGCACGCATGGCGACCAACGAGCCCGTCGACGGCGAGCGTGGCGCATGCGTGCTGACCGCGTCGGTGGCGGCCTACGAAGGCCAGATCGGCCAGATTCCTTACGCATCGGCCAAGGCGGGCATCGTCGGCATGACCATCGTCGCGGCACGCGATCTGGCACAGCGCATGATTCGCGTCTGCACGATCGCCCCGGGCCTGTTCGACACGCCGCTGCTGGCCCGTCTGCCCGATAACGTGAAGGCCTCGTTGGGTGCGATGGTGCCGCACCCGGCCCGCCTGGGCGCGCCGGACGAGTACGCGTCCACCGCGCTGCACATCCTCGAGAATCCGATGCTCAATGGCGAGACCATCCGTCTGGATGGCGCCATCCGCATGGCCCCGCGCTAAGGAGTCGATCATGACCGACACGCTAGTCAAGGAGATCCGCGGCAACGTGATGGTGCTGACCATTAACCGCCCCGAAGCGCGCAATGCGATGGACTTCGAAACGGCCACCGCCATTGCGGCAGCGCTGGACGAACTCGATGCGCGCGACGACCTGAGCATCGCGGTGCTGACCGGTGCCGGCAACACCTTCTGTTCCGGCATGGACCTGAAGGGGTTCCTCGCCGGCAAGCGGCCCAGCATTCCGGGGCGCGGCTTTGGTGGCGTGACCGAGCGCCCGCCGCGCAAGGTGTTGATCGCCGCGGTTGAGGGCTACGCGCTGGCGGGTGGCTTCGAACTCGTGCTCGCTTGCGATCTGGTCGTGGCCTCGCGCGAAGCAAAGTTCGGCCTGCCAGAAGTCAAGCGTGGCCTGGCTGCAGCAGCCGGCGGCCTGATGCGCTTGCCGCGCCGCGTGCCGTACCACGTCGCCATGGAGTACAGCCTGACCGGCGACATGCTGCCGGCCACGCGTGCCTACGAACTGGGTCTCGTCAATCGCTTGGCCGAAGCTGGCGGCGCGCTGGATGCCGCGCTGCAACTGGCCGCTGCGGTCGGCGCCAACGGGCCGCTGGCGATCGCCGCGAGCAAGCAGGTGGTGGTGCAATCGGGCGACTGGACCCGCGAAGAAATGTTCGAGCGTCAACGGCCGCTGATCGAGTCGGTTTTCACCTCGGCCGACGCGCGTGAAGGCGCGGCGGCATTTGCGGAGAAGCGCAAGCCGGTCTGGACCGGCAAGTAACACCCTGTCTGGATTGGCCGCCCCGAGCCTGATCAGGGGCGGCCTTTCGCGGCTGCAGCACCCGCGATTACAGACCCGTCGCAGCAAGAAAGACATGCGCCACCGCGTGAATACGTGAGCGGTGACAAGAAAAAAATGGTTGAGCCGACACAACCAATCAGGAGACGACAAATGCAACGCAGGACCTTCAGTTCGCTGGCGTTTGGCGCCAGCCTCGCGCTTGGCGCAATCGGCATGGTTGCCGCGAAACCGGCGAACGCGCAGGCATGGCCAACGCGGCCCATCACGATCATCGTTCCCGGCGCGCCGGGTGGCACGACCGATATTCCGGCCCGCATCGTCGCGCAGAAGCTCTCGGCACTGCTGGGCCAACCCGTGGTGGTCGACAATCGCGCCGGCTCGGCCGGCATCATCGGCACGCAGGCCTTCCTGCATGCGCCCGCCGATGGATACACCTGGCTCGTCGGCAATACCGGCTCGCACGCGATCAACTACACGGCATACAAGAAGCTGAGCTACAAGCCGCAGGATTTCGTGCCGGTCACCGACATGATCTCGTTCACGAACGTGCTGGTCGTCAACGCCCAGTCGCCCGTGAAGAGCGTGGCGGACCTCTTGGCGCTGCTGAAGAAGGAACCGGGCAAGCTCTCGTACGCGTCGGCCGGCATCGGGCAGACCACGCATCTGACGTCGCTGATGTTCACGCAGCGCACGGGCACCAACGCCATCCATGTGCCGTACAAGGGGTCGACGCCTGCCACCACGTCGGTGATCGCCGGCGAGACCACTTTCATGTTCGACAACCTGACCCAGTCGCTGCCGCAGATTCGAAGCGGCAAGCTGCGCGCGCTGGCGGTAACGAGCGATGAACGTCAGGCCAGCATGCCAGACGTGCCGACCATGGCCGAGGCCGGGGTGAAGGATTTCGTCGTGCAGGGCTGGCTGGGGTTCTTCGGCGCGGCAAAGACGCCCCCGGAAGTCGTCGCGAAGATGCAGGCGAGCCTGGCGAAGGTCATGGAGGATCCTGATGTCGTGCGGCGCTTTCGCGAAATGGGTGGTATGCCCGGCGGAGAGCCGCAGCCGAAATTCGCCGATCTGGTCAGCAAGGATCAGAAGCGCTGGGGCGAGACCATCCGCCTCGCCAACCTGACACTCGACTGATGACGCTGTCATCGTTCAACGCATCCAACACAATCGAAGCAGGAGACATCGCATCATGACCAACCCTTTGCCCTGGATCAGCGGCGACCTGGAGATCTTCCAGGATGGCATTCGCAAGTTCGTCGAGCGCGAGCTTGCACCCAACGAGGATCGTTGGTGGAAGCAGCAGTACATCGACCGTGAAGTCTGGTACAAGGCAGGCGAGATGGGGATGCTCTGCGCAAGCATTCCCGAAGAGTACGGTGGCGGCGGCGGGACGTTCGCCCACGAGGCCATCATCACGATGGAACAGGGGCGGGCCGGCGTGAGCAGCCTCGGCACCAACGTGCACAGCGGCATCGTTGCCCACTACATCCTGCGCTACGGCACTGAGGAACAGAAACGCAAGTGGCTGCCGAAGATGGCGACGGGCGAGCTGGTTGCCGCCATCGCCATGTCGGAACCCGGCGCGGGTTCGGATCTCAAGAGCGTCAAGACGCGCGCGCTGAAGGAGGGCGACAGCTACGTCATCAATGGTTCGAAGACCTTCATCACGAACGGCTATCACGCGAACCTGATCCTGGTGATCTGCAAGACCGATCCCGAGGCGGGCGCGCGCGGCGTGTCGATCGTCGTGGTCGAGACCGATGGCCAGCAGGGATTCCGCCGCGGTCGCATCCTGGAAAAGATGGGGCAGAAGGGCCAGGACACCGCCGAGTTGTTCTTCGACGACATGCGCGTGCCGTGCGCGAACCTGCTCGGCACCGAAGAGGGCAAGGGCTTCTACCAGCTCATGCAACAGTTGCCGCAGGAGCGCATGATCATCGCGCTGGGCGCGTTGGCATCGATGGAGCGCGCGCTGGGCCTGACGATCGAGTACGTGCGCAATCGCAAGGTCTTCGGCGAATCACTGATCGAGCTGCAGAACACCCGATTCCGGTTGGCGGAGTGCAAGACCAACGCGACCATCGCGCGCAGCTTCGTCAACGATTGCATGGAGAAAATCCTGCGTGGGGAGCTGGACCCCGGCACGGCGGCGATGGCCAAGTGGTGGTGCACGCAGCGTTCGTGCGAGATCATCGACGAATGCCTGCAGTTGCACGGCGGCTATGGCTACATGATGGAGTACCCGATTGCGCGGATGTATGTGAACGCGCGGGTCAGCAAGATCTACGGTGGCTCGAACGAGATCATGAAGGAACTGATCGCGCGCGAACTCTGAGGTGCTGCCGGCGAGGCGAAGTCGCTACGGTTTCGGTCAGGGTCCTTTTTCGATCCGGGCCGAAGCCTACGCGGCCGGCGCGTCGCCGGCAAATTCCGCAATCGCCACTTCGCGGAAATGCCTGATGGCCGGACCATCGGCGTGCGGGGAAAAGGCCAGGGCGATGCCGATGCTCGTGGTGTTGGGATAGTTGGCCAGTGTCGAATAGACCAGCTTGTCACTGCCGAATCGACGCATGATCGACGGGACCAACGCGACGCCAAGGCCGCTTTCCACCAGTGCCAATACCGTCTGGATCTGCGTGGCTTCCTGCGTGATCCGGGGAAGGAATCCGGCGGTCTGACATGCCGCCATCGCAGCGGCGTGCAGGCCCGATGCTTCGGTCTGGGCATACATGACGAACCGCTCTTGCGCAAGGTCGGCGAGCGTAAGCGGTTGCTTTGCCGCCAGCGGATTGCGCCGTGGCAGCGCGGCAACGAACCGGTCTTCCTGCAGGGAAATCAGCGTGGCAGTGCCCCTGGACATCAATGGCGTCCTGATGAGGCCGACATCCAGGACTTCCTCCTCCAGGCTCCGAAGAATGCTGGTCGACGTTGCCTCTTTCAGTACGAGTTCGATGCCCGGATATTCCTCGCGGAAGCGCGAGACGAGTCGCGGGAGTACCTGATACGTCGTGGAGCCGACGAATCCCACGCGCAATGTGCCACCCAGACCACTGGCGGCTGCGTGTACCCGCTCGCTGAACTGGCCAGCGTGGAACAGGATGCGCTTTGCCTCCAGCAACGCGACCCGCCCGCTGGCGGTCAGCGCCACGCCTCTGGCATCGCGCAGGAACAAGGTGGTGTCCAGCTCTGCTTCGAGTTTCTGTATGGAGACGGTCAGGGCCGGCTGGGCGATATGCAGCCGCTCGGCGGCGCGCCGGAAGTTCAGAGTCTCGGCAAGTACGACAAAGTGCCTGATGCGACGTAGATCCATATTCCTGGAAGGGTGACAGAGCGCCGCATTTCAATGTCGTGTTCTGGCTCCGGAGGGCGCTTGAGACCTGGAGCTTATTGAAACATGCTGTGCGTCGCAATACGGACACATACGCATGTCGCGGGGCATTCCCGCTGCGGTGCCATCGCTGTCAGGGGAGCCGTTTCCCGCCGCCACGCCGGAACGAGAAACGGCCTGTCGTGACCCCTTTATCCCTTGAATACGGGTTTGCGCTTGTCGAGGAACGCTTCCACGGCTTCCTTGTGATCGGCGGCCTGATGCGAGACCGCTTGATAGACGGCGGAAAGTTCCAGCAGCGTGCCCAGCGACGTGTGCATGCCTTCGCGCAACAGGCGCTTGGCCAATCGGACCGCGTGCGGCGGGTTTGCCGCGATGGCGGCCGCGATCTCCCGGGCCGTGGGCAGCAGAGCCTCAGGTTCGACTACCTGCGAAACGAGATTCCACTCGAGCGCCGTTTGCGCGTCGATCGCCTTGCCCGTGAACGTAAGCTCCGCCGCGCGCGACATCCCGATGATTCGGGGCAGCAGCCAGGCGCCGCCATCCCCGGGAATGATGCCCAGCTTGACGAAGCTCTCCGCAAACTGGGCGGCGCGCGACGCGATGCGGATGTCGCACATGCAGGTGAGATCGAGACCCGCCCCCAGTGCCGGACCGTTGACGGCGGCGATGACCGGGACCTCCAGATTGAACAGCGCAAGCGGCAGCCGCTGAATGCCATGGCGATAGTCCCGTCTGACGTCCATTGCCGAGGCAGTCCCGGATGCCTGCCGCTTCATTTCGTGGATGTTGCCGCCCGACGAGAATGCGGTACCGCTTCCGGTGATGATCACGGCGCGGACCGACGTATCGGACTCGATACGCTCGATCGCGGCCAGGAATTCGGGCACGGCCGTATTGCCCGTCAGTGGGTTCCGGCGCTCGGGTTCCGACATCGTCAACGTGACGACGTGCCCGTCTTGTTCGTAGGACAGGAAGTTCGACATGGTAGGTCTCCGGGATTGGATGGATCGGTTCGTCTATCGTTGCGTCTACTGTTTCGGCACGCCTGCGCGCTCGGCGGCGTCCGACCACTTCTTGATCTCCGCGAGCTGGAAGGTCCTCAGCGCTTTCGCGTCGCCGACAAAGACGTCCCAACTGGTGCGCGACAGGAATTCGCTGGTTTCTGGTGTCCGGTAGATGTCCAGCATCAGCATTTCCAGCTTGGCGATGACCGGCTTTGGCGTATTCGCCGGTGCGAACGCGGCGGTCCAGTTCACCATGAAGTAGCCGGGGAATCCGCTTTCCTGAAGCGTGGGCGTGTTGGGCTGGCTGCCGAGCCGCTTGTCGCTGGTGACCGCGAGCAGCCGGAGCTTGCCGCCGTTCAGGAGCGGAAGTACCGCGCCATAGTCGGCAAACACGAAATCCACCTGTCCTGCAGCCAGATCGGTCAGCGCAGGCGCCGCGCCCTTGTATGGCACATGGTTGGCCTTGATGTGACCCATTGCCAGAAAGAGCTCGGTCGCGATCTGGTACGAGGCGCTGCCCGCGCCATAGTTGAGAGTGCCGGGGTGTTCGCGTGCCGCACTCAACAGCGCGTCGACGGTTTGGTAGCGAGACGTCGCGCTCACGACCAGCGCCATGGCGCCGACTCCCAGACGGGCAATGGGTGCGAGTTCGCTGACGGGGTCATAGGGGAGCTTGCGGAACATCGCGACATTGGTCGCCACCGGCGAGTTGCTGGCCAGCAGCAGCGTATATCCGTCGGGTTCGGCGCGGGTCACCGTTTGCGCGGCGATAAAGCTGTTGCCACCCGGACGGTTCTCGACGACGACCGGCTTTCCCAGCCGTTCCTCCATCTTGCGTGCGAGATATCGGGCGTTGGAGTCCGTGCCGCTCCCCGGCGGAAAGGACACTACCAGCTTGATGGGCTTGTCCGGGTATTCGCTTCTGGCGTCCATCGGCGTCAGTGCGCCGCCAATCGTCACCACGAGCGCGCACAGCATGGCCCACCGGCGCGTGGCTGATGTGAGTTTCATTCCTGTCTCCGTGTTATCCGGCTTCGTCTAGTACGCGAAGCGTCAGCAGAGACTATGCGCAGCGCTATGGCGCTGTCCAATATAGAAACGACGATTTTCGATATCCAAAATATATCGGCGTACTGCCGGGCAGTGATAAACGCAGCTTATCGAAGTCTCGCGAATCGCTATTGGACGCGGCGTTGGCACGTGGCTACGCTCATCGCTACAACTCGAAAGCAGGAGACAACGACATGAGCAAGGCGCTTGGCCATATCAAGGTGCTGGACCTGTCCCGTGTGCTGGCCGGACCCTGGGCCACCCAGAATCTGGCGGACATGGGGGCCGAAGTCATCAAGGTGGAGCGACCTGGCGCCGGCGACGACACGCGCGGCTGGGGGCCGCCGTTCCTGAAGGACCCGCAAGGCAACGAGACCGATGATTCGTCGTACTTCCTCAGCGCAAACCGGGGCAAGAAATCGATCACGATCGACCTTGCATCGCCAAAGGGCCAGGACATCATCCGGGCGCTGGCCCGCGAATGCGATGTTGTGGTCGAGAACTACAAGGTGGGCACGCTGGCTCGCTATGGCCTGTCCTACGAAGACCTGCGCAAGCTCAACCCGCGTCTGGTGTACTGCTCGATCACGGGATTCGGTCAGACCGGGCCCTATGCGGCATTGCCGGGCTACGACTTCGTTTTCCAGGGTATGGGCGGTCTGATGAGCATCACCGGGATGCCGGATGGCGAGCCCGGCGCCGGCCCGGTGAAATCCGGCATCGCCATCACAGATCTGCTCACCGGCATGTACGCCACATCGGCCATCCTTGCCGCGCTTGAGCACCGGAACGTCAGCGGAGAGGGCCAATACATCGATATCTCGTTGCTCGATTGCGTGGTCACCATCAATTCGTACCAGGCCATCAACTACTTTCTGTCCGGCAAGGTCCCCCAGCGGATGGGCAATGCGCACTCGAACATGGTGCCGTACCAGGTATTCCGCTGCAAAGAGGGTGACGTCATCGTGGCGGTCGGCAACGACACCCAGTACGCGGCGTTCTGCGGCGTCATCGGGCGTCCCGATCTGGCGGAAGATGCCCGATTTACCACTGCAGCACAGCGCAACCGAAATCGGGAGACGCTGATTCCCCAGGTTGCCGAGGCGATGCTGGCCAGAACCATGACGGAATGGGTGACGCTGATGGAAGCGGCGAACGTGCCTTGCGGACCGATCTACAACATGAAACAGGTGTTCGAAGACCCGCAGGTCAGGCATCGGGACATGCAGCTCGTTCTGGAGCACAGCAGCGGTTCGAAAGCCCCATCGCTTGCGAATCCGATTCGTTTCTCCGATACGCCGATTCGCTACCAACGCTCCGCGCCAACCCTGGGTGAACACACCGACAGGGTTCTGCAGGACATGCTTGCCTTTTCAGCCGAGACCATCGACGCCTTGAGGGAGCAGGGCGTGATCTGATCGTTGTACCCAAAACAAAACTCAAGGAGACAAGATGCTGCATTCCGCAAAGATGCTTTTCCTGGCTGTTGCCGTGTTCGCCGTGTCAAATGCCGCGTCCGCAGCGGATCAGCCCATCCGGTTGGTGGTGCCATATCCGCCGGGCGGCGCAGCGGATCAGATCACCCGGCTGGTGACCAGCGATGCGTCGAAGTTCCTGAAGACGACGATCGTCATCGACAACAAGCCAGGGGCAGCGGGCATCATCGCCGCGGAGACCGTGGCCAGATCCGCACCCGATGGCAAGACGCTCCTGGTCGGCTCGAATGCGCCCCTGGTCATCAACAGCGCGATCTACGAAAAGTTGCCCTATGACCCGGCGCGCGATTTCGTGCCGGTGGCGGGGCTGGGCAAGACGCCGCTGATGCTCTCTGTGCGGGCGGAGTTGCCGGTGAAGTCAGTCAAGGATCTGGTGGCACTGGGCAAGGGCCAGCCAGGGAAGCTGACCATGGGCTCGGCGTCGAGCGGCAACATCACGCACCTCGCCGGCGAGAACGCGTCGAGCAAGCTCGGCGTGAAGGTCACCCATGTGCCGTTCGCGGGTAGCGCGCCTGCCATCGTCAGCCTGATTGGTGGGAATATCGACCTGATCTACGATGCATTGCCGTCCTCCATGCAGCAGGCCAGGGCAAACCGGATTCACGCACTGGCCATTCTCGATACGAACCGCTTTCCACTGTTGCCGGACGTGCCCACCATGCACGAACTGGGCTACTCGGGAACCGAGGCGAGCGCCTGGTTTGGTGTAGTCGCGCCGGCTGGCACGCCCGCTGCGCCTATCGCGGCGATGAACAAGGCGATCAACGACGCCCTTCGCAATCCTGAGCTGGTCGAGAAGCTACGCGCAATCGGCGCGCAGCCGATGCCGGGATCTCCTGCGAGCTTTGGGGAATTCATTAACGAAGAGCGCGCGCGCTGGATTCCCGTGGCGAAGTCCCTCAACGTGAAGGCGGACTGACGCATGCAGGCGCTGAGTTCTGTCGAGGCCGTCAAGGCGCTTCGCGATGCGCCGGCCGCGGTGAGCGACTACATCGTGCTGGACCAGGAGACGATCGATACGTTCGCAAGGCTGACCGGCGATCGTCAATGGATCCACGTCGATCCGGTACGCGCCGCGGCCGAGTCGCCGTTCGGCTGCACGATTGCACATGGACTCCTGACACTGTCGATGGTCACCACGGCGTTCACCCAGTGCTTCTCGTTTCCGGGCCGCAAGATGTCTGTGAACTACGGGTTCGACAAGGTGCGTTTCACTGGTGCCGTACCCGCGGGCGCCCGGTTGCGCGGTGTGTTCGTCCTGCAGCGCGTCGAGGATGTCCGGCCGGGCGAGATCAGATGCTTTTGGCAAGTGGAAATGCAGGTGGAAAACAGCGAACGCCCCGCCATGGCGGCGACGTGGCTGCTGCAGATGCGCTACTGAAAACAAAGGAGACAAGCAATGACGGTACTGGAAGTCAGGCACGTTGGAACCACCGCCGTGGTGACGATGAATCGTCCGGAGCAGCGCAACGCGCTCGACATGACGATGCGGGACGCATTCGCCGAGGTCGTTCCGGCGTTGCGCGATGACAAGGCGGTAAAGGCCATCGTGCTGACCGGCGCTGGCGGGCACTTCTGCGCGGGGGGCGATGTGAAGGCGATTGCGGCCGGGCAGGGCGGCGAACGCGACATCTTCGAGGGACGCGAGCGCATTCGCAAGATTCATCGCTGGTCCGACGAGTTGATCGACATGGAGAAGCCGGTCATCGCGGCCGTGGACGGCGTGGCGTTTGGCGCGGGACTCTCGCTGGCGCTTTGCGCGGACTTTATCCTGGCATCGAAACGGGCCACGTTCTGTTCGGTGTTCTCCCGCATCGGATTCGTGCCCGATGTCGGGGCGTTATATCTGCTGCCTCGCTGGATCGGCCTCGCGCGCGCCAAGGAACTGGTCTTCTCCGCGCGCGTCGTGAAGGCCGATGAGGCGCTCGACCTTGGGTTGCTCCATTCGATCTCCGATGACGATGTCGTGGCCGATGCCATTGCGCTGGCGAATCGCTTCGCGCACGCCCCGACCGACGCCATCGGCGCGGCGAAGTCCGTGATGAACCGGGCGTTCGAGTCCGACCGTCATACCGTCCATGCGCAGGAAGCGATGCTGCAGGCCATGTGCCGCGAGAGCGCCTATCACCAGGAGGCAGTCCGGAGGTTCATCGACAAGGAACCCGCGAAGTACCAGTGGTGAAGATCGCCACTGTGAACGTGATGTGAGGCACCGGTTGCCGGCGTGTTGCGGACACACGGCAGCACCGTGCCGGTTTTTTGCACTGACGCCTGGCGGCAGTGCCAGATCAGGAGTTTTCATTGAATCATCTACTCGATACCTTTCATCTCGCGCAGTTGCCCCCGGAGGCGGAGGCGTTTCGCGCCGAGGTGAAGGCCTTTCTCGCGGACATGCAACCCAAGGCCCCACCAAGCAAGCGGGCCAGGTCGTGGATGGGCTTTGACGCTGATTTCAGCCGGAAGCTTGCCGGCCGCGGATGGGTAGGCATTACCTTGCCGGCGCAGTACGGCGGCGCCGGCCTGGATCCGTTCCGACGATTCGTGCTGGTCGAGGAGTTGCTGAGCGCTGGAGCCCCCGTCGCAGCGCATTGGATCGCGGATCGGCAAAGCGGGCCGCTGATCCTCAGGTACGGCACGGAGGCGCAGAAGGCGGCTTACCTGCCGAAGATATGTCGTGGCGAGGCGTTCTTCTGCATTGGCATGAGCGAGCCGAACTCGGGCTCCGACCTGGCGAGTGTCCGGACGCGCGCGACGCCGGCTGCGGATGGCTGGGTCCTGAATGGCCAGAAGATCTGGACGACCAACGCGCAGCATTGTCAGTACATGATCGCGCTGGTCCGTACCTCAGGGGTTCCCGAGGACAAGCAGAAGGGGTTGTCCCAGTTCATCATCGATCTTTCCCTGCCCGGCGTGACCGTGCGTCCCATCCGGGACCTCACGGGCGACGCGCACTTCGCCGAGGTGGTATTCGAGAATGTGGCGCTGCGGTCGGATGCCCTGATTGGCGAAGAAGGCAGTGGTTGGGAGCAGGTGAACGCGGAACTGGCATTCGAGCGCAGCGGCCCGGAGCGCATCTATTCCAGCATCGTCCTGCTGGATGCCTGGATCGAACAGCTTCGCCGCACGGAAGCGACCCGGGACCAGGTGGCCGCGCTTGGCCGCTTCGTCACGCATGTGGCGACGTTGCGCAACATGTCGATCGCCGTGACATCGAAGCTGGCACGCCATGAGAGCCCGGTGGTCGAAGCGGCGTTGGTCAAGGATCTGGGTACCGAGCTGGAGCAGGCGATTCCGGCCTATCTGGAAGCGGCGATCGCCTCGGACCCGGAGGCGGCCGGCGATGGCGAGCTGCTGCGCACGGTGGCCTATCTGAGCCAGATTTCCCCGACGTTCTCGTTGCGTGGCGGCACGCGAGAGATTCTCCGCGGCATGATCGCCCGTAGCCTCGGGCTGCGCTAACACGAAGGAGGACAGTGAATGTTCGTAGAAGCCATCGCAAATATTCTGAAAGACCGTTTCTCGCCGCAGGCGCTCCGGAAGATTGGACAAGGCGTTGAAGTCAGGGAGGTATGGGGTGCCATCGAGGAGGCGGGATTCCTCGAGCTCCTGGCGCCCGAAGAGGCTGGAGGCGCCGGGCTGGCGTTGGGCGAGCTGTATCCGATTCTTCTTGAGGTCGGAAAGCACGCCGTACCACTGCCAATCGGCCAGACCATTGCAGCACGGGCGATTCTCTCGAAATCCGGGGGCGGGGCGCCCGCGGGCATGATCACGATCGCGCCAAGATGCCGGTGCGAACCGGACGGGAGCCTGCATATCGCCAATGTGATCGGTGGCCTGGTCGCGGACCATGTACTCGTGGGCTGCGGCGACGCGGTGCTCTTGCTGGATTGCAGCGCGGCGCAGCGGGACTGGATCGGGGTGCACGGCAGCCTCAGCGCGGATTTGAAGTGGGTGCGGGGTGATGCCGTGCCTATCGAGGGCGTCACGGTGGACGAACTGGACGCCTGGGACGGCGCCGTGCTTGCCGTGCTGATGGCGGGGGCGGCCCGACGCGCGGGAGAGCTGACCCTCCAGTATTGCCAGGACCGTTCGCAGTTTGGGCGGTCGATCGGCAAGTTCCAGGTCATCCAGCATCAGCTTTCAGTAATCGTCGAGCACATTGCCGCAATGTCCGTCGCCGCGCAAATGGCTTTCGCGGGTGGGCAGCGGCACCCGGGGAAGCTTGCTGCCGCCGTGGCGAAGGCCCGCTGCGCGGAGGCCGTGCAGGTTGTCGCGGCCGCCGCCCATGGGCTCCACGGCGCCATCGGCATCACGGAGGAGTATGACCTGCAACTGGTGACGCGATGCCTGCACGAATGGCGCATGGCGCACGGGTCGGAGTTGTACTGGAATCGTGTTGTCGGCATGGCGATTCTGGGGCGCGATGGCGTGAAGGTGAGCGATTTCGCACGTCAGGTCTAGGCGTTCGGGTGCACTTGTTGTCTGGCGCGAATAGTTCGTTCGAACGTCGCCGGCATGGCCGGCGCGGAACAGAATGACTGTGTCTCATCTCCACCGAGGAGCCAACACGTGGATTTTCGCTTCAGCGAGGAACAGGCCATGCTGCGCGACACGCTCGCGCGCTACCTGTCCGATCACTACACGTTCGATGCGCGCCAGGCTGCCGTGCATTCGGCCGCCGGCTGGCGTCCCGATTGCTGGCGCGCGTTCGCGCGCGACCTTGGCCTGCTTGGCATCGGGATTCCCGAGCGCTTCGGTGGGCTGGGCGGCGGCATCATCGACCACATCGTGGTGATGGAACAGTTCGGCCGCCATCTTGTGCTGGAGCCCTACCTTGGCACGGCCATCCTTGCGGTTGATGCACTGCAATATGCCAATGAGACGCTGGCCGCCGAAGCGCTGCCCGCCATCGCGGCAGGCGAACTGGTGGTCGGCTGGGCGCACGCCGAACCGGAATCGCGCTACGGAATGATGGTGCGAACACGCGCGGATGCGGCTGCCGGCGGTTACCGGTTGCATGGACGCAAGGCGCTTGTCACCGGCGCGCCCTGGGCCACGCACTTCATTGTCAGCGCGAACACGGAAGCCGGTCCGACGCTGTTCTGGGTCGAACGCACGGCGCCGGGCCTGACGTTGATCGAAGCCCCCACCTTTGACGGCGGCCGTACTGCTGACCTGATACTGACCGACGTGCCGGTGAGCGCCGCACAAGTGCTGGGAATGCCTGGCGGCGCATTGCCGCTGCTGGAGCAACTGGGCGACACCGCCGCCGTCGCGCTGTGTGCCGAAGCCACCGGCGCCACGGCGCGAATGCTGGAGAACACCATCGAGTACGCGCGTCAGCGCCAGCAGTTCGGGCAGGCGATCGGCAGCTTCCAGGCGCTGCAGCATCGCATGGCCGACATGTACATGTTGCACGAGCAGGCCGTCGCCCTCACACAGGTGGCTGCCATGCGTCTTGCTGGCGAGCCACATGAACGGGCGCTGGGTGCCAGCACCGCCAAGGCCCATGTCGACGAAGCAGGCCGCCGCATCGGGCAGGGCGCGGTGCAGATCCACGGCGGCATGGGCGTGACCGAGGAAACGGCGGTCGGCCACTACTTCAAGCGTGTCACCGCCATCGGCCTGCAGTTCGGCAACGTTGCCTACCATCTGCGCCGTTGTGTCGACCTGCGCTACCCGGCCAACGCATAAGGACCGCCATGGATATCGACGAGTCTCCGCAAGACCTGCAGTTTCGCGCCGAGGTGCGCGCCTGGATCTCCGAAGCGTTTGATGACGAGCTTCGCGCCATGATGGCGCAATCGAAGAACGGTTATCTCGACAAGGCGGCACAGGTACGCTGGCAAAAGGCCCTGCACGCGCGTGGCTGGGCCGCGCCGAACTGGCCGCAAGCACATGGTGGCCCCGGCTGGACACCCACGCAACGGCACCTCTTCCAGAGCGAACTGGCCGCCGCCGGTTGCCCGCCGGTGTCGCCGATGGGTCTCAAGATGGTGGCGCCCGTCATCATGAAGTACGGCAGCCCCGAGCAACAGGCCCGCTTCCTGCCGCGCATCCTGGCGTCCGACGACTGGTGGTGCCAGGGCTACTCCGAACCGAACTCAGGCTCCGATCTGGCCTCGCTGCAGATGCGCGCGACACGCGGCGTCGATGCGAATGGCGAGCACTACATCCTCAACGGTTCGAAGATCTGGACGACGCACGCCCAGTGGGCCGACTGGATGTTCTGTCTGGTGCGGACCTCGCGCGAGGGCAGGCCGCAGGAGGGCATTACGTTCCTGCTGCTCGACATGCGCACGCCGGGTATCACCGTATCGGCGCTGCCTACGCTCGACGGCCCGATGGAGGGCCAGCAGGAGGTCAATCAGGTTTTCTTTGACGATGTGCGCGTGCCGGCCGCCCAACGCATTGGCGAGGAGGGCATGGGCTGGACCATTGCCAAGTACCTGCTCGAGTTCGAGCGTGGCGGCAGCTTCGCGCCGATGCTGCACCGGCAACTGGACAAGGTGGCTGCCATGGCCGCCGCTCAGCCCGGTGAGGATGGCACCGGGCGGCTGGTCGACGATCCCGTCTTCCGGCAACGGCTGGGCGCCACGTATGTGCGCGTGGCGGCGACCGAGGCGGCGGAGTTGCGGCTGTTCTCCGGCGTGGCCTCGGGTACGTCGATCGGCGCGGCGTCGAGCATGATCAAGTTGGTCGGTACCGAGACGGCACAGGCCATCTCCGAGCTAGCCGTCGACGTGCTCGGACCCTATGCGCTGCCATTCGTGCGGGATACCTGGGCCGAGATCCAGGGCCGCGCTGCCGACCCGCGTCTGGGTCCGGACGATGCCGCCCCGATTGCGCCGCGCTACTTCAACTATCGCAAGGCATCGATCTACGGCGGTTCGAGCGAGATCCAGCGCAACATCATCGCGCGACAGGTATTGCGGCTCTGAGTGCCCGCATTGGCGTCCCTCGACGCCATTTGTCACCAGTACCCATCCTATCAATCAAAAAGGGAGACAAGGCTCATGGAGACGGAATACCTCGCGACGCTGCCCAGCGCGATTCGCCACTTCGCCCGGGAGCGGGCCGGGGCCATTGCGTACGCCTTCGAAGGCCGCGAGACCACGTTTGCCGATTTCGATCGCCATACGGATCGCGTGGCGCAGGCCCTGCTGGCCGACGGCGTGAAGGCTGGCGACCGCATCGCCTATGTCGGCAAGAACAGCGACCACTATTTCGAACTATTCTTTGGCGCGGCCAAGATGGGGGCCGTCATTGCACCGGTGAGCTGGCGGCTGGCGGGGCCCGAAATCCAGTACATCGTCTCGCACTGCGACGCGACGCTGGTCTTCGTCGGCCCCGAGTCATCGGCATCGGTTCGCAACCTGCTGCCAGCGCTGCCACTGGTGCGCCGCGCCGTGGCGATGGAGGGCGGGGAGCCAGACTGGCCGGCCTACACGGAATGGCGCGACGCGTGCCCGGATACACCACCGGCGCACGAAGCGAAGCCCGCCGACGTGGTGCTGCAGCTCTACACGTCTGGCACTACCGGACGTCCCAAGGGCGTGATGCTGATGCATCGCAACCTGACCAGTGGTACCGAGATCTCGATGCGCGAAGGTGCCGACTGGTCGCAATGGAACGACGAAGATGTGTCGCTGGTGGCCATGCCGGTGGCGCATATCGGCGGTTCGGGCTGGGGCGTGCGCGGTGTTCTTGTCGGCTGCAAGGGTGTCGTGGCGCGCGAATTCGATCCGGGCAAGGTGCTCGACTATATCGAGCACGACCGCATCAGCAAGCTGTTCATGGTGCCGGCTGCGATGCAGATCGTGCTGCGTGATCCGCGCGCGCGCCAGGTGGACTATTCACGCCTCAAGCACATGCTGTACGGTTCGTCGCCGATTCCCGCAGCGCTGCTGCGTGAGGGCATGGCGGTGTTTGGCTGCGGCTTCGTGCAGCAGTACGGCATGACGGAGACCACGGGCACGATCGTGGCGCTGCCGCCGGAAGATCATACGCCCGCCGATGTCCCGCGCATGCGCGCCGCCGGCAAGGCCATGCCCGGTAGCGAGGTGGCGGTGGTCGGGCCGGATGGCCAGAGGCTGGCTGCCGGCGAGGTGGGCGAAGTGGTGATCCGCTCGCCGCAGAACATGGCGGGCTACTGGAAGCAGGAGGAAGAGACCGCCCGCACCATCGACGCCGACGGCTGGCTGCGCAGTGGCGATGCTGGCTACATGGACGCGGACGGCTACCTCTATATCCACGACCGGGTCAAGGACATGATCATCAGCGGCGGGGAGAACATCTACCCGGCCGAGGTGGAGAGCGCCATCTACGGCCACCCGGCCGTTGCCGACGTGGCCGTGATCGGTGTGCCGGACGAGCGGTGGGGTGAGGCGGTCAAGGCGATGGTGGTGCTGCGCCCGGGTGTGGCCGCTGACGCCGACAGCATTCTGGGCTGGGCGCGCGAGCGTATCGCGGGTTTCAAGGTGCCCAAGAGCATCGACTTCATCGATGCCATGCCGCGCAATCCGTCGGGCAAGTTGCTGCGTCGGGCGCTACGGGAACCGTACTGGACGGGCCGCACCCGGCAGGTGAACTAGGCACTCCGGGGCCGGGGAAGGGCACATCCGGCGGCAGATGACGCCGGGCGGTCGAGGTCTGGATCGCCTTCCTGGCGAGATCTGCCCGACCCGCCGCCCGATGTGTCGCCCCCCGCAGCGGTGTCGCCGTTTGATCTGTCGCAACACCACCTATGGTATCGATATAGATAATCCACCCCATATTTTGTGCGTAAGCACGGGAGGGGTGCGATGCAACAGAACATCCGGGGCGCGACGACTGTCGACGTCGAGTCGTCTATCAATGAATACCTGGACCGCAAGGACTGGCGGATTCACGCCAACGCCAACCAGGGGTATTCGCTGGGCGGACTGATCCTCAATGTGGCCGGCAAGGTCACCGCCAACTACTGGCTTTCGCATGTCTACGCGCCCGAGGCTGGCGCCGCGCACCGGGAAGGCGACCTCCATATCCACGATCTCGACATGCTGTCCGGCTATTGCGCCGGCTGGTCGTTGCGCACTCTGCTGCATGAAGGCCTCAACGGCGTGCCGGGCAAGGTGGAAGCCGCGCCGCCGCGGCATATGTCGAGCGCGGTCGGGCAGATCGTGAATTTCCTGGGGACGATGCAGAACGAATGGGCCGGCGCGCAGGCCTTCTCGTCGTTCGACACCTATATGGCGCCTTTCATCCGCAAGGACGCGATGACGTACCCCGAGGTCAGGCAGCACATCCAGGAGCTGATCTATAACCTCAACGTGCCGTCGCGCTGGGGCACGCAGACGCCATTCACAAACCTGACGTTCGACTGGACATGTCCCGACGATCTCAAGGAACAGGTGCCCGTCATCGGCGGCGAGGAAATGCCGTTCCGCTATGGCGACCTGCAAGCGGAGATGGACATGATCAACCGTGCGTACATCGAGGTGATGACGCAGGGCGATGCCAAAGGGCGCGTCTTCACGTTCCCGATCCCCACCTACAACATCACGCCGGATTTCCCGTGGGAAAGCGAGAACGCCGCGCGGCTGTTCGAGATGACGGCGAAGTACGGCCTGCCGTACTTCCAGAACTTCGTGAATTCGGACCTGACGCCCAATATGGTCCGGTCCATGTGCTGCCGGTTGCAACTGGATCTGCGTGAATTGCTCAAGCGCGGCAACGGCTTGTTCGGCAGTGCGGAGCAGACCGGGTCCCTGGGTGTGGTCACCATCAACTGCGCGCGACTCGGTTACCTGTATCAAGGCGACGAAGCCGCACTGCTGAACCGGCTCGACTCACTGCTGGACATGGGCCGCGACACGCTGGAGGCCAAGCGCGAGCGTATCCAGCAACTGATGGACGAAGGGCTGTTCCCCTACACGAAGCGCTACCTGGGCACACTGCGCAATCATTTCTCGACGCTTGGCGTGAACGGCATCAACGAGATGATCCGCAATTTCTCGGGCGATGCGTACGACATCACTACGGAAGCCGGGCACGCGATGGCGATGCGTCTGCTGGACCATGTACGCGGGCGGATCGTCGAATTCCAGGAAGCCACGGGCCACATGTACAACCTGGAGGCAACGCCAGCGGAAGGCACCACGTATCGCTTCGCGCGTGAAGACCGCAAGCGCTGGCCCGACATCCTGCAGGCCGGCACGGCCGATCAGCCCTACTACACGAACTCGTCGCAGTTGCCCGTCGGCTTTACCGACGATCCATTCGAGGCGCTGGCGCGTCAGGAATCCCTGCAATCGAAGTACACCGGGGGCACGGTCCTGCATCTCTACATGGGCGAGCGCCTGTCGAGCGGGGAGGCCTGCAAGCGGATGGTGCGTCGCGCGCTGGAGTCGTTCCGGCTGCCTTACATCACGATCACGCCGACGTTCTCCGTCTGCCCCAAGCACGGCTATCTGGCCGGCGAACACCGCTTCTGCCCGAAGTGCGACGAGGACATTCTCGCGCGCAAACGCGCCGCGCTGGCGGCGTGAGGTTTCCCGATTTTCAACCCGACGTTTCGCACATGAGGAGCAACGCCATGACTGATCTCGCTGTCGCCCGCCATTTCTCGATCGAACCCGCACTGGCACTCAAGGACGACGAGCGCCAACCCTGCGAAGTCTGGACCCGCGTGATGGGCTACCACCGTCCGGTGGCGAGCTTCAATACCGGCAAGAAGGGCGAGCATGCCGAGCGCACGTTTTTCGATGAGATCCGCTGCGCGGCCTGAGCCCATTGTGGCAGACCTGAAAGTCGGCGGCTTCACGCCGCTGACCAGCATCGACTTTCCCGGGCGGCTGGCCGCCGTGGTGTTCTGCCAGGGGTGCCCCTGGCGTTGCGACTACTGCCACAACCCGCACCTGATCCCGGTCGCCAGCCCGTCCGCGCGGGTCTGGGAAGACGTGCTGGCATTCCTGGCGCGGCGGCGCGGCCTGCTGGATGGCGTGGTGTTCTCCGGCGGAGAGCCCACGCTGCAGGCCGCGCTACCGGCCGCCATGCGCGACGTGCGGCAACTGGGTTTCGAGGTCGCCCTGCACACGGCCGGCATGTATCCGGACCGCCTGGAGGCCGCGCTGCCATGGGTCGACTGGGTTGGCTTCGATATCAAGGCGCCCGCGCACCGCTACGACCACGTGACCGGCACGCCCGGAAGCGCCACACGCGTGATGGACTCGCTGGCGCGTCTGGTGGCAAGCGGTGTCGCCTATGAATGTCGTACGACCTGGGATCCCGAGCTATTCGATGAGGCCGATTTGATGGCGCTGCTGCATACGCTGGCGGAGAAGGGCGTCCTGCGCTGGTCGTTGCAGGTCTGCAATCGCGCCGGAATGCCGGTGCCGCACCCGGCGGGGATTGCAGACCGCATCGCCGCGGCGTGCCCGCGGATTGCCGTGCGAATGCCGGCCTGATTTACTCAGCCACGTAGCGTTGCCACGCGCCGGTTTCCTGACACACGCCAACCCGTTCGCAATGCAGCCGGACCTGCTCTTCGTCCAGATCGCGTGCGGTCGATCCGTCGCTGTCGAACGCGATCTTGAGAGCCCGTGCCACGTGGGCATTCTCGATCGGCAGCTCCCAGGTCAGGAACAGCTGGGTGCAATCCTGATTCGCTGGAAAGTCGGCGGCGCTGAAACGGCTGCTGCCGCGTGGGATCACTGCGTGAGGCTGGCAGGTATCGAAGATCAGCACCGAGCCCCGCTGCAGCGGAATGCGAAGATCCAGCAAGGGGAAGTGGACGTCCTGTCCCTTGTCCTCGCTCAGGAAGAGATTGCAGAATGCGGCGCCGCCATACTGGTCGCCGTCATGGTGATACCGCGCCCCGCGACAGACCATAAGCGCCACATCGCTCGCGGCCAGCACTTCAGGCAAGCCGAGCGTGCTCGCCCAATCCGAGACCGCGCGCACGCAGCGCGAATAATCCGGCCAACGCACGCGTGCTCGCGCCAGGGGCATGACTTCGACATCCCCCACTTCCAGGTTCATGTGATGTGAGATTTCGCGCGCCCAGTCTGCGGTCAGCCGGGCAGGGGGCTCTGGAATGTCGACGGTGCCGGAGAGCACAACGTCACTCACGCGCCGGCTGCGGATGGCGTCGCCACTCCAGTAGTAGGCGGTGAGGGAATCCTGAAGATGCGGTTGCGGGTGGCTGCGGCTCATAGGCTGCAGTGTAATGCGCGGGTCCCGATCGTCCCTCATTGCATCCGCGCCTCGAAAATACCGATCATGCGCAGGGCCAGCGGCGAGAGATAGGCACCCGCCCGCGACATCACGCCTACCCGTCGGCCCAGGTCCAGGGCATCAGGTCGCAGTGCGATGGGGCGCAGGCCCGTCTGTGCGCCATTGCTGGTTGATCCCGCGATGCAGAGCATTTCGGTGCCGCGCACCAGATCGAAGAGGGCCGTGCTGCCGAAGTCGGTCTCCACGCGCAGGATCGGTGCGGGCAAGCCCAGTTCCGTGAAGGCGGCGTCGATCTGCTGGCGGATCAGCACGTGCGAGCTAGGCAGCAGCCACTGCTGGTCGGTCAGGTCCGCCAGCGTCAGGTTGCGTCGTCGTAGCAACGGATGATTCTCGTCGGCCACCACGGCCAGGCGGTCGGTGAACAGTTCACGCGATACCAGGGCCGGGTTCGCCTGACGCGGCAACGGGGCGATGGCCAGGTCGAGTTCGCCGGCCTGCAGCAGGTCCATCAACTCGCGCGCCACACGCATCGTCAGGCGCAGTCGTGCCACTGGCCGCTCGCGAATCAGTTGCCGACACGCGCCCAGCACCAGCGCATTGGGCATCGAAGGGGAATAGCCGAGGCGCAGCATCCCTTGTTCGCCGGTCTGGATGCCGCGCATTTCCTTGATTGCATCTTCATATTCCAGCCGGATCCGGCGTGCCCGTTCCAGAAAGACCGCTCCCGCCTGCGTGACGCGCATACCCAGCGTCGTGCGTTCGAACAGCGGTACGCCCAGTTGCGCCTCCACGCGCTGCACGGCCTTGGTAAGTGCCGGCTGGGTCATGTCCAGTGCCTCGGCGGCGCGCCCGATGCCACCGTGGGTTTCCACAGCCAGGACGTATTCCAGATCGCGAGTCTCCATCGCACATTCCTAGTATTTATGACTTTATTCCAGTCAATGCATTGTAGTGATGCCCGTCATCTTACAGACTGGGCGCACAAATACCAGACACGTTGCAAGGAGACATGCATGACGTTCGCCTACTTCCTCAGGCGCGCCGCTCGTTACTGGGGCGACAACCCGGCCGTGCTGTACCGGGATCGCGTGCTGACCTATCGCCAGCTCGACAAGCGTTCCACGCGGCTGGCGAACGCGCTGCTGGCGCTGGGCCTGACCCGTGGCGACCGCGTGGCGATCCAGGCGCGAAACTGTCCGGAGATCGTGGAGATCGAATGCGCGCTGTACAAGGCCGGGCTGGTCAAGGCCGCGCTGAATCCCCGTTTCACCGCCGAAGAGGCGTCGGATGTCGTGGAAAACTGCACGCCGCGCGTGATGATCGTCGGCCCCGGCTACACGCGATACCAGCGGGAATCACGCGGGTTCGGCTGCGTGGAGCATTTCTTTGCGATTGCCGGGGCGGAGGGCCAGTACGGTGCCTATGAAGCACTGATCGATGGCGGCGCCACCACCGCCATCGACTATGTGCCGCAGCCTGACGACCTCGCCGTGCTGCATTTCTCGTCGGGCTCCACCGGCAAGATCAAGGCGGCGATGCAGAGCTATGGCAACCGGCTGGCGTCGATGCGCAAGATGATCCTGGGCATGGATCGCCCTGCACGCCCGGGCGATCGCCTGGCGTTGATCGGGCCGATTACCCATGCGTCTGGCATGTTGATGCAGCCGTATCTGTTCCTTGGCGCCACGCTGGTCCTGTTCGAGAAGTTCGAGCCCGCGCACTTCCTGGCCGAGGTGCCGCGTCTGAACCTGACGCACGTGTTCATGGTGCCGGCGATGATCAACCTGCTGCTGGCCGAGCCCACGCTGGCCACGGCAGACCTGAGCTGCCTGAAGACGCTGGCCTACGGCGCCGCGCCCATGGCGCCCGCACGTATTCGCGAGGCGTGGGAACGCATCGGCCCGATCCTGTCGCAAGGCTACGGCGCCAGCGAATCGACGTCCGGCGTTACCCGGCTATCCACGGCAGATCATGCCGAGGCACTCGCGCGGCATCCAGAGCGACTGGCATCGTGCGGTCGCGCCATGGGGGAAACCGAGGTGCGGGTCGTCAACGAACGCGGCGAGGAGGTCTGCGACGACGAGATTGGCGAACTCGTGATTCGTGGCGAGGATGTGTTCCAGGGCTACTGGGGTGAGCCCGGTCTCACCAGCGAGGTGCTGGTCGACGGCTGGCTGCACACCGGCGACCTGGCGCGTGTGGATGCCGATGGCTACCTGTACCTGGTCGATCGCAAGAAGGACATGATCATCTCGGGCGGCTTCAACGTGTACCCGACCGAAGTGGAAGCCACGCTGTACCAGCATCCGGACGTCATGGAAGCCTGCGTGATCAGCGTGCCCGATGAAACCTGGGGCGAAAGCGTCAAGGCCGTGGTGGCGCTGTGGCCGGGCCGGCAAGCCAGCGCATCGGAATTGATCGGCCATTGCCGCGCGCGCATCGCCGACTACAAGTCGCCGCGCACGGTCGATTTCGTGGCCGAGCTGCCCAAGAACGCAAGCGGAAAGCTGGCGCGCAAAGTCGTGCGGGAACAGTACTGGGTGGGCGCCAGCCGCCGCGTCAATTAAGGGGCACATCATGTTCGAACATCTGACCAACCCCGTGCTGCTGGATACGCGCGTAGCGATCCAGCGCTTCATCGACGAGGAACTGCGGCCGCTGGAGCGCGAGCTGGATCTGGGCGCGGAAGACCCGTGGCCGCGCGACGTGCTGCGCAACGTCTGGCGCCGTTCCAGCGAACTCGGGCTCTACGCGGCATGCCTGCCCGTGGAACTTGGCGGCAAGGGTCTCAATATCGCGGAGCAGTGCGCGCTCAAGGCCGATCTGGCCGCCAGCGGGGCGGTGCTGGCGCCGCACGTGCTGGGCGATCTCGGCGGGCCGCCCCGCGTGGGCAACATGCTCAAATACGCGACGCCTGACCAGATCGAACGCTACTTCCAACCGGTAATTCGCGGAGAGAAGTCCACGTGCTTCGCGCTGACGGAGACGCATTCTGGCTCGGATGTGCAGAGCATTCGGACCAGTGCCGTCGTAGATGGCGATGATCTCGTCATCAACGGAGAGAAGCACTACATCAGCGGTGCGCCGTTCGCGGACTTTGCCATCGTGATGTGCGTGACCGATGCCGCCACCGCGCCACCGTCGATCACGGCGGTGCTCGTCGACCTTGATTTGCCGGGCGTGACCGTCAGTACCGAGTACGTACCGATGTCTGGCCAGCATATTGATGGCGATATCCGCTTCGAGAACGTGCGTGTGCCGCGTGCGAACATCTTCGGTGGCGAAGGACGTGGCTTCAAACTCGGCATGTCGCGCATCAACGTCAACCGGCTGCTGCATTGTCCGTCGATGCTGGGGCTGGCCATGAGCGCGTACAAGGCGTCGGTACAGTACGCGGGCGCGCGCCGCCAGTTTGGCGGCCCGATCGCGCGTTTCCAGGCCATCCAGCACATGCTGGCCGATATGGCGGCCGCGCTGTGGGCGTGCGAGAGCATGATCGCGCAGACAGCGATGCTTGCCGATGCCGGCGCTGACCTGCGCATGAAGGCGGCGGCGTGCAAGCTGTTCGTGTCGGAGCGCTGCTTCGAGGTGGCCGACAAGGCAGTGCAGATTCACGGCAATGTGGGCGTGACGCGCGGCCATCCGGTGGAGCAGACCTGGCGCAAGCTGCGCATGTTCCGCATCTTTACGGGCACCAGCGAGATCCAGCGGAATACGATCGCCAAGGCGATTCTCGATCCCACTGGGGCATGACCATCTGGCCTGATCGGGTCTGACCTGACCGACGGGCCTCAACGCATTTGCGTGGCGACATTGCGATACAAGACAATGCGCCGCATGACAGGAGACAACCATGAATCGTCGTCAGTGGTTTGCCACGGCAGGCGCCGTGGCCGGTGCCACGGCCTTGAGCGGCATGATGAGCCGCGTGGCCAGGGCAGCCGCACCCTATCCATCGCGCCCGATCCGGTTGATCGTGCCGTTTATCGCCGGGACCGCGCCGGACTCGATGGCCCGCACGATCTCCGCCGAACTGGCGCCCGTGCTGGGCCAGCCGCTGGTGGTGGAAAACATCGGTGGCGCGGGCGGCATCATCGGCGCTCGCGCGCTGAAGCGTGCCGAGCCGGATGGCTACACGCTCGGTGTGCTGGCCAATCAGCACGTGATCAACGTTCACCTGTATCGCGACCAGCCGTATGACGCGACCAAGGACTTCACCGCGATTTCGGCGCTGTCCGGCGGCCCGGTAGTGTTGGCCGTGCCGGCCTCGTCGCCATACAAGACAGCGCGTGACCTGATCGAAGCAATGCGTCGGCAGCCGGATGGCTTGAACTATGGATCGGGCGGAAAGGGCAGTGTGTCGCACCTGGCAGTGGAGTCGCTGCTCCACCAGACGCGAACCAAGGCGGTTCACATCCCCTACAAGGGTGCCAGCGAAATCGTGACGGCGATGATGAGTGGGCAGACGCAGTTCGGCATGCCCGTTCTATCGACAGCGGCACCGTTCCTGCGCAACGGACAGCTTCGTTCGCTGGCGGTGTCGTCAGCCGCGCGGTCGATCTATTTTCCCGACGTGCCGACGCTGGCGGAATCGTTGCCGCCAGGCTTCGTGCTCGACAACTGGAGCGGCCTGTTTGCCCCAGCTGGCCTGCCAGCGCCGCTGACGAAGAAGTTGTTCGATGCCATGGTCGCGCTGCAGGCCAGTGGGAAACTCGATGCGTCGATGAAGGCAAACGCGGGAGAGATTCGCAGGAGCGCATCGCCCGCCGAATTCGCGCAGATGGTAGCCGCGGATAACGCCCGCTACGACAAGCTCATCGGCGAGATCGGGATGCGGGGGGAGGTGGGCTGAGACATCCGGCAGCCCGCACGGGCGGGCGCCGATGGTACGGACACCATCGCCACGCGCGGCGCTTGACCCGGCTGACCAGATCTCCGGTCAGCGGGAAAGCGTGCTGTACCAGAAGGGCAGTGCCGCGGCGGCCATCGCCACGGCCAGCGGGGCGAGTTGAACCAGGCCGGCGAGCACTGCGTGTAGGGCGGATCGTTGTGACATGGCGGCGACGGAGTGAGAATGTCGTGGCATCATGCGCTGTCGAACCTGAACCGCGCCTGAGCGCGGCGTTCAGCTTCTGTTCAGGCTTGCCCCCGCAACATGCGCCCCATGAATGCCTTGACACGCTGGCTGCGCCCCGCAGCGCACATCCTGATCCTCGTTGCCGCGCTCGGCCCCTTTGGCGCCGCCGGCATCGCCCATGCCGATACCGATGCCGACCGCGCCCGCGAGGCGCTGCGCTCGGGCGAGATCCTGCCCCTGTCCCACATCCTCGAGACCGTCTCGAATCAGTACACGGGCGACGTCATCGACGTCAAGCTGGACCGCGATGACGGGATATGGACCTATGAAGTCAAGCTGCTGCTGCCGAACAGCGCGGTGGCCAAGCTCAAGTACGATGCCCGCAACGCGCGCCTGTTGAAGGCAAAGGGGCATGACCTCGACAAAGCCCGCAAGCCCTGACGACGATGCGCATCCTGCTGATCGAGGACGAAGCCACACTGGCGCGCCAGCTTGCCGATACGCTGTCTCAGGCAGGATATGTGGTGGATCACGCGTCAGATGGCATCGACGCCGAGCATCTCGGTACCGAGAATCCCTATGATGCGGTCATTCTCGACCTGGGCCTGCCCAAGCTCGATGGCCTGACCGTGCTCAAGCGTTGGCGCCAGGCCGGCAACGGCGTGCCGGTGCTGATTCTGACCGCGCGCGACAGCTGGGTGGAGAAGGTGGAAGGCATCGACGCGGGCGCGGATGACTATCTCACCAAGCCGTTCCGTGCCGAGGAACTGCTGGCCCGTATTCGGGCGCTGATCCGCCGCTCCACCGGGCATACCTCGCCCGTTCTCGTCTGCGGCCCCGTCACGCTGGCGCCCGCCACTGGTCAGGTCAGTGTGGACGGATCGCCCATCGTCCTTACCGCCCACGAGTACAAGGTGCTCGATTACCTGATGCACCACCAGGGTGTGATCGTCAGCAAGACCACGCTGACCGAGCATATCTACGCGCAGGACCATGACCGCGACAGCAATACCATCGAGGTATTCGTCGGTCGCCTGCGACGCAAGCTCGGTGTCGACGTCATCGAAACGGTGCGTGGCCTCGGATACCGGCTGCGCCCGCCGGAACACGGCGCATGAAGCGGCCCACCATCGCGGGCAGGTTGCTGCTGATTGCCACGCTGTGGGTGGTCGGCACGTTATGCGCCACGGGCTGGGTGCTCGATACGCTGTTCGGGCGTCACGTCGACAAGACATATGTGACCGAGTTGGACCGGGACCTGACCAGCCTTGCCGCCGCGCTCGAATGGAATGGCCACGGCCAGCTGGAACTGACGCGCCAGCCCGCCGATCCGCGCTTTGAACGGCCATACTCGGGCGCCTACTGGCAGGCCGCGTCGGGCACGCAATCGCTACGGTCGCGGTCGCTGTGGGACATCGACATCCCCACGACGATCGAGCGCAAGATTCCGGCGGGAGACGCCGATATCCGGAACGGCCCGGAAGGCCAGTCGCTGCTGGCGAAGTCCCGCAGGCTGCAATTGACCGGGGATGACGCGTACGTCCAGATCACGGTGGCACTGGATCGCACCGAATTGCGGGACGCCAAACGGTCGTTCCGGCATCTGTTGTGGCTGTCACTCGGCATCCTTGGTGTGGGCATTCTCGGCGCCGTCTGGGCGCAGATCCGCTTTGGGCTGGCGCCGCTGAGCCGCCTGCGCGCGGCGGTGGCAAAGCTGCACGGCGGTGGCGACCCCACGTTGCAGGGGGTATGGCCGGCCGAAGTGAAGCCTCTGGTCGATGAGATCAACGTGCTTCTCAAACGCAATCACGATGCCGTGGAGCGGTCGCGCCGGCAGGCGGCGGATCTGGCCCACGCGGTCAAGACGCCGCTGGCGATCCTGGCCAACAGCGCCACGGCCTTGCCCGGTCCGCTCTCCCAGAGCGTGCTGCAGCAGGTGGACGCGATGCGCCAGCAGGTGGATCGGCATCTGTCGCGGGCCCGCGCGGTGGGTGCCGCCGGCGCGGGCGGGCGAAGTGTTGCGATCCGCCCGGCGGTCGAGGAACTCGCCCGCGCGCTCGTGCGGCTTCATGCGGGCAAGCCGATTGAAGTCAGTGTGGAAGGCAATGCCGACTTCTTTGGTGACAGGCAGGATCTTGTCGAGATGCTCGGCAACCTGCTGGACAACGCCTGGAAATGGGCGAGCACGCGTATCCGCGTGACGCTGGTATCGCAGGAGTCGGAGATCGAGATCTGCGTCGACGACGATGGCCCGGGCATGCCCGCAAGCTCCATGCATCAGGCCATGCAACCCTTCTCCCGGCTGGACGAATCCGTCGAGGGCAGTGGACTGGGCCTGTCTATCGTGCGCGATATCTGCGCGATGTACGACGGGGCGTTCGAACTGAAGCGCTCCTCTCTGGGCGGTCTGGCCGCGCGGATGCGGTTTCCGGCCGCAGGTGCGACGCAGTCGCAGCGCTGAGCCGCCGAGCCGCTGACCGGCCAGTGCCGTAGCCACCGACTGTTGATCCCTGGAACGGCCGGTGTTCCATTCTTGAACAGTCTTTCTCGTTGCCACCGGGGTGTATCGACGGGATTCCGGCTTGAACGGGCCGCAGCGGAGGGTGGCCCGGGTTTTGCAAATAACGCATGGACGCCACGCAGAATCAGACCAGAACGCTGGCGTCGTCACTCATCCATCAGGAGACAGTCCATGCGTTACGCCCATCCCGGCACCCCCGGCGCCATCGTTTCGTACAAGCCGCGCTACGGCAACTTCATCGGCGGCGAGTTCGTGCCGCCTGTCAAGGGCCAGTACTTCACCAACACCACGCCGGTGACCGGTGAGGCGATCGCCGAATTTCCGCGCTCGACCGCCGAGGACATTAACCTTGCACTCGACGCCGCCCACGCCGCTGCTGGCGCCTGGGGCCGCACCGCGGTACAGGACCGCTCGCTGATCCTGCTGAAGATTGCCGACCGAATCGAGCAAAACCTCGAACTGCTGGCTGTTACCGAGACGTGGGACAACGGCAAGCCAGTGCGCGAGACGCTCAATGCCGATATTCCGCTGGCCGTGGACCACTTCCGCTACTTCGCCGGCTGCATCCGCGCGCAGGAAGGCTCGGCGGCCGAGCTGAACGAGCACACCGTGGCGTACCACATCCACGAACCGCTGGGCGTGGTGGGCCAGATCATCCCGTGGAACTTTCCCTTGCTGATGGCGGCATGGAAGCTGGCGCCTGCGCTGGCTGCTGGAAATTGCATCGTGCTCAAGCCGGCCGAGCAGACGCCGCTGGGGATCAACGTGCTGATGGAGCTGATTGGCGACCTGTTGCCGCCGGGCGTGCTGAACGTGGTGCACGGCTTCGGCAAGGAGGCCGGAGAGGCACTGGCAACCAGCAAGCGCATTGCCAAGATCGCCTTCACTGGGTCGACCCCGGTTGGTTCGCACATTCTCAAATGCGCGGCCGAGAACATCATCCCTTCGACCGTGGAGCTGGGAGGCAAATCACCCAATATCTACTTCGAGGACATCATGCAGGCGGAGCCGAGCTTCATCGAGAAGGCGGCCGAAGGGCTGGTGCTGGGGTTCTTCAACCAGGGCGAGGTGTGCACGTGCCCGTCGCGCGCGCTGGTGCAGGAATCCATCTACAACCGCTTCATGGATGCCGTGATGACCAAGGTGGCCGCCATCAAGCGCGGCGATCCGCTCGACACCGAGACCATGGTCGGTGCGCAGGCGTCCGAGCAGCAGTACAACAAGATTCGCGGCTATCTGGAGATCGCCCGGGAAGAGGGCGCCGAATGCCTGGTCGGCGGCGATGTGGAGGTCATGCCCGGCAGCCTTGCCAAGGGTTACTACATCAAGCCGACGCTGCTCAAGGGCCGCAACGATATGCGCGTGTTCCAGGAGGAAATCTTCGGGCCGGTCATCGCCGTGACCACATTCAAGGATGAAGCGGAGGCCGTTCGGATCGCCAACGACACCGAGTACGGATTGGGTGCGGGGCTGTGGACGCGCGACATCAACCGCGCCTACCGTGTGGGCCGCGCCATCCAGGCGGGGCGCGTGTGGACCAACTGCTACCACCTGTATCCCGCTCACGCCGCTTTTGGCGGGTACAAGAAGTCGGGCGTGGGCCGCGAGACCCACAAGATGATGCTCGACCACTACCAGCAGACCAAGAACCTGCTGGTCAGCTACGACACGCAACCGCTGGGCTTCTTCTGAACTGCTGCTGATCGTTGACGGGGGCGGTTGCTTCCGCTCCCGCCATCGTGAAGGGTGGTCAGTCGCCCTGCGGCGATGGGCCGCCCGCTTCCTCGATCCTGCGGTAGACGGTATTGCGTGAAACGCCGAGCGCCTTGGCCGTCGCCGAGATATTGCCGTCGTGTGCCTTCAGCGCAGTCAGGATGGCCATGCTTTCGATGTCGGCGAGCCGACTGGGGCGGGTATCGTCTCCGTTCGGCTCCGCCGCGTGTCGCGCGCGCCAGTCTTCGAGGAAGTCGTCAGGCAGGTGGTCTTCGGTGATTTCCGGTGATCCCTCGGCCATCAGTTGCGCGGTGCGTAGCAGGTTGGCGAGCTGGCGGATATTGCCGGGCCAGTGATAGCTGCGCAGCATCCGTGCCACTGGTTCGCTGAGCGGCAGCGCATTCGCATGGTCCTGTTGCAGCAGCCTATGCGCCACGGCATCCAGGTCGTCACGCTCGCGCAACGCCGGCAGACGCACCACGAATCCATTCAGGCGGTAATAGAGGTCCTCGCGGAACTGGCCGCTGGCCATCATCTCGCGCATGTTACGGTGCGTGGCGCAAACCACGGCGACGTCGACCTGGACCAGCTTGTTGCTGCCCAGCGGCGACACCGTACGCTCCTGTAGCGCGCGCAGCAGCCGCGCCTGCAGATGCAGTGGCATATCGCCGATCTCGTCGAGGAACAGCGTGCCGCCGTTGGCCAGCACCATTTTGCCGATGCCGCCCTTTTTTCGCGCGCCCGTGAATGCCCCCTCTTCGTAGCCAAACAGCTCGGACTCGATCAATGCCTCGGGAATCGAAGCGCAATTGACGGCGACGAATGGCCCGGCGCGGCGTGGGCTGTCGGCATGGATGGCACGGGCCAGCAACTCCTTGCCGGTACCGGTCTCGCCCAGCACCATAATCGGAATGTCCTTGCCGATGACCTTGCGCAGCTTGCCGATGACGCTCTTGATCTGGGTGTCGCCAGTATCGAGGGCATCCAGACCGTCTGGCTGCAGCGTCCCGTCGCCCTGTCGGCGTGCTGGCTTCGTATCGCGCTGGTGGGCCGCGTCGCCGCTTATGGTGGCGCGCGCGATCTGGCTGGCGGGCCGTTTCCACTCCACGCGCGCATACACCTTCACGCCACTCGGCAGTTGCAATTGGACGGTGCCGGCGGGCGCGCCGCGTTCCGAGTCGATCAGCTGGGGCATCGACATGCCGAACAGCGATGAGAAGGTATGCGCCTGCAAGGCCCCGATCGACAATTCCAGCTGGAAGACGCCGCTCCGGTTGGCGGAGAGAAAGCGCCCGGCAGGCGTGAAAGCGGCGATGCCTTCGACCAGCGTGCCGATGAACTCCGGCCGCGAGTGGAAGTGCACGCACACCACGTCCTGGAAGGCATTGGCGAACAACTGGTTCTCGATCATCTGCGCCGACATGCGCACCAGGGCCATGGTGTGCTTGTGGAAGCCGCGCTGATCGCCGGTGACGTCGAGCGCGCCGACGGTCCTGCCGTACGGGTCGAGGATCGGCGCGCACGAGCAGGTGAGGAACCGGTTGGCTTCCAGGTAGTGCTCGGCACCGTGGACCAGTGTCGGCCGACCCTCGACCAGTGCCGTGCCGATGGCGTTGGTGCCCCGGCTTTCCTCGGACCACAGCGCGCCCGGCTGCAAGGCCACCTTGCTGGCCTTGGCCAGAAAGTCATCATCGCCAAGCGAATGCAGGATCAATCCAGCCGAGTCGGTCAGGATCACCATGCTTTGCGTGTTGACGATCTGGTTGTGGAGCGTCTCCATGACAGGCAGCGCGTGGGTGAACAGCGACTGGCTGCGCTCGATCTGCGTCTTCAGCTCGCTTGGCCGCGCGGGGAGGAACTCGGGCGATTCATGGGGCCGCAGGCCATACGATTTCGAACGCTCGTGCGCTTGGGCGATCAGTCCGGGCTGATCGGTCTCCGGGGCCTCACTGGACGTGCCGCCTCGCGAAGCGCGCCCGGCGGCGGCCACGTGGGAAATCATGAATGTCTCCTTTAAGTCGCCCCGTGTCCGTGCGCGTCTGGCCGGGGGATCGCCCGCAACCGTGCGGGCGAAGTGACGCCGCAGGCCGTGGACACGCACACATTACCCTAACTCGACGCCGAATGGCGTCCGGATAATCCATGGCGGAGTGGTGGCAACCGCGACGAGGCGCCGCGAAGCCTCTTGCGCTCGAGGGATCGATTCGAGGCTATGCTGTCCGCTTTCCAGGGAGATGGCGAATGCGAGGCATCGTGGGCCGGGCAAGCAATAACCGTGCGGCGCGATCCGTGCTGCAACGGCTGCTGCCGTGGCTTTGCTTGGTGGCGGTGCTGGCTGCTCCCGGCGTGGCTGCGGCAATGGGCTTCAGGATCTACTACCAGCCACAGCTCAACATGAAAATGGTGGTCGGGGAGGGGCGGATCGAAGATGGAGACGCAAAGCGGTTTCAGTCGGCCGTGAAACGGGCCGATCGCGATGACGAAGGGTTGGTCGTGTTCATCCTGGATAGTCCGGGCGGGAATGTCGAGGCCGCCTTCCGCATGGTCGACGTCATGGACAAGGCGCACATCTATACCGTGGTTCCCAATGGCGCGAAATGCGCGTCCGCCTGTGCGTCGATCCTGTTCGCCTCGGGGGCGCGTCGAAGCGTTGTCGGCAGCGGCATGCTGGGCTTCCATAGCTGCTACCGTCACGAGGGCAATACCTATGCAGAGGACTCGCTCTGCAATGAGATCATCGCGGCAAACGCAATGCTGAGAGGCGTCAGCCACGCGGCCATCAATCGCTTCGTAGATAAGTATGGCGCTACCGAAATGGCATGGGTCGGCCCGAATATCGCTTGCAGGTCGCTGCAGGGGCTATGCAAGCCGGGGCGATTGGAGGGGCGGAGCGGCGCGAAGGATGCGCTTGCCCGGAGTTTTGGCTGCAGCAAGCTGACATCCGTCGCGGGGCAGCTCATATGCGGGGATGCGGAGCTGACCCGCGCCGACGACCAATTGGCGCGGATCTACGATCAGAAGATGAAGACATCGACCAACAAGGCGCGGCTGCGGGCGGACCAACGGACGTGGCTCCGCGATTCGCGCAACGTGTGTGTGGACAAGGCCTGCCTGATGCGGAGCTATCAACGCCGCATTGACGAACTGCAGCGAGTGCGGTCGTAGGGACAGGCAGGGCGATGCCAATGCCGACGCCGATGGCACTAGCCCGGGTGATCGGCGGGCACCACGTGAATCCGTTCTTCCGTGGTCAGTGGGTCATGCGTGCGCAATTGCAGGTCAAGCACGGCCAGATCGGCGTCCGACGGGTCTTGGCGTGCCAGGGCCCGGGCGACGATGCGCGCGCGCAATGTTTCGACGGGCGCTTTGCAATCGACGATGAAGAACCGTACTCCCAATCGACGCGCCTGATTTGCGAAGCGGGCGCGCTGGTCATGCGAGAGGAATGTCGCATCGGCGATCATCGGAAAGCCTGCCGCGCATCCTAGCCTGCAAATGGCCAGCAGGCGGTGATACGTGCGTGCCGTCACGCTGTCTGAGTACCTGGATTCCTGCTGCGCGTTTGCGTTGCGCAACCGCTTGCGTTCCACGTCGGAGCGGACGCGCACCATGGCGCGTGCTTCGCTCATGGTTGCCGCGACGGTCGATTTCCCGCTACCAGAGAGGCCGTGCATCACGCACAGGGGCGCTGCGGGCAACGTCAGAAACTGGAACGCCAGATTCAGCAGGGTGCGGCATTCGACGTGTACGAGATCAAGCGCAGTGCTTTCAGTATGGCGTTGCCGGGCACGCTCCAGTAGCACGCGCGCGCGTACGAGCGCCCGCAGGGCGACATAGAACGGCAGCACCGCCAGCCCGGCATAGTCGCCATGGCGCTCCAGATAGGCGTTGAGCAATCGATAGGCAAGGTCTTGTCTGCCGTGGTGCAGTAGATCCATGAACGGGAATGCGATATCGCTGGCCGTGTCGATCCAGCGCAGGCGCGGTTCGAACTCGAGGCAGTCAAAGGGCGTCGGATTGCCGTCGAGCAGGACGATGTTGCCCAGGTGCAGGTCGCCGTGGCACTCGCGAACATGGCCGTGGCGCAGTCTCGCCTGAAATGTGTCTTGCAGTGCCGCAACCCGTGCGCGCGCGGCGTTCGCGACGCGGTCTGTCATGTTTCGATCGATGGTCAGCCGCGCCAGGCCGTCCAGACATTCTTCAAGCGTGGCGTCGATACTGGCCGGCGTGCCGAAGCCTTCGTGTGGGGCAGCGCGCGGTTGCGCACCGTGAAAGATCGCGATGTCCCTGGCGAGCGCATCGATGTGATCCGGCCCCAAGCGGCCTGCGCCGATCATGTCGATGAGTAGATTGTGCTGTGCGAACCGCCGCATCCTGACCGCGTACTCCAGTGGTGTGCCCCTGCCGCCGACGACGACGGCACCCGGCGTTTCGCCCGCGACGATTGGCAGAACATCGAGGTAAAGCGCCGGAGCGAAGCGACGGTTCAGGCGCAGTTCTGCCTCGCAGTCAGCGTGTCGGGCTTGCGGGGTCGAGAAATCCACGAAATCGAATTTGACGGGCTTGCGGACCTTGTAGGCGAATTGCCCCGCCAGGAACACACGCGAAATATGCGTCTCGATGACCTGAACGTCCTGAACCGGCGGGGGATATGCACTGGGTTGCAGTAATGCGTAGGTCAATGCTGCGTCATCCATGCACGCTTCCTTATTCCATGCGCTTGCGTTCTTCCTGTATCTCAGCGTAGTGGGAAGAGGGTTAGCAGGATTGATTCGCATCAATCTAAGGGGGCGTAGGTGGATGCGGTTGGATCAGACTCTCCCCAGACTCTCCGGTAGCACGGCAGATCGCATGTGCAAGTCGCCCCCACTTCCATACGAGCCCGGAATGGAGGCCTATCCGCCCCACAAGCCGGAGATCGAATCGACGGCGTGGGAGCTATTGGACTTGACCGGCACGCGGTCGATACAGGAATCGGCCGCGTTTAGTGCATTCAAGTGCAACCCTTTGGGTAAAAGGGTGTCGGACTTTCTGCAATGTTCGATGGATTTCTACATTCCCGTCAAACTTGACATACGTCAATTGGTGGCCTAGCCCTATGCCTAGACTCGATCGAATGACGGATCGTCACCCCATCACGTCAACTCAAGGAGATAGCAATGGCAATGCTCCGTTCTGCGGCCACCGATCCGATGCTGGATGCGACCCGTGCGTTTCTCGAGAACAGTTACAAGTTCGCGGCGCTTGCGGCTGAAACCCGCCGCAACCTGATCGAGACCCATCTGAAGAGCCTGGAGCATCGCCTGACCGCGATGCATAGTGCGCAAAGCCGTATGGCGGGGGTTGCCGACTGGGCTTCATTGCAAGCCGCGCAGGCACAGACACTGACAGATCAGGCAGAGGCGCAGGCCGCGCTGGCACGGGCCTACGGCAAGGTCCTGGTCGAAGCGACGTCGGCGTGGCTCGAGCAGTGCCGGGAATGCAGCAGTGACTGGGTGAAGCGAGTCGAGGCCACCAACGAGACGGCAAGGGGCAACGGCAATGGCAATGGCGCTGCCGTGCTCGATCCGCTGTCCGCATCCCTGGCCGAGTTCTACGAGCGACTCGGAAAGATGACGCCGTTTGGGGTGGTACCGCCCAGCGAGTCCAGCACGACTGCGACCAGCGCCACCCGTTCGCGCGCCGCCAAGGGCGGTGCGACATCATGAGCTCCGGACGCATTGCGGTAGTGACGGGGGGCATGGGTGGTCTGGGCGAAGCCATCGCCGAAAGGCTGCTGAGCGACGGATTCCGCGTGGTCGTCACGCATTCGCTTGGCAACGATCATGTCGCGACCTGGCTGCGCGAGCACAGTACGCAGCAACGCGAGTTCGTGGCCTACCCGGTAGATGTCGCCGACTTCGAATCCTGCCAGCAATGTGCGGCCAGGATATTGTCCGAGGTGGGCCCGGTGGATGTCCTGATCAACAATGCCGGCATCACGCGCGATTCGACCTTGCGCAAGATGACGCACGAGGCCTGGCGCGCCGTGATGTCTACCGACCTCGATTCGGTGTTCAACATGACCAAGCCGTTCTGCGAAGGCATGGTGGAGCGTCGCTGGGGCCGGATCGTGAACATCTCATCGATCAACGGCTCGAAGGGCGCGTTTGGCCAGACTAACTATGCAGCGGCAAAGGCCGGCATCCACGGATTCAGCAAATCGCTGGCGCTGGAGCTGGCCAGCAAGGGCGTGACGGTCAACACCGTTTCTCCCGGTTATCTCGATACGAAGATGGTGCGGGCAGTGCCGCAGGACGTGCTCGACCAGCACGTGATTCCGCAGATTCCGGTCGGCCGCCTGGGTCAGCCGAAGGAAGTGGCCGCGCTGATCAGTTACCTCTGCTCGGACGATGGCGCGTACGTGACCGGCGCCAACCTTGCCATCAATGGTGGCCAACATATGGATTGATGCATGCGCCCCAAAAAGCCAGTCGCCCTCGAGCACACCACGGATACGCTGATCGAACAGGCCCCGCCCGCCAAACGGGCGAAGGCCACCTCACCCAAGCCATCGACATCAACCCCTTCGGTTCCGGCTGCGCGGAAGACCGCCGCATCGGCACCGGCCAAATTGGGTCCGGCAGCTTCCCCCGCTCCGGCTGTGGCTACCTGCCCGGAACCGCCGCCGCTGCGGCCTGACGTCGCCTATGACGAACAGGTCAGGGCATTGCTCGCCTCGATGACCGGCGGCGTTTCCTTCGGGTCGCTGGCGCTAGCCTGGACCGACTGGGCCATGCATCTGGCGGCCTCGCCCGGCAAACGCTGGCGGGCCGCGTTGCAGTGGCAGGCTACGGCCGCCGCCGAGTATTCGCTGGCGCCGCCGTTTATGCCGCGTCCGCCGGTAGTCACCGACCAGCGCTTTTCCGCGCCGGGCTGGGAAAACTGGCCGTACTGCGTCTTGCGCGATGGCTTCCTGCGGCTTGAGTCCTTGTGGATGGCGCTGACCAGCGACATCGACGGGCTCTCCCCGCATCATCAGCGAATCGCGGCATTCTGCGCGCGCCAATGGCTCGACATGCTGTCTCCCAGCAATGTCTGGTGGATGAACCCGACGGTTCTGGATGCCACGATGCAGACGCGGGGCGCCAACTTCGTTCGCGGCGCCGGGAATCTCGTGGAGGATCTCTATGATGCGGTCGGCGAGCGGCTGCATCTGCCGATCGGGCGGCTGCCGCACGCGTATGTGGTGGGTCGCGATGTGGGGATCACGCCGGGGAAGGTCGTCTACTGCAATGATCTGTTCGAGCTGATCCAGTACAGCCCGACTACCGATTCCGTGTATCGCGATCCGGTCATGATCGTGCCGTCGTGGATCATGAAGTACTACATCCTCGATCTTCAGCCCCAGAACTCGATGGTGAAGTACCTCGTGGACCAGGGTCATACGGTGTTCATGCTGTCATGGCGCAACCCGGGCGCCGAGGCGCGCGATACCAGCCTCGATGACTACCTCAAGCAGGGCCTGCTTACCGCGCTGGCCACCGTGCGCGAGCGCTGCGGCCAAGAACAGGTACACGCCGTGGGGTATTGCCTGGGCGGCACGCTGCTGGCGATTGCCGCCGCGAAGCTGGCGCGCGACAAGGACGACAGCCTGCGCAGCGTGACGCTATTTGCAACGGAAACCGACTTCGACGAACCCGGCGAGCTTGGCCTGTTCATCGATGACAGCGCGTTGTCGACGCTCGATGCGCTGATGCGCAAGCAGGGGTATCTCGACGGCTTCCAGATGGCGCAGGCCTTCTCGATGCTGCGTGCCAGGGATCTGGTCTGGTCTCGGGTGCTGCGGGAGTACCTGCTGGGCGAGCGCGACCGCCCCAATGATCTGATGTCCTGGAACCGCGACACGACACGCCTGCCGTATCGAATGCATAGCGAGGTGCTGTCCCGGCTCTTCCTCCGCAATGAACTGGCCGAAGGCCGGTTCTGCGTGGATGGTCACCCCGTGGCCATGGCCGATGTCGAGGCACCGATGTTCGTGGTTGGCACCGAGCACGATCACGTGGCGCCTTGGAAATCCGCCTACAAGCTGCATCTGCTGACGCACAACGCGCTGACCTTCGTGCTGACGTCTGGCGGTCACAACGCGGGTGTTGTTTCGGAGCCGGGGCACAAGGGTCGCCGCTACCGTGTGGCCACGCGGGTGCCGAACGGTGAGTACAAGGATCCGGATCGTTATGCCGAAGAGGCCACCAGACATGACGGTTCATGGTGGCCGTGCTGGCACGAGTGGCTGGCCGAGCAGTCCTCGGGCCGCTGCGCGCCACGCGATCCCGCGCCGGGTTCGCTCCGGGATGCGCCCGGCGAGTACGTCATGCAGGGCTGACTCCTGACTGCTGATCGCTGATCGCTATTGCTAGGTCCGTGCTCCGGTGGACGGCATCGTCACCGGAGCCTTTTTCATGTTGCCGCTGACCATTCTGGTCGCGCGGATACCGACTCAGTTGTCCACGCCAACGATCACGCTCGATGCCTTGAACATGGCGGCGGCCGGTTTGCCGACAGCCAGGCCCAGCCGGTCTACGCTTGCGTTGGTAATGATTGCGGCGACGGCCATGCCGTTGTCACCCGTGATTGTCACGTCGGCATTGACGGCGCCCTTGGTCAGGTTCGTGACCTTGCCTTGCACGAAGTTGCGGGCCGAAACCTTGGTGGCATCCGCATCGACCATCACGATGACGGACGTTGCCTTGACCAGCGCGACGACCTTGGCGCCGGCTTTCAGGCCCAGGCGGGCGGCGCTGTCGTGTGTGACGGTGGCGACGATCTGCTGGCCACCGTTGATGGCAATGATGATCTCGTCGTTGACGGCGCCAGCCGTGGCTTGTGCAACGACACCGGAAAACTGATTGCGCGCGCTGGTTTGCATACCTGTTACCCCAGGAAGGAAAGTTGTCGATTCGGGGGAGTCTGCGCGGATTGGTAGGTCGTGACAAGGTGCCGGTGCGTATGACACCTATCACCCAGTGGGAATTACCGCGCAGCCGGAGTCACTTGTTACTTGTCTCCTGGCAGCCGTCATTTGCAATCCGTAGGATGACGAATGCCCCGATTGCCAGATCGGCTATCGGGGCATTGGCGAGCAGGATGGCCCTAGGGTCTTAGGGCCTTAGCGGCGTGCGTGCTGTGTAAAGCCTACCTGGCCGGGTTTGCGGTTCGGCGCGAAGCCGTTCTCGGCCAACGTCTCGTTGGCGCTGTCGTAGAACGTCCCGATCTTGTAGATCTCGCGCGCTTCCTTCGCGTTGGCGACATCCCGGCCGAACTCGCGCGAGATGCGCACGAGCTGCTCGATCTGCTCGACTGTGCCCATCTTGCGGTCGCGCCGCTGCGTCCAGAGGTTGTCCTCGATGCCGCAGCGCACATGCAGGCCCATGGCAATCGCCATCATGTTCAGCGGCAGCACGTTCAGCATCGACGTTTCCAGTGTCAGCACCGAGCCGTTCGGGCAAGCGCGCACGAAGTTGGCGAGGTTGTAGAGGTTAGGCGCCTCGAAGCCGCCGCCAATTGCCACCCAGGTCAGGATCAGGGGCACATTGCAGCTGCCCCGGCGCATCATCCGCTCCACCGTTTCCAGTTGCGCGATGTTGGCAAGCTGGAAGTGGGTCTGGATGCCGTTGATGCTGAGCCGGCGGATATGCTCTTCCACCCACTCCGGGCCGGCCGGAATCGTCATTTCGCGATAGGCGCGGTAGTTGGCCGGTTCGGCCAGCGAGGTGCCCGCCACGTCGGCCGCGCACATCTGTTCCACCACGTTCATCTGGTTGGTGTTGATCGCGATCGTCACCTGGTCCGGCGTCGGCTTCAGTTCGGCCAGCATGTGGCGCGTATCGTCCGACAGCCACTTGGCCACGTCGCCTTCGCTCTCCGGCGCGAACGAGATCGATCCGCCCACCTGCAGGATCATGTCCGGCACGCGGGCACGGATGCCGGCCAGCAGTTCGTTGAACTTGGACAGCCGCTTGGAACCTTTGCCGTCCGCTTCACGCACGTGAACGTGCAGCACGGTGGCCCCGGCGTTATAGCAGTCCACCGCCTTCTGGATCTGCTGCTCCATCGTCACTGGGATGTCTTCCGGAAAATCGGAAGGTATCCACTCGGGCCCATACGGCGCGGCGGTAATGACGAGCTTCTGCTGGTTTTCCGGGAACATCGAACCGTCGATGAAATCCATGTCTCTCTCCGTGGAATTGAACGTTCAGGCCGTGGCCGGCTGCGCCGACTCTGCCTTGACTTCGCCTTCGCCGATGCCGAAGGGCTTGTCGCCGATGATGCCGGCGCGCTCCATCTTGCGATGGCACGGTGCGTAGTCCATCACCGCGTAGTGCTGGGTGCTCCGGTTGTCCCAGATCGCCATGCTGTTGGCCTTCCAGCGCCAGCGCACCTGGTACTCGGGAATGAATGCCTGGCTGATCAGGTAGCGCAGCAGTTCGCCCGCGCCCGGGTTGTAGTCCTGCCCGTAGCGGACGTGCGCGGGCGTATGAAAGTTGGAGAAGTGCGTGGTGAACGCATTGACGAAGAGGACCTTCTCGCCAGTCTCGGGATGGACCCGCACGACGGGATGCTCGGGGTCGGGGTACTGCGCCTTCAGCGCCAGGCGCTTCTCGATCGGCATGGCAGCACCGAAGCTCGCCTCGATGCTGTGCCGCGCGCGCAGGCCGGCAATCTGCGTCTTGACATGAGCGGGCAGGTTCTCGTAGGCGAGCACCATGTTGGCCCACATTGTGTCGCCGCCGATCTCGGGCGATTCCACGCAGCGCAGCACGCAACCCAGCGGTGGCGCTTCACGCCACGTGGCATCGGTATGCCAGGCGTTCTCGTAGCGATCCATCGGCTGGTCCGGCCGCTTGTAGATCTGCACGAGCCCAGGATGATCGGGATGGCTGCCGGCTACCGGGTGATCTTCGAGCTTGCCGAAGCGCTCGGCAAATGCCACATGTTCGGCCCGGGAGATGTCCTGGTCGCGCAGGAACAGCACCTTGTGTCGCAGCAGCGCGGCACGGATTTCGTCGAACAGGCCATCGTCATGAATCGCATCGGAAAGCCTGACGCCCACGAGTTCGGCGCCGATGCTGGCGGTCATTGGTTCGATGCGCATCAGCGTGCCTCCTCGAAGGTTACGGGTGCGCACTGGGTGGTGCGAAGGGAAATGCGAAAGGGAATGCCGGACGTTGCCAAGATCTGTCTCCTATCGTTTTGATGTGGTGATTCAACGCACGTGGCGTTGGCATCAAGGTAGGAGTTGTGGGTACGCCAGACTTTGCATTTCATGCCATAAGCATTGCGTCTGATGACAGTGGCGAGGCTTCAGAATCCCCCGTTTGATTCCGATCAAGGAAAATGGCGCCGCGGCAGGTTGCCATGTGCGTTGGCTGGCGGATCGCACGTACGTCCATCCCGGGCGATGGCAAACAAAAAAGGCCTCCGGAAGCCGGAGGCCAAGAACCCTCTTGCCCTCGCAAGAAAGTGTCGATGCTGGCGATCGCTCGACGGTTCAGAACTTGTGGCGCACGCCGACCACCAGGCCAGTCTGGTCCTTGCCGGGAACGACGTTGGTCGGGCTGCCGCTCGGCGTGTTGAATCCGTTCATGCCGAGCTGGGAGTTGCCGCGGTTCAGCGCGTAGCCGGCATTCATGTACACGTCCGTGCGCTTGGAGAATGCATAGTCCGCCGAGGCGACGAACATGATCGGGTCGGCCCCGGCGTTGCGCATGTTCGTGTAGTACGCCGCGCCGGTCAGCTTCAGCGCGGGCGTCACGCTGTAACGCAGACCCGCCCAGTACAGATCGGAGCGGTCGGTCGGCATGGCGCCGACGTTGCCGTTGTACCAGCGATAGCCGATGAAGGCCTTTGCCGGGCCGAAGGCGTAGCTCGCGCCGACCAGCATGCGCCGGTCCTTGCGTTCGGCGGTAGCAAGCGTGGAGCCCTGGTACTCGTCATATACCGCGCCGATCGCGAAGGAACTCACCTCATAGGACAACGAGATACCGAGATTGCGGTCGAGGGTGTAGTTGCCGGGGACCTCTCCGCCGCCGGTTCGGCTGAAACTGTACAAGCCGCTGGCGGTTAGTCCGTTGAACGTGCCACGGTACTTGATTGAGTTGTCCGCGCGGCCGGCCAGCACGTCGTCACTCTTGTAGAGCGAGTACCGCGGCGCAAAGCCCATCGGGTCGAGTTGGATCGCGGTGTCATACAGCGGGGTGGTCTGGCGGCCCAACGTGACGGTTCCGTACTTGCTGCTCAGACCTACGATAGACGTCCGATCGAAGAGCCGGGTCCGGTTGTTTTGCGCGCCGGTATCGAGCGAAATACCGCTTTCGAGATCGAAGATCGCCTTCAGGCCGCCGCCGAGATCCTCGACACCACGAATGCCCCAGCGGGATGTGGACATGTTGCCGGATGCCATCCGTACCTGGCTGGCGCCGCCGTTGGCGGAAGGCACGTTGCTGAGGTACTCGATACCAACGTCGGCGACGCCATAAAGCGTGACGCTGGATTGCGCGGACGCGGTGCCTGCAATCATCCCCAGGGTTGCCATCGCAACGCCGTGACGAACATTCATGGACTCTCTCTCCAGTTATTGAATTGGAGCGGCGAGTATAGAAATGCCGACATTTCGTTTCGATTGCGGCGAGATTACAGCCGCATCGTTCCGGGCGCGGGCAGGCAGAAAAGGAGGGCGCGAGAGAAGGGCGAGAGAAGGGCGAGAGAAGGGCGAGAGAAGGGCGAGAGAAGGGCGGGAGAAGGGCGGGAGAAGGGCGGGACTACCCCGCGCCTTGGGTGCGGGGCCTGTGTCGGGTCAATCGACCCAGTTCACCTTCGGGAATCGCGCGGCGAAGCCATCGGGCATCGGCACCACGCGCGTGGTGGCGTAATCGAAGAAGACGAAGCCGGACTTGGCCATGGCGATCAGGGCGCCATCCTGCGGGCGCGTGATTCGGAAGATGATGTCGCCGCCGTACTTGTTGAAGTCCATTACACCCACCTCGAACAGAAGCTGGTCGCGTGCGTGGGCCTCCTTGCGATACATCGTGGCCAGGTCGGTGACGATGATGCCCGCACCGTCCACGCGGTCGCCCTCGCTGCCGAACTGGAAGAGAAAGCGGGCCCGTGCCTCCGAGATCATCGAGATCATCGAATCGTTGGCCAGGTGATTGGCGGAGTTGATGTCGGTGACGCGAACGGTCAGGTGGGTGGAATAGCAGAACTGGTCGGCAGGCAGGTCGAGTTTGAGGCGGGCCATGATGGGGCTGGCAGGGCAGCGTGGATCGAAAGAGGCTGCCATCTTAGTCGATTCTCTCCGTGTGCTCGCGCTGCCGCACCTCAGTGTGAACCTGACCGCTGGGCGGGGATTTAAGGATTTTGCGATTTCACGTCGGAAACCGTTGCTTCAGGATTGCAACAAATGGTCGCGGCCGGTAGCGGCTGTGAGGATGACGTGAACAGGGGGGGCGTGATGATTCGAAGAGTATGGAATGAGACGCTGCAGAAGATGCTGTGTGGACTGGCCTTGGTGGCCGTATCTGATGCCGTTCACGCGTTGGGAGATTGCTCGACATCGCCTTCCATGCCTTACTTGCAGGCGATGAACAATATGGCCGTGGCGGTTAACCTTGCGGTTGGCGCGGCCATCCCGGGCACGAGGCGAAACTACACGTTCAGCGGTCGATGCGTCGCGGACGGCAACAATTTGATTTATGCAGGAGCGCCGATCATTGCGTGCTATTACGGAAGCGGCAGAGAAATCACCCCAGGCGTGTATTCGACAGGTGTCGCTGGCATTGGCATTCGGCTACGGAACGCCGTGGGACAGCCTTTGACCAATGCTATCGGCGTGACCTGCGATACAAGAGCGGCGGCTCTGGGAGCGCTGGCGGCTGACCTTTCGTATTCGGTGTCCGTTTCCATCGAATTCGTGAAAACGGGAGCGATCGGTCAAGGTAGCCTGGATCCTTCGCAAACGCTCTTTGGTTTTGGTGTTTATCGTTCAGCAGTCGGCCTGGGCGGTGGAGGGAACCACATAGGCTTTACTGGCAGCGCCACGCCACGTCAGATTACCTGCACGACACGTGCTCCGACGACCGTTGCCCTTCCGGATGCCACGGTATCGAGTCTTTCCGGGAATGGTTCGACGACGGGCTTTGCGCCATTCTCCATCGGGCTCATATGCGATGGCGCGGCAGTTGTGGGCATATCCTTCGACGGCGCCGGCGGGACGCCTGTCAGATCCGCTTCCACGGGCGTGCTGGGCATCCAGAACGAAGGCGCGGCCGGCATGGCCAGCGGGGTTGGTGTGCAGTTGATCAACGACGGCACTTATTCCCCCGTACCCCTGCAAACGCGCAATCATCTTGGCAACATCTCCGCCAACGGCATGGCCTCGTATCGCTATGCGTTTCGGTACCACAGCCTTTCGGCCAGACCTAGTCCTGGCACCGTGAGGGGTACGATGGTTTTCACTTTCGACTATCAGTAGGCCGATGGTGGTCGATGACGATCCTCTCCCGCCCCCGTCGCATTCCTGGTGAATTGGTGGGGAACGCAAGGCTTCAGCGCGCCGCCAGCATCCGTCCGCCAAGGACTATCAGCAGTCCTCCAACCACGGAATCCAGCACGGCCTTGCGCCGCATCAGTAACCGGTGAACCGCAGGGTGTGAGGCGAGCAGCGCCATGCCGCAGTACCATGCAGACGATACCGCGACTGCAATGGCGATGACAGCGACGTGGAACCATGCCGGCGCGTGAGCGGGGACCATCAACGCGAAGATGCTGCCGTAGAACGCCACGGCCTTGGGGTTGGTCATGCTGACGGCATAGCCCTTCTTCGCGGCGGTCCAGCCGGATGGCGCAACGAGGGTCGGAGCATTCAGCGGATGGCGCGCGGTCAGGATCATCTTTGCCCCGAGCCAGATCAGGTAGGCGGCGCCAGCAATCCGGAGCGCCGTGCCGATCCATGCCACATGCGTGACGATCAGGCCGAGTCCGGCGATCGCGATCAGGGCCCAGGTGCCCGAGGCTGCGCCAAGCGCGAGGCCGGTGATCACGCCTGCACGCCGAGACGCGACCGCCGTCGATGTGACGATCATGAAATTCGGTCCCGGGCTGGCGACGCTCAACATCATGACGCCGGTCAGAGCCAGCAGGGTGTTGATGTATTCCATCTTGTGTTCTCCGCAGCACACGGGGCCTGTGGGCCCGGCCGACGCGATCAGGGGGAGCGCCAATCCTACCTGACGATGCGTGGCGGCGCAGCGGGCAAAAGAAAATGCGACGAGGCTTGCCTCGTCGCATTCCTTCCCGGGCTGGCAACCGGGTGTCTGGTTAGACCAGCTGCCCGATCGGCCGCGGGATCAGATCACACCCTGCGCCAGCATGGCGTCCGCCACCTTGACGAAGCCGGCGATGTTGGCGCCTTCCACATAATTGATGTAGCCGTCTTCCTTCTGGCCGTAGTGGATGCAGTTGCCGTGGATGTCCTTCATGATGGCGTGGAGCTTCTCGTCGATCTCGGCGTGATGCCAGGCCATGCGCATGGCGTTCTGCGACATCTCCAGGCCCGAAGTGGCCACACCGCCAGCGTTGCTGGCCTTGCCCGGCGCATACAGGATGCGTGCGGCCACGAAGCGGTCCACGGCGTCCAGCGTCGACGGCATGTTGGCGCCTTCGGCTACGCAGAACACGCCGTTCGACAGCAGGCGCTCGGCATCCTGACCGTTCAGTTCGTTCTGGGTGGCGCACGGCAGAGCAACGTCGGCGGGCACGTGCCACGGCGTCTTGCCGGCCTCGAAGCGCAGGCCATGCTGCTCGGCAAAGTCGGACAGGCGGCCACGGGTGTCGTTCTTGAACGTCATCAGCGCGTCCAGTTGCTCGCGATTCATGCCCTCGGGGAAGTGCAGCACGCCTCCGGAGTCCGATACCGTCAGCACCTTGGCACCCAGCTCGATCGCCTTTTCGGCGGCGTATTGCGCCACGTTGCCCGAGCCCGACAGCAGCACACGCAGACCGTCGAATTCGCGGCCGCGACGATGCAGCATCTCCTGCGCGAAGTACACCGTGCCGTAGCCGGTGGCCTCGGGACGCATCAGGCTGCCGCCGAAGGCCAGACCCTTGCCAGTGAACACGCAGGCGGACTGGTTCGACAGCTTCTTCATCATGCCGGCCATGAAGCCGACTTCCCGCGCGCCCACGCCGATGTCACCGGCCGGCACGTCGGTGTCCGGTCCCAGGTGACGATACAGCTCGGTGATCAGCGCCTGGCAGAAGCGCATGACTTCAGCGTCGGTCTTGCCCTTTGGGTCGAAGTCCGAGCCGCCCTTGCCGCCGCCCATGGGCAGGGTGGTCAGCGCATTCTTGAAGGTCTGCTCGAAGCCCAGGAACTTCAGTACCGACAGGTTCACGGTCGGGTGGAAGCGCATCCCACCCTTGTACGGGCCGATTGCGGAGCTGTGCTGCACGCGGAATGCGCGGTTGACCTGCACCTGGCCGCGATCGTCGGTCCATGCCACGCGGAACTGGATCACACGTTCCGGTTCCACCAGCCGTTCCAGCAGTGCCTGATCGCCATAGCGCGGGTTGCGTTCGACGAACGGCCACAAGGTCATCATGACCTCCTTCACGGCCTGGAAGAATTCGGGCTGGTTGGGGTCACGCCGGGAGACCCCGGCCAGGAAGGAATCGAGGGTGCGAGAAGTCACGATGTCTCTGAGTTTTCTTGATGCGATGTGCGGCGCCTGCGCCACGCAGTGGGTATGGCGGAAGGGTCGCTCCGAATGGCGTGTCTGGTGGGCGCCGCGGCATGGAAACCCGGGAAATCCCGATGGGGACCCCGCGTCAGGCGGCGGGACTGGGAGGCAAGCCGAAATGTCCTAACAATTAGGCTTGTGGCTGGATGTTTCGGACAGGCACGAAGCTTAGCACCAGAGTGGGGCACCCCACATCGAAAACATCAAGGTGGAGGGAAAAACAGTGCGCTGTTCGGTACGCCGGCACGATCTTCCGGGCCGACGGAGACGCTCCCGAATGCACCCCCGACTGCGCCCCCGACTGCGCCCCGAGTGCCCCTCGAATGCGCCTTCCGATTCCTGCGCGGCATTGCGGACCCGACGCCAGATTTGCCGCGCCGGGATTGCCGCGAGAAGCGGCCATTCATGCAAGCCTTGAAAATCCACGAACGCGCGCTTCGAAACTTTCGGATAGTGGTTTTCTGTCCTCAAAAATAAACTGGCCCCCGGCATTTCCAACGCACGGGCGGCACATCCCTGGCGAATAACGACAAGGCAGGAGACATCGATGCAACATGGCTTTCGGCGCCGTCGCCTCATGGCGGCCATTGGCTTTTCATTCGCACTAGGCGGTACTTCCCTGGCTCCGGCACATGCCGATACGTGGCCGACCAAGCCGGTCACGATCGTGGTGGCGTTCGCGCCCGGCGGCATGACCGATATCGTTGGCCGGATGCTCGCGGCCGAGCTGAGCCAGACGTTCAAGCAGAGCTTCGTGGTGGAGAACCGCCCCGGCGCGGCCGGACAACTCGCCACGGAATACGTTGCCCGCAAGCCGAATGACGGCTACACGCTGCTGCTTAGCGCCACCGGGCACGTGATTGGGCCGGCCGTGCAGAAGACCGTGCGGTATCGCCCGGTCCTGGATTTCGAGCCGATTGCTCTGATCGCCAAGGCGCCGAACATGCTCGTGGTGAACCCCTCTGTGCCGGCGCATACCGTGCCCGAGTTCGTGACGTGGGCCAAGGCCCAGGGCAGCGTGCCCTATGGTTCCGCAGGCGTGGGAGGCTCCACCCACCTCGCGGGCGAGCTGTTCCGCCATATGACCGGCGCGCCGCTGGTACACGTGCCATACAAGGGCGCGTCGCCCTCCACCAGCGATGCCGTGGCCGGCCAGATTCCGGTGGTGTTCCAGGATTCGATGAGCGTCTCCGCGTTCATCGCCGCCGGCAAGCTGCGTCCGATCGCCGTGACCAGCCTGGAACGCAGCAAGCTGTTCCCCGATGTGCCGACGATTGCCGAGGCCGGGTACAAGAACTTCGACGCCTATACCTGGCTGGGGCTGTACGCACCGACCGGGACGCCGGCCGCCATCGTCACGCGCCTGAATACCGAGGTGAACCGGATCATGTCGTCGCCCGACATGGTGGCGAAACTCAAGAAGCAGAACGCCGAGGCGGCGGGCAATCTGAATCCGGCCGAATTCCGCAAGTACGTCGAGACCGAAGTGGCCAAGTGGCAGAACATGGTCAAGATCACCGGCGTGCAGATCGAGCAGTAAGGGGCCCCATGACGATTGCACCTCCATCCGGCGACCCGGCAACCACGTCTGCCGACGCCCACTACTTCCAGCGCCTCTCCGAAGGCGTGTTCGAAATCCCCCAGTGCCGCGACTGCGGCCGGCATCACTTCTTTCCGCGCGTCGTTTGCCCTCATTGCGGCTCCGTAGCGTTGCAGTGGGCCGCGCCGAGCGGTCTTGGCACCGTGTACTCGACCACGGTCGTGCGCAAAAAGGACGGGGATTACAACGTGTGCCTGGTCGATCTCGACGAGGGGCCGCGCATGATGAGCTGCGTGATCGGTGTGGATCCCGACGCGGTGAGGATCGGGCACCGCGTCAGGGCGCAGGTGCAGCGCAAGGGCGAGGACGCATTGCTGGTGTTCGCGCCGGCCGGGGAGCGACAATGAGCGCGGCATTGAAGGCCACCGATCGTGGTGGCGTGGCGATTCTGGGCACGGGACTGGCGGGGCTCGGTCATGCAGGTGGCCGCACGGAGCAGGAAATCATCGCCCAGGCCGCGCACCGCGCGGTGGCGGCCAGCGGACTGCGCATGGCCGATATCGACGGCATTGTCACGTCGAGCCTGACGTCGCCCTGGTGGGTGATGCGCATGTCAGAGTACCTCGGCATCCGGCCCCGGTTCTCCGATAGCACGATGTTCGGCGGATCGTCGTTCATCGCGGATGTTCGCATCGCCGCCATGGCGATCGAGGCGGGCGAATGCGACAACGTGCTGATCTGCTACGGCAGCAATCCTCGCAGCATTCCCAGTAGTTCGCGCGTCAACGCGATGCGCGCCGAACTCGACCCGCAGCCGTACGAGCATCCGTACAAGCCGTTCAACCCCGTCACCAGCTATGCGCTGGCCGCGGCCCGGCATATGCATGAGTTCGGCACCACGCGCACGCAACTGGCCGAAGTGGCGGTGGCGGCGCGGCAGTGGGCGCAGCGCAATCCCGACGCCTTCATGCGCGACCCATTGACGGTCGACGATGTGATCAACGCCAAGATGGTGTCCGACCCGCTGACGGTGCGCGATTGCTGTCTGGTGACCGATGGCGCCGGCGCTTTTGTCGTCACGCGCGCGGACCGTGCCCGGGGTCTTCATGCGAAGCCGGTCTATGTGCTCGGTGTCGGACACGCGCACTGGCATCGGCAGATTTCCTGCATGGACGATCTGACGCGCACGCCGGCCATCGACTCGGGCCGCAAGGCATTTGCGCAGGCGGGCCTGACGCCTGCCGATATCGACGTGGTGGAGCTTTATGACGCTTTCACGATCAACCCGATCCTGTTTCTGGAAGACCTGGGCTTCTGCGCGAAAGGTGAGGGCGGTGCATTCATCTCGGGCGGCCGCATCGCGCCGGGCGGCGATTTCCCGATGAACACCAATGGTGGCGGGCTGTCGTGCACCCACCCGGGCATGTACAGCATTTTCCTTGTGATCGAAGCCGTCAGCCAGTTGCGCGGCGAGGCCGGCGAGCGGCAGGTCAGCAAGGTGGAAACGGCGCTAGTGCACGGCAATGGTGGTGTGCTGTCCAGCCAGGCCACCGCCATCCTGGCATCCAGCCAATAAAGGCCAAACCAGCCTAACAAAGAACCGCAGTCGAGATCGCAGCAATGTCCCAGGCAATCGAATCCATTCCTCTTTCTTCCACCGTGAGCTGGCAACAGCAGGGCGATATCGCCGTGCTGTGGCTCGACAACCCGCCGGTGAACGGCCTGGGCGATAGCACCCGCGCCGGCCTGCACGCCGGGATCACGCGCGCGCTGCAGGATGCCACCGTGGCCGGGGTTGTGCTGGCAGGCGCCGGCAAGGCGTTTTGCGGCGGCGCGGACATCCGGCAGTTCAATACGCCTGCCGCGACCGCCCGGCCGCTTACGCGCGATGTGCTGGCGCTGATCGAATCGGCGAGCAAGCCCGTGGTGGCTGCGATACACGGCGTGGCGCTCGGTGGTGGCCTGGAGCTGGCCATGGGATGCCACTATCGCGTGGTGGCATCCGACGCCAGCCTGGGTCTGCCAGAGGTCAACCTCGGGCTCGTGCCCGGTGGCGGCGGTACCCAGCGGCTGCCACGGCTCGTTGGTGTGGAACAGGCGCTGGACATGGTTCAGCAAGGGGCGTCCGTCAGCGGCGAAGCCGCCGCGCGCATCGGTCTTGCCGATGCGGTAGCAGACGCGAGGCCGAGCGGCACACGGGATGCTGGACCTGTTGTCGCACTGGCGATCGACTTTTGCCGGAGTGCTGCCGCCCGTGCGGTGGCGCATCCGGTTGCCAGTGCGTTGGCCGTCAAGGCGAGCGGCGATGTCGATTTCGGGGCGCGGATTGCCGCGATCAACGGCAAGGCACGCAATGCGCTCGCGCAGAATGCGTGCATCCGGTGCGTCGAAGCCGCGACGCAGCTGCCGATTGCCGACGGGCTGGCATTCGAGCGCGCCCAGTTCGAGGCGCTTGTTGCGGGCAACGAGTCGAAGGCGCTGCGCCATATTTTCTTCGCCGAGCGCGAGGCGCCGAAGTTTGCCGAAGGGAAGGGACTGGCGCTGCGGCCGATCGAACGTGTCGCCGTCATCGGTTCCGGGACGATGGGCGTCGGCATCGCAATGTCGTTCGTCAACGCAGGCATTCCGGTCATGCTGATCGAACGCGAGCAGGCCGCGCTGGACCGCGGCATGGCACTGATCCGCCGCAACTACGAGATCACCGCCGCGAAAGGCAAGCTGGCGCCGCAGCAGATTGACGCGTGCATGGGGCGCATAACGCCGACGCTGGCGTTCGAGGCCGTGGCCGATGCCGATCTGGTGGTCGAAGCCGTGTTCGAGGACATGGCCGTGAAGCAGGCCATCTTCGAGCGTCTGGACGCGCTGTGCAAGCCGTCGGCCATCCTGGCGACGAATACGTCGCGGTTGAACATCGACACGATCGCGGCGTCGACCAAACGCCCGGGCGACGTGATCGGCCTGCATTTTTTCAGCCCGGCGAACGTGATGAAGCTGCTGGAAGTCGTGCGTGGACAGGCGACCCGCGCCGACGTCATCGCGTCGTGCATGGCGATGGCGCAGCGCATCCGAAAGATTCCGGTGCTGGTGCGGGTGTGCGAAGGGTTTGTCGGCAACCGGATGCTGACGCCTTACTGGCGGGAGGCCGGCTTCCTGTTGGAAGAGGGCGCATCGCCACTGCAGGTCGATCGCGCATTGACGCAGTTCGGCATGGCGATGGGCCCGCTGACGATGGCGGATTTGGCCGGCATGGACATCAACTGGGCCACGCGGAAGCGGCTGGCGCCGACGCGGCCGGCGCACCTGCGGTATTCGGCGGTGGCCGATCGAATCTGCGAACTGGGCCGGTTCGGGCAGAAGACCAACGGTGGCTACTACCGCTACGAACCCGGCAGTCGCACGCCGATCCCCGACCCGCAGATCGACGCGTTGATCGAAGAGTGCGCGCGCGAGGCAGGCATTACGCGGCGACCGGTTGCCGACGAGGAGATCGTCGAGCGCTGCATGCTGGCGCTGATCAATGAAGGCGCGCGCATCCTGGACGAGGGCATCGCGCAGCGCGCTTCCGATATCGACGTGGTGTACGTGCATGGCTACGGCTTTCCGGCGTGGCGTGGCGGCCCCATGTTCTATGCGGAAACGCTCGGTCTGGCGCACGTGCTGGCCCGTATCCGCGCGTTGCAGGACGTGCACGGTGCCCATTGGGAGCCTGCGCCACTGCTCGAGCGGTTGGTCGCAGAAGGCCGGCAGACTTTCGACGGTCCACGTTGAGTTCACGCCGCACCCCCCCTGAATCTGAACACGAAAATCTGGAGTCACAATGTTGCATCGCGCATTGGAAGGCATTCGCGTGCTGGACCTGTCGCGCATCCTGGCTGGGCCGTGGTGTACGCAGAACCTCGCCGATCTGGGCGCCGAAGTTGTCAAGGTCGAACATCCGCAGCGTGGCGATGACACGCGCGGTTGGGGCCCCCCGTATCTGGATGCCGCGGATGGCAGCGACGCGCGCCTTTCCGCGTACTTCATCAGCTGCAATCGCGGCAAGCAGTCGGTGTGCATCGACTATGGCCAGCCTGAAGGTGTCGCGCAATTGCTGGAGCTGGCCCGCCACGCCGACGTGCTGGTGGAGAACTACAAGGTGGGGACGCTCAAACGCTACGGGCTCGACTATGCGTCGCTCAAGGCGATCAATCCGCGTCTGATCTATCTGTCGATCACGGGGTTCGGTCAGGACGGCCCGATGGCCGACAAGCCCGGCTATGACTACGTGTTCCAGGGTATGGGCGGACTGATGAGCTACACCGGCCAGCCGGATGGTAGCCCCGGCGCTGGGCCGTTGCGCACGGGCGTGGCAGTGGTCGATGTCAGCACGGGCATGTATGCGACGAGTGCCGTGCTGGCGGCGCTGTTCCAGCGTCAGCAGACCGGTGAAGGCCAGCATCTCGATATCGCACTGCTCGACGTGGCCGTCGCACTGAATGCGAATCAGGGCGCCAACTACCTGGTATCGGGAAAGAACCCGCAACGCACGGGCAACGCGCATCCAAACTGCGCGCCGTATGAGGTCTTCCGATGCGCCGATGGTTATCTGATTCTGGCGATCGGCAACGACACGCAGTTCGCACGCTTCTGTGATGTGGCGGGGCGTCCGGATCTCGCGCAAGACCCGCGCTACGTCACGAACTCAGGCCGCATCGAACATCTCACCGAACTGCGCAAGGTACTGACGGCGTTGTTCCCGACGCGCTCGCGTGCCGACTGGACGTCGGCGTTCGACGCCGCCGGTGTGCCCTGGGGCCCGATTCATACGATGGAAGAGGTCTTCGCGCATCCGCAGGTCCAGCATCGGCAATTGCGTCAGGTGGCCACGCATCCGGTGACGGGCGAGGTGCCAATGGTGCGCAATCCGATGCTGCCGGCCAATCCGCAGCCGCTCAAGCCACCGCCGCTGCTCGGCGAACACACGGGCGTCACAGCAGTGGCCGCCATCGCTGCCGCGCGATAGATGCAGGCGGCCCGACTCGAATTTCGACAATTCAATCCGTACGGAGACACATGATGAATATGAAGCCAACCTTCCTGGCACTGGCAGCGCTGGCCTCTGTGGGCCCGGCATGCCTTGCCCACGCCGCCGACTGGCCGGACAAGCCGATCAAGCTCGTGGTGCCCTACGCGGCCGGTGGTACTACCGACATCATCGCGCGCGTGGTCGGCACGCGGATTGGCGCGGTGCTGAAGCAGCCTGTTGTGGTCGAGAACCGTCCCGGCGCCGGTGGCGCGGTAGGCAGTGCCTACGCGGCCAAGCAGCCGGCCGATGGTTATACGCTCGTGATGGAAGTGGAAAGCTCCCACGCGGTTAACCCGAACGTCTATCAGAAGACGGCGTACGATCCGGTCAAGGATTTCGATCCGATCAGCAATCTGGCGGACGTGCCCAACGTGCTGGTGGTCAATCCGTCATTCCCCGCTCAGGACATGTCGGCCTTCATCAAGCTGCTGAAGGCGTCGCCGGGCAAGTATTCATTTGGGTCGTCGGGCAACGGTGGCCTGAGTCATATGAATGGCGAACTGTTCATGAGCGTCACGGGCACGAAGATGCTGCACGTGCCGTACAAGGGCCTGGGGCCGGCGCTGAACGATGCGATGGCTGGACAGATCCAGGTTGTGTTCGACAATATCCCGTCGTCGTCCGGCCTGATCCAGGGCGGCAAGCTGCGGCCCCTGGCCGTGGCGGCCAAGCATCGACTCAAGATGCTGCCCAATGTGCCGACCTACGCGGAAGCCGGGCTGCCCGCGATGAACAATCCGTCGTGGTTTGGCCTCGGCGCGCCGGCTGGCACGCCGCCGGCGATCCTCGACAAGATTAATGCGGCCGTCAAGCAGGTGCTGGCCGAGCCGGAGGTGGTCGACGCCATCGAGAAGCAGGGCGCGCTGCCTGCCTATACCACGCGCAAGGCCTTCGCCGATCTGATACGGGAGCAGAATCAGCACTGGAAGAAGGTAGTCGAGGATATCCATTTCGCAAAGCTGCAGTAAGGAGCAGAACACGATGAGCGCATCGCTTTCCAATCACCACGCCGCCGTAGAGATCGACGAGCGCGGCGTAGCCACCGTCACCATTCGCGAGGCGAAATCGCTGAATATCCTCGGGACGCCGGTCATTGCGGATCTGACCCAGGCCGTGCGCGGCCTGGCCGAACGCGACGACGTGCGCGTGCTGGTGGTTCGCGGCACGGGGGACAAGGGCTTTATCGGGGGCGCCGATATCAACGAGATGGCCGCGCTGACCCGCGAGCGCGCGGAAGTGTTCATCAGCGCATTGCGCGACTTGTGCAATGCGCTGCGTCACTTCCCGGTACCCGTGATTGCGCGAATGCCGGGCTGGTGCCTCGGCGGCGGCTTGGAACTGGCGCTGGCGTGCGATATCCGCATCGCCGCCGACAACGCCCAGCTGGGTATGCCGGAGGTCAAGGTAGGCATCCCGTCGGTCATTCATGCGGCGCTGATGCCGCGCCTGATTGGCAACGCGCGCGCCGCGTGGTTGTTGCTGACGGGCGAGATCGCCGACGCGGCAGAGTCGCTGGCTGCGGGGATAGTGAGCCGCGTGGTGCCGCTGGCCGATCTCGACGTCGAGGTTAGTCGTGTGGCATCACTGCTGGCGAGCTTCGGCCCGCAGGTGGTGCGTCAGCAGAAGCGTCTGCTGCGCGAGTGGGAAGAAGCGCCGCTCGACGTGTCGATCGACAACAGTGTGGCGGAGTTCGGCAGCGCCTTCGATACGGGCGAGCCGCAGCATCACATGGCCTCCTTCCTGAACCGCAAGCGGTAACAGGAATCAGGACGCGGCGTCAGGGGCCGCGCCTGTCTCGCGTGTGATGGCCACGCGCGGGTCGTTGAGCAGGAACTGCACGAACGCCGCGGCAAAGCCGGGCAGCTTTCCGTCGGCGCGCGTGACGAGCGTCAGCTCCCGTACCGCCCAGGGCTCGTCGAGCGCCACCCCGACCACGCGCCCCTCGAGCATCGACGCCGCCGCCACGCTACGCGGCACCAGCGCCACGCCGACGCCGGCAGCCGCCAGCGCCAGTACCGCCTCGAAGCTGTGTGCGTGCAGGCGGACATTCGGTTGCTTGCCGGCGCGTTGCGCGGTATCGCGCAGAAACAGGAAGTTGCTGCTAGTGCGGCTCATGCAGACGAAGTCGAACCCGAGTGCGGCGCCAAACCGGATGCGCCCCTGCCGTGCCAACGGATGATCGGGGGCCACCGCCAGCACCAGTTCATCGACCGCGTACCGCACCGCATGAACGCCGGCGGTGTCGGCGGCCATGGTCATATCGCTGGCAAATATGCCGATATCCGCCTCATGCGCGGCCACTGCCGCCGTGATCGCCTGGCTGGCCCGCTCTTCCAGGTCGATGTTGACCGCCGGGTGCGCGGCCAGGAACCGGCTCACGCTCGGGATGATGAATCCGTTCAGCGAGCTGCTGTTTGCCAGCAGGCGGATGTGTCCCTTGAGCCCGCTGGCGAATCGGCCAACCTCTCCGTGCATCCGTTCGATGCCTTGCAGCAGCTCGCGCACATGCGCCAGCATCATCTCGCCCGCAGGCGTCAGATCCATGCCACGTGCGTTGCGAACGAAGAGCGGTGTGCCCAGCGCATGCTCCAGGTTCTTCAGACGGTAACTGGCCGCCGAGGCCGTGATATGCGCGGCGCTAGCGCCGCCAGCCAGGCTGTGGGCCTCCGCAATGGCCTGGAAAAGGCGGAGATCGGTGAGTTCGTACCGCAAGAGAGGGACTCCGGAATTGGTCACCCGCTTTTGCCGCCACCGGCGAATGCCGATGGCGCGGGCGTGCAGCAAGACGCATTTGTCTCGCCATGCTGCATCAATCAGGTCTGGGAAGCAATGGAAGGGAGCCGGAAGCACTGCTGCCGGCCCCAGGGCAGACATCGACCCACCTCAGTCTTCGTATGCCTCCGCGCGGGCGCGCACCTCATCCAGCGAGACGTCGACCAGCAGCTTTCCACCGTCGAATACCGTTTCGAGCGCGTCTTCCCATTCTCCCTCGATGCGGCGCGCATCCCAGGCGAGCGGGAACGTGACGGTTTGATAGTCGCCGGTCCTGCGATTGCGCAGCAGTGTCAGACGGCCTTGCTTGGATCGCTTGCCTGCATCGGTGACAGGGTCCTTTCTGACATTGCGCCAGGCATCGTCCACCTTGACAGCCGAGCACTTCATGGCGAATCGCTGAGTGTCGCGGTTCAGTTGCTGAAGCAACGCGCCGCCGATGCCGAACACGATGTTGTCCGCCGCGTAGCCTGCTGCTTCGAGTGCGGCGAGGATGACTTCGATGGACTCGGCATTCACGCCATCGCCCTGGATCACCCGCACATGGTTGAGCACGCGGTAGCCTTTGCCGTTGATCACCGAGCCGAACGCTTCGTCGAGAGCGCCGATGGTCTGCAGCACGATCGTCCGGGGATCGCCGGAGTCGGGGCGGATGACCAGTGTTGCGCCGGAATCGATCACGGCCTGCCGCAGTTCGGTGCCCCACATCCGCAGGGCGGCGAACAGGTCATATGAGTCCGACACCACCGACACGATGGCGCCCGGCCGGCCGAATTGCCGAAGCATATTGCGGTACGCATCGATTTCGCCAGCCCGGCCCCAGGCAGTGATGGTGCTGTGCTCGGCAGCTGGCACCGAGAAAGCCGCCATCGGCTTGTTGTAGTAAGTGTTGGCGGCGAGCACACCGAGTACGGTGTCCGAGCCCAGGAAGCTCACGAGGTGCGCCGCACCGCCGATAGCAGCCGACTCGGCGCTCGACACGCCGCGCGCGCCGAAGTCGTGCACCTTGAACGGCAGTTGTCCGAGGTCGTCGCTGGTGCGCTCCAGGTAGCGACGCACGAGTTGCCGCAGGTGCCAGCTTTGCGTGGCAACCGTCACTGGATACCAGACGCGCAGCAACAAGGTTTCGATGTAGGAAGCGAGCCAGAACACCTCGGGATCATCGCATTCGACTGTGACGAGCACGTTCTGCGTTGGGATCACGGCGCCTTCCTGCACCGCGCGGATGCGCACGGGTAGGTAGCCGTCATAGCGCGAAACGATATATCGCCAGCCCGACTCGTTGAACGGTTCCCCGTGGGCGCTGAAGAAGTCCCGGGCTTCGTCGATCATTGCCGCGGTGATCGGCTGGCACAGGTATTCCTTGATCAGCATCTGCAGCCCGAAGAACAGCGTGCGATCGTAGCGGCCACCGCGCGATTCGATGTACGAGAACATCGCCGTGGTGCCCTGGGGATATTGAAGGTAGTGAGAGGCCTTGTACGAATCCGTGTTCAGGATCGGATTGGAAAGGATCGACGACAGGCGACGCAGGTCGTTTTGCATGGCTAGAGCTCCTCTATGCCGTTGGATGGCCGCCAGGTCTGTCCCGGCGGATAAAGCTGGTACTGAAGCGTGCTGGAAGGGTGCGTTACAGCTTGCCGAGAAAGTGGTAGGCGATGTCGAAATGGTCTTCGAACATGACGCTTCTCATGCGGGCGAAATCGTTGAGCGGCACCCAGCGCGCCTTGTCGGCGTCATCGCCACCCTTGACGCGCGGCAGCTCGCCAACCGGGAAGCTGAACAGGAACGCGTGGGTGATGGTGCGGCCGCGCAGCGATCGCTGCGGGTGGTCGAACACCTGCCGGTCCTTCAGCGACCCACGCAGCACCGGCTCGGGCAACTTGAGTCCGGTTTCCTCGCGCAGTTCGCGAAGACAGGCCGTCTCGAGCCGTTCGTCCTGGTTGACGAAGCCACCCGGCAGCGCCCAGAGGCCGCGTCCCGGCTCGCTGCGCCGGCGCACCAGCAACAGGTGGCCGGAATGGACCACTACCGCGTCGACGGTGACGAACGTTACCGGATACGGCGCGGCCGACCAGGCTTTCCTGTACCCGGCGATGAACTCCGCCTCGGCCTTCAGCTGGGCGAACTCGGGCCGGTCGCGAAACAGCTCCATCCACTGGAATACCGGCGCGGGCACGGCCCACGAGACGAAGCTGTTGCTGCGTTCGGCCAGGAACTGCTCGCGGATTTCGGTGGCGGAGATGTCTTCGGTACTGTCGGCTTCGACCAGTTCCCATTGCGGGAACATGCGAAGGTAGTACGAAGAACCATCCTTTTCGTGACCGATGATGCCGATCCGGCGGCCGGCGGTATCGCCGAGCAGTCCTGCCACGGCATCCTGTACCCAGCGGACCCAGTCGCTGTCGTTGTAGGTCGAATCCTGTACCGCGCCGATCCGGACGCGCGCGCGGCTTGATTCGTCCAGTACGGACTCGATCATTTGCCGGCGCTCGTCGAACGAGAACGGGTCCTTGATGGTGCGAGGCTTGTCGGTGGATCCGATCAGGATGCAAACGGTGTCCGCCTGGCTCAGCGCCCGGCGTAGTACATCAACGTGACCACGGTGCATCGGCTGGAAACGGCCGATAAAGACAAGCGCGTCGAAGCGCTTTGTATTGGTGCTCATGAGGCTCCCTCAAGAGATTGGCGGAATTGGGTCTGTCCCGTAACCGTGACTGAATGGTATGCCGGCGCCACCGGTGCGTCAAACGGAAAAAAGGGGGATATACCCGTGCGGCTTGTGTCGGTGTCCTGTCCGGTGAAGAATATGCGGCTTGTTCGCCCCGGAGCCATCCATGACCACCGCACACGTCTTCATCGCCACCAGCCTCGACGGCTTCATCGCCCGACCCGATGGCGATATCGGCTGGCTGCTCCAGCGCGACGATCCGGCCGAGGACCACGGTTATATGGATTTCATCGCCGACAAGGATGCGATCGTGATGGGCCGGGGCACCTACGAAAAGGTCCTGACCCTTGGCGACTGGGCCTATGACCGGCCTGTCCTGGTCCTGTCCAGGCAATTGGCGGGCACGCCGGTGCCGGCGGCGTTGGAGGGGAAAGTCCGATTCGCGAGCCTTTCGCCGAGGGATACGCTGGAACGCCTGGCGGCCGAGGGCGTACGCCGGGTCTATGTCGATGGCGGGCAGGTTGTGCAGTCGTTCCTGCGCGACGGGTTGATCGCCGATCTGGTGGTCACCACGGTTCCGGTGTTGATCGGAGCCGGGCGGCCGTTGTTCGGGGCGCTGCCGCGCGACGTCGATCTGGCCCTGGTCTCGAGCCGCAGCTTCCCCTCGGGATTGGTGCAGTCGACGTACCGGGTGGCCTGACGCGTGAACGGGTGAGAGGGGCGGCCGGCTATCCTCCGCCAGGTTTGTCGTGGCGAATCCCCCGCCGCGATGCGTCTCAGTCGTGTGGGAACGTCACCACCGCTGCCTCTAGCCCAGCCAGCGTGCCCGCCGCATCGATCGCCTGCTCTATGGCGTCGAACGGGAAGCGCTTCACGTGGATTGCATCGAGTGAAAGCTGGCCGGCGCGAACCATTGCCACCAGCGCGCGGTAGTCGGCGGATGCGTACATGAAGTGGCCGATCAGCTCCCAGCCATTGCGTAGCATGGCGCCGTAGGGCAGTGGCAGCGGCACGGTCATGCTGCCCATCAGCACCATGCGACCGCGCCGCTTCAGGCTCAGCAGCGCCGCGAGCGTACTGTTTGGCGAGGTAGCCTGACCAACCATGTCGAATGCCAGGTCGACGCCGCCGGATGCCGCACTGCGGATGGCGGCGCTGTCGACCCCCTCATCACCGGTCATCACTACCGGCACCACCCGGCCGTCGCCCATCCGGGCCAGGGATTCGAGCGGGCCAGCGCGGCGTCCCAGTGCGAGTACGGTCGAAGCGCCCATCGCCAGCGCGGCAAGCACGGCGGCTGATCCGAACGCGCCCGTTGCGCCGTTGATCGCGACGGTCTCGCCCGCAACCAGCCGGCCGCGACGCAGGCCGCCGAAAGGAATGGCGAACTTCGACAGGGTGGCCAGCTGGTCGGACGAAAGGCGATCCAGCCCGTCGAGGGGGACAAGTGCCGCAGCGGGAAACTCGGCGACCTCTCGTAGCGTTCCGTGTGGGAAGTCCTGAAGCAGGGGGCCGCTGTCCGCGCTGATGCCGGTCAGGCCAATCAGGATTTCGGCCGGTGCATCGACGCTTTCCGTGCTGGTCAGGTACGGGTTGACGGCCACGCGTTGTCCGGCCCGGAAGTGATGGACACCCGCTCCGGTTTCGATGATCGTGCCAACGCCGTTTGTACCGGGGGTGAAAGGACCGGGCGGGTAGGCGTAAGGCAGCGCGCCGTTCAGGTAGTCGCGCGTGTAGCTGAGCAGCGGCACCGCTTCCATGCGTACGAGCACCGCGCCGGGGCGGGCATGGGGCGTGTCGATGTCACGCAGGACAAGCGGCTGGCCGGGTTGGTCGAGCATCCAGGCTTTCATATCGGGGCTCCTTGATTGGGGTGTCCGCCGGTTGGCTGGCTTGAACTGTAGGGGCTCGCGACCTATCTTTGAAATCGATGACAGATATAAGAGGTATAAGTGTGGTTGATTTCAAGGGCGTGGATCTGAATCTTCTGGTGACCCTGGATGCCTTGCTGGATGAACGTAACGTCACGCATACGGCGGAGCGGCTCGGGCTGACGCAGCCCGCCGTATCGGCCCAACTGGCGCGGCTGCGGCGCATCTTCGACGATCCATTGCTGATCCCGGCCGATACGGGGCGGGGAATGATCGCAAGCGCGCGGGCCCTGGCATTGCTGGAGCCGCTGCACGTCGCGCTCAAGGACCTGGAGTCCGTTGTGCATCGGCGGCCCGAGTTCGATCCGTTCGTCGACACGCGCCAGTTCGTGATCGCCGCGAGCGATAACGCCACGTCGACGCTTGGCATGTCCTTGTTGGAGCGGCTATCGATTGTCGCGGGGACCGGGGTGCGCGTGGCGTTCGTGCATGGACGGCAGGCCGAGATCGCCGCCCAGCTCGAATCGGGTGAAGTCGATCTGCTGATCGGGTCCGAGCGCATGGTTCCACCAACCATGCGGGCGCGCAAACTTCTCGATGAGACCTTCGTGATGGCGCAGCGGAAATCCCATCCTCGGGGAGCGCGCCGGCTGACGCTCGATATGTACTGCAAATTGCGCCACGTGCTGGTTTCCACGAGTGGTGGCAGCTTCTTCGGCTTCGTTGACGAGCAGCTTCAGTTGCTGGGTCGATCGCGTGATGTCGCGGTATCGGTTCAGGCATTCACGGTGGTCCCCGATTTGCTGCGCCGTAGTGACTACGTCTGCACGATGCCGGCTCGGCTGGCGGCACGCTATGCCGATTGGCTGGATGCCTTCGCGCTGCCGTTCGATGTGCCGGGATTCTCGCTCAGCGCGGCATGGCACCCGCGCAACCACGCGGACCCCGCGATTGCCTGGCTGCGGAGCACACTGGCCGAGGTGGCCGGCCAGTTGCGTGAGGGCTGAGCACGGCGGCAACTCAGGTGCCGGTCCCGCTCGCGAGCGCAGTAGAATGCAATATGGCAGAGACGCACCCCGAAGCGTCCATCTAGCCCAGGGGCATCCACGAGACAGATATGAACGGAAGATCCACGTCTGCGCTAGGCGCGGCGACACGCGCCGAAGCGGCAACGGAAGAACTCAGGCGGCGAATCCTGGAAGGCGAGCTAGTGGAGGGCTTTCAGCTCAAGCAGGATCTTCTCGCGGAAGAATTCGGCATCAGCCGCATCCCGGTGCGGGAAGCACTGGTCCAGCTAGAGAACGAAGGGCTGGTGAAGATCGTCCCCCACAAGGGGGCGATTGTTGCGGAGCTGTCGACGAAGGACATCGAAGAGCTGTTCTCGTTGCGCGCGCTGCTCGAATCCCATCTGCTCCGACATTCGATTCCCCGCCTCACAAAGGATGACTTCGACCGACTCGATGAAATCCTGAAGCGCTACGCCATCGAGCTCGCCGAGGGGCATTCGCACCGGTGGGGCGAACTCAACACCGAGCTGCACGACATCCTGCTCGGGCGTGCCAACCGGCCCAGGTCCCTGGACCTGGTGCAGTCGCTATTGCGGCAGACCGATCGCTACACACGGGTGCAGCTCTCCATCAGCGATGCCGCCGTGCAGCGCGCCAAGGCGGAACACGAGGAACTCGTCCGCCTTTGCCGGCTGGGCGAATCGAGGGAGGCGTGCGCGCTGCTCAAGCGGCATATCGAACATGCCGGCGAGGAGTTGATTCTGTTTCTGCGGGAGCGCCGGAGGCCGTAAGGCGCGATGGCCCTGCTGTAGAATGTAGAAAATATGCAAAACGGCGCCAGGTGGCGCCGTTGTCAACTTCCAATGGTCACCAATAAACCTGGTCTTCGGCATGTGACGCGAGCAGAGGCCGCCGCCGATGAAATTCGCCGCCGCATCCTCTCCGGCCAGTACGTGGATGGCTATCAACTCCGGCAGGACGCGCTCGCCAATGAACTCGGGATCAGCCGCATCCCGCTGCGTGAAGCGCTGGTGCAGCTCGAAAGCGAAGGGCTGGTGAAGATACTCCCTCACAAGGGAGCCATCGTGTCGGAGCTTTCCATTGAAGAGCTCACCGAGTTGTTCGAATTGCGGGCGTTGCTGGAGCCCACGCTGATCCGAAAGTCCGTGAAGAAGCTCTCCGTCGACGATTTCAAGGAACTCGACGCGATTCTGGCCGAGTTCAGCGGCGAACTGAAGGCGCAGGCGCAGGATCGCTGGGGCGACCTGAATACCATGCTGCATCAGTTGCTGCTGTCGAAGGCCGATCAGCCGAAGACAGTGAGCATCGTCGCGTCCCTGCTCCAGCAGACGGACCGTTACACGCGCCTGCAGCTTTCCTTGTCCACGGCCAGCCGGGAGATTGCCGAAGCCGAGCACCGGCAACTCGTCGATCTCTGTCGCAAAGGGGATGGGCGCGGCGCCGCCGCGCTGTTGAAGCGGCATATCGAACATGCCGGCGAGGAACTGCGGAACTTCCTGCTCTCCCGTCGGCGCGGCACCAGCTAAGCAGAGCGGATCGAGCCAATAGCCAGGCCCGAAAACAAAAGCCGCCCGGAGAGGGCGGCTTTTTTGTTGCTCGGAGACTTCGATCAGCCATTCACACGGGCTTTCGCCTCGGCGTCGACGTCACGCAATGACTTGCCGCGCGTTTCCTTCGCGGCGGCAACGCTGATGATCGAGATCACGGCGGCGGCCACCAGGTAGAGGGCGATCGGCGTGGAGGAGTGGTATTTCTCCAGCAGCGACAGCGCGATCAGCGGAGCCAGCGATCCGGCCATCAGCGGTGCGATCTGGTAGCACAGCGAGAGCGCGGTGTATCGGACGTTCGTCGGGAACATCTCGGTCATGAGCGCGGAGTAGGGCGAGTAGGTCATCGACTCGATTGCCAGGCCCAGCACGATGGCAGCCATGATGATCCAGTCGTTCCCGGTGTCCATCATCGGGAAGCCAATGAAGCCCCAGGCCGCCGTCAGGACCGCGCCGGTCAGGTACACCGGTTTGCGACCGATGATGTCCGACAGGTAGCCCATGAACGGAATGATCATGAAGTGCAGGGCATTGGCAAAGAACATCAGCTTGAGAATGCGCGTGGTATCCGCGCCGACCACGAGCTTCAGGTACGTGATGGAGAACGTCACCACCATGTAGTAGAGGATGTTCTCCGCGAAGCGCGCGCCAATGCCGATCAGCACTTCCTTCCAGTGATAGCGCAGAACGTACCGGACGCCTTGCTGGGTCGCATGTTCCTTTTCGCGCCGTTCCTGGGATTCCTTGAAGATCGGCGCATCATCGACCTTGCGACGGATCCAGAACCCGATCAGCACCACCACGGCGGAGAACCAGAAGGCGACTCGCCAGCCCCAGGACAGGAAGTCCTGTTCCGGCAGCGTGCTCGAGAGCGCGAGCAGGATGAGCGTGGCGACGAGGTTGCCAGCCGGCACGCCTGCTTGCGGCCAGCTTGCCCAGTAGCCGCGCCGGTCGTCCGGGCTGTGCTCGCTCACCAGAAGGACGGCGCCACCCCATTCGCCACCGAAGGCAAAGCCCTGGATAAGGCGCAGCGTGACGAGCAGGGCGGGGGCCCAGTACCCGATCACGTCGAACGTGGGAAGGCAGCCCATCAGGAACGTCGTGATCCCCACGGCTACCAGACTGACCTGGAGCAGGTACTTGCGGCCGAACTTGTCGCCGTAGTAACCGAAGACGATCCCGCCGATCGGCCGTGCGGCGAACCCTACGGCATAGAGCGCGAAGGCCGCGATCAGGCCATCGACCGGATTCCCTGTTTTCTTGAAGAAGTGCGTCCCGAATACCAGTGCGGATGCCGTTCCATACAGGAAGAACTCATACCATTCCGCTACGGACCCAACCATCGCAGCCGCGACAACGCGGCGCAGATCTTTTGTTGTTGTCGTGCCGCGTTGTCGTCCCACACTCGCTTCGGGGACAGCCTCGCTGAGTTGATTCGCCATCTTTGCTCGTCCTTTTGTCTCTGCTGACCAGCGGGTGGATTCCCGCCTCGCCACACCGGCGTCAGTGGTGAGATTTTATACAACATGCAATATACGGAAATGAGGGGTTTACCCTTTGGCCGGGAACCACTGGGGCCGGAAAGCCGTCATCAATCTCCCGGAAAGGGCCGCTACAAGCCAGAAAATGGTGCACCTGCGGAGTCGAAGGGGGGTGTCGGACGAGCCAGACTGGTGCGGGCTGACGGGTAAACCCTGACGAAATCTCGTAGCACCTTCCGCGACAGATTTTATACAATATGCACGAAGCAGGGATCGTCATCCTGACAAGGCAGTCTCCCGGAGGCTGTTTCCGGGAGCCCCGATTCCGCTCTTATCGAAACTTTCTGACTCAGGACCGCGTGATGTCTTCCAAGATTTTTGAGGGTACTATCCCCGCACTCATGACCCCTTGCACTCCGGATCGCAAGCCGGACTTCGACGCGCTCGTCGCCAAGGGCAAGGAACTGATCGAACTCGGCATGAGCGCGGTCGTCTACTGCGGGTCGATGGGAGATTGGCCGCTGCTGACGGAGCAACAACGCCAGGAAGGCGTGGCCCGCCTCGTGGCAGCGGGCGTGCCGACCATCGTCGGCACCGGCGCCGTCAATTCGAAGGAAGCCGTTTCCCACGCCGCGCACGCCGCGAAGGTTGGCGCGCACGGCCTGATGGTTATTCCGCGCGTGCTGTCGCGTGGCGCGTCCCCGGCCGCGCAGAAGGCGCATTTCTCCGCCATCCTTGCTGCCGCGCCGAGCCTGCCCGCGGTGATCTACAACAGCCCGTACTATGGCTTCGCCACCCGGGGGGACCTGTTCTTCGAACTCCGCCGCCAGTTCCCGAACCTGATTGGCTTCAAGGAGTTTGGCGGCGCGGCGGACATGCGCTATGCCGCGGAGAACATCACCTCGCAGGACGAGAACGTGATCCTGATGGCCGGTGTCGACACGCAAGTGTTCCACGGGTTTGTGAACTGCGGCGCCACCGGTGCCATCACCGGTATCGGCAACGCGCTGCCGCGTGAAGTGCTGCAACTGGTCAAGCTGAGCAAGCAGGCGGCTGCTGGCGACGTCAAGGCGCGTCGCCTGGCCAGGGAGCTGGAGGCGGCGCTGCATGTCCTGTCCTCGTTCGACGAAGGCACTGATCTGGTCCTGTTCTACAAGCACCTGATGGTCCTGAACGGCGACAAGGAATACACGCTGCATTTCAACGAGACGGACGCGCTGAGCGATGCGCAGCGCAACTACGCGGAACAGCAGTACGCACTCTTCCGCGACTGGTATCGCGAGTGGTCCAAAGGCGTGGACGCCTGATCCTGTCTGACCCTGCATGACCATCCCAAGGCGGCGAAGTCGGCTGCCTTGGGCGCATGTTCTACCCATCTGTACTCCTTCTCCGCGATGCAGAGCTTTCGTGCTCCGCTCGCTTCTCCGCTTTTCCGTCAGACTCCCTCGTTTCCATTCATGCACGCTTCCGAACAGAACCAAGTCTTCGCGATCATCGACCAGCACGCCACGCGCGCCCACGAGGCCAGCGCGGCATGGGCGCATTCGAGTCCCACGGTCCGCAGTGGCGTGCTGCGTGCGCTGGCCGACGCCCTCGACGCGCGCGCGAATGAACTCGCGGTGATGGCCGACGAGGAAACCGGCCTCGGCATCCCACGGCTGACGGGGGAGATCGCCCGCACATCGTTCCAGTTGCGGGGCTTCGCGGATGAAGTCGTGGCGGGCGTCCCCTACGTCCAGGTGGATGACGAAGCCATTCCCGGCCCGCCTCCGTCGGGCCGTCCGCGTCTGACCCGTGTCATGGTCCCGATTGGTCCGGTTGCCGTATTTGCAGCCAGCAACTTCCCGTTCGCGTTCTCGGTCCTGGGCGGAGACACCGCATCGGCGTTGGCTGCGGGTTGTCCGGTCATCGTGAAGCCGCATGGCGGACATCCGCGCCTGTCAATCGAGGTGGCGAAGATTGCCGCAGAGGTCCTGCGCGCGCAAGGTGTGGAAGAGGGCGTGTTCTCGATGCTCGACTGCGACATGTCGCGCGACGCCAATATCCATCTGGTCAAGCATCCGCTGATCGCGGGCGTGGCGTTCACGGGCTCCTATCAGGGTGGCGTGGCCTTGTGGCGCGCCGCGAATGAGCGCGAGATCCCGATTCCCTTCTTCGGCGAACTCGGTTCGATCAATCCGGTGGTGGTGCTCCCTGCGGCACTGCATGACGACCCGGTTGCGCCGGCCAAGGTGCTGGCGGCGTCGATGCTGCAAGGCTGCGGCCAGTTCTGTACCAGCCCCGGCGTTATCGTGGTGGTCGATGACCAGCGCGGCCGCGAGTTTGTCTCGGCGCTGGGCGACTCGCTGGCGGGGCAGGCCACCCATCGGATGCTGAGCGAAGGCATCCGCAATGGTTTTGAAGATGCCGTCGCGCGTATCAAGGCGAATGCCAATATCGAGGTCGTACTGGAAGGGAATGAGGCTGGGGCCGGCCCGGCTCCCCGCCTGTTCCAGACCACCGGCGCTGCCTTTATCGCGGATGCCAGCCTCCACGAGGAAATGTTCGGTCCAGCGGCCGTAGTGGTCATGGTGCCATCCGTCGATGCGATTCCCGATGTACTCTCCGCCGTCAAGGGATCGCTCACGGTCACGATCTGGGGGGGCGACCAGGACAACCACGAGAATCGCGAGATCGTGCGCGTGGCCCAGAACATTGGGGGCCGCGTGCTGTTCTCTGGTGTACCGACCGGCGTCGCCGTGACGCGCGCGCAGCAACATGGCGGCCCCTGGCCGGCGTCCACCGATCCGAAGACCACGTCGGTCGGGTATGCTGCCTTGCAGCGTTTTCTTCGGCCCGTGGCACTTCAGGATGCGCCGGAGTGGCTGCTCCAGCGCGCGTGATATCTCACAGGCAACGATAAGGAGGCATGGCAGATCAATGTCGGAAACCATCCAGCTCTCGCTCGCGGAGGTACGCGAGCTTTCGCTCAACGTTCTGCAAACGAACGGCTACTCCGAGGCGCACAGCAAGGCGATCACGGACGTGATCGTCGCGGGCCAGCGCGACGAGTGCCAGTCTCATGGCCTGTATCGCTTGCTGGTCTGCGTTCATACCATTCGCAACGGGAAGGTGGATGGCCACGCGGTGCCGGAAGTCGTCGATCAGGCGAAAGCGATCGTCCGGGTCGATGCCCGCTTTGGTAACTCGCTGCTGGCGTTTCAGACCGGCCTGCCGCATTTCATCCGGAAAGCCCGGGAATGCGGTTTGGCGGCCATGGCCATCAATCGCTGCTTTCACTTCTCCGCGCTCTGGCCCGAAGTGGAATCGCTGGCGAGCGAAGGACTGGTCGCAATGGCCATGACGCCCAGCCACGCGTGGGTGGCCCCTGCCGGCGGAACCAAACCGGTATTCGGAACGAATCCCCTGGCGTTCGCCTGGCCGCGTCCGGGCAGAACGCCATTTGTCTTCGACTTTGCGACCAGCGCGATCGCCAGAGGCGATATCGAGCTTCATCGCCGGCAAGGCAAGGCGCTGCCGGAGGGGTGGGCCATCGATGCGGACGGGAACCCGACGACCGACCCGCTGGCGGCCCTGAAAGGCGCCATGCTGACGTTCGGCGGGCACAAGGGGTCTGCGTTGTCCGCGATGATCGAACTGATGGCCGGCCCGCTGATCGGCGACATGACCAGCGCCGAATCCATGGCGTTCGATGCGAGCGCGGGGGCCACGCCTTGTCATGGCGAACTGCTGCTGGCATTCGATCCCACCGTCTTTCTGGGCGATCGGGCCAGCGAGTACCTTGAGAAAGCCGAGAGCCTGTTCGAGGCAATCACGAGCCAGGGCGCGCGCTTGCCGTCGCAACGCCGCTACGCCGCGCGAGCCAGGAGCGATGAGGCGGGCGTGACGGTGCCACGGGCGCTGTACGAGGATCTGCTCAAGCTGCGATAGCCGAGCCATCCTATGACGACGATTCGCGTACCGCCTCGGCTCGCGAATCGCCGGCGATTGGCGGCTTACTCGAAGTCTGGCTCGCCCTGCCAGTCAAAGAAGTCCGGCATCTGGCTCGATACGCGGTTCGGGAACTGTGCCGGACGCTTCTCGAGAAAGCTCGCAATACCTTCCTTCGCATCGTCCGACTGACCACGCGACTGGATCGCGCGGCTATCCACCTTGTGGGCGTCCATGGGATGAGCGGCCCCTGCCATGCGCCAGATCATCTGGCGCGCCATGGCGACCGAAACCGGGGCGGCGTTGTCCGCGATCTCCCTGGCAATGGCATAGGCCGCCGGCAGCAGATCCTCGGGCGCATGGAGCGAACGGACGAGTCCGCGCTCGTGCGCTTCCTGCGCGCTGAATACGCGACCCGAAAAACACCATTCCAGTGCCGTCGAAATCCCCACGACGCGCGACAGGAACCATGACGAAGCCGCTTCCGGCGTAATCCCCCGCCGTGCGAACACGAGGCCGAACTTTGCGTCGGTCGAGGCGATGCGGATGTCCATCGGCAACTGCATGGTGACGCCGACACCAACCGCGGCGCCGTTCACGGCAGCGATGACCGGCTTGAGGCTGCGGAAAATGCGCAGCACGACTCGGCCGCCGCCGTCACGTTTCACGCCGGTCGATCCATAACGCTTCTCGTAGTCGAAGGTGGCGCCACCGCTGGACAGGTCGGCACCCGCGCAGAACGCACGGCCGCTGCCGGTCACGATCACGGCGCGCACATTGTCGTCGGCATCCGTCGCGTCAAATGCCGCGATCAGGTCTTCACACATCTGGTGTGTGAACGCGTTCATCTTCTCGGGGCGGTGAAGCGAAATCGTGGCAATGCCGTTCTGCACGGCGTACTGAAGCGTCTCGAAAGCCGGGGGCGTAGTGGTCATGGTCGCGTGCCTGTTGGGAAGTGGATGCAGCGTAGCACCTGCGGCGCCGTCGTGGTGCGGGGCTTTCGCTGCGCGGAACAGGCCAGGGCCGCGGAGCCGTCGAGCCTTCAAGCTGCTGCTGGGGTAAACGCGGACTTTGATCCGTTTGGGGCCACGGTGGTCTACGACCAACACAACCCCACGCTGTCCGCAACAACCGGGGCAGCCGGCACATTCCGGAAAGTCGCGCTTGCGCCACCGCTTCTAGCCGCTACGAGGAAGCGTCCGAGGCCGGGGCTCATGACACTCGGCCTCGGTGCTTCCCGCCAGGTCATCAGGCGGCGTGACGACGCTTGATGACCTGGCCGTTCCTGGCGCCGGTATGCTGCCCGCCGTGCCAGGTGATGGCGCCGTTGACGATCACGGTGTCGATGCCCTCGGCCGGGCGCGTGGGCGTGTCGTAGTCGGCGGCGTCGCGGATGGTGCCGGCATCGAAGATCACCATGTCGGCATGGTTGCCGACCGCCAGCGTGCCGCGCCCGTGCAGGCCGAAGTTGCGCGCGGTCAGGCCGGTCATCTTCCAGACGGCGGTCTCCAGCGGGAACAGGCCGACCTCGCGGCAGTAATGCCCCAGCACACGCGGGAATGTGCCCCACAGACGCGGGTGCGGATTCTCGCCGACCGGGATGCCATCCGACCCGATCATCGTTTCGTCGAAAGCCAGGATGCGTTGCACGTCGGCTTCGTCCATCAGGAAGTAGATGGCCGTGCCGGGCTGCAGCCGCCGCGCGGCTTCCTGCTTGGCGACGCCCCATTCGCGGGCGATGTCATCCAGGTCGCGGCCCGTGCATTCTGGGTGCGGCACGCTGGAGGCGATGCGCACGCGACCCTCGAGCATGGCGGGTTCGGTGCGGATCATGGTGGAGCCGGCGGTGTAGGGATAGCAGTCGAGCGACACGCACTGGTGCTGCATCGTCTCCTGGATAAAGGGCAGGGTGACGCGGCTGCGGCCGAAGTTTGGCGTGTTCTGCACCTTGTGGTGCGACACCACCACGGGTACTTCCAGCGCGCGGCCGATCTGGAAGGTCTCCTCGAGCGCTTCCATGACCTGATCGGACTCGTTGCGCATGTGCGTGACATAGAGCGCCTTGCGCGCGCTCAGCGGGCGGCAGACTTCGATGATCTCCTCGGTGGTGGCCTTGATCGCCGGCGGGTAGAAGGTACCGGTCGACAGCCCGATGGCACCCGCCTGCATCGCTTCCTCGACCAGCGCCTGCATGGCTGCGATCTCGTCGTCGTTCGCGGGGCGATCCAGCGCGGACATGGTGACCGCGCGCAGCGTGGAGTGCCCCACCATCGCTGCCACGTTCACCGAGCTGGGGGTGGCGCGCAGGGCGTCCAGATAGGCGGCGAAGGTTGTGAAGCGGCCTTCAGGCGGTGCATCGATCAGGCCCAGCGGCATCGGCAGGTCCATGTCGGCGCGTAGCGGTGCAGCGCTGATGCCGCAGTTGCCGGCCACCACCGTGGTCACGCCCTGGGAGATCTTGAACGGCATTGCCGCCTGCGACAGCACCGCCTGGTCGTCGTGGGTATGCGAGTCGATAAAGCCCGGGGCGACGATGCGGCCGGCGGCGTCCAGCGTGCGCTCGGCAGTGTGACCAGCAAGGTCGCCGATAGCGGCGATGCGGCCATCGCGCACGGCAATGTCGGCGGTGAATCGCGGTGCCTTGCTACCGTCGATCACGGTGCCGCCCCGGATCAGCAGATCATGATGGTTCGAAGCCTGCTCAGCCATGCTACGGGTCTCCTGGAGTGGCATTGGGGGTGTCCTTCAGCGGAAATGACAGGCGACCTGGTGGCCGCCCGGCGCATCCGACGGGCGCGCCGTCAGCGCCGGTGCCTGCTCGCGGCAAATGGGCTGCGCAAGCGGGCAGCGCGTATGGAAGTGGCAGCCAGAGGGCGGGTTTGCCGGGCTGGGCGGATCGCCCTGCAGCAGAATGCGTCGTGCCGGCGCGCGCGGGTTTGGCACCGGCGCGGCCGACAGCAGAATCTCCGTATAGGGGTGGCGCGGCGTAGAGAACAGCGCATCGCGATCGGCCAGTTCGACGATGCGACCCAGGTACATCACGGCCACGCGGCGGCTGATATGGCGCACCACGGCCAGATCATGGGCGACGAAGAGATAGGCGATGCCGAACTCCTGCTGCAGGTCCATCAGCAGGTTGACGACCTGGGCCTGCACCGATACGTCGAGCGCGGAGACCGGTTCGTCGCACACGATCAGCTTGGGCTGCATGGCCAGTGCGCGGGCGATGCCGAGCCGCTGGCGTTGCCCGCCCGAGAACTCATGCGGATACTTCGCGGTGGCCTCGGGGCGCAGGCCGACCTTGCCGAACAGCCACTGCACGCGCGCCTCGCGCTCCGCGCGGGAGCGCATCCCGAAGTTGCGCAGCGGCTCCGCGACGATTTCTCCCGCAGTCAGACGGGGGCTCAGCGAAGCATACGGGTCCTGGAAGATGATCTGTAGTTCGCGCCGGCGGCGACGCATCTCTCCGGCCGACAGGGTCAGCAGTTCCTCGCCGTCCAGCCTGACCGAGCCTGCGGTGGGCTCTACCAGACGCAGCACGGACTTTGCGGTGGTGGTCTTGCCGCAGCCGGATTCGCCCACCAGGGACAGTGTTTCGCCACGAGCGACCGTGAAGGAGACGTTATCAACCGCCTGGATCGGCCGGGGCGGCGGCGAGGGCCAGCGGCGCGGTGCAGTGTAGTGCTTGCGCAGCCCGTCCACCTGCAGCAGCGGCGCGGCCTGCGCGGTCGCTGCGATGGGTTCCTGAGAGGGGTTCATGCAAGGGTCTCCGGGGTACTGTCGACTGGTGCGACGCCATCGGATTGACGTGTCTCGACGGCGAAGCAGGCCACGAAGTGGTCGGCGCCCTGTGCCGAAAGCCGAGGCATCTCCGTGTGACAGCGGGCCTGCGCCTGGGCACAGCGGGGCGCGAAGGCGCAGCCGCGCTGTGGTTGCTGGGGCGACGGCACCAACCCGGGGATCTCGGTCAGGCGGCTGCTGCCGGTGTTCATCGACGGCATGGACGCCATCAGGGCACGTGTGTAGGGATGCAGCGGACGGTCGAACAGATCGGCCACGTTCGCTTCTTCGACTTTGCGCCCGGCGTACATCACCACCACGCGATGACAGCTCTCCGCCACCACGCCGAGGTCGTGCGTGATCATCACCACGCCGGTGCCCAGCTCCTGCTGCAGGCGTCGGATCAGGTCGAGGATCTGCGCCTGGATGGTCACGTCCAGCGCGGTGGTGGGCTCGTCGGCGATCAGCACCTCGGGGTTGCAGGCCAGCGCGAGCGCGATCATCACGCGCTGGCGCATGCCGCCAGAGAGCTGATGCGGATACTCGTTCGCGCGCCGCTCGGGCTCGGGGATCTGCACGAGGCGCAGCATGTCGATCGCGCGGGCAAGCGCTTCGGCATGGCTCGCCCCTTGGTGCAGGCGTACGGTTTCCGCGATCTGGCGGCCGATGGTCAAGACCGGGTTGAGCGAGGTCATCGGCTCCTGGAAGATCATGGAGATGCGGTTGCCACGGATGCGGCGCATCTCGCGCTCGCCGAGCGTGAGCAGATCGGTCCCGTCGAGCAGGACGGCGCCTGTCACATGCGCGGGTGGCGCGGACAGCAGCCGCATGATGGAGAGCGCGGTCACACTCTTGCCGCAGCCGGATTCACCGACCACACCCAGTGTCTGGCCGGCGCGCACCGTGTAGGAGACACCGTTGACCGATCGCGCGGGGCCGGTCAGGGTGTCGAAGCGCACGTGCAGGTCCTGTACTTCCAGCAGTGGTGTGCCGGCGGGGAGTGCCTTGCGGGTGGACGTCATGGCAGTTCCCATCTCAGAGTTGGCGCGCCAGGCGCGGATCGAGCGCATCGCGCAGGCCGTCGCCGAGCAGGTTGATAGCGAGCACGGTGGCGGCCAGCAGCAGGCCGGGATACAGCAGGATGTGGAAAGCCACGGCAACGAAGTTGCGGCCCTCGGCCATGATGTTGCCCCAGCTTGGCGTCTGCGCCGGCACGCCCACGCCGAGGAAGGACAGCGCCGCCTCGGTCAGAACGGCCGCTGCCGCGACAAAGGTGGCCTGCACGATCAGCGGCGCGACCATGTTGGGCAGCACGTGGCGCAGCAGGATCACCGGCAGCCGCGTGCCAACCGCGTGCGCGGCTTCGACGTACAGTTGCTCGCGCAGGGTCAGCGCCATCGAGCGAACCAGCCGCACCACGCGCGGCACCTCGGGGACGGTGATGGCGACGATCACCGCACCCAGGCTGGCCTGGGTCAGTGCCATCAGCGCGATCGCCAGCAGGATGCCCGGGATGGCCATCAGCCCGTCCATCACGCGCATGAGAAAGCCGTCGGTCCAGCGCACGAAGCCGGCGGTCAGGCCGATGCTGACGCCCAGCACGGTGGATAGCAGGCCGACCGAGAGGGCGACGATCATCGACACGCGGCCGCCCCAGACCGCGCGGCTGAACACGTCGCGGCCCAGCGCATCGGTGCCGAACCAGTGTTCGGCGGAAGGCGGCTGCATACGCGCCAGCGGGTCAATGTCCTGCGGGTCGAACGGCGAGATCCACGGCGCGGCGATCGCCAGCGCGGCAACGGCCAGCAGGAGCACGGCGCCAATGACGAGGGTGGGATGCTTGCGCGCCCAGTACCAGCGGGGCAGCACGAACGGCGCGTCGTCGTCCGCCGGCCGTGCGGCGGCGTCCTGGCGCGAGGGCAGGGTAGCGGTCATGGCGGCTCAGTATTTGATGCGGGGATCGAACAGCCGGTAGCTGAGGTCGATCATCAGGTTGATCAGCACATAGGCACCTGCCGAGAGCAGCAGCACGCTCTGGATGACCGGGTAGTCGTGGCGTTGCACCGAATCCACCACCAGCCGGCCGACGCCTGGAATCGCGAACACGGTCTCGGTCACCACCACGCCGCCGATCAGCAGCGCGATGCCGGTGCCGACCGTGGTCGCAATCGGGATGGCCGCGTTGCGCAGCGCATGGCCGAGCACCGGCAGCACACCGAGCCCCTTGGCGCGGGCGGTGCGGATGTAGTCTTCGTGCAGCACTTCCAGCACCGTGGCGCGCGTCATGCGGGTGATCAGGGCGATGTACACCAACGCCAGGTTGACGCACGGCAGCACCAGGCTACGTAGCCAGCCCCCGGCGCCATCGGCCAGCCGGGCATAGCCCTGCACCGGAAACCACGGCAACTGGATCGCGAACGCATAGACCAGCAGGTAGCCCACAAGGAATACCGGGAGCGAGAACGCCAGCACGGCGAACAGCATCACCAGCCGGTCGATCCAGCTACCCGCGCGATAGGCCGCCAGCGTGCCCAGCGGCACCGATACCAGCAGCGTCAGCAGCATGGTCAGCGCGGCGATTGACAGCGTCGGCTCCAGCCGCTGGGCCAGCAGCTCGGTCACCGGCATCTGCGTGAAGATGGAGGTGCCCAGGTCTCCGCTGGCGAGCCGTCCGGCCCAGAGCCCGAACTGTTGCCACAGCGGCTGGTCGAGGCCAAGCGTGGCACGCAGGCGCGCGATGTCCTCGACAGTGGCAAGGTCGCCCGCGATCAGTGCCGCCGGGTCGCCCGGCGACAGGTGGATCAGCAGGAAGACCACGATGGCCACCACGGCCATCACCGGCAGCGTGGCCAGCAGGCGGCGGATCAGGTAACCCATGGCAGGCTCGCTCAGCGGTCAAGCGCCCAGACCGTGGGTACGCCGCCCCACAGCTTGTCCAGGCCCTTCAGGTTGGCCCGCGCGGCGAACGCGGACGAGTACTGCCCGGTGTTCACGTACGGCACCGCTTCATAGGCGCGCTTCTGGAAGGCATCGAGCAGATCGCGCCGCTTGGCCGGCACCATCTCGCGCACCCACGCGCTGCGCAATTCATCCAGCGGCTTGTCGCACGGCCAGCCCGGCAGGCTGTTGCCGCAGGCGGCGCTGAGGTAGGCATTGGTAACCGGGGTGTTGACGTCGAACTCGCCTGCCACGGTCACATACATGTTCCAGCCACCGGCATCCGGCGCGTCACGCTTGGCACGTCGCGCGCCGATCGAGGCCCAGTCCATGTTCTGCATGTCGACGTTGATGCCGATGCTGCGCATGGTCTGCGCGGCCATCAGCGCCTCGGCGTTCAGCGCGGTGATGTCGGTGGGCACCAGCAACACCACCTTTTCACCCTTGTAGCCCGAGGCCGCAAGCATCTGCTTGGCCTTGGCGACGTCCGGTTTGCGGAAGGGTTCGGCGCCGGCGGCCGTGTCGTTGGGGCTGCCGCAAATGAAGTACGTGGCGCAGTAGTTCATGCGCATGTCCAGCGGGAAGCCCATGGCCGCGGTGAAGCGCTCCTGGCTGACCGCCTGCAGCAGGGCCTGGCGTACCTTCGGATTGTTGAAGGGCGGGTGCAACTGGTTCATCACCAGCATTCCCTGGTAGGTGCCGCCAGAGCCGACCTTGAGGCTGTTGTCGGAACGCAGCGGCGTGATGTAGTCCGGTGGCAACTGCTCGATCAGGTCCACCTCGCCGCGCTTGAGGGCGGCGACCGCGCTGTTGGCGTCGGGGAGGTACAGCCATTCGATGCGATCGAAGTGGCTGGTCTTGTTGCCGGCCAGACCGCTTGGTGCTTCGCGGCGGCCCGTGTAGTTGGGGTTGCGCACGAACACGGCCTTGTTGCCCGGCACCCATTCGTCGCGCTTGAACAGATAGGGACCGGAACCCACCACTTCGTTCAGCGGCGCGGTGGCCGGTTGCTTGGCCAGGCGTTCGGGCAGGATCACCGGTGGAAAGCCGGAGGGCTTGGCCAGCGCTTCCAGCACCAGCCCAAAGGGCTGCTGTAGCGTCAGCGTGAAGGTGCGTGCGTCGACGACCTTCCACTCGGCGCCGGCCTCGCCCATCGAGCGTCCCAGGCTGTCGCGCGCGCCCCAGCGCTGCAACGATGCCACTGCGTCCGCGGCGGTCACGGCGTTGCCATCGGAGAACTTCAGGCCGGGACGCAGCGTGAAGCTCCACTGTTTGCCGTCCTTGCTGCTGGTGTACTTCTCCACCATCTGCGGTTGCGGCTTGCCGGTCGCGTCCTGCGCGAACAGCGTGTCATAGACCATATAGCCGAAGTTGCGCGTGATGTAGGCCGTGGTGAAGGTCGGGTCGAGGATCTTCAGGTCGGCGTGCGGCACGATCTTCAGCGTCCTGGCGGGTGCCTGCGCCTGCGCCGGCAGGCTGGTGCCGGCCAGCAACAGGGCACCCATGACGAGAGTGGCGAGCGGTCGGTGTTGCATGTCTTGTCTCCTCCTTGTCTTGCTTTGTCCTGATGCTTGTCAGGTGTCTTGGTATTGGAGTCTCTGCGTCCCGCGAATCAGGCGGGATCGAGGGGCCACTTCGGGCGGTGAACCTTGCGGTAGGGCAGGGTACGCAGGTCCAGCGTCACCGCACCCGGCGCTCCGGCATAGATCACGTGGCGCGCGATCTTCGCGAAGGACGCGTAGAAATGCTGCGACGACTTGACCACGATGATCTTCTTTGCGGCGAGGTCGCAGCCAAGCTGGGTAAAGAGATCGGTTCCCATGGCCTGGTTGCGCAGCGTGATCAGAACGATGTCGATGCCGTTGGCCTCCACGAGCGCACTGTCGCCCATCTGCATGGGAGCGTTGGCCAGGCCGGTCATCACCATGTCGGGCATCAGCGCCTTGACTGTGCAATCCAGATCCAGCGGCTCGCCGGAGAGCGGGCTGATCTTGCCGCCGATGCGCAGCGGCAGGCGCGCGCCCACGCCGGCCTCGAACGCGATGCGTGCCGCGATTGGGTCCCACATCGGGCCGATGGCCGCATTGACGATGCCACGTTCGATCATGCGACGCAGGATGAAGGTGGAATCGCCCGCCGCGCCACCGCCCGGGTTGTCGGCGCCATCCGCCAGCACCACCGGGCCACCGTCAAAGGCCAGTGCCTCGTCCAGCGCGGCGTCGATGCGGGGGTACGGCACGTCGAGCGCCTCGCGCATGTCGATCAGTTCATCGGCCAGCCGGCGTGCGAGCGTCTGGGCCGCGGTAGCGTCGCCGTCCGTGTAGACCAGTACCCTGGTGCCCATCTCGGGTACGTCGCCCCAGGAGAATCCGTGCGCGATCGAGATCGACAGGACGCCGTTGTGGCCTTCCAGTGCCTGGATGCGGTCGACGAAGCCACGCGCAGGCTGGCGCGACGTATGCACCGTGACGATCATGCCGCAGTCGACCACCGCCGGTACCGGACGGATCTTGCCCTCCACCTTGGCCGCGCACAGGTCGACCAGTTCGATCGCGCGTTCGAGCACGTCTGTGTGCGGGTACTCCTTGAAGGCGATCAGAAGGTCGGCATGCGTGGTCATGGCGGGCGACAGGTGGCAGTGCGGATCGAGTTCCGCGCCAATCACCACATCGGGGCCGACAATGGCGCGCACCCGTTGCAGCAGGTCGCCTTCGCAGTCGTCGTAGCCATCGGCGACCATGGCGCCGTGCAGGCCGAGCAGCACCATGTCCACCGGCAGCGCCGCGCGCAGATCGGCCAGCAGTTCCTCGCGCAGCGTTTCATAGGCGTGCCGCGTGGTGGTGCCGCTGGGCTGGGCGCCGGCAACCATGCCTTCCAGCAACGTCCAGCCGCGCTCCTTGCCGCGCAGGCGCGCGGCCCACAGCGGTCCGGAAAAGAAGGTCATCTGGTCCGGATGCTGGCCGGCCGGGAAGTAACCACGGTCGCGAAACGATGCGAGCCCGGTCGGCATCGGTGCGAAAGTATTGGTCTCGGTGGCGAGGGAAGCGCTGAACACACGCACGGCTGTCTCCTGGAGTCGTTGTTGTACCTGTCGTTGTGCTTTCGTTTCTTCTGCGCGTGGCCCGTGGATGCCGGGCCCGCTGCTATGAGGCCGCAGCGCGGCGCAACCGCGCGGGCCCCAGCATTTCGGCGGTCAGCCCGAAGGACGCGGCGTGCGCGGGCACAGGCAGGCCACGCGCCAGCGCGGCGCAGGTCTCGCCCATGGCCGCGGACGTCTGGATGCCATAGCCACCCTGCGCAGCCACCCAGAAGAAGCCGGGCGCGCGATCGTCGAAGCCACCGACCAGGTCGCCGTCCGCCACGAAGGAGCGCAGGCCGGCCCAGGTACGGGCGGGATGGCGGATCGTCAGCGTGGTGGCTTCCTCGATGCGGTGGATCGCCATCGCGATATCCAGTTCCTCGGGCTGCACGTCTTGCGGCTCGACCGGGTCGGCATTGGCCGGAGAGCCGAGCAACATGCCAGCGTCGGGCTTGATGTACCAGGACTCGTCGGCACTGTGCACCATGGGCCAGCCATGGCTGTCGACGCCGGCGGGCGGCTGGAAAACAAAGGCCGAACGCCGGCAGGGCTGCAAGCCAAGCGGGGAGACGCCGGCCTGGCGCGCGATCACGTCGGCCCACGCACCGGCGGCATTCAGCACGACCGGCGCTTCGTAGACGGCTTGTCCCGCTTCCACGCGCCAGACATCGCCATGACGCGCGATGGCGCGGACCTCCGCGTCGCAGACCAGCTTGCCACCGGCCTGACGTATGCCACGCAGGTAGCCTTGATGGATCGCATGGACATCCATGTCGGCCGCGCCGGGCTCGTAGACCGCGCCGATCACCATCTCCGGACGCAGCACGGGCACACGTTCGCAAGCCTGCTGCGCGGTCAGCAGTTCGGCCTCTGGCGCCATCGCGCGCAGGATTTCCCAGTGTTCGTCGAGCAGGGCCTGCTGCCCGGGCGCGGCAACCATCAGCGCGCCGCGCGGCGTCAGCAGCGGATGCGTGGCAAAGCCCTGCGGCGGATTTGCGAGAAAGGCGTGGCTGGCCATCGTCAGCGCGCGCACCTGAGGCGTGCCGTAGCTTTCCATGAACAGCGCGGCGGATCGGCCGGTGGAGTGATAGCCCGGCTGGCTTTCCCGCTCCAGCACGGTGACGCTGCCGTGCGGCGCGAGCCAGTACGCGACGGAGGCGCCAGCGATACCTGCGCCGATTACCAGAAAGTCAGAGCGGAGTGGGGCCGTGGTTGCAGTCATTGGCAAGGGGTGCTTGGGGACGTTGCACGCCGGCGCAAGGCGGGGCGCAGGCTCATGGGTCCAGCGAGTGTATTCAAGAATTTGCGAATACGCAAATTGCGGATACGCAAATTATCGGATAAATTGCGGATGCCAAGGGCATACCCCTACGTGGGGGATGTGCCGGGCTCAACAACACGTCATCACGAAAGGATCCTGGCTTGAAAGAGACTAATGCCTCGGCGCACGTGGACCCGTCGCGCACGCTGGACCGGGAGACCTTCGGCAAGCGCCTGCGCGGCGCGCGCAAGGCGCTCGGCTGGACGCTGGCTCACCTTGCCGAGCTGTCCGGCGTATCCATCACCACCATCTCGCGCGCGGAGCGTGGCCAGCTTGCGCTCGGCTACGACAACTTCGCGGCCATCGGCAAAGCGCTGCAGATGGACATGGGCGAGATGTTCGCCGGAGCGGGGGAGACTGCGGCGCCATTCCAGGGGCCCATCGTCACGCGCGCCAATCAGGGCGTGGTCTATACCGGCCAGTCGATCGCCTATGAGTTTCTCTGTACCGAGGCGGCCGGCAAACAGATGAGCCCGACGGTGGCCACCGTCCACGCGCGGCACATCACGGGCCCGGAGGTCTTTGCCAGCCACCCCGGCGAGGAATTCATCTATGTGCTGAGCGGCGAAGTCGAGGTGCACTTCGCGAATGGCGAGTTCGTGCGACTGGCACGCGGGGATTCCTTGTACTTCGATGCCCGGCTGGGACACGCCTATATCAGCGTCAGCCGGCAACTGGCACGTACCATTGGCGTGACCACCAGCGAGAGCCAGCAGATGCGCTCCGCTCAGGCGCTGCCGGCAGCGGTGTCAAGCAAGGTCAAGGAGCGGAGAGCGGTGGCCGCGCCGGGCGCAAAGGCCGTCAGCGGCAAACGTGCAGGCACCGTCGCGAAACGGGCGGTCAAGATCAAGCGTTGATCCATTGATGCGGCTGCCGCGCGATCACGCGGCCTCGGCCTGTCAACCCGGAATCGTCACGCCGCACTCCTGCGCCACCGCATGAAGCTTTTCCAGATCGGGCGGGCCCGGAGGTACCGTTTCATCGATGCGCGAGAAGAGATGCGACGCATTGCCGCCGTGGCTGGTGACAGAGATCATCTCGCCCCCGCCGGTACCGAAGCGGAACGAGTGCGTCGTGCCAGCCGGAATATGGACGAACGTGCCGGCCGGTGCCACGAAGACCTGATCGTCATAGCCGATCTCGACACTGCCCCTGGTGACGTAGAACGATTCGTCCCAGTCGTGGCTATGCGGCGGCGGCCCACTGCCTTCCTCGCCATGCTGCAGGAATACCTCGTAGCCCTGCGTGGCGGCACTTGAGGCCAGCACCGTGATTTTCTCGCCCACGACGTTGAGCGGGCGTGCGTACGCGTCCGGCGTCACTACAAATGGCTCTGGTTTCATGGCTCGCTACCCAGTCGGTCAGGAATCGGATGACTCGGTACTGCGAGGGTGACTATGCGCGTGTCGCGGTATTGCACCGTGCGGTTGCGCACAGACGGAGCCATGGTGATTGCCGCTACGCAAAGCCTACGCCTTGCGCGCCGGCCCTTTCAGACAATGCCGCTTCCCGTCTTGCCCGATTTGGCGCGCGCCTTGCGTTCGGGTACCAGCGAGATGGGGTGCATCCCCTCCAGCCACGACAGCGCATCGACATACGACAGGAACTGTTCGAGATACCCGGGCGACACCTCGCGCATCAGTGACAGTGACCGATGCACCAGATGGTTCGTATTCAGCGGCCCGGCGTTCTCGGGCACACCCGCCTGCGACTGGCGCATTTGCCGGTCGACACTGACGCGGGCCCAGGTGTCGCGGAAGTAGTCGGCCAGTGCCGGTTCGACGGGGGCGGCTCGCTGCGGGATGAGGGCGTTGGGCGTGTGAGCCTGAGCCTGAGCGTTAGCGTTAGCGTGGGTGTGGCTGGTGATGGCCCCAGTGGCTGGCTGCGTATGCTGCCCGAGGCGCTCCCTCAGCGCCGCGAGTTCCGCGAGAGCACTGTGCGGTTGCGACTGTGCCTCTGGCGACGCCACCTCGTCCGAAGCGCCGGCGTCACGCGCCAGCATCGCTCCATACTCCGCCACCAGCCTGGCTACCCGTGCATCGAGCAGACGGCCCGCTTCGCCGCTATAGCCGGACGCGCGTTGCGCCATCGTCTCGATAAAGCGAAAGCGGACGGGGTCCGCACGGTCTGCGCCGCTGTCGCGCCAGCCGTCGAGCAGGGTAAGGGGGTCGTGCGGGCCGTCGTTATGCATGGGGTTTCGTGGCCCCGGCCCCGGCAGATACCCTCGGCACTGGCGCGATTTCCACGCGTCGGTTCTTTGCACGGCTTTCCTCCGTGGCATTCGACGCGACCGGCTGCTGCGAGCCGAATGCCGCCGAGAAGATCGAAGCCGGGGGCAGGCCCGCTTCGATCAGCGCGCGGGTTACGGTCAGCGCTCGCTGAGCCGACAGTTCCAGGTTGTCGGCAAATCGCCGGTTGCCTTCCCTGACCTGCTGGTCGTCGGTGAAACCGCTCACCATCAGGATCTCGTCGCGCGCGCCCAGATAGGCCGACAGCGGCGCGGCAAGGCTCTTGAGCAACGCGCGGCCTTCCGGCTGCAACTGGTCGGAATTTAGCGCGAACAGCACATTGCCGCTGATGCCGATGCGTCCGTCCTTGAGCGTGACCCGGCCAGCCGCCAGCGGCCCGGCGAGCGCTTCCTCCAGTGTCTGGCGGCGTTTCAGTTCCTCCTGCCGCTGCTTAACCTCGTTCTCGAGCCGTGCCGACAGTTCCATCTGCACGCCGATCACACCCAGCAGCACCAGCACGAAGGCGCCCAGCATGACCGACATCAGGTCACCGAACACCGCCCAGGCCGGGACGGTGGGCTCCGCGCCGGCGTCGAAATCGTCCGTCATGCCGCCTCGGCTCCGGCTTGCTGCGCGGAGAACTGCTGCAGGTTCTCCAGGATCTGCTTCTGCGACAGCATGCTCAGGTCCACCACCTCGCGGGCCTGCGCCACGTAGTAAGCCAACTGCTCGTCGCTACGCATCATGGACTTGTCGAGCGCGGACTCGATACGGGTGAGGTGCTCCGCCAGCTTGTCATTCGATGCGCTGAACACCTGCACCGCCATGCCAAAGGCTTCGCCCAGGCTTGCCACTTCGACGGCGCTACCCGTGACCTGTGCCGCGATGCCATCCAGCTTGCCGGTCTCCTGCGCCACCTGCTCGGTGAAGCGCGTGCCGACGCGCTCCAGCAGGTCCGCCGTGGTCGTGACGAGCCCATCCACGGCCGCACGTTGCTCGGTGGAGGCGTGATTCACGGCATCGAGCAGCGTGCCAAGCGTTTCGAGCAGACGCCCACGCTCCTCGAGCATTGCGTTGTCGCGTGCCATGCCGTCTGTGAGCTTCTGGCGCAGTTCGGCGATGACGTCGGTGGCGGCCTTGGGTGCTTCAGTTGCGATCTGCGCCAGGCGAGCCACTTCGGCGATGGTGCCGTTGGCCTGCTCCTGCGTGTGTGTGGCGATGTCACTGGCGGTCCGGGCGAGGGCGTCGCGGATCTCCCGCTGATGCTCGGCCGATTGCGTGCTCGCCTGCTGCCATTCGTCGCGCATGGTAGCTGCCATGGTTGCCAGCGTGTCACGCCATGCGGCAAGGCGCTGTTCGTCGCGCGAGGCCAGTTCCGCTTGCAGTGTGGATGCGGCCTGCAACAGGCGGTCGATCTCGGCAACCGTGCCGGAGGCGTGCGTCTGCGCGTGAGCGGCGATGTCGTGCGCGCTTTGCGTCAGGGCATCGCGGACATCCTGCTGATGGGCGGCCGATTGCGAACTGGCCTGTTGCCATTCATCGCGCATCGTGGCGGCCATGGCTGCCAGCGTGTCGCGCCATGTGGCGAGTCGCTGTTCGTCACGTGCGGCCAGTTCCGCTTGCTGCGTGGTTGTGGTTTGCAGAAGACGGTCGATTTCGGCAAGCGTGCCGGTGGTGTGAGCCTGGGCGTGCGTGGCGATGTCGCGCGCGCTTTGCGCCAGGGCGTCACGAACGGCCTGTTGGTGGGTCGCAGATTGCGAGCTGGCCTGTTGCCACTCGTCGCGCATCGTGGCGGCCATGGCTGCCAGCGTGTCGCGCCATGTGGCGAGTCGCTGTTCGTCACGTGCGGCCAGTTCCGCTTGCTGCGTGGTCGTGGTCTGTAGCAGGCGGTCGATCTCGGCAAGCGTGCCGGTCGCGTGAGCCTCGGCGTGCGTGGCAATATCGCGGGCGCTTTGCGTCAGGGCGTCGCGGACATCCTGCTGATGGGCAGCCGATTGCGAGCTGGCCTGTTGCCACTCGTCGCGCATCGTGGCGGCCATAGTCGCCAGCGTGTCGCGCCATGTGGCGAGGCGCTGTTCGTCACGTGCGGCCAGTTCCGCTTGCTGCGTGGTCGTGGTCTGTAGCAGGCGGTCGATCTCGGCAAGCGTGCCGGTCGCGTGAGCCTCGGCGTGCGTGGCGATGTCGCGCGCGCTTTGCGCCAGGGCGTCGCGAACGGCCTGCTGGTCGGCGGCCGATTGCGTGCTGGCCCGTTGCCATTCGTCGCGCATGGTGGCGGCCATGGCTGCCAGCGTGTCGCGCCACGCGGCAAGCCGCGCTTCATCGCGTTCGGCTAGCGCCGTCTGGCGCTCCGTTTCCTGTGCCGCCAATTGCGATTGCAAGTTGGCGTGCGACTGGTTGACTGTCCCGGCGACGTCGGCGGCGTGCTGCGCGAAGGCAGCCGAGGCGTCGGCCATCGCCTGGCGGTTGGCGCTGGCGAGCGATTCGCCCGTATGTTCGAGGCGCGACAGCGCGGTATCCCACGTCCTGGCGGCGTCGGCGGCGGCTGTGTCGAGGCGCGTGCTCATGCCGTCGACCAGTGCCGTCGAGCGTTGCGCGAAGGTTTCGCCGAAGCCATCAAGCGATGCGCGCAGGTCCGACGTCAGGGAGGCGTTCACCTGCTGGTGTTCGGCGAGCGCCTGACGCCAGGTCTCGGCCACGGCGGTAGTGGTGGCGCCGAAGCGGGTGGAGAGGTCGTCCAGATGCTGTCGCACGGTCTGCGTGACGGTGTCGCGCATGGTGGCGGCTTCGCGGGCGAGGCCGGTCATGGTGGTGTCCACGGCTGGCTGGATTGCCGTGCTGGCGGCCCGGGCGCTGTCCGCGATGCCTTCCTTCAGCGACTGCCCCACGGTATCGGCCAGCCGCGCGTAGGCCGCTTCGGTCCGCGTGTGGAAGGCATCCTGGCTGGCCGACAGGCGCTCGCCGAGGGCTTCGTTCTGGCGGGCCATCGTCGTGGCCATGGTTTCCAGTCGATCTACCAGCGTGGGCATCAGTTCGGTCTGGCGTTGCAGCAGGGCGAATACCGTATCGTGCTGGTGATGGCGCGAATGCGTGCGCAACGTGGTGGCGATGCGCTCGTCCAGCATCTGCGCCGCTTGCACGCGCTCGCGGCGGGCAAGCGTCGAAAGCAACCCGAGCATGGCCGAGGTGGCTACGCCAGCCACAGACGTCCCGAAGGCGAAGCCAAGACCCTTGACCGGGGCTGCCAGCGAGGCGCGGATCGCCTGCAGGTCGGCGGCGCTTTCCAGTGCGACGCCAGTGCTGCGTAGCGTGCCGACCATGCCGAGGAAGGTGCCGAGCATCCCCAGCAGCACCAGCAGGCCGACCAGATACGGCGTCATCGACGGGCCAGGAAGCGCAACGCGCTCGCCCTCCACGCGCAGGCGTACCGCATTGCGCAGGCTGGGATGCAGGCTGTCGAGCCACACGCCGAGGCTGGTCGGCGGCGCGGCCAGGTTGGCAAGCGCGACGGGCAGGGTGGCTGTGGCCTGGCGGTAGCGGCGCAGTTCGAACGCGCCGCCTACGTAAAACCCGCCAATGAGCAGCGTGACGGCCAGCGCCAGCGCATTCGTGCCCGCATAGCCGGCGCCGACCCAGCCGACGACGGCGAGGCCAGCCAGGAAGACGACGAGTGGCGCGACGAGCGGTGTGAGGTGTCTGTTCATATGGTTCGATCAGATTTCGCGCAGGGCGGCGAGCAGGGCGTCCACGGGCTGGAATCGGATTTCCAACTCGGCCAGCAATACGCTCTGCATGTCCCTGCGAAATACGTTTAGCCACGCGCCCTCGGCGTCGCGCAGCCGCGTGAAATGCGGTTCCAGCATTCCCGGCACTGCGGCAAGCACTGCCTGCTCGCGCGCGCCAAGTACCTGTTCCATGACGGCATCCAGCATGGCCAGCCGGGCTGCCTGCGGCGTGCGCGACGCCAGTGCGGCCCGCAGCCGCCCGCGCAGGCCGGCGATTTCGCGTTCCATCTGCTGCTGCAACGCGATATAGCGCTGGCGATGGACCGCGAAGTCGGCCTCGGCAGGATCGGGCGCGGCCGTCCGCGTCGGCATCCGGCGGCGGCTGTCGGACGACATGCCTTGCCCGGTAATCGCGGCGGTCAGCATGGCGCGCACATGAGTGCCAGCGGCGTCGCCGATACCCCGTTCGCTACCCGGACGCGCCGGTGCGGCGGACGGCACTTCCGGCGGACTGCCGTTGAGCGCGGCCGATAGCGCGATGGCGTCGGTCCAGCCAAGCCACCGGCTCATCACGGCGGACAGCGACGGCACGGCGCCAGCGGCGTCGGTCTCGGTCAGGCGCGCCAGCACGCGCAGCAGTTTCGGGCCGCTGAAACCCGTGCGCTGTGGCACTTGCGTCATGTCGGCAGGATGGGAAAAAGGGGGGAGTTTACACGGTCGCGGCTATGGCGGACGCGGCGCCGGGAGGCGGGTTGCCATTTATCACAGCGTGGTGGCTGCGGTGATGGGTGATTTGGTGATTGGGGGGCAGCGCCTGGAGGGCGGGTGGCATCGAGGGCCATGGCCTGAGTGGGTGCTTGGGGAGGGGGTGAAGGGTGTTGTAGAACGTGTTGGCGAGGGCGGCTTTCGGCGACCAGAAACCTTCGGTGCGTGCAACAGAAAAGACCATCGGCCGTTCCCGAGCGAAGTAGCGTCGTCGCTCCGATGTCTAGGTGTTATTAGCTAGCTGCCCCGCGATATTGCTTGTTGGAAAGTGGCAATCAATGGAGGCGCGCGTCAATCGGATAGGCTCCAGCCACGATGGTCGGGTCGGGCAGTCCTGTCTTGTGCAGGTCCTTCAACTAGTGGCTGAAATTGGGGCAACGCCGCCTTTGGCGCGCGGACCATCGAATTCCCGCTCCTGGCCCGACTCAGCCGCCAGCCATCAGCCCTCTGCGGAAGCCGGCGATGAGCCAAGAAAAACGCCCTCTCAAATTGAGAGGGCGGCGCAAACATCGACGTTCGAAGGGGCACTAAGGCCCGAAGAGCAGAAGCCTGATCAGGCAGCCTTCTGCAGGAAGCCTTGACGTCCACCGTTTCGATTGGGTGCGAACCCGTTGGCCTCCAGCGATTCTTCTACCGTGTCATAGAACACGCCGATCTTGCACATTTCGCGCGCTTCCTTAGCGGTAGCGATCGGGCGGCTCAGCTCGCGAGAGATGCGCACCAGTTGCTCGATCTGTGCTGCGGTGCCAATCTTCTTCGTCCGCGTCTGGTTCCAGAGATTATCTTCCGTGCCGCAGCGAACATGCAGCCCCATTGCAATACCGATGGTGTTGACGGGCAGCACGTTGAGTACCGAGCTTTCCACCGTCACGACTGCGCCATCCGGCACACCGCGCATGAAGTTGGCGAGGCTGTAGACGGTCGGCGAGTCCATGCCGCCGCCAATCGCCACCCAGTTCATGACTAGCGGGCCTTTGTAGATCCCGCGGCGCATCAGCCGCTCCACGGACTCGAAGCTGTTGACGTTGTAGCACTGGAAGGCGCTCTGGATCCCCGCTGCGGTCAGGCGGCGGACGTGCTCCTCCACCCAGCCCGGCTGCGCCGGCACGGTCATCTCTTTGTACGCATTGAAGACCGCGGGATCCTCCATCGAGCTGCCCACGATGTCGCGGTGGTCGAACTGCTCGAGAACGTTCATCTGCGACGTATTGACGGTGACCGTCACTTGGTCGGGCTTGGGGTCGAGTTCGGCCAGCATGTGGCGCGTGTCGTCCGAGAGCCACTTTGCTGCCGCGCCTTCGGTTTCAGGAGCGAAACTGATGGATCCGCCGACCTGGATAATCATCTCCGGCACGCGGGCGCGGACGCCTGCGATAAGCTCATTGAACTTGGACAGACGCTTGGAGCCCTTACCGTCGAGTTCGCGCACATGAAGGTGCAGCACGGTGGCGCCGGCGTTGTAGCAATCCACTGCTTTCTGGATTTGCTCCTCCATGGTGACAGGGATCTCCTCGGGAAAGTCCGACGGAACCCACGAGGGCGCATAAGGCGCAGCGGTGATGATCAGCGGTTGCTGGTTTTCGGGGAACAGGTGTCCGTCAAGAAAGTTCATGGCAGGTCCGGGAAGAGAGATTGTGGAGCTTGGCTTTTGGCGCTACCACTTCCAGCAAATATGAAGTACGGGAAGTACCGGCTTGGTGCTCCTGTCGATCAAGAACTGCCACAGGCTCGGGGTAGCGCTGCCGGGTTTAATCGAGACCGATACCGACTGGCCCCAACCCAGCCATTATTTGCGAAGATCAATCCGTTCATTTGTCATATGGGGACATAGATTTAACGAACCGGGACACCCCCTCGGAACCCCTAAGTAAAGACGCGAGGCGAAATGCACTCCCCTCGAGCAGGCGGGATAAAAGCGGCCGCCAGGGTAGGGCGGCGAGGTGGTCTTCCAGAGTCAGGTGAGGATGGGCATCGTCCCCCCGGATACAAAACTGACGCCAAGGCCGGACTGGGTGCCCACATGGGACAACCTCAATGCTGAGCAGAAGAAACTCTATGCCGCGTTCATGGAGAACTATGCCGGATACTTCGCCTTCACTGACCGCGAAGTTGGACGACTGCTTGACGCGGTCAAGCAACTCCCGGATGCCGACAACACACTGATCATCTACGTTGTCGGCGACAACGGCGCGTCTGGCGAAGGTGGCTCCGATGGTACGTTCAACGAGACCAAGTCACTGAACGGCGTGCCAACGCCGATTGAGGACAACCTGTAACGAGTCGCGCAACTGGGCGGCCCCGAATCGGAACCGCACTACCCTATAGGCTGGGCCCGGGCAGGCAACACGCCTTTTCAGTGGAGGAAACAGGTAGTGCCGCACTTGGGCGGATCGCGGAATCCGACGGTTGTGTCATGGCCGGCGCGGATCAATCCCGACGACAAGCCCCGTGATGCGCTCCTTCACCTGATGGACGTTATGCCAACCATTCTCGAGGCGCCGCACATTTCAATGCCGAAGACGGTCAATGGCATCGTGCAGAAGCCACCTGCCGGCAACTCATTTCTCGCTATGTGCCACAGGAAGATCGCGTGCAGCTTTCCCTTGTAGGAACAGCCATCACAACACGCGACCGTGCGCAAAGCCCGGTGATGCCGTCCCTTATCTCGGATTGTCCGCCTGCTGTCAGGCCATTTCACTGACAGCTTCGTCAGCCAGCGCGACCTCGGTCTCGTCGGTCATCGTGTTTGCCGCAATATTGCTGTCGACTTCGGAAACCAAGTCGCCCAGTCCGATGGCGACAGTGATATTCGGCGTCCAGTTCTTGCGGTCGGTGCTGACCTCGGCAAACGTGGTCACCGTCGCGGTATAGCCCTGCGCTCTGAGGTCTTCGGCTAGCCGTTGCGCGCGCGGTTCCAGCGCTGCTTGCGGATTGTCTTCGTTGATGTCGAGTACCAGTTTGGTCTCGAATTCTTCCTTGCCCTTCTGGATTGCCGTTTGCATCGCCTTGAGTTGCTTGTTCGCGAGCGCGACGAGCTTGCTGTACCTGGATTCTTCCTGGCTGGCGCGCAGTGCCTTGGCGGCGTTGATGATTTCGGTGCGGTCCACGAACATGATTGCCTTTCGAGGTGGAGGAGAGAAAGAGCAGGCGCCGCTCGGGCTCGACTGCAGGAGCCAGCTTTTCCGGGGTGCGGCGACAACTGTATAAATATACAGTGTTCGCCCGCGAACCCGCAAGGAGTAAAGGGTGAAAGTCTCTGACAGAGGAAGATCGGACGAATCGCGCTGTGGTTGATACGTCCTGACCAAAAGCGGCGCTGCTTGGAACTGTTCGAGTCCCGCACTGGTGGGAATGCGCGAGACCTCTCCTGGGTCCGGCTGAGGCTCGGTAGCTTGTAGTTGCCCGATGCAGGCCGTTGTGCAAGGTCCGCCCTAGGGGAGCAACGGGCTGCTCAGGCCCAGGCGTCACGAAGACCAAGTCGAGATGTGCTGACAGACGCCTCCATCTGGGAGGTGGACTCGACCACTTTGGCGATGTCCGCCTCGCGTGCCCCCAGGAGGATCTGTTTGGCGATGCCGCGCACGCTCAGTCCATGGGCACCACGTCCATCTTGGCCGTCAACACCTCTTGTTGCGCGACTTGCCAAACGTCGCCGACGTGGATGCGTTCAATCGGCGATATGAATTGTATTCATCGATGTGTGAGTTTTAACCATTTTACTTCATGCGCGGCTATCGCTAGCATCCGCTCCTACTGCTTGTTCGCATTCACCGGAGCCCCATGGCCATTATTCACAAGCTCGGATTGCGCCGGCGTTTAAGCAGGTTTCGCCGTTGAGCGGTGGCTTGCTGCCTTATCTCCAACGTGGCGGATTGGCAAAGCATGCTCAAAACCGTGCAGCAGGTTTGCACCATCCTTGACGGGATGGCAGCAAATGGCGAGCAACGCGCCGCCTTGGCCAAACGATCCGCGCGAGCAACGACGATGGCCTGCTGTCAATGCGCACTGTTGGCTTAGTCAACGTGCTGGCATCGGTGCACATCGGGTTTCCCGGCGCCGCGCAGATTAATCCATATGAACGCCAAAATGACACTTCCACTCCGCGTCGTAGCGGTCTCCGGTGGGCTGCAACGTCCCTCCAAGTCTGCTGCCCTGGCAGAGCACCTGTTGGACCTGATCGCCGAAGAAGTCCTGTGCGAACCGCGCCTGGTCGAAGTGGGTCAGCTCGCGCCGCAGCTTGCCGGTGCAGTCTGGCGCTCTCAACTGCCTGACACGGTGGAGCGGGAACTTGCGGCAGTCGAGCAGGCTGACGTCCTAGTGGTGGCAACACCGGTCTTCCGCGGTTCCTACACGGGGCTGTTCAAGCATTTCTTCGACTTCATTGATCAGGATGCATTGATCGACAAGCCAGTCTTGTTGGCTGCCACTGGCGGCAGCGAACGCCATGCCCTGATGATCGACCACCAGTTGCGGCCGCTGTTCAGCTTCTTCCAAGCACGTACCTTGCCGTTGGGCGTCTACGCGACCGACAAGGATTTCGTCGACTACCGTCTGCAGAACGGGGCCCTGATCCAGCGGGCCAGACTGGCGGTCCAACGTGCACTGCCGTTGGTCGAACTGACACGCCATACAAGATCCGCCAATGTTGAGGAAGTGGTCGCGGCCTGAAGCACGGGCTCAATAAGCAAGAAATAGATTCAAGTTTTCTATCAGAAACCGGGGCATCAGATGGCAATGAATAAAGCGTTTACATTTAGGATCAAGAACATTTGTTTTGATGAAAACTATCAGCCATCGGACAATACCCGCATAACAACCAATTTTGCTAATCTGGCCCGCGGAGAGAGTCGCCAGGAAAACTTGCGCAACACGCTAAGGATGATTGACAACCGTTTCAATAACCTGGCGTATTGGGATAATCCGAGTGGCGATCGTTATTCTGTCAATCTCGAGATCATTTCCGTAGAGATGGGCGTTGATACCCAAGATGATAGCGAAGTGTTTCCGTTGATTGAGATATTGGAAACCAATATCATCGACAAAAAGACCGGCGAACGCATAGACGGTATTGCGGGAAATAATTTTTCCTCTTACGTTCGCGATTACGACTTCAGTGTATTGCTGCCAGAGCACAATAACAATAAATCCACATTCAGCACGCCTGATGATTTCGGCGATTTGCACGGAAAGCTATTCAAGTGCTTTGTAAACTCAGATGTTTACAAAGAGAACTTCAATAAGCCGCCCGTCATCTGCATCAGCGCCTCAAGCAGCAAGACTTATCATCGAACCGAAAACAGGCACCCCATACTGGGCGTCGAGTATCAACAAAACGAATCCTCCTCGACAGATCAGTATTTCGAAAAGATGGGGTTGCAGGTTAGGTTTTTCATGCCTCCCAATAGTTCTGCACCATTGGCCTTCTACTTTCTCGGTGATCTGCTCCTTGATTACACCAATCTTGAGCTTATCGGCACCATCAGCACGATGGAGACATTTCAAAAAATTTATCGGCCCGAGATTTACAATGCCAATTCTTCGGCAGGGAAGGTATATCAACCTAGCTTGAAGAACCAGGATTATTCATTGACGCAAATTGTCTATGACCGGGTGGAGCGTAGTCAGCTGGCTATTAAGCAGGGAAAGTTTGCAGAAGAGCGCTTTATCAAACCATACAAGAACATTCTCGAACAATGGGCTGATAATTACGCTCTCTAATCAATCAAGAACATACGAGATCATTTGCCATGAAAAAACTACTTCCTACCTCGACTGCCGGCAGCTTGCCCAAACCTTCCTGGCTTGCGCAACCCGAGAAACTTTGGTCGCCCTGGAAGCTACAAGACGATGAGCTAATTGAGGGCAAGCAAGATGCCTTGCGTTTGTCACTGCAAGAACAGCAGCAAGCAGGCATTGATATTGTCAGTGATGGCGAGCAAACTCGTCAGCATTTTGTCACCACGTTTATTGAAAATCTAAGCGGGGTTGATTTCGAGAAACGTGAGACCGTTAGAATTCGCGACCGGTACGATGCGAGCGTGCCGACAGTCGTTGGTGCTGTGAGCCGCCAGAAGCCCGTTTTTGTTGAAGACGCCAAGTTTCTGCGTCAGCAAACCAGGCAACCCATTAAATGGGCCCTGCCGGGTCCCATGACGATGATTGATACGCTCTATGATAACCATTATAAGAGCCGCGAAAAGCTAGCCTGGGAGTTCGCTACAATTCTCAATCAAGAAGCCAGGGAACTAGAGGCCGCTGGCGTTGATATTATTCAATTTGACGAGCCTGCATTCAATGTTTTCTTTGATGAGGTGAACGATTGGGGCGTTGCCACGCTGGAAAGGGCGATTGAAGGGCTTAAATGTGAAACTGCTGTCCATATTTGTTATGGTTACGGCATCAAGGCCAATACTGACTGGAAAAAGACGCTGGGGTCTGAGTGGCGTCAGTATGAAGAATCTTTTCCCAAGCTGCAGAAATCCAGCATCGATATTGTCTCGCTGGAATGCCACAACTCTTATGTTCCAATTGACCTGATTGAACTCATTCGCGGCAAGAAGGTGATGGTAGGGGCCATTGACGTGGCAACTAATACCATTGAGACTCCAGAAGAAGTCGCTAATACCCTACGGAAGGCGCTTCGGTTCGTGGATGCCGACAAGCTCTATCCTTGCACTAACTGTGGCATGGCGCCCTTACCTCGCGGAGTGGCAAGAGGCAAGCTAAATGCTCTCAGTGCGGGCGCGGAGATCATCCGAGGGGAACTCTCGGCCTAGTGCTGAGCTAAAGCAGGAAGTGGTGCGGAGGGATTGAACCGGTAGATTGAAGGCCGTGGAATGGGCTGCTGCTGGTTCCGTTGATATCGGCCGATGTTCTATCGCGCGGAACTGACTGGTCCGCTGTTAGTTCGGCCCCTCCCTCCAAAATCCTTCCGTGGCCTGCACCCGCTGATCACGCTTGGTGCTCAGGTATCCCGCATTGGCGCGCTGGCATCGTGATACCTGCCCGGTGGCTACAAGCATTGCCAAAGCCTGTCACTGCCATCGCCATTGCGCGAGGAGCCAACTGATGAACACCACCATCGAACGCAAGCCGCTTCCGCTGCCCGGCGGTCACGACAAGGTGCTGCTGCATTCCTGCTGCGCGCCCTGCTCGGGCGAGGTCATGGAGGCCATGCTGATCGTCTGGCCACCGGCCTGACAGAAGCGCATGGAATGGTGAGCCTGCATTTCTTTCCATTCGGAGGCATCGCACAGTCTGTAAGGTGGATAGAGCAGTACCGCGCTCGCACGGAGCCCCTACGCTTTTGATTTGCACCCTTAGTGGCAGATTCAGTGCAACTCACCAAGCTGCGCGAAGCTCGGCTCCGGTTTTGAGGTGCGATCTTCGTATTGTCTGCAATCCAGGTGTGTATGTTGAGGGGTCACTCTGGCTACCCCGTCAATGCCGGATCTGACCAAATCCGCCATCGGCCCATCTTGTTGCGCTTTCCGTCGTCAAACGAAAGTCCGGTTGCACATTGACGCTTGCGAGAACGTCCCCGAACGAATCAATGGCCGTCAGTGTGCCGAACGGCTCGAATTCGTCTGGCGTGATCGCCAGCCTGACATTCACGAGCTGCGAGGCGATCTCGATGGAGACTTGCTTGTTGAGCCGTGCGTGCAGTTGCTGCTCGTGCCGGCGGATGACCTCGGATGCCGTCTTCACTAATGTCTGGTGTGCGGCTGCGTCGAGCGGCTTCGGATCGACCTTGTTTCTGCCCATTGTCCACGGGCCAACGAGGGCAGGTTCCGCGCTGCCGTCGCGGAACATCTCGACCGCCCACCCCTCGCCGTCCTCGTTCTTCACCACCTTCGCCGTCCAGCCTTTGTCTCGCCAAAGCCGGGGCTCATGGATTTGAGAGGTGTCGTCTTCCAAAAAGGCGGTGTCGTCTTGGGACATGGAATTGGTCGTCAAGGAATTGGGGGAGGCGGTCCGTCGCTGCGGGCCGGGGGCTGCTGAGTCGAGATACTGTACAAATATACAGTGTATGGTGCATCTGCCGCAAGGGGGAGAACTCGTGGAGCGACGGCCTCGGGAGGGGTGCAGTACATCAGTGCGCTTTCTTCGTACTCAATCCGAATTCCGTAGCGTCGGGGACCCAAACGCACCAGCTCGACATTCTCAACGCAACCGTCCTCTTCACCCCGCACGCAACACCAGAATGCTCCCGAGCGACCGGAGACGCACGACCTCTTCAAGCGTCAGGCCGCCGGCTTGAATGATGGCTTTCCATTCGGTCAAGGTGCGTTCGCGCCCCCGGCTGCCGACGAACATCTGCATGTCGAACGATGCGCTGGAGATGTCGGCGCCTTTTTCCGGAACAACGATCTCCAGGATTGCCGCGCGGGCGCCGCTGTTGCCGATGGCTTCGCGCAGCCGTAGTAATGCCTGCACGCAGGTAGGGTCGTCAAAGCCATGCAGGACGGCCGAGTACAGGTAGACATCCTTCGGACCTGCTGCAGGCAGGCTTTCAAACAGATCCGCAGCCTGAAATTGCAGGCGTTCGAGGCCATCCGCATGGTGCTCTGCCCAGTAGCGTTGGGCTTCCTCGATGACCTGGGGCCGATCCACGATCAGTGCCGTCAACCTGGGATGGCGTCGCAGGATCGCCAGCGACTTGGTGCCCCGTGATCCGCCAACGTCGATGATGCGGTCGAACCGGGCCCAATCCAGATCCGTGGCAAAGCCGTCGCCAGCCAGTGCCTCGACGCTGTTCATGGCTTCCGAGAAAAGCTGGTCGAAATCGGCGTGATGGTCCAGGTAATCAAACAGGTCCTCGCCGTGGCTGAGTTGAAACGGCGGCGTGCCACTGCGGATGCCGGCCTCCAGTTGCTCGAACCATGGGCGGCTCATGGTTTCCGAGTTGTGCATCAGGATCATGGCCCGGACGCTTTGGGGATCGTCACTCACCAGGCACCGGGAGAGCTTGTTGTTGCGGAAGACCATGGGGGCCGTTTCCTCGAAGATGCCCATGGCTGCAAGCAATCGCATCAGGCGTCCGAGCGCATCTTCATTGGCGCCGACCCGGCTGGCCAGCGCAGATGCCGTCAGGGTTGCCGTTCCCAGGACAGTCGCCAGGTCCAGCTTCGCCGCCACGTAGAGCGCTTTCGATTGCCAGTAGGCCGAGCCGATCTGCACCAGCCGGAAAGGTGCTGGCGTCATTCTCTCAGTGATCGATTGAAGCCAGGCGCCGAACCTCATGGCCTTGGCGAATCGGCGCACGGCACCTGCGTTCATCTGGAACGTCATGCTCATTCTCCTTGGCGAATTGGGCAATGCGGTGGGTCGTGACGTGGTGATAGTCGTCGGCGAGGACGCCATCCAGCGCGGCCTTGATCAAGCGGATGCGGACGGATTCTGTAGCGTTCTGATCTTTCACGGCCGGCTCGGGCGATTCTGACAAAGGTAGGTTATCAGCCGCAAAGGTGCGAGCAGAAGCGCTTTCGTCAATCATTTCCGGGGAGATGATCGATATCGCGGTGGGCACCGACCTCGGGGTCGGACGTGACCTCCACGTTGATCGGGGCTTCCAGATGCGTGATGTCGAGCCGGCGGGCGGTCACGTCGGTGGCTACCAGTTGGGCAGGGCTTGCGATGTGCCCGATTGCAAAGGTCGAAGAGGTAGCGGATGCTTGCGTCTGCGCCTGAAAAGGTGGAACAGGAAACAAGGGGTAAACAATGTCAGAAATCACGATTCGCGATGCCACGCCGGACGACATGGAAGCGGTTTGCGCGATCTATAACGATGCGGTGGCGAACACCACGGCGATCTGGAACGACGTGCTGGTCGACGTGGACAATCGCAAGGACTGGCTGGCCGCGCGCCGCAAGGCGGGCTTTCCGGTGCTGGTCGCGCAGGACGAGGCGGGGGCCGTGGTGGGCTACGCGTCGTTCGGCGACTGGCGTGCTTTCGATGGCTATCGCCATACGGTGGAGCATTCGGTCTATATCCGGAACGACCAGCGGGGCCGGGGCATTGCCGGGCTGATGATGAAGGCGCTTATCGAGCGCGCGCGCGACCTGAACAAGCACATCATGGTGGGCGCCATCGAGGCTGGAAATGCCAGTTCGATCCGCCTGCACGAGAAGCTTGGCTTCGAGCAGGTCGGCCTGATGAAGGAGGTTGGCATGAAGTTCGGCAAGTGGCTCGACCTGGTATTCATGCAGCTCAATATCGATCATCGCAGCACCCCGGACGTCGCCCAGCGGTAATCCCGCAGGCTCGGATCGAACACAACCGTGAAACGGGGATCCGTTCAATTCTCGCCGGTGCTGACGATTGCCATTGCGCAGCTGTTCGGCACGTCACTCTGGTTCAGCGCCAACAGTGCCGCCGACGACCTCGTTCGGACGTGGGGGCTGACGGCAGCCAATATCGGCACGCTGACGGCGGCGGTCCAGGCCGGGTTCATTCTCGGCACCATGGCTTTCGCCTTGCTGGGGCTCGCCGACAGGTTCTCCGCGAGCCGGATCTTCGGTCTGGCGGCCCTGCTCGGGGCAGGGTTCAACGCGTGGTTCGCCTGCCTGTCCGGTGATTTCTCTGCCGCCATCGCGCTTCGGTTCGCGGTAGGGGTGTGCCTGGCGGGAATCTATCCGATCGGCATGAAGCTGGTCATCAGTTGGGCGCCGGACAGGGCGGGCGCGGCGCTGGCATTGCTGGTGGGAATGCTGACGCTGGGGACCGCGCTGCCACACGGCTTGCGTATCGCGGCTGCCCAGTGGCCCTGGCAGTACGTCATGGCGGGCTCGTCGGTGCTGGCCTGTGCGGCGGCGGTGCTGGTGCTCTGCCTGGGCAATGGGCCGCATCTGCCGGTGCGCCGGCATGGTGCGCCAAGTCCCGGCAATCCGCTGCGGGCCTTTCGCGATCGCCGGTTCAGAGCGGTGGCGGTGGGCTACTTCGGGCATATGTGGGAGCTCTACGCGTTCTGGACGGTATTGCCGATGCTTGTCGCCCGCTCGTCGCTGCAGTCCGTTTTCGGTGGACTCAGTACTTCCACGCTGGCATTCGCGATCATCGGCATCGGCGCCCTTGGTTGTATCGCGGGTGGCCTGCTGACCCGCTGGGTGGATAGCGCCGGCGTGGCGCTGGGCGCGCTGGCGATCTCCGGCGCCTGCTGCCTGCTCTTGCCATTCGCCGCCGATGCGCTCTCGCCGGGTTGGCTGCTGTTCTTCTTCCTGGTCTGGGGGGCGACCGTCATTGCGGACTCGCCACAGTTCTCGGCCCTGGCGGCCAGGGCCTGCCCGCCAACGTTGGTTGGGGGCGCGCTTGCCATTCAGAACTCGATCGGCTTCGCGCTGACCGTGGTGTCCATTGCGCTGGCGTCCACTTACCTCGGCGAACTGGGGTTGAAGACGTCCTGGATTCTGCTGCCGGGCCCGATACTGGGCATTCTGGGCTTCCTGCTGCTTCGTCGCCGCCCGGCGTGAATGGAAACCCACCCATGCGGCGGGATCAAGGGCGGACACCTGAGCGCGGTGCGACCACGTTTTCTTACCTACACTTATTTCGAGCAGCCGCCGTGTGCTGTCACGGGCACTCCAAGGCGCCGTGCTGCTAGCCGTTCCGGTCGCAGGACCAGAGCGAATCACCATCGCAGTCTTGCCGCGTGGATACGACGATGCTGGCCGCTTCAGGTCATCAGGGCTCCGAGGGCAACGACCGAACCTTGCTGTACTTTGGTTGGCTGACCCTGTTCATCTATCTGGCGACGCCGGCTGGCGCGCTCGTCGATATCCAGACGTCGTATGTCCTCAAGAACGAGTTGCACGCGACGGCAACGCAGATCTCCACATTTCGGCTAGTGACGGGCATCCCCGTCTATGTGGCGTTCGTTTTCGGACTGGCGCGGGACCAATGGAACCCGCTCGGGTTACGGGATCGCGGCTACTTCCTGATATTCGCGCCGATGACCGCGCTGGCCTGCGTCTGGATGGCGTATTCGGGGTTCTCGTACACCGGGCTGCTGGCCGGGACCCTGATGGCCATGCTGGCATTCCGGTTCGTCGCGGCCGCCTATCAGGGGCTGATCGCCCTGGTCGGCCAGGAAAAGCTCATGTCCGGCCGCCTGAGCGCGCTGTGGAACGTGATCGGGTCTGTTCCGGTCGTGGCGGGCGCCTTTGCTTCCGGCTATGTTTCCGACCATCTGGCGGCGGCGGAAGCGTTCTTCCTGGTGGCGATTGTCAATCTGCTGATCGTCGCGCTAGCGCTCTGGAAACCCCCGTCGGTCTTCGGCCAGATCTATGACAGGCCCCTGGCCCGTGCCACCGATTTCGTCGGGAACGTCAGGCGGCTGGTCAGACACAAGGCCGTCTATCCGGCAGTGCTGATCTGCTTTCTGTGGAACTTCGCCCCGGGCTCGGCCACGCCGCTGCAGTTCTACCTGACCAACGAATTGCACGCGTCGGACTCCGTTTACTCGTACTACAACGGCATCTTCGCTGCCGCATTTGTGCCGACGTTCCTGCTTTATGGCTATCTGTGCAAGCGGGTGGCGCTGAACAGGCTGCTGTGGTGGGGCACGATCATCGCCGTGCCGCAGATGGTCCCGCTGGCGTTCATCCATTCCGCCGACCTTGCGCTGGTGCTGGCCGCGCCAATCGGGCTGATGGGCGGCATCGCCACGGCAGCCTATCTCGACCTCGCGATGCGGTCGTGCCCGCCGGGCCTGCAAGGCACTCTGATGATGCTGGTGGATGGGGTCCTCGCGCTCTCGGGCCGCGCTGGCGATCTGCTGGGCTCCTGGATCTACAATAGCGTGCCCTCGCACGGATTCACCTATTGCGTGATTGCCACCACCGCCGTGTATGGGCTGATCCTGGCCGTGATCCCGCTGGCGCCGAAGGCGCTGATTGCCACCCGGGATGGCGAGCCAGCCTTGACGGCGCAAGCCGAGGCCTTGAACGAGAGTCGGGAGAGTCTATGAACATTACCGTTGAAACCACTGTTGCAGCGCCTGTCGGAAAGGTGTGGCGAGCCTATACGACGCCGGAAGACATCAAGCAATGGAATGCCGCGTCCGACGACTGGCACACCACGGCCGCCACGGTTGACTTGCGGGAGGGGGGTGCCTTCTCTTCGCGGATGGAGGCCAAGGACGGCAGTATGGGTTTCGATTTCGCCGGTACCTACACGAAGGTCGTGGAAAACAAGCGGATCGAATACGCGTTCGGGGACCGGACTGCCAAGGTCGAGTTCCTCGAGGCACCCCAGGGGGTCACGGTGCGGGTGAGCTTCGTCGCCGAGACGGAGTACCCGGTCGAGCAGCAGCAACAAGGCTGGCAGGCCATCCTGAACAACTTCAAGCGCCACGTGGAATCGCATTGAGATGCGTCTGCAACGCCGTTGGCGTTGCTCCACGGACCTGGCACCTGCATTGACGCCCGCTTTTGCGGGCGTTTTTCCTGGGCCTCGGAAGTTCTATGCTTGAGGTACGGGATGGACTGGGCGTATTGCCCGGCCAGACTCGGGCCACGACGACCAGCACGTCTGCAGTCACGGCCCAGGAAGCAGGGCGGTGACGATATGAACCGGTTCTACGCAATGGTTGCGGTGTGCGGCCTCATGGCCGCCTGCGTATCGACTGGTATCGATGTCAAGCCCGAGCAGATGCAGAGCTTCATCCTGGGCTTCTCCACCCTCGACGACGTGACCGGGCAACTCGGCAATCCAACCTCGCAGGCGACGACCAGCGACGGGGCGATCGTGCTGGTCTACGCGTATGCGACCTCGAAGCCGCATCCGGAGAGCTTTCTTCCCTTTATCGGTCCGCTGTTCGCCGGCGGCGACATCCTGTCGTCGACGGTGCTGTTTGAGTTCGATCAGAACGGCGTACTCCGGAGCGAGCGCAGGACGACTTCCAGCGGCGCCACGGGCCTGACCGTCCTGCCGCATTGAGTCAGGTGTGAACCGGGCGATTCGGTCGCCCGCTCGCCCGGCATGTGCGTCATGCGAAGCAGGACTACACTGAAGCGCATTCGGTGGGTTGATGCCTTGGGAGAGGGGATGGAACCGTTCGTTTATCAGGCCACGCCGTCGCGGGTGGTCTTCGGCGCGGGCCGGTTGGAGGCGTTGCCCGAGGAGGTGCTGCGGCTAGGCGCGCGGCGGGCTCTGGTGCTGACCACGCCCGGGCATCGGGCACTCGGCGAGCGGGTGGCCGCGTTGCTGGGGGAGTGCTCCGCGGGCGTTTACAGCGAGGCGGTGATGCATGTGCCGGTGGAGGTGGCTCACGCCGCACGCGATGAGGCCGCGCGGCTGGGTGCTGACTGCTACGTGGCGGTTGGCGGTGGGTCCACCATCGGGCTTGGCAAGGCCATCGCCCTCGTTTCGGGGCAACCCATCATCGCGGTACCGACCACCTACGCGGGATCGGAGGTAACACCGATCTACGGCCTGACCGAAGGACGCCTGAAACAGACCGGCCGCGACCCGCGCGTGCTGCCGCGCACGGTCCTCTACGATCCCGAACTGACGCTGACGTTGCCGGTGGAGATTTCCGCCGCCTCTGGCATGAATGCGATGGCGCACGCGGTGGAGGCGATATACGCCGAGGACGCGAACCCGATCATCAGCCTGATGGCCGAGGCGTCGATCCGCGCGCTGGCCGGGGCCTTGCCCACCGTGGTGCGGCGGCCGGACGATATCGACGCCCGTGGCGACGCGCTGTACGGCGCGTGGCTGGCGGGTGCCTGCCTTGGCTCGGTTGGCATGGCGATCCATCACAAGCTATGCCACACGCTGGGCGGGACCTTCAACCTGCCCCATGCGCAGACCCATGCCATCTTGCTACCGCATACCGCGCACTACAACCACGCCGCCGCGCCACTTGCGCTGGCACGCGTGGCGCGGGCGCTGGGTGGCGAACGCGCGCAGGATACCGGCCCGCTGCTGTTCCGGCTGAACCAGACGCTGGGTATCGCCACGGCGTTGTCGGCCATCGGTATGCCCGAGGATGGGTTGGACGAGGCGGCCACGCTGGCCTGCGCCAATCCCTACTACAACCCGAGGCTGGTCGAGCGCGAGCCGATCCGGGCGTTGCTGGAACGCGCCTGGCGCGGCGAGAGCCCGGCCTGAGAGCGATCGGCGCACGGCAACCATCACAAAGGAGAGACACCATGGAGGCAACGCCCCACGCAGCCGCCGAAGCCGCGCTGACCGAGCAGGTCGTCGCGCGCTTCGCCGACACGCCCGACCCTCGCCTGCGCGCGCTGATGCAAGGGCTGGTGCGCCACCTGCACGCCTATGTGCGCGAGTGCGAGCCGACGGAAGCGGAGTGGTTCGCCGCCATCCAGTTCCTGACCGATACCGGCAAGATGTGCGACGGGCTGGTCCGCCAGGAATTCATCCTGCTGTCGGACACGCTGGGTGTGTCGATGCTGGTCGATGCGATCAACCACCGGCAGTCCACGGGCGCTACCGAAACCACCGTATTCGGCCCGTTCTACATCGCCGGGATGCCCGACCGTTCGGCAGGCGAGAACATGGCCCTCACGCCAGGCACGCCGGCGCTGGTTCATGGTCGCGTGTTTTCCGCCGATGGCACGCCGCTGCGTGGCGCGGTGCTCGACATCTGGCAGACCGCGGAGAACGGCATGTACTCGGGCCAGGACACTGCGCAGCCTACGGGCAACCTGCGTGGCCGTTATCGCACCGACGACGAGGGTGACTACGCCATCCGCACCATCGTGCCGGTGAGCTATCCGATTCCGACCGACGGGCCGGTCGGCCAGATGCTCACGTCTACCAGACGGCATCCGTGGCGGCCGGCACACCTGCATTTCATGATCGATGCGTCGGGCCATCGCCGGCTGGTCACGCATCTGTTCAACCAGGGCGATCCGTATCTGGACTCGGACGCGGTGTTCGGCGTCAAGCCATCGCTGCAGGTGGCCTACGAGGAGCGGCCCGCCGACCATCCGCTGGCGCGGCGCTTCGGCTTTGATGGGCCGTTTCGTGAAGCACGCTACGACTTCGTGCTCGATCCGGTCCCCAAGGCAGGGGACTGAGGGCTGAGGCTGGCGTCCTTACTCCAGCTTCACGCCCGCGTCACGCACCACCTTGTTCCATCGCACCAGTTCGGCGTCGATGTGCGCGCCCAAGGCGGCCGGCGTGGACCCCACCGGCTCGTAACCATTGGCGGCGAGTTGCGAGCGGAGTTCCGGCTGGGTCAGCACGGCGGCAATCTCGCTGCTGAGTTTGTCGACGACGGCGCGCGGGGTGCCGGCCGGGGCCAGGATGGCATACCAGCCATTGATGTCGAAGCCGGGCACGCCAGCCTCGGCCAGCGTCGGCACATCGGGCGCCATCGCCGCGCGTTTGGCGCTGGTCACGGCCAGCGCGGTCATGCGTCCGGCGCGGATCTGCGGCATCGAGGTCGAGATGCTGTCGAACGTAAGCTGAATATCGCCGGCAAGCATGGCGTTGACCACCTGGGCGCTACCCTTGTATGGCACGTGGGTCATCTTGACACCCGCCATCGAATCGAACAGTTCGCCCGCCAGATGCCCGGTGTTGCCGTTGCCGGCGGAGCCGAAGGTAATGGTGCCGGGCGCGGCCTTGGCGGCGGCGATCAGTTCGGGCACGTTGCGCGCCTTGAGCGACGGGCTGCCGGCCAGGATCAACGGCAGGTTGGCCACCAGCGAGACCGGTGCGAAGTCCTTGCGCGTGTCGTACGGCAGCTTGGGATACAGGCTCGGATTGATCGCGTGCGCGGCCAGCACCATGATCAGCGTGTAGCCGTCGGGTTTGCTGCGGGCCAGCGCCTGCGTGGCGATCGTGCCGCCCGCGCCGGGACGATAGTCTAGGACGATGGGCTGGCCCAGCCGCTCCTGAAGCTTGGCGCCGAGCGGGCGGGCAAGCAGGTCGGCGCTGCCGCCGGGCGGGTAGGGAATGAGCAACTGAATCGGGCGGGATGGCCACGCATCCGCTGCGTGAGCGCCAAGCGGCAGGGCGGCAATGGCGGCGGTGGCTAGCAGCACGCGTAGCGCGATGCGGGCGGTCAGGCTCATCTTTCCGGTTGTCATCCTGGTCATGCTTGTCCCCTTTTTTGTTCTGGTGGTGATCCTGCCCGATCCGTCGACGCTTTCAGCGTCCTGCCCTTAGCACGCGGCAGTCGGCCGCCAGCGTGAGTGGTGCGGCCGATAGCGCCTGCACCGTTTCGAACGACACGCCCTCGACCAGGCCGGTCACCAGCAATGGCTTGCCGGGCCGAACGTCGATCACGGCCAGGTCGGTATAAATGCGGTCAACTACGCCGATGCCCGTCAACGGATAGCTGCAGCGTTCGACGATCTTCGGTTGTCCGTCGCGCGTCACGTGTTCCATCATCACGAACAGCCTGGCCGCGCCCACTACCAGGTCCATCGCGCCGCCCACCGCAGGAATCGCATCGGGCTCGCCGGTTGACCAGTTGGCCAGATCGCCATTGGCCGCGACCTGGAATCCGCCCAGCACAGTGATATCGATATGCCCGCCGCGCATCATGGTGAACGACACCGCGTGGTCCGAGATCGACGCGCCGGCGATCAGGCTGATCGGCTCCTTGCTGGCGTTGATCAGGTCCGGGTCGGTCTCGCCTTCGCGGATAACCGGACCCATGCCGAGAATGCCGTTCTCGCTGTGCAGCACGATCTCGCGGTCGTCGGGCAACTGGTCGGATACGAGCGTGGGCATCCCGATGCCGAGATTGACGACGCTGCCATCGGGAATGTCATGGGCGACGATGCGCGCCATCTGGGCGCGGCTCAGTCGCGGCAGCGTGCCGAGGCGGGGCAGGGTGTCATGCATGGCTGTCTCCCGATGTTGCCAGGACCACTGTCTGGACGAAGATTCCCGGCGTCATCACGTGTTGCGGCGTCATCTCGCCCAGCGGGACGATCTCGTCGACCTGCACGATGGTGTGCCGCGCGGCAGTGCACATCACCGGCCCGAAATTGCGACCTGCATAGCGGTAGGTCAGATTGCCCCAGCGATCGGCACGGTGCGCCTTGATCAGCGCGAAGTCGCCGTGCAGCGGTTGTTCCAGCACGTAGCCGGTGCCATCGATAACGCGGCTTTCCTTGCCTTCGGCCAGCGCGGTGCCATACGCCGTGGGTGTGAAGAACGGCCCGAGCCCGGCGCCCGCGGCGCGCATCCGCTCCACCAGCGTGCCCTGCGGCACGCACTCGAGCGCGACCTTGCCGGCGCGATACGCATCAATGAACGCCTCGGCATTGTTCGAACGCGGGTGCGAGCAGATGACCTTGCGCACGCGGCCCGCGCGGATCAGCGCGGCAATGCCGGCATCGCCGTTGCCGGCGTTGTTGTTGACGATGGTGAGGTCGCGCGCGCCGTGGGCCAGCAAGGCATCGAGCAGTTCGTCGGGAATGCCCGAGCCGCCGAAGCCGCTGACCAGCACCGTGGCGCCGTCGCCAATGCCCGCCACCGCGGCGGCGAGCGAGGGCGCGATCTTGTCGATCATGAGAACTCCTTTACCGATGAGACTGGGATACGGTGATGCGGTTACTGCTGCGGAATACCCGTGTCCTTGACGACCCGCGCCCAGCGCTGGCGCTCCTGTTCGATGAACTGGCCGAAGTGCTCGGGCGTGTCGCCGCCCGCCTGTCCGCCAAGTTCAGCCAGTCGCGACTTGATCTGCGGTTCGGCCAGCGCCGTTGCCGCAGCCTTGTACAGTTGCGCGATCACCGCCGGTGGTGTGCCGGCGCGTGCCACCAGGCCGAACCACGCCGTCACCTGGAAATCGTCGAAGCCGGCTTCCTTCATCGTCGGCACGTCAGGTAGCTCGGCCACCCGCGTCCCGCTGGTCACGGCCAGCGCGCGCAGCTTGCCAGCCTGGATCTGCGGCAACGAACTGGGCAGGTTGTCGACCATCATGGTCACCTGGCCCGCCACCAGATCGGCCACGGCAGGCGCCGCGCCTTTGTAGGGCACGTGGATGATGTCGATGCCTGCGCGCTTCTTGAATAGCTCGCCCGACAGGTGCACCGACTGGCCCGAGCCCGACGACCCGAACGACAGCTTGCCCGGCTCGGACTTCGCCAGCGCCACCAGTTCCGCGACGTTGCGCGCGGGCACCTTGGCATTGACCACCAGCACGTTTGGCACGGAGACCACCATCGTGATCGGCGCGAAATCCTGGGGTTTGTAGGGCAACTGGCGATACAGCGCGTAGTTGATCGCGTTCGGCCCGATGTTACCCATCATCAGCGTGTAGCCGTCGGCCGGCGCCAGGAGCAGCGCTTGCGAGCCGATGATGCCGGCGCCGCCGGCACGGTTGTCCACCACCACCGGCTGGCCCAGGATCTCGCTCATACGCTTGCCTACCAGGCGGGCCGCGATATCGGTGGTGCCGCCCGCGGCGGCCGGCACGATCAACCGGATCGGCCGCTCAGGCCAGGCGGCCTGCGCGGTACCGGCCATGCCGAATGACAATGCGGATGCCGCAACCCATGCGGCGGCCAGACGCGCCCCGCCCATCTTGATGGTCATGCCTGTCTCCTTGTCCGGCGCTCGCGCACATGGCTGGGCTGACGGTGCCGTTCAGTTTCTTGTCGTTCTGTGTCGATGCGCGGAAGCGCGGATCGCGCCCTAAGATAGGCCGCTGCCCAGAGCAATGGAATTCACGATTCACAAAACGGGCCTTCGGGATCGCGGAAGGGGTGTCGTCCCGCGGGTCTCCGAGGGGCGTCTGATGATGTACTGCGTGGTACATTGACGCGCTGCGGTACGGCGTTCCATGCCGGGGCCGCGTCAACCAAGAGCCCAGCGAATGCCGAAAGCCAAAACCACCGCCGCGGACCGCTCATCCAGCGAGCAAGCCGTTCAACTGCTGGATGCCGCCACAGAACACGTGCTGGCTCACGGTCTGGGAGACCTGTCTCTGCGCAATGTCGCGGATGCGCTGGGCACCAGCCATCGAATGCTGATCTACTACTTTGGCTCTGCCGATGGCTTCTGGCAGGCGCTGCTGTTTCGCGTGCGACATACCGAGCAGCAGGCGCGCATGCGCGCGTTCTCGGGCGGCATGGATACCGGCGCGGCGATGGAAGCCGCATGGGACCGCTATTCCGCGCCGGGCTATCTGCCAGTGATGCAGTTGCTGTTCGAGATCTACGGCAGGGCGATCCGCGATCGCGATCGCTTCAGCGGTTTCCTGGAGGACGTCGTCGGTAGCTGGACTTCGATGCTGGCCGAGCGTCTGCAGCAAAGCATGAACATTAGCGAGGAAGAGGCCCGACTCTACGCGCGGGTAGAAGTCGCCACGATGCGAGGGCTGCTACTGGACCTGATCACGACCGGGGACCGCAAGGGCACCACTGCCGCGCTCAAGTACTTCGCGAGCAAGATGGCGACGCCTGGCAAGGGGCGGAAGGGCGCATAGCGGGCGCCCATCGGAGATTCCTGCGGCGAGTGTCTGTCAAATCACGATGTCCCCATCGTCGCCAGTGCTTACGGCATGACACCGTCTGGCACATCCCCCGTGACACTTTCATCCGAATCGCCCAGCCTTACCACCACACCATCACTTGCGTTTGAAATCGGCCCCAACACCACCGTGACCTCCGCATATCCCTGCGCCAGGTTGGCCTGAATGGCCGTCTTGGAGAAGTCGTAGTCACGCGACGATGGCTCGTCGGATCGGCGAGTGAAGACGGGATCGCGGAAGCTCGTGACATCGCCGGCTGCCCAGACGTTCGGCACATTCGTCTGCAGCAACTCGTCTACGGCAACGTCGCCTTTCTCGAGCGCGATCCCGCTACCCTTGAGGAAGCGCGTTGCCGGGTCTACTCCCGCGCACACGACAACCACATCACACGGCGGCCTCCTGCCTGAGCGCGTTTCGACTTCCGGCGCCTTGCGTTGCCCATGCAGGGCCACTACCACGCACCAACCCGATCCAATGCCCACGTTTTCACGTAAACCCCAATTTCCGGCATGCATGTACCACATGGTACATTCCTCGCCATCGCAACCGATCGTGGCGGCGAGAGAACTCATCGGGAAGCAACATGGATCTGCGAAAACTAATGGGAAGGATGGCCAGCATGGCTGTGGCGATGGTGCTGCCACTGATCGGACAGGCACAGACATTTCCGACGAAACCCGTCCGGCTGGTGGTGCCGCAGGCCGGCGGCACGGGGAATGACGTACTGGCGCGCGCGCTGGCCGAGAAGCTCGGCCAGGCGTGGAAGCAACCGGTGGTCGTGGAGAACAAGCCGGGCGCGAATGGGACGCTGGCGATTTCATACGTACTGGGGCAGCCGGCCGATGGATACACGCTGTTCTTCGCGGGTGTTTCCAACCTCAGCTTCAACCCGTACCTCTATCCCAAGCTCCCCTACCAGCCGGCCAAGGACCTGACGGGCGTGGCGATGCTGGCGAACTCGCCATTCGTGTTCGTGGCATCGCCGTCGCTGCATGTTCAGACCTTGCAGGACTTCGTGCGCCTTGCCAAGGCGCGACCCGGCGAGATCAGCTTCGCGTCGGGCGGTATCGGCAACTCCACGCATCTGGCGATGGAGCTGGTGGCGGAGCGCACTGGCATCACGATGCAGCATGTGCCGTTCAATGGCACGGGCGGCTCGACGAGCCTGATGAACGGGCAGACGCCGGTGATGATGAACGTGGTGGCCGGCGTGCAACCGTTTATCGCGGGCAAGAAGCTGGTGCCGCTGGCGGTCACTGGCGATCGGCGACTGGCGGCCTTGCCCTCGGTGCCTACCTTCAAGGAACTCGGCTATGACGTGCAGGTGCCGGGTTGGTATGCCATCGTCGCCCGCGCCGGCACGCCGCCAGCGGTGGTGCAGCAGATCAATGCCGATATCAACCACATCCAGGACGATCCGCAGTTCAAGGAGAAGCTGGGCTTCCAGTTCCTCGATGCGATCAAGGGCCCGCCTTCGGAGGTGGAGCGCTACATGAAGCGCGACGCCGATGCCTGGGGGCCCGTCATCCGCCGTCTCAACATTTCTCTCTGATTACCCTGACCGCTCTGATAAGAAGACCATGCCACATCTGACCAAAGCCGTGCATGACTATCGCCTGGCCGCGATGCATCGCCTGATGGACCGCCTGCGCGTGGATGCGCTGGTATTCGGCTCGCCGGACTTTTTCCAGTACGCGACCAATTTCCAGCTCGACGTGTGGCCATGGGAGCGTCCCGTGTTCGTCGTTGTGCCGCGCAACGGCGAGACGTTCGCCGTGATGAACGAGCTATCGACCAACCACATGCGGTTTGCCACGGAGAAGGGCACGGTATGGCTCTCGGACGTGACGTACTACGCCGAGCACCCCCGTGTGGCCAACCGGCTGGCGCTGCCGTCGCAGTTGCCTGAAGTCGTGGCCGCATTGCTGGCCGCGAAAGGCCTCGGGATGTCGCGCATCGCCGTCGACGTTCAGCATCCGATCCTGACCGGCGCGCAGCGCTATCTTCCCGAGATGACGTTGCGTCCGGCAATGGCCGAGATGCGCAGCCTGCGCTGGGTCAAGCACGCCGAGGAACTGCAGATCATGCGTGACCTCGCGGCCTTGACGGACTGGGTTCAGGACCGCTACCGAGAGAACATTCGTCCCGGCCGGCTGGTGCAGGAGCTCGATCACGCCATGGCGGCGTTGATGGTGGAAGAGGCTGCGCGACGTTTCGCGGGAGAGGACTTCGAGATCATGAAATGCTGGACGCTCACGGGGGCTGCTTCGGCGTCCCCGCATGGCGACGGCGCAGCGTGCGGCTCGCGCATCGCGAAGGGCGACACCATCGTCAACCTTGTATTGCCGAGATTGAACGGCCTTTACGTGGAGAACGAGCGCACATGGTTCTGCGGTCAGCCCAGCGATGAGCAGGCCAGGTTCTACAGCGTTGCGGCGCGGGCCACGGATGCCGCCGTGGCTGCGGCGGTGGTGGGGCGGCGTGTCTGCGACATGGATGCTGCCGCGCAGGCGGTGATCGAAAGCGCGGGGTGTGGCGATTACGTGTTCCACCGGACGGGCCATGCCGTGGGCCTGATGCTGCACGAGTATCCCGAGGATATGGCGTTCAACACCCGGCCGCTGCTCGCTGGCGAAGTCTATTCGTCCGAGCCGGGACTGTATGTGTACGGCCTGGGTGGCTTCCGTCTGGACGATACCGTCGTCGTTGGCGAGGTGCCGGAAGTCATCGTCAAAACGCCGAAGACGCTGAGCTACGCCACCGTGAGCCTGTAACGAGCGTGGGCGCTGGCCGGGCGGCCCGGTCAGTGCCCTTCTGCACGCGATGCCGACCGCGGTTACACTACGCACCTTCAACCCATCACCGAGGTATTCGTCCCATGCGCCATTGATGCCGCCGTCTGCATGACGGCTAGTCTCCACTGGTTCCCCACGAGCAGGGGGAGGTACTGGCATCTCTGGAATACGCATGACGAATCCTTACATCGCGCTGGAAGGCGTGTCTTTTGTCCTGCCGGACGGCAGAACACTTTTCTCCGATCTCGACGAGCAGTTTGACCAGCAGCCCACCGGTCTGGTCGGGCGCAATGGCGCTGGCAAGACCGTGCTGGCGCGGATTCTGGCCGGGCAGTTGCAGCCGGCCACGGGGCGTTGTGTGCGCTCTGGCAGCGTGTGCTACCTGGCCCAGCAGGTGACGCCCGCCGCGGAGGCTTGCGTGGCCTCTCTGGCAGGCGTGCAGGATGCGCTTGACGCGCTCGCGCGTATCGAAGCCGGCAGCATCGCCACTGAGGACTTCAATGTACTGGGTGACCGATGGGATATCGGTCAGCGGCTGCGGCAGGAACTGGAGCGCAACGGTCTCGGTCATCTGGACGCGGCGACACCAGCCCGCGCACTGAGTGGCGGCGAAGCGATGCGCGTCGCGCTGATTGGCGCATGGTTGTCGGAGGCTGACTTCCTGATCCTGGACGAGCCGAGCAACCACCTGGACCGGGCCGGCCGGCAGGCGTTGATCGAGCAGCTGCGACGTTGGCCGCGCGGGCTGATCGTCGTCAGTCACGACCGGCAGTTGCTGGCGTCGATGGCGCGTATCGCCGAGCTTTCCGCGCTGGGGCTGCGCAGCTATGGTGGCGATTACTCGTTCTATGCCAGCAGCAAGGCCCACGACCGGCGCAATGCGCTCGATCAGCTCGAGCAGAGCAAGCGCGAACGCAAGCGCAAGGAGCAGGCCATGCGCGAGCAGACCGATCGGCAGGCCCGGCGCAAGGCGCGCGGCGACCGGCACGGCCAGGACGGCAATCAGGCAAAGATCCTGCTCGATCGGCAGAAGGCGCGTAGCGAGACGTCAGCGGGCAAGCTGCGCCAGCAACAGGTCGCGGCCCGGGAGCAACTCGACGAACGTGTGCGGGCGGCGGCGCGACAGGTGGAAATCGACGCGCCAATCGTTTTCGCTGCGACGCCAGTGGGCGCTGGCACGCAGCGTTTGGCCGAACTGGATGCCGTAGCGTTGCCATTCGTGCCGGCCGCCACGCGCGATATCAGCCTGACGCTGACCCGGCAACAACGCGTGGGCGTCATCGGGCCGAACGGATGTGGCAAGTCCACGCTGCTCAAGGTGCTGGCCGGCCAACTACAGCCATTGGCAGGCACATTCAAGGTTGCGGCGGCTTGCGTCTATCTCGACCAGCGGCTGGCCGATCTGGACCCGGCGCTCACGGTGCTCGAACACATGCAGATCGCCAATCGCATTGCGCCAGAAGCCGACCTGCGCACGCGACTGGCGCAACTTGGTCTGGACACACGCAAGATCATGGCGCCAAGTGGCGCGCTCAGCGGCGGAGAGCGCCTGAAGGCGGCGCTGGCCTGCGTGCTCTACGCCGATCCCGCGCCGCAACTGCTGTTGCTGGACGAGCCCGGCAATCACCTCGATCTTCCTTCGCTGGAATCGCTGGAAAGCATGCTGCGCGGTTACCAGGGCACCCTGATCGTCGTGTCGCACGACGATGGGTTCATGGAAAACCTCGGCCTGACGGATCGTCTGCTGGCAACCGGCCAAGGTTGGCGTCTCGAGCCCTGGTGAGGTAGGTGGCATTGGGGATGGGCGGCCATGACGCCTGCCCATCGCCTGCACCGTGAAGGCACCGTGCCTTAGCGCCGGTCCACGTCGAGCACCGCCTGCGCGAACGCGGCGGGCGCTTCCTGCGGCAGGTTATGGCCGATCCCGCCGGTCACGTTGCGGTGTTCGTACCGTCCCGTGAACTTGCTGGCATAGGCGCTTGGCTCGGGATGCGGCGCACCGTTGGCGTCGCCTTCCATGGTGATGGTGGGCACGCTGATGGTGGGCGCGGTGGCGAGCCGTTTCTCGATATCGTCGAACCGGGCTTCTCCGGTGGCCAGCCCTTGCCGCCAGCGATAGTTGTGCACCGTGATGTCGACATGGTCGGGGTTGTCGAACGCGGCGGCGCTGCGTTCGAACGTGGCGTCATCGAAATCCCACTTCGGTGATGCCAGTTTCCAGATGAGCTTGGCGAACTGGTGGGTGTACTTCTGATAGCCGGCGCGGCCACGGTCCGTGGCGAAGTAGAACTGGTACCACCACTGAAGCTCGGCCTCGGGCGGCAGGGGCACCTTGCCGCCGGCCTGGCTGCCGATCAGGTAGCCGCTGACCGATACCAGTCCCCGGCAGCGGTCTGGCCACAGCGCGGCCATGATGTCGGCGGTGCGCGCGCCCCAGTCGAAGCCGGCCACCACGGCGTTCTGGATGCCGAGCGCATCCAGCAGCGCGATCATGTCGGCGGCAATCGCCGAGGGCTGACCATTTCGCATGGTGTCGGAGGACAGAAAGCTGGTGGTGCCGTAGCCGCGCAGGTAGGGCATGATCACGCGATAGCCCCGTGCCGCCAGTAGCGGTGCCACGTCGACGAAGCTGTAGATGTCGTACGGCCAGCCATGCAGCAACAGCGCGACGGGCCCGTTGGTCGGGCCAGCCTCCGCATAGCCGACGTTCAACACGCCGGCTTTGATCTGCTTGATCGGCGCAAAGCTCGTATGAGTGCCCGGCCGGGGCAGTGGCTGGGGCAGTGGCGTTGCCTTCGACTGGCTGGTCTGGGCCCGGGCCGTCTGCGCCCCCCCGAATTGCGCCGCGGCCAGCGTCGCCGCCACAACTCCCATAAAGCCCCGTCGAGGCAAATTGACGATCTCCGGCATCTCCTGCTCCTGTGTGTGTGATCAACCTGTGCATGACTCTACGTGGCGCAAGTAACCGGCATGTAGCGGCGCGCGGGGGGATTTGTATCGCAATGTATATGCCCCGGGGATTCCGGACAGACCGATACACGCCTGCACCAGCGACGGCGGCCACGGCGTCCACGGCGGGCCGACCGGGGGAGATGGGCAAAACGGTCGCACTTGTCATCGTCAATCTTGGTGATGCGCCCCCGGCCGTTGCCACGTACGCTCGCCGGCACAAAACAAGACAACAGCCGGAAGGGAAGATCGAGCCATGACAAAGACCAGGAGATTCGCCGCAGCCACGCTATACGGCTTCCTTGCCGTGACCATCGCCGCGTGCGGGGGCGGCGGCGACGCAGCGGGGACGGGCAGCGCCACCGACGCCACGCCCGCCGCATCGTGCACGGCTGCCAAGCCGCAGTGCACGGTATCGAGCTCTCCCGCGACTTCGGCGGACAACCCGGTGCCGGCGGGGACGAACGTTGTGTTGACCGCGAAATGCGATACCTCCGTGACGCAGGCGGACTGGTTCACGAACGCCAAGACCTTCGCGAGTGGCATGAACGTCACGGTGAATCCCAGCGCGACCACCAGCTATGGCTTCGCCTACAAGAATTGCGCCGGTGGCGACGCGACGGGCCTGTGGGTGTATGTCGGCAGTGGGTCGAGCAGTGGGTCGAGCAGTGGAGGCAGTGCGGGAACGTCGACCGGCACGGGCGGAAGCGCCACGGTCGACAGCGGCGCTTCCGGGTCTGGCGGCCTCAAGTACGGTGTCAGTGCCATGAACTGCGTGCGGATGGGCCACAACGCATCGGGCAGCACGACGATCACCAATACGTGCGGCGGGACGATTTCCTATACGTTCTGCAACCTCTACGCCGCTCCGGACGGAGACACAGGCTCGCTGTTCGCGTGCAAGGGCCAGCGCGCCACCTTTAGCCCGAGCGGCTACGTCTATGGGCAGGGCGCCGATAGCCTGGGCGCCGGTAACACCCAGGTCATCCTGGGGACCCGCGTCAACAATCAGGTCACGTGGGTCATCGCCTGCGCAACGGGGCTGCCCTACATCACGAATTTCGACACGAGCACCATCGGCCCGAACTCGAAGGCCACGGGGATCTGCGTGCTCTGAGTCGGATCGAGAGTGTTTTTTCAATACAGACAGCACGGAAGGGGAAATATGAAGCTCACGCCCATTGCGCTTTGCATCGCGGTGCTTGCCTTGTCGGCATGCGGTGGTGGTGGTGGCGATTCTTCAACGGGGGGGACCACGACCACGACCACGCCACCGGGCACCACCGCGCCCACCAAGCAGGTCGTCAGCGGCGTTGCGGCGACCGGCGCGGCGATGCAAGGCGCCACGGTGACGCTGACGGACGCCGCGGGCAAGTCGGCAAGCTGCCCGGCCGACGCCACCACTGGCTCGTTCCAGTGCGATGTGACCGGCCTGACCGCACCGTTCGTGCTGGCCGCCATGGGCAACGTAGCCGACTCGCAGGCCACGCTGATCAGCCTGAGCGCCACGGCTGGCACCCAGACGATCAACATCACGCCGCTCACCAACGCGATTGCGGCGACGATCATCGGCGACAACCCGACCAAGTTGCTGGCCGATACCAGTCTCCTGCAGTCCAAGGTCACGGCATCGTCGATCAGCACCACGGTGAAGGCGTACTCGGATGCGCTGGCCGCTCTGCTGGCCGCCACCGGCAACACCGGCGTGGATCTGATCTCCGGTCCGCTGACGGCCGGTGCGCCCGGGCTGGACCGTCTGCTCGATCAGGTGAAGGTCAACGTGCTCCCCAATGGCGGCGTGCAACTGACATCGGTGGCGGGCGCCTCGAGCGATACGCCGACGATGCTCCAGCTTGCGCCCGGTGTTGCTCCGACGGCGGCTGACACGGCAAGCCTGCCAAGCGTGGCCACGATTGGCGGCGCACCGGTTTCGAGCCTGCCCAGCGCCAGCGATCTTGCCGGGCTGCAGGCGGGGTTTAACCAGTGCTTCGCGGCGTCGACGACAGCTTCTGCCCGGTTGAGCGGAAGCGTGGCCGCCTGTGCGCAGATCATCGTCGACGATGTCACGCCGGGCGCGCTGATGGCGGGTGTGCCCAGCAGCTACCTTAGCAACGGCGCGAATGCCGAGCAGGACCTGGGCTCCAGTATCGTTGGGGACGACGGCATGACTGGCGCTGTCTTCAGCTTGCCGGAGATCATCCGGGTCCAGGCGGCCGACAAGGTCTGGATCAAGGTGTCCTGGACACGTGCCGACGGCATCCGCGATGGCATGCAGCAGATCGCGCAGATCGCGTTGCAGCCGTCGGCTCGGACGACCAGCGACAATGGCTGGCGTCTGGTCGGCAACCAGCGTCACGTGCTGAGCAAGGTCACCGGCAATGCGCAGCGCTGGGACTGGTTGAACACCGTCAAGGCGACCACCGGCACCAATGCCTTCGTCAGTTCGCTGAGTTTGCAGGTAGGTATCACGGACGACCAGAATGTACCCGTCGATTTTGCCGTGGTGACAGGCCCGGGGCTGCGTGAAGGGGTGCTGCTCAAGCCGAGCACCGGTGCGTGCGATACGCTCAATATCCACGCGCAGCTTGCGCCGGGTGACATGCAAGGTGTGGACGCCAGCGCGATTCCGGGCAAGTATTCGAGCAAGCTGAACAGCTGCCGCAACAGCTACCGTCTGGCCGGCGTTGCCCAGGATCCGGCCGCCCAGGCGCAGTTCAAATGGCCGGGCAGCAACGCCGCGTTTTCGAATCCGCAGTTGAGCGCCACGGAACTCGCGAACGTGGTGCCGTTCGGTGTCTACACCTTCGCGATCTACCAGAAAGGCAATGCGGCGGCGCCGGCCTACACCTACGCGGTGCGTTTGCGCACACCGCCGCCGTCGCCGGATACGCTGCGCCAGTATGCGTGGCAGGACGTCAGCAAGACCGCGCGTGATGCCCTGACGCCCGGCTCGGGATCGGAGTTCGCTGGCGGGGCAACATTCCCGATGAGCTGGACCTCTGCATCGGGTGTGCCGTTCGTGAAAAAGACCAACGTGCAGATTCGATCAACCATCGGTGGCGCCCCGCAGGTATTCGTAAGCGGCAATGCGCGTGCCAAGCCGGCGGCCGCGAATACGGTGGTCAACGTGTTGGTGCCGGGCGATCAGGGGGCCGCGTTTCCGGCGGTTGCCGGGGCGACTGGCACGAGCGATATGTCGTTCGCGAACCTTAGCTGGTCTGACACGTTCGATCTGAGTTTCAGTACCAGCGTGGAGTACGACCACTAAGTACGACCACTAAGTACGACCACTAAGTACGACCACCAGGCCGATCCCGGCGCGCCAGTCGCCGGCCAAGGACCCCGCGTCTCGCAGTCGAGGCGCGGGGTTTCTTGCGTCGGCAGTCCGGGCATTTCCATGCCCGGCTTTACCCCACGCGAGGAGCGAATACCAATTGCCCGGCATTTGCGATAATGCTGGCAATTGTCTAATCATGTATAGGTGCGCGAATCGGTCAACGCTTCGCGCTTTATCCTTGCCCGGAGCTGGAGAACCCCAAGAATGCCGCGTCAAACGCCTGAGCTGACGATGGACAGCAGTGCCGAGGACGCGCCAATGCCGCTCTATCTGCGCCTGAAGCAGATGATCACCCGACAGATCGATACGGGCGCGTGGCCGGCGCATCATCGTGTGCCGTCCGAAAACGAACTGGTGGAGCAGTTCGGTGCCAGCCGGATGACGATCAACCGCGCGTTGCGCGAACTCACCGCCGAAGGCCGGCTCGTGCGAATGCAGGGCGTGGGCACGTTCGTGGCGGAGCCGAAGATGCAGTCTTCGCTGCTCGAGGTCAACAACATCGCGGACGAGATCGCGGAGCGCGGACATCGCCATCATTCCGAGGTGATCCTGGTGCGCGAGGAACCCGCCGGCCCGGAACGCGCGGTGGCGATGGATCTGCGCGAAGGCGAGAAGATCTTCCATTCCATCATCGTTCACTACCAGGACAACGTGCCGGTGCAGATCGAGGATCGCTACGTCAATCCGGGTCTGGCTCCCGACTACCTGAAGCAGGACTTCAGCGTCGACACGCCGAATGCCTATCTGCAAAGCCTTGCTCCCCTGACGGCGGGCGAGCATATCGTCGAGGCCGTTGTTGCTACCGCCGACGAGGCAAAGCTCCTGCAGATTCCGCGCGCCGAACCGTGCCTGCTGATCCGGCGCCGCACGTGGTCGGGCAAGCGCGTCGTGACGTTCGCCCGCCTGCTGCATCCGGGGTCGCGTCACCGTCTGGAAGGGCGGTTCGGCCCCGGCGCCTGACGCCCCCCTTCGTTTTTCCTTGCACCGCTGAGCCCCTGACCTTGCCGCGCCACTGTGCGGCAAGGTCCACTCCCGTCCCCTTTGCCGCGCTATCTGCTCCCCTGAAAACGGGGTAAACCCCAGTACAAATCAACTTGTCTATACAATACTGTACAACCCCATCGGATGGCGCTGTTGCGTCATCGCCGTCGTGAACAAACCGTGGATGAGGAACAACCGTGAGCACCCCCAATCGTTACCGTGACGTAGAGATCCGCGCGCGGCGCGGCAATCAGCTTCAGGCCAGGAGCTGGCTGACCGAGGCGCCGCTGCGCATGCTGATGAACAACCTCGACCCGGAAGTGGCGGAGAACCCCAAGGAACTGGTGGTCTATGGCGGCATCGGCCGCGCCGCGCGCAACTGGGAGTGCTACGACAAGATCGTCGAGACGCTCGTGACACTGGGCGACGACGAAACACTGCTGGTGCAGTCGGGCAAGCCGGTGGGCGTGTTCAAGACGCATGCCGATGCGCCGCGCGTGCTGATCGCCAACTCCAACCTGGTGCCACACTGGGCTAGCTGGGAGCACTTCAACGAGCTGGATGCCAAGGGTCTGGCGATGTACGGTCAGATGACGGCAGGTTCCTGGATCTATATCGGCAGCCAGGGCATCGTGCAGGGCACCTACGAGACCTTCGTCGAGGCCGGCCGCCAGCACTATGACGGCAACCTGACCGGACGCTGGGTGCTGACCGCGGGCCTGGGCGGCATGGGCGGTGCCCAGCCGCTGGCCGCGACGCTGGCCGGCGCATGCTCGCTGAACATCGAATGCCAGCAAAGCCGTATCGACTTCCGTCTGCGTACGCGCTACGTCGACGAGCAGGCCACGGATCTGGATGACGCGCTGGCCCGTATCGCGAAGTACACCGCAGAAGGCAAGGCCATCTCCATCGCGCTGTGCGGCAATGCCGCCGAGATCCTGCCGGAACTCGTGCGTCGCGGCGTGCGCCCGGACATGGTGACCGACCAGACCAGCGCCCACGACCCGCTCAATGGTTACCTGCCGATCGGCTGGACCTGGGACAAGTACCGCGACCTCGCGCAGACGAAGCCGGCCGAGGTGGTGAAGGCCGCCAAGCAGTCGATGGCCAAGCACGTCGAGGCGATGCTGGCCTTCCAGAAGATGGGCGTGCCCACCTTCGACTACGGCAACAACATCCGCCAGATGGCCAAGGAAGAGGGCGTGTCGAACGCCTTCGATTTCCCGGGCTTCGTGCCGGCCTATATCCGTCCGCTGTTTTGCCGTGGCATTGGTCCGTTCCGCTGGGCCGCGTTGTCCGGTGATCCGCAGGACATCTACAAGACCGATGCCAAGGTCAAGGAACTGATCCCCGACGACGCGCACCTGCACCGCTGGCTGGACATGGCGAAGGAGCGCATCAGCTTCCAGGGCCTGCCGGCGCGGATCTGCTGGGTTGGCCTGGGCCTGCGTGCCAAGCTGGGCCTGGCCTTCAACGAAATGGTGCGTTCGGGTGAACTGTCCGCGCCGGTGGTGATTGGTCGTGATCATCTGGACTCGGGCTCGGTGTCGAGCCCGAACCGCGAGACCGAATCCATGAAGGACGGCTCGGACGCCGTGTCTGACTGGCCACTGCTCAACGCGCTGCTGAATACCGCCAGTGGCGCCACCTGGGTGTCGCTGCACCACGGCGGCGGCGTCGGCATGGGCTTCTCCCAGCACTCTGGCGTGGTGATTGTCTGCGACGGCACCGATGCCGCCGCCGCCCGTATCGCCCGCGTGCTGAACAACGATCCGGCGACCGGCGTGATGCGCCACGCCGATGCCGGCTACGAGATCGCCATCGATTGCGCCCGCGAAAACGGCCTGAACCTGCCGATGCTCGGCACCTCCAAGTAACTCCGGATTTGAACCATGTCGTACCAAGAAAATCAGCCAGTCTTCGCCCTGCATCTGCAACCCGGTGAGCTCACGCTCGCGCAACTGCGTGCCGTGCATCAGCAGCCCGTCAAGATCACGCTCGACGAGCGCGCCTTCCCCGCCATCGACCGCAGCGTGGCGTGTGTCGAAAACATCATCGCCGAGGGCCGCACGGCCTACGGCATCAACACCGGATTCGGCCTGCTGGCACAGACCCGCATTGCCCGCGAGGACCTGGAGAACCTGCAGCGTTCGCTGGTGCTTTCCCACGCGGCAGGTGTGGGCGAGCCGATCGACGACGCGCTGGTGCGCCTGATCATGGTGCTCAAGATCAACAGCCTGGCGCGTGGCCTGTCTGGCATCCGCCGCAAGGTGATCAGCGCGCTGATCGCGCTGGTGAACGCCGAGGTGTACCCGTGCATTCCGCTGAAGGGCTCCGTTGGCGCGTCGGGCGATCTGGCGCCGCTGGCCCATATGTCGTTGCTGCTGCTGGGCGAAGGCCGGGCACGCCATCGCGGCGAATGGCTGTCGGCTCGCGAAGCGCTGGCCATTGCCGATTTGCAGCCGCTGACGCTCGCCGCCAAGGAAGGGCTGGCGCTGCTGAATGGCACGCAGGTTTCCACCGCGTATGCGCTGCAGGGTTTGTTCCAGGCGGAAGACCTGTACGCGGCGGCCAGCGTTTGCGGCGCGCTGACCGTCGAGGCGACGCTCGGCTCGCGCGCTCCGTTCGATCCGCGCATTCACGCCGCCCGTGGCCAGCGCGGCCAGATCGACGCGGCGGCGGTCTATCGTCACCTGCTGGGGGAGACCAGCCAGCTCGGCCAATCGCACGCGCATTGCGACAAGGTGCAGGACCCGTACTCGCTGCGCTGCCAGCCCCAGGTCATGGGCGCCTGCCTGACGCAGATCCGCAATGCGGCGGATGTGCTGGGCGTCGAAGCGAACTCGGTTTCCGACAATCCGCTGGTATTCGCGCAGGAAGGCGATATCATCTCGGGCGGCAATTTCCACGCGGAACCGGTGGCAATGGCCGCGGACAACCTCGCGCTGGCGCTGGCCGAGATCGGCTCGCTCTCCGAGCGGCGTGTGTCGCTGATGATGGACCAGCACCTGTCGCAGTTGCCGCCGTTCCTGGTCGCCAATGGCGGCGTGAACTCCGGCTTCATGATCGCGCAGGTCACGGCCGCCGCGCTGGCATCGGACAACAAAGCGCTTGCGCATCCGGCCAGTGTCGATAGCCTGCCTACCTCGGCGAACCAGGAAGACCATGTGTCGATGGCGCCCAACGCTGGCAAGCGTCTCTGGGAGATGGCCAGCAACGTCAAGGGCATCGTGGCGATCGAATGGCTGGCGGCCTGCCAGGGCATGGACTTCCGTGAAGGCGGCAAGACCACCGAAGCGCTGGAGCGCGCGCGCGGCCTGCTGCGTCAGTCGGTGCCGTTCTACGACAAGGACCGGTACTTCGCGCCGGATATCGAAGACGCCAGCGTGCTGATCGCCGAGCGTCACCTGACGGCCCTGCTGCCTGCAGGCATCCTGCCGAGCGTCTGACGGACGCTTGCGCCGGCGCCAAGCGGGCGAAGATCCGCGCGCCATGGGCCTTCGGTCCCAATCTAGACATCCTTCTGGAGACAGCTTGAAAAACCTGCAACGCAATCTGAGCGCGCGGCATATCCGCTTTCTCGCGCTCGGCTCGGCCATCGGCACGGGCCTGTTCTACGGTTCGGCATCGGCGATCCAGCTGGCCGGCCCGGCCGTTATCCTGGCGTACATCGTGGGCGGCGCGGCGGTCTACATGGTTATGCGCGCGCTGGGCGAGATGGCTGTGCGCGAGCCGGTGACCGGCTCGTTCGGCCGCTACGCCAGCGAGTACCTGGGGCCGCTCGCGGGCTTTCTTACCGGATGGACCTACATCCTCGAGATGATCATCGTCTGTCTGGCGGACGTGACCGCATTCGGTATCTACATGGGATTCTGGTTCCCCGAAGTGCCGCAATGGATATGGGTGCTCGGCATCGTCATGCTGATCTGCGGGCTGAACCTGTGCAATGTGAAGGTGTTCGGCGAGCTCGAGTTCTGGCTGGCGTTGGTGAAGATCCTGGCCATCGCGGCGATGATCATCGGCGGCACGCTGATCCTGTTCCTCGGCGTGAAGATGAATGGCGAGCATTCGCCGGGCTTGACCAATCTGTGGGCGCATGGCGGCTTCCTGCCGCACGGCGCGGGCGGGTTGATCGCGTCACTGGCGGTGGTGATGTTTGCCTACGGCGGCATCGAGATCATCGGCATCACTGGCGGTGAAGCCCAGAATCCGGAGAAGGTGATTCCGCGCGCCATCAACGCCGTGCCCGCCCGCATCCTGCTGTTCTACGTGCTGACGATGACCGTGCTGATGGCCATCTTCCCGTGGACCGGCATCGGTAGCCAGGGCAGCCCGTTCGTGCAAATCTTCTCCGGGCTGGGGATCAAATCGGCTGCGGCGGTGCTCAACCTGATCGTCATCTCGGCCGCCATCTCGGCGATCAACAGCAATATCTTTGGCGCAGGCCGCATGATGTATGGCATGGCGGAGCAGGGCCAGGCGCCGCGCCTGTTCGCCACCACCTCGCGTCATGGCGTGCCCTGGGTGACAGTGCTGGCGATGGCTGCTGCCTTGCTCGGCGGTGTGGTGCTGAACTACCTGATCCCCGAGCAGGTGTTTGTGATCATCGCGTCGATTGCGACCTTCGCCACCGTGTGGGTCTGGCTGATGATCCTGCTGTCGCAGGTTGCCATGCGACGCCGCCTGTCGGCCGAAGAGGTTCGCGCCCTCAAGTTCAAGGTGCCGCTGTGGCCGGTCGGTCCGGCGCTGGCGATCGCCTTCATGCTGTTCGTGATCGGCGTGCTGGGGTATGTCGAGGACACGCGCGTGGCTCTGTACGTTGGCGCGGGCTGGGTCGTGCTGCTGTCGCTGGCCTGGTTCCTGCGGGCCAAGCCGAAGGCGGACGCGCTGCTCGCCCGGGAAACCAGTGTTTCGTGAAACGGACGTGCGGCAAATGACGGCATTGACGCAAGCCGAGGCCCTTGATGCGGTCTGGCAGGGGCGCGCCGATACCGGTGAGCGCGGGGATACGCGGCGGCTGTTCAATATCGTCCAGCCGCTGGCCGTAGCGGCCAGCGACGATCTGGCCGGTGCGACTGTGCTGATTGGCTTCGCGTGCGACGCAGGCGTCAGGCGTAACCAGGGTCGTGTTGGTGCGGCCGATGGCCCGCGCGGCATTCGACGCGCCCTGGCCAGCCTGCCGGTACATGACGTGGCCGCGCTCTACGATGCCGGTGACGTGCGCTGCGAGGGCGATGCGCTTGAAGTTACGCAGCGGGCGCTCAGTGAAGTCGTCAGGGCGCAACTGGACCGTGGCGCGCTGCCAATCGTGCTCGGTGGCGGGCACGAAGTGGCCTGGGGCACCTGGCAGGGTCTCAGGGCACATCTGGATACGGCGGGCGACGCGGGCCGCGTCCTGATCCTCAACCTCGATGCGCATTTCGATTTGCGCACTGCGCGGCCCGGCAGTTCCGGCACACCGTTTGACCAGATTGCGGAGGCGTGCCGTGCCGCAGGGCAGCCGTTTGACTATGCGTGTCTCGGCGTCAGCCGGCTCGGCAACACTGCATCGCTGTTTGCCCACGCGCAGGCGCTGGGCGTGCGCTACGTTGAAGACACCGAGATGCAGGAACGCCATCTCGACCACAGGCTGGCCGAGATCGACGCGATGCTGGCGCAGGCCGCACATGTCTACCTGACGATCGATCTCGACGTGCTTCCGGCAGCCGTCATGCCCGGTGTCTCCGCGCCTGCCGCGTATGGCGTGCCGATCAGCGTGATCGAGGCCATCGTCACGCACGTGCGGGGTAGCGGCAAGCTGCGCGCGGCAGACCTTGCGGAGTTCAATCCGCAGTTCGACCGTGACGGCCAGAGCGCCCGCGTTGCCGCGCGGCTGGTGTATCGGCTGATCCGTTGATCGGTTGCATGGCTGGCGTGTGCTGCGCCGAGTACCAGGCGTGGTGCGATGCGTGCGTCGCAAAGTCTGTGGAGCGCAGACAACATCGGTGAAACTTCTGTCCATTCGTCGTGTCGGTTACTTCGTAACCGGCATCACGCCTCCCCTGATGAAGGACGCCGATGAATCTCCCTCTTCTTTTCGATCACCCCTGGTTTGGCACGTGGACGGCGGCCCTGGTTGCGGTCGTTGTCGTGCTGCTGGCACATCGCATCGGCAGCCTGCTGCTACTGCGGATCACGCGTTCCGCCCAGATACTCCATCCCATGGTCGTCAAGGCGCGGGTCCCGTCGAAGGCGGTTCTGCTGCTGCTCGCGTTGCAGACTGTCTGGCAGGCCGCTCCGGACGAACTGCGCTGGATCGACAATGTGCGGCATGTCAATGGCCTGCTGTTGATCGCAGCCATGACATGGCTCGTGGCGCGGGTCATTGCCGGCTTCGCGCAGGGCGTGCTGGACCGGCACCCTGTGGATGTCGAGGACAACATGAATGCCCGCCGCATCCATACCCAGACACGCGTGCTCTCGCGCATCGCGATGGCGTTGGTGGTGGTGATCGGGGCGGCGATGTTGCTGATGACGTTTCCCGGCGCGAGGCAGGTCGGCGCCAGCCTGCTGGCCTCGGCAGGTGTGGTCGGGCTGGTCGCCGGCCTGGCTGGCAAGACGGTGTTCAGCAATATGATCGCGGGGTTGCAGCTTGCATTGACGCAGCCGATCCGGCTCGACGATGTGCTGATCGTCGAAGGCGAGTGGGGCCGAGTCGAGGAAATCACGGCGACGTACGTGGTGCTGCGGATTTGGGACGAGCGGCGCCTGATCATCCCGCTGCAGTACTTCATCGAAAAGCCATTTCAGAACTGGACCCGCAACAACTCCCAGCTACTGGGCTCGGTGTTCTTCCATGTCGACTACGGGATGCCGCTGGCGCCGCTGCGCAAGGAGCTGGAGCGCATCGTGAACAATGCGCCCCAGTGGGATCGGCGGTTTTTCAACCTGGTGGTGACCGACGCAACGGAACGCACGATGCAGATTCGCGTGCTGTGCACCGCTGCATCCTCGGGCCTGGCGTGGGATCTTCGCTGCGTCGTGCGTGAGGGGCTGATCGACTTCATGCAGCGCGAATATCCGCAGTTCCTGCCGCGGATGCGCATTGATGGCGAGGCGGGGCGAACGGGAGGCAATGGCGCGCAGGACTAGGTGCCTGCCACCAGTCGGTCCTCCATGTTGATGCCGTATTCCAGTCCGATCAGACATTGACGCTTCCGGGCCGGCGGGCCCGACCGGTCAGGCCGGGCTTCGCGGCCAGGGGGCTACTTGCCCGCCGGCTTCATCAGGCTTTTTGCTTCCGCGATGCTCTGCTCGGCACGCTTGGTGATCACGGCCAGTGCCTCGGCTTGCGATTTCTGTGCCATTTCCGCCAGTTCGCGCATGTTGTTGAAGGCTGTCTGCAAGCCTTGCTGTACCAATTCGCCCTGCCTGGTCATGGCCTCTGCGGGATTGCCACTCGTGGCCATCTTCTGGGCCGTGGCCTGAATCTCCTGCATGCTCTTGCTCAGGATTTCAGTCTGCTTCTGCACGAGTGCCTGCATGCCCTCATAGGCAATCCTGTTGGCCTCCGCGAGGGCTTCGATATCCTTGCGCCGCGCTTCGATGATCGAAGTCATGTCGACGCCGGGGAGCTTGTACTGTTCCAGCAGTTTGGTGATATCGGTGAACGGATTGGGCGCGGTAGCCATGACAAATCTCCTTGTTGGGGTAGAGCAAGCAGAAGTCGAGCGGCGCCGGCTCACGGGTGAAGTCGCCCGATCGCCACGCGGCAGGCTAAGTGTAATGCGTGCCGCAAGGGAACTGGGGAATGAATAAGGGGGGTATCGCCTGGGCGCGCCGAGCGGCTGACACGGCACACGGGTCCGCGTATCGTCCGGGCCGGGCAAGCGCCCCGATTGCCCGGCCCGATCCCGTTGCATAATGCCCACCGGCGCGACTGCCGCCAACACTATGGAAATACGACATGACGATGAAGACCGAAGAGCAGGTGCAAGCCGAGATTGCTGCCCTGAGGGCGCTGCAGCCGCAACTGCCGGAGCGCGCCCGCAAGGCCGTTGACGCCGCGTTGATGGTGTTGGAGAAGGGGCTGTCGCACGACAACGTCTACGACATGTTCGAGGAAGGCACCGAGGAGTTCGAGGACGCCTTTGCTGCGCGCATGTGGCGCGAAGGCGCTCCCGGTAGCGAATCGCTGTCAGTGCTGTATCGCGAGCTGATCTGACAGGTCGCGGGCTTCTGCCAGGCAGATCAAGGATTGAGGATTCTTTCCGGCTGCCAGGCTGTAATAGGAGACAATGGCGCACATTCAATGACCGCCGGGCCGACTGGTCACCCACGCGCTTATGTCCGAAGCAGACGTCGAAATGAGTTTCGTTGTTGATCCGGTTCGGGTCGAGTTCTCGGATCCGGGGCTCGAGCGGGAGTTTCAGCAACACCATCTGCGGACCACGCGGGCGTCGTTGCGGGTCACCCTGGTGTTCTGTTCGCTGTTTTATCTGGCCTTTTCCCTGACCGATCTGGCCGCGCTGGGCTATGGGACGTCGTTCCTCGTGCTGCTGCTGGGGCGAATCACCGTTGCGCTGACTGCCTGCGGCGGTCTGTATCTGATTCGCCGGAAAACTGAGTCGGTGCTGGCCCACCGGGCCGTGGCCAGCGCGGCGGAGGTCGTCGGGATGGCGATCTTCATGCTGGTCGTCTGGTTCCGTCCCGGCGAGTTGCCCTGGCACGCGATGTCGCTCTGCATCATGCTGATCGTCATCTACGTCTTCATCCCAAATCGGCTCATCACCGCGATTGGCATCGCCCTTGGCGCGACGGCGGCCTTCATCGCGCTGGCCGTGATAAGGGGGGAGTCGAGGTTCTCCGACGAAGTCACGATGGCGATGCTTCTGCTGCTGACCAACAGCTTCGGCATCATCGCGGCGCGCCGCTATCACCGGCTGTGGCGCGACGAGTATCGGGCGCTCAGTACATTGAAGGCGCTATCCATCCGCGACCATCTCACAGCCTGCTTCAACCGGCGGCATCTGCACACGACGCTGCTGCCGCAGGTGCTGGAGCGGGCTCGCGCCGAGCGTCGCTGGCTGACGCTGATGGTTTGCGATATCGACCATTTCAAGCGCGTCAACGACAACCACGGCCACCAGGGTGGCGATGCCGTGCTGATGCACGTTGCCATGCTGCTGCAGGACCGCATCCACGAGCCACGGGACAGCGTCGTTCGCTACGGCGGGGAGGAGTTCCTGCTCGTCATGCCGCAGATGGACTTCGAGTCGGCCGCCAGTCTGGCCGAGGACATGCGCGCCGCGGTGGCGGGCAGTGAGGTGCCCGGCCCCGATGGCAAGAGCATGCGCGCCACGGTCAGCATCGGGGTGCTCTCCGTCGATTTCTCGGCCAGCGATACCGAGGTCACCGAAAGCGCGTTGATTGCCGCTGCCGATATGTTGCTCTATGAAGCCAAACGGGCCGGACGGAACAGCATCCGGACCCGGCTTTGGGCGGATATGGTGTCCAGCCACGCTGTCTTGAGTATGCGAACGGCCTGATTGACCGCCGGATGTATGGGCCACCGGCGAGGCCCGCATCAATCCGCATCAATCCGCATCAATCCGCATCAATCGGCTTCAGTCCGCTTCACCCTCCAGATAGACGCGCGCCAGGCCCTTCTTGATGGCGTCGACGATCTGCTCGCGGCGTAGCGCGATATGCGAGGTCAGACGGGCCTCCGCGCGTTGCCAGTCGCGCGCCTTCAACGCGTCCACGATTTCGGCGTGCTCGCTCTGGGTGGAGTCGCGCCCCACGTTCTCCATGTCGATCCAGCGGATGAAGCGAATGCGCTCGTTCAGGCTGGCCAGCATCCGGCGCAACTCCGCATTGCCGGACAACTCCGCGATACGCAAATGAAAGCCCTCGTCCAGTTCAACGAGTTGCTGTGCCGGCGTATCGGGCGAGACCGAACGGCTGTGCTCCAGGTATCGGGCCAATTCCTCGATTCCCTCCGCTGACGCACGCTCGAACGCAAGCCGCAGGCATTCGCGTTCGACGGCGACGCGCGCCTCATACAGGTCCTGCATCTCGCGGATGTCGAGCGGCCGGCGGACGTAGCCACGGCTCGACTCCTCCAGGAAGCCATGCGTGGCCAGCCGCGCCAGTGCCTCACGCACCGGCGTGCGGCTCACGCCGAGTTGCTCCGCCAGTTCGATTTCGTTGAGACGCTCGCCCGGTTTCAGTGCGTAGGAGATGGCCATGTCGCGCAGCGTCTGGAACACGTCGGAACCGCGCTTGCGCCGAGTCGTGGAAATAGGCGAATTCATGCTTGTTTCTGCCCGATGGGATTCTTGAATCGCACGGATCATACCGCGCGCGCTACCAGATGCCCTTGTCTGCACCCGGCATCGGCAATTGCTGTCCGGATTCTTGCATACGATTAAGTATACTTAAAAGTATTCTTTCGAGTATGCTCCATCGGACGCCGGCGCTTCCTTCACCCGGCCGATCAATGGAGATCAAGCGGATGACCAAGATGAACGGCGCCGAAGCGATGGTGCGTATGCTCCAGCTCAACGGTGTGAAGCACATTTTTGGCTTGTGTGGCGATACCAGCCTGCCTTTTTACGATGCTCTGGCCCGTCTGGACCATGGCATGGACCACGTGCTGGCGCGCGACGAGCGCAGCGCCGCGTACATGGCGGACGCCTACGCCCGCGTCACGGGCAAGGTCGGCGTGTGTGAGGGTCCGAGTGGAGGAGGCGCCACATATCTGTTGCCGGGGCTGGTGGAGGCCAATGAATCGTCGGTGCCGGTGCTGGGCATTACGTCCGATGTATCCGTCAACTCGCGCGGCAAATACCCCCTGACCGAGCTGGACCAGGAATCCCTGTATCGGCCACTGACCAAGTGGAACACCACGATCGACCGTGCCGATCAGATTCCCGACGCCGTGCGCGCTGCCTTCCGCGCCATGACGACCGGCAAGCCGGGTTCGGCGCATCTGTGCCTCCCCTATGACGTTCAGAAGCATGACGTGGACCCGGCCGGGATCTGGGCTCAGGCCGGTCACGATCGTTTCCCGGCGCTGCGCTACGCGCCGGACCCCGACGAGGTCGATCGCGCCGCGCGCCGTCTGACCGAAGCGCGCGCGCCGCTGATCATCTGCGGCGGTGGCGTGGTGATTTCGGGCGCCTGCGCTGAGCTGGACACGCTCGCGACCTCGCTCAACGCGCCGGTGTGCACCACGGTCAGCGGCCAGGGCAGCCTGGCCGATACGCACCCGCTCAACGCCGGCGTGGTAGGCGCCAATGGCGGCATCCCGGCCACCCGCGATCTGGTGGCCAATGCCGATGTCGTGCTGTTTATCGGTTGCCGCGCCGGCTCCACCACCACCGAGCACTGGCGCTTCCCCGGCCGCAACGTGCCGATCCTGCATATCGACATCGATCCAATGGTGATCGCGGCCAACTACAACACCGACGTTGGTATGGTGGGCGATGCCTTGCTGGCCCTTCGCATGTTGAACGCCGCAGTGCGTGACCGACTGCCGATGCGCCGTGCCGATACCGCCGACGGGCGCGCGCTGGTGGAAGTCGCGCGCGCGGCCAAGCGTGCGAGCTTCGCACCGCTGGCGGCCTCGCTGGAGCGGCCGATCAAGCCCGAGCGCGTGGTCGATACGCTCAACCGCCTCTTGCCCGAGGACGCCATCGTGGTGGCGGACCCTGGCACACCTTGCCCGTATTTCTCCGCCTATCACGAGAGCCGACGCGCCGGCCGGCAGTTCATCACCAATCGCGCGCATGGTGCGCTGGGTTTCTCGCTGGCGGCCGGTATCGGCGCTTCGCTGGGTCGCCCTGGCACCACGGTTGTCTCCGTGATGGGCGATGGCAGTTTCGGCTTTACCTGCGGCGAGATGGAAACGCTGGTACGCCGCCGCATCCCGCTGAAGATGATCGTGTTCTCGAACTCGGTGTTCGGCTGGATCAAGGCGAGCCAGAAGGCCGGCTACGACCGCCGCTACTTCTCCGTGGATTTCAGCCGCACCGATCACGCGCGCGTGGCCGAGGCCTTTGGCGTGCGCGCGTGGCGCGTGGAAGATCCCGCGATGCTCGACGCAGCCATTCGCGCCGCGCTGGAGCATGACGGTCCCGCGCTGGTGGACGTCATCACGCAGGAGTTGCAGGATGCCGCGGCACCGGTCAGCCAGTGGATGGGCTGAGTCGATATCTGCTTTGCATCTGGATGACAGGAGGGCCGTACCATGCTGTTCCCTTGTTTCTCCTCGCGCCGGCAAACCACGCCGGCCGCTTCTGGCGGGATGCCGCGCGCGCAACGCGGCAGGCTTGCCGTCATCGCCGCGCTGTCCGCGCTGTGTCTGCCCGGCGGCATGTTGCCGACTTCCGCCTGGGCGGATAGTGGAACGCCATTGAAGCTCGTCGTCACCTTCCCGCCCGGGGGCAGCACGGATATCGCCGCGCGCATCGTGCAGCCCAAGTTGGCGGAGGTGTTAGGGCGTCCCGTGGTGGTGGAGAACCGTCCCGGCGCCGCGAGTCAGGTCGCGACGCAGTACGTGGCGCGCTCCGCGCCGGACGGCAACACCTTGCTGATCAGCTTCGATACCCATGCGATCAATCCCATCGCGAAATCCCGGCTGCCGTATGACACCTTCAAGGATTTCTCCGGTGTCACGCTGGCGCTGCGTTTCCCACTGGTGATCGGTGCCCATCCGTCGGTGCCCGGCAAGGACCTGCGCGGATTCCTGGATGCCGCGCGGCGCGCGCCCAATCAGTACAGCTACGCGTCCACCGGTCTTGGTTCGATGAACCATCTCGTCGCGGAGGACTTGAAGCGTCAGGCCGGGGTGGAACTGCTGCACGTGCCTTACGCCGGCGGGGGGCCGGCTGTGCAGGCCGTGCTGGGGAACGTGTCGAGCCTGACGCTGCTGAGCTACGCCGCGCTCAAGGGCCAGATCGCTGCGGGGCGCATCAAGCCCCTCGCTGTGACCGGCGCCAACCGACTGCCTGATCTGCCCGATGTGCCGACGGTGGCGGAGTCCGGATTCCCGGGCTTCGAGGCGTACTCGTGGATTGGCGTGTTCGCGCCGTCCGGCACGCCACCGGCCGTGGCGCGCAAGCTGACCAGCGACTTCCAGGCCGCCCTTAATGATCCGGAGACCCACCGCAAGCTGACGCAGGCAGGGTTCGAGGTGATGGCCACCGATGGTCCGGCGCTCGATCGTTACGCTCGCGAGCAGTATGAACGCTGGAAAGCCTTCGTCGTGAAGACCGGGCTGAAGCTGGAGGAGTAGGAGTAGGAGTAGGAGTAGCGGAGCGGGGACGCTCCGGCTCGCCAGGCGGTTTCCATGCCACAATCCTGCGCACACTACAACGCACAAAAGGAGACGGCACGGTGACACCCGCCAACGCAAACTTCGTGGAAGCTGTCCAGGCGAGCTTTCAATCCCAGAACGTCATGCATCTGATCCGCGCCACGCTGCCTGTGGTGGAGGCGGGCAGAACCGAGATTCACGTGCCGCACTGGGACGGCATCGAACAGCAGCATGGTTACGTTCACGGTGGCGTGGTCGGTACCATCGCCGACTCGGCGGGCGGTTACGCCGCGATGTCGCTTGTGCCGGCGGGCGCGTCGGTTCTGACGGTCGAGTACAAGCTGAATCTTCTGGCGCCCGCCAATGGCGACAAGCTGATTGCCCGGGGCAGCGTCGTCCGCGCGGGACGCACGCTGATCGTGACGCAGGCCGAAGTATTTGCCGTTGAAGGACCGAAGGAGACGCTTTGCGCGCTGATGCAGCAGACCATCATGGTCATGCAGGGCAAGGCGGAAAAATAGCGCCCGTATCCATACTCAATCATTGCCTGAATGCATCCCTGATCGGAGCCGATAGTGGTCTGCGATAGTGGCCCGCTTTCGTGCTGACGGTCCAGTCGGCTCGCATGGCGCCGTGACGGACGCACCCCTTCTCGCAGAATAGGAAAACGTCCTACATCGCTGCCTGCGGATACCGAGTAGAACTTATTCATACCCACTTCTACCGGATCATGCATGTCGACATCTATCGTGAAGGTGCTGGTCACCCAGGACAACCACTGGGCCGTGGAATCCGATGGCCAGCTGAATGCATACGCGTCTCGTGGCGCCGCGATTGCCGCGGGGGTGCACAAGGCCATTAAAGAACGTGCAATGTTGATGATCTATGAGCGCGAAGCCCACGCAAGCGAGCCGATCGAACCGATCGAGTCATGCGACGTGGGTGTGCTTGCCAGCGTGCAGGCATAGCGCCATCGAAGTCAACGGAGGCGCAGCATGTCAGGCGACATTCATGTCCTCCCTCACGGCAGTGAGTGGGCCATCGCAATCGAAGGGACGGGAACCCGCACGCGGTATCAGACACGAGAGGCGGCCATCGACATCGTCACGCAACTGGCGAAGCGAACAAGGGCTGAGTTGCTGATACACGGGCGCGACGGCCAGATCCACGAACGGAGCACGTTCGGCCACGGATCGCCTCACACCAGGGGATAACGAAAGTCCGAGGACTCCTTCTTTCGAACATGCCCCCTTTTCGGCCGCGACCGCGATGGTCGCGGCGACTTTTTTTGCCGGGATGGCAAACCATCCCGGTCGTCGGCGCGGCTCGATCGCGCTACTTGCGCAAGTCGGTGACCGTGATCTTGCCGTCCACGTTGTCGAACGTTGCCGACACCTTGTCGCCTTCCTTCAGGTTTGTCAGCATCGCCGGGTCCTTGACCGGGAATGCCATCGTCATCGGCGGCATGCCCAGGTTCATGATCGGGCCGTGCTTGAGCGTGACCTTGCCGGCTGCGGGATCGACTTTCCGGACTTCGGCCGAGACGGGCTGCGGTGTCTTCATTGCCTTGGCGGCGGGCTTCATGTCCATGCCGGCACTGCCGTCCATGCCGGCCGCGAACGTCGGAGGCATCAGGCCAACGGCGAGCGCGAAGACGGCTGCGTGGAGAGAGGCGCGGGAGGCGCGAGAGGTGAGAGAGGTTTTCATGCTTGCTCCTTGACGGACGTGTGAGTGAATGATGGGGAAGTCTTCGTTTCGCGACGGCGGATCAACAGGTACACGGCGGGCACCACGAACAGCGACAGCAGCGGCGCCGTCACCATGCCGCCAACCATCGGCGCCGCAATGCGCTGCATGACTTCGGAGCCGGTGCCGTGTGACCACATGATCGGGATCAGGCCTGCCAGGATGACGGCGACGGTCATCGCCTTGGGCCGCACGCGCTGCACAGCGCCTTCCTGGATGGCGGCGAGCAGGGCGTTGATGTCGGTGATGCCGCGTGCCTGGCTATCCTCCCAGGCGTGCTTGAGATAGAGCAGCATGATCACGCCGAACTCCGCGGCAACGCCGGCCAGCGCGATGAAGCCGACCACGCCGGCTACCGACAGGTTGTAGCCGAGCAGATAAAGCAGCCAGAAGCCGCCGATCAGCGCCAGGGGCAGCGTGCCCATGATCAGCAGTGCCTCGTCGAGTCGACCGAAGACCAGGTAGAGCAGCACGAAGATGATCAGCAGCGTGAACGGCACCACTACCTTCATCTTCGCCGCGGCACGTTCCAGATACTCGAACTGACCGGACCAGCTCAGCGAATAGCCCGCAGGCATCGGTACCGCCTTGCTCACCGCCGCCTGCATGTCGCGCACCGCGGAGCGCAGGTCGCGCCCACGGATGTCGACGTAGATCCACCCCGACAGCCGTGCGTTCTCGCTGCGCAGCATCGGCGGACCCTGTTCCACTCGGATGCGGGCGACGTCGGAAAGCACGATCTGCTGGCCACGGTCAGTCACGATGGGCAGGCTCCGCAGTTGCTCGACCGAATCGCGATAGTCGCGCGGGTAGCGCACGTTGATGGGATAGCGGGCCAGCCCGTCGACCACTTCGCCGATGTTTTCGCCACCAATCGCCGAGGAGACGACGGCCTGCACATCGCCGATATTGAGCCCGTACCGGCCAGCGGCCGCGCGGTCGATGTCAACGTCGATATAGCGCCCGCCGGTCAGGCGTTCCGCCAGTGCCGAGGTGACCCCGGGAACGGGCTTCACGGCTTCTTCGATGCGGGTGGCAAGCCGATCGATCTCCTTCAGGTCGGTGCCTGCCACCTTGATGCCAACCGGGCTCTTGATCCCGGTGGCCAGCATGTCGATGCGGTTGCGGATCGGTGGCACCCAGATGTTGGAAAGTCCCGGAATCTTCACCACGCGATCAAGTTCTTCGACGAGTTTGTCGGGTGTCATGCCCGGGCGCCACTGGTCGCGTGGCTTGAACTGGATTGTGGTTTCGAACATCTCCAGCGGGGCCGGGTCGGTGGCCGAATCGGCACGGCCGGCCTTGCCCTGCACCGTGGCGACTTCCGGCACCGACTTGATCAGCCGATCGGTCTGCTGCAGCAATTGCGCCGCCTTGCCAGCGGAAAGGCCGGGCAAAGCGGAGGGCATGTAGAGCAGATCGCCTTCATCGAGCGGCGGCATGAACTCGCCGCCAATCCGCATGATTGGCCAGGCGGTGGCCACCAGCGCAACAACCGCCAGTGCGATGGTCGCGCGCGGATAGGCCAGCACGCGGGTCAGGATTGGCTGGTAGGCGCGAATGAGCCAGCGGTTCAGCGGGTTGGCCTGCTCGGCGGGAATGCGGCCGCGAATCAGGTAACCCATCAGCACCGGCACCAGTGTCACCGAGAGGCCTGCCGCAGCCGCCATCGAGTAGGTCTTCGTGAAGGCCAGCGGCGAGAACATCTTGCCTTCCTGTGCTTCCAGCGTGAACACCGGGATGAAAGACAGCGTGATGATCAACAGCGAGAAAAACAGCGCGGGACCGACTTCCGCTGCGGATGCGCCAATCACGCGCCAGCGGTCGTCGCCGGAGAGTGGCCGCCCGGGGTGATCGGCATGCCAGCGTTCCAGATGCTTGTGCGCGTTTTCGATCATTACCACTGCGGCGTCGACCATGGCGCCGACTGCAATGGCGATGCCGCCGAGCGACATGATGTTGGCGTTGACGCCCTGATACCGCATGACGAGGAAGGCAGCCAGCACGCCAAGCGGCAGCGACACGATGGCAACCAGCGCGGAGCGCAGGTGGAACAGGAAGATCAGACAGACCAGCGCGACGACCACGAACTCTTCGGCCAGTTTGTACGAGAGGTTGTTCACCGCGCGATGAATCAGCGCGGAGCGGTCGTAGGTCGTGACAATCTCGACGCCGGCGGGCAGGCTCTTCTTCAGCACTGCAAGTTTGGCCTTGACGGCGTCGATCGTCTCCAGCGCGTTCTTGCCCGAACGCATCACGATGACGCCGCCCGTCACTTCGCCTTCGCCGTTGAGGTCGGAGATGCCACGTCGCATCTCGGGCCCGAACTGGATCGTCGCGACGTCGCCAAGGCGCACCGGAACACCGGCCGCGCTGGTCTCGATTGGAATCTGCCGGAAATCGTCGAGTGTCTTCAGGTAGCCCGATGCCCTGACCATATACTCGGCTTCGCCTAGCTCCAGCACCGAGCCGCCTGCCTCCTGGTTGGCGCCACGAATCGCGGCGATCACCTTCGCCTGCGGAAGGTTGTAGGCACGTAGGCGGTCAGGCTTCAGCACTACCTGGTATTGCCGCACCATGCCGCCCAGCGAGGCTACCTCGGAGACGTTCGGCAGCGACTTCAGCTCGAAGCGCAGGAACCAGTCCTGCAACACGCGCAACTGGCTCAGGTCGTGCTTGCCGGTGCGATCGACCAGCGCATACTCATAGACCCATCCCACACCGGTGGCGTCGGGCCCCAGTGCGGGCCTGGCGGCCGCCGGCAGACGTGACTGCACCTGGTTCAGGTACTCCAGCACGCGGGAGCGGGCCCAGTATGGGTCGGTTCCGTCCTCGAACAGCACGTAGACAAAGGAATCGCCGAAGAAGGAATAGCCGCGCACGGTCTTGGCCCCCGGCACGGACAACATCGTCGTGGTGAGCGGGTAGGTGACCTGGTTCTCGACGATCTGCGGCGCCTGGCCCGGGAACGGGGTGCGGATGATGACCTGGGTATCGGACAGATCCGGCAGCGCGTCGAGCGGCGTGGTGCCGACTGCCCATAGCCCCCAGGCCGTCAGCATGATCGTGGCCAGCAGCACCAGGAAGCGGTTGCGGATCGACGCGAGGATGATGCGTGCAATCATCGCTGACCTCCTTCGGCACCTGCGGGCTGCACCGACGACAGCATGGCCGTGCCGTCTTCGGCCAGATGAAAGCGGAAGCGGATGCGATCGCCCGGTTTCAGTCCCTTGAGCTGGGCTGCATCATGTGCGGCGAAATCCATCGTCATGGCACCCCACTGCGCCGAGGGTACTGCACTATGGGAGATCGTCAGGCTGTCGGCGTTCACGGCTTCGATGCGACCCGTGGCTTCGTGCTCCTGTGTTGCCGTCGATGGTGTCGATGGTGCCGACGGCGCAGAAGCTGTGACCGGGGTTTCCAGCCGCTCCGACGTGCCGCGCAGGCTGGCTTCGGAATCGATCAGGAACTGGCCGGACGTTACGACGCGCTGTCCGGCACGCAGTCCGGAGATCACCTCGGTCATGCCGTCGACCTCGCGCCCGGTGCGGATCTCGGTAGAGACATAACCCCGCTGGCCGGCATCGACCATGACGAGACTCCGCTGCCCCGTGCGGATCACTGCCTCGGTCGGGATCTGCAGCACGTCTTGCCGGTCGCCGTTTTCGAAGCGGACGCTGGCGAACATGCCGGGCACAAGGCGACGCTGCTTGTTCGGCAGCACGATGCGGACCTTGATGGTGCGCGTGGCAGGGTCAACGTCGGGCAGAATCGCGTCGACCTTGCCTTGCACGGGATCCGGCGCGGCGGTGGCAGACACCGTCACGGTCTGGCCCGGTGCGATGCTGCGCGCCTGGGCTTCCGGCACTTCGGCAATCACCCAGACCTGAGTGAGATCGGCCAGGCGGAACAGCGTCATGCCCGGGCTGATCGTCATCCCTTCGCGTACCGCGATTTCGGTGACCAGGCCATCCAGCGGACTGGCGATGCTCTGCGCCGATTGCAGCTTGCCGGTGCGGATGACCGCATCGGCCTGACTCTGCGTCATGCCCGACTGCAGCATCCGCGCTTTGGCGGCGCTCGCCAGATCCGTCTGCAGGCTGACGGGCAAGCGCATCACCGCCAGGTACTCTTCTTGCGCGGCGACCCAGTCTGGCGCGTAGAAAGTGACCAGCGTCTGGCCCTGCCGTACCGGATCTAGGGTGGCGCGCACACCGACGTGCTGCACGAAGGCGGTAGTGCGAGCCTGGATCACGCGGATGCTGCGCTCGTCGATCGCCACGTTGCCGGGTGCCTCAACCACTGCGCCCATATGGGCGGATTTCACTTCCGCCGTGCGGATGCCAAGGTTCTGTGCGATGCGGCTGTCGATGCTGACGCCGCCCTTATTCACGCCATTCCCTGCGTCATCGCCGTCGGCATAGACCGGTACCAGCGGCATATCCATGAAGGGTGACTTGCCGGGTTTGTCGAATCGCTGGCCGGGGACCATGGGGTCGTGCCAGTAGAGAATTTTCCTGTCGCCTTGCGTGGCGGACGTTGCCGGCATGGTGTGCAATGCGCCAAGGTGATACCCGCTGTAGCCGGCCACGCCAATCAGGACCAGGCAAGTCGCCGTGATGGTCAGTCGTGCGTTCATGGAAGATCCTTGTTGGCGGGTTCGGTTTGTGCGGTAGGCAACGGTGTCAGGAAGGTGAGTTCGGCCCAGAGTCGGGTCGTGCGTTGTTCCAGCGATAGCCGCTCCAGCGAGGTATCGATGACACGATGATTGGCATCGGCCACAGCCTGCAGAGACCCGGCATTGGCGCGATAGGCCGTCAACGCGGCCTCCGCCTGGGCATTGGTAAGCGGCAGCGTGGCGTCGTCGTAGCGTTTCAGGCGTTCCAGGTTGCGGCGCAACTCGGCGAGCCTGGCGCCGACCACGGCATCGGTGTCGCGCCGGATCATCTCCGCTTTCGCACGTGCCGCCGTGGCCTGCGCGAGCCGGGCAGCGACTTCGCGGTCCTGCCGGTTGGCGCGATCCCAGGGCAAGGGGATGCTCACATTGATCGAGGCGAGGTTTGAATAGGCCGAGCCGCGCTGGCTGTACATCAGTTCCAGGGAGACGTCAGGCTTGCGGGCCTCGTCCGCCACGCGGATCTCGGACTCCGCGAGCGCGACGTCGCGCTGCGCCGCGGCAACCTCGGGGACACCGTCGAAATGGCTCCGGGCAAGTTGCGCGACGCGATCCGGAACTGTCAGCGCGGGGGGATCGCCCAGGGGGCGGCTCGCATCGGTGCCGATCCAGCGGGTGAGATTCACGTTGGCGGTGTCGAGAGCCGCCTGGTTTTCGTTCTCGCGGTCGCGCAGCTTCTGCACTTCGAATTGCGCGGACAACACGTCGGCGCGGGTGCCGCGGCCGCTGCGGTAGGCGGCGTTGGCCGCTTCCAGCGTCAGGCTCAGGGGTTGCTCGTGACTGGCAAGGAGTGCCGCGGCCCGTTCGGCGTACCAGCGGTCGATCCATGCGGCCACGGCGCTGCGCTGGACATTGGTCATGCCGACCATGCGTTGGGCGTCGGCCGAGGCGGCCTCGGCCTCGAAGCGTGCCGCACGGGCCCGGCGTTTGTCCGAGCGCGTGAACTCCTGCATCACGCTGACCGACCGCATGGTCATGCTTTCGCGGGTCAGCGAGAACTTGTCGGGGCCATCGGTCGGGACATTATTCAGTCCAACCTTCAGGACGGGATCGGGCAACTGCCCGGCCGCCACGGCCATCTGCACGGCAGCCTCTACGGCCCCACGCGTGTTTTCTGCGTCGTGCGCATGTGTCGTGGCGAGAGCAGCGGCCTCTTCAAGCGACAGGGAAGGGACGGCGTGTGGTGACGCGGCGTGCGACACCGACATGCCGAGGGCGGACGCGCAAAGCAGCGCCAGCCTCAGGCGAAGCGGGAATGACATAAAGCCTCCGGAAACAACGGCCACCGCGCCCGAGGTTTCGGGGGCGGAACGGAATTGGCGTTGCTTCGGAGGCTACGTACGGAAACAGCAGTGAAGAATGGCGTGCGGCGGAGGCGGGGCGCGTGGCTGGCTCTGCGCGCGCTCGGCAAGCATTGGCGCGTCGTCCAGCACGGGGGGCTCGACGACGATGCTGACGAGGAACGGGATGAATGCCGGAATCTGCGGCGTGGCGTGGTCCGCGTGCTTCGCGTTGGCCTGGCAATGGCTCATGCAAAGCGCTTTCTGGCCGTCGTTCTGCGCGGCATCCTGCTCGGCCATGTCGGCGCAGGACATCGTCGCTTCCATCGACGGATGTTCATCCATCGAGTTCATGCCCATCGTGCAAGCATAGGCGGCGGTCGCCAGTTGCACCGACAGGAACAGGATCAGAAGGAATCCGGCAATCCATGAATGCCGGCGGGCCAGATGACGCACGATCTACGAGGATGTCAAAACAGCGCCAAGCATAACGGCTTTTGCGTTGAAAGCAATAGCGGGATTTGATTGGCATCCACGATGCTTGAACGTTCCCACGGCAGGAACGTTCAATCGGCATGTGTCTGGAGCATGTGTTGCGTCAATGCTCGCGACACCCGGCACCGTACCGGAATGACAATCGTGAGATTGGCGCAGTGCCGCGATCGGCCCTGTTCCTCGGCCCCTGATTGCAGAGAGGTCAATAGCTGCGCGAACAGATTGTCAGGTGGAGATTCATGGGCCGAAAGTCTGAGTTCTGGATCCGATATCCACGACAGAGGTAATTCAAAAGTTGGATGCGAAATTAGGCCCTCTGGCGGAGTGCCGCCGTGCTCACTTCATGCAAATAATTCAAAAAAAGAAAGGAGAACGGGATGAAATCAAAACTTGCTGCTTTGTCGATGGCCCTGGCGGTCGGACTCGTATCTGGCTGCGGAGGCGGTGGTGGGGATGGTACAACGCAGGCTTCGGGCGGCAGCTCCGGCACCGCGAGCCCAGCAGCGCCGGGCACCACGCCATCAACGCCGGTGACGCCAGTAACGCCACCGACCACTACCAATCCGCCCGCGACGGTGACGGAGTTGCAGACCACCAAGGCGCTGCTCAAGTCGGCCTTGGCGGATGGTGGGGCGCCAACCACCATGACGTCACCGCCGATCATTACGGCTGGCACGGCCAACATGCCGTCGACGATCAAGGACAGCACGCTTGTGCCACCTAACGATCCGTCGCTGCGCTATATCGGCGCCATGGAAACGGCCGGCACCGCGTTCCCGGATGATCTGCTCGTCAAGAATACGGCAGTGAACTACGGCGGATTGGGCCGCGATTCCAACGTCTACTACATCGAGTTCGTCACCGACGCGCCAACGTTCGAGATCCTGGTAAAGGGCAACTACCAGATATCGGCGCACCGGATTCTGGTGGATGGGCAGTATGCCTCCACCACACCGGTTGCGTACCCGGACGACGGCAACCTGTACCTCACGCGCGTCGACTTCCAGGGGGCGAGGAAGTCCCGAAAGATCCGTATCGAGACGCCTAACATGCGATTCGGCGGACTGCGGATCGCCCCCGGGGATTCCGTCACGGCGCCACCGGTGGTGCCGAAGGTGCGGGCTGTCATACTGGGAGACTCCATTACGGAGGGGATGGCCGGACTAGGCTACAGCTTCGACAACTATGCGGCCAAGCTTGGCTATCTGGTGGGCTGGAACGACATGTATCAGTCCGGCGTAGGCTCCACCGGCTATCTGGCCGCCCCAGCGCCGAAACTCAAGTTCCGCGACCGTGTCGCCACCGATGTCTATCCGTTCAAGCCGCACGTGGTCGTCATCGCCGGCGGGCTTAATGATGCCTGCACATCGACGGACGAATTCAAGGCGGAAGCCACCGCCCTGTTCGATGACGTGCAGAAGAACCTGCCCAACACCGTGGTGTTCGTTGTGGGGCCGTGGTCGCCCGGTTGCGAGCTTCAGGCGCATCAGGACGCCATCAAGGCGGCCGTTGGCACCCGCGCCAACTTCTACTTCATCGACAACATGGCGGAGCAGTGGCAGACCGGCACGGGGAACGTCGCCAACCCGAAGGGGGATGGCAATAGCGATATCTACATCTCCGCCGACGGGGTGCATCCGACTCCCGCAGGCCATATCTACCTGGCGGGCAAGATGGCAGACGCGGTGAGGAAGGTGGTGAGCACGTTCTGAAGCTTGCGACTCTCACGAGAAAAAGCCCCGGCCGCAGATGAGCGGCCGGGGCTTTTTCATTGGTGCCGACGTCTGCGCATGACGGGCAGTCATGGCTGGCGCTGGCGCGCTTCGGATCAACAGCCTGCCTGTTACTGCAGGTTACCGGCCACGGCGATGGTCTGGCCCGTGATGTAGTTCGAATCCGGCGAGCAGAACAGGTAGACGCCGCCAGCGGCTTCTTCCGGCGTGCCGCCCCGGCCGAGCGGATTGCGCTGAGCGTGCGACTTGAGCATCTCCGGATTCAGCCCGACGCGAATCTCGCGGCCTTCAATGTTCACGGTGGCGCCCGCATTCGCGTCGGCCGAGGTCATGCGCGTATGGATCAGGCCGAATGCCACGGCGTTCACGTTGACGTTGAAGCGGCCCCACTCGCGTGCGATGGCGCGCGTCATGCCAATCACGCCGGCCTTGGCGCCCGAGTAGTTGATCTGCCCGGCATTGCCGTTCAGCGCCGACGTCGACGAGATGTTGACGATCTTGCGATAGACCTCGCGGCCCGCTTCCTTGTCAGCAGCGTGCAGCGCCTTGATGTGCGGATACGCGGCCCGCAGGATGCGGAACGGGGCCGTCATGTGGCAGTCGAGAATCGCGTGCCACTGCTCGTCGCTCATCTTCTGCACCACGTCGTCCCAGGTGAACCCGGCGTTGTTGACGATGATGTCGATGCCCTTGAACTCGGACATCGCCGTGCCGATAAAGCGGTCGGCAAAGTCGGGTGCCGTCACGTTGCCTACGCAGGCCACGGCTTCCACGCCCATCTTGCGCAACGCTTCCACGGTGGCGTGGGCGGGCTCCGCATCCAGATCATTGATGACCAGGCGCGCGCCTTCGCGTGCCAGGCGTTGTGCGATGGCGTGGCCGATGCCACGGCCGGAACCGGTGACCAGTGCCACCTTGCCTTCGAGTGCTCCCATGTCTTGACTCCTTTGGTGATGATGGGTGGCTTGAACAGCTTGTTACAGGGCGACGACTGCGTCGCCCAGGATCCTCGTTTCGTCGTACTGGTTCGCGGTGCGCAGTTCGACCTTCACGCGGCGCTCGCCGTCGGCTTCGAACTTCTCGACCACGTGGCCTGTGCAAGTGATGCGATGGCCCAGATGGGTGATGCCGACGAAGCGCACGCCGAAGTCGCGGATCTGGCGCTGGTCAACCCACAGAGTCAGCAACCGGCCCAGGTACGCCATCGACAGCATGCCGTGCGCGAACACGTCTGGCATGCCTGCCTTGCGGGCGTAGTCGATGTCGATATGGATCGCGTTGTGGTCGTTCGACGCGCCGGCGAACAACGCCAGCGTGGTGCGGTTGATCGGCTCCAGCGTCAGGGGCGGCAGCGTGTCGCCCACCTGGATCTGTTCGAAATTCGGCATACTCATGGAACCCCTCCGCTTATCCATTGCGCTGTACCAGCACGCTGCGCAGGTCCGCCACGTGCTCGTTGTCCTGGTTGGTGACACGGGTCTCGCGCACCACGAAGTCCAGGGCGCCATTCCGCTTGTCGTAGATGTCGGTGATGGTGGTGCGGAAGTGCAGCACATCGCCGGCGTAGGCCATGCGGTGATACGTGAACGATTGCTCGCCGTGCAGGATGCGCTCGGTGCGAATGCCCAGTTCCTCGCGCCAGCCGCTCGGCGGGTTCACCAGTTCCAGCGAGAACAGGAACGTCGGCGGCAACGGCAGGCCGCGATGGCCGGCGTCGCGTGCGGCTGCCTCGTCGGTGTAGATCGCACGCGTCTCGCCGGTGGCCTTGGCGAAGAAGCGCAACTGGCTCGCGGGCGCCGACGTGCGGAAATCCGCGATGACCTTGCCGATATGCTTCTTGTCGATCATTGGGGGCTCCTTCAGTCGTGCTTTTGGTAGAGCGTCACCACGCAGGCGCCGCCCAGGCCAAGGTTGTGCGTGAGCGCGTTACGCGCGCCGGCCACCTGGCGCTGATCGGCGTTGCCGCGCAGCTGCTGGACCATCTCGTAGCATTGCGCCAGACCCGTGGCGCCGAGTGGATGACCCTTGGAGAGCAGGCCACCGGACGGGTTGACCACCCACTTGCCGCCGTAGGTGTTGTCGCCGTCATTGACCAGCTTCTCGGCGCAGCCTTCGTCGCACAGGCCGAGGCCTTCGTAGGTCAGCAGTTCGTTCTGCGCAAAGCAGTCATGCAGCTCGATCACGTCGACGTCCTGCGGGCCGATGCTGGCTTGCTCGTAGACCTGGCGCGCACCTTCACGCGTCATGTCAAAGCCCACCAGACGGATCATGTCGCTCTCGAAGCTGCTGGCGCGATCGGTCGTCAGCGATTGGGCGGCGATCAGCACGTCAGTGCGCAGCCCATGCTTGCGGGCGAAGGCTTCCGATACGACGATGGCAGCGGCCGCGCCACAGGTCGGAGGGCAGGCCATCAGGCGGGTCAGCACGCCATCCCACAGCATCGGCGCGTTCATCACGTCCTCGGTGCTGACCACGGTGCGGAATACCGCCAGCGGGTTGTTCGCGGCGTGGCGGCTGGCCTTGGCGCGGATCTTCGCGAACGTTTCCAGCTTGGTACCGTGCTTGCGCATGTGCGTCTGGCCGGCGCCGGCGAACTGGCGGATGGCGTTGCTCATGCCTTCGGTCTTGCCGACCAGCTTGTCGGTCAGGTTGAGCGCGCGTTCCAACGCGCTCGGTCGGTCGGTCCAGACCGACTTCAGCGCGCCCGGGCCCATGAACTCGAAGCCGAGCGCCAGCGCGCATTCCACGGCGCCGCTTGCCACGGCCTGGCGGGCCAGGAACAGTGCCGACGAACCCGTGGCGCAATTGTTGTTGACGTTGATCACCGGAATGCCGCTCATGCCGACATCGTAAAGCGCCTTCTGGCCGCATGTGGAATCGCCGTACACGTAGCCGACGTAGGCCTGCTGCACGAGGTTGTAGTCGACGCCGGCATCGGCCAGCGCCTGGCGCGTGGCGGTGGCGCCCATCACGTCATAGGTGTCGCTGGTGCCCGGCTTCTTGAACGGGATCATGCCGGCGCCGGCAACAAAGACCTTGCGAGTCATGGAGAGTCTCCTGTCAGGTGTATGGCTGTAGGGTTGTCTTGGGGATAGGGGTTCAGAGCTTGCGGGAGATGAGGTCGCGCATCACTTCGCTGGTGCCGCCGTAGATGCGGGTGACACGCGAATCGGCGAACGCGCGCGCCACCGGGTACTCGAGCATGTAGCCGTAGCCGCCGTGCAACTGCACCATTTCGTCGAGCGCCTTGCCCAGCGCCTCGGTGGCGTAGAGCTTCGCGATGGCGGCTTCTTCAAGGGAGAGGCGACGGCGGATATGTTCGCTGAGGTAGTAGTCCACCATCACGCGCACGGCAACGGCCTGTGCCTTGATGTCTGCGAGCTTGAACTTGGTGTTCTGGAAATCCCAGACGGTCTGGTTGAAGGCCTTGCGCTCCTTCACGTAGGCGATCGTGTGATCGAGGCACGCCTCGAGCTTGGCGGCAGCGCTGACGGCGATCGACAGGCGCTCCTGCGGCAGTTCGCCCATCAGGTAGGCGAAGCCCTTGCCTTCCTCTCCCAGCAGGTTCGACACCGGCACCCGCACGTTGTCGAAGAACAGCTCGGCCGTGTCCTGGGCGTGCTGGCCGACTTTCTCCAGCTTGCGCCCACGGCGGAAACCCTCTCGGTCGGCTTCCACCATGATCAGGCTCACACCGCGCGAACCGGCCGCCGGATCGGTCTTGCAGACCATGATGATCAGGTCGCAGTTCAGGCCGTTCGAGATGAAGGTCTTGCTGCCGTTGATCACGTACTCGTCGCCGTCGCGAATGGCGGTGGTGCGTACGGCCTTCAGGTCGCTGCCGGTGCCCGGTTCGGTCATGCCGATGGCGAGAATGGCCTCGCCCGAACACACCTTCGGCAGCCAGCGTTGCTTCTGCTCTTCGTTGGCGATGCGTGCGATGTACGGGGCGATGATGTCCGAATGCACGCCGAAGCCCAGGCCGCTGACACCGACGCGCGCCAGTTCTTCGTTGAACACGGCCGAGTGGCCGAAGTCACCGCCACCACCACCGTACTCTGTGGGCAGCGTCACGCACAGCAGACCTTCGCGACCGGCCTTGAGCCAGGTTTCGCGATCCACCTTGCCGGCCTTGTCCCATGCCCCCTGCTTGGGCAGGCACTCGCGCTCCAGGAAGCGGCGGGCGGTTTCGCGGAACATCTCGTGATCTTCGCGGTAAACGTTACGTTGAACTTGCATGACAGTCTCCTCTTGAGTTGGTGTCGTGCGGGCGGGCTTATCGCGCGCAGGCAATGTGGCTTTCGGGTTCGGGATGAAACAGGGCTTCGACCAGATGGGCGCGGCGTGCCCGCGTGGCGGCCTGATTTACGTAGCCCTTGTCGGCGATTTCGTTCGCGTCCATCGACGGCGGTTCCGCCATCAGCATCACGCGACGCACGGACAGACTGGCGCCCTTGCCGCTCGCCGGCGCGTGTAGCCGAGTGCGAATGGCTTCGACGACGATGGGGTGCCGGACCAGCGCCTCGGCGTCGAGCTCCGACAGTTCGGGCGCAAGACTCCGGCAGGCTGCGACGTTGGGCCAGGCCAGCGCCGCCAGGTAGTCGTGGTCGTGGCCGCAGATCACTGCATCGTTGAGCAGCGGCGCGCATTGTTCGACCAGCGTAAGGCGCACCGCGCCGGTACGGACCCAGGTGCCGTTGGTGAGTTTGAAGTCCTCGGCCACGCGGCCGGCGAACGACAGGCCGCGTGCAGGATCGGAGGGGTCCTGCAGACGCACCGCGTCTCCCATCTTGAAGAAGCCCTCTTCATCGAATGCGGCGGCAGTGAGGTCGGGGCGCTGTACGTAGCCCTTGAATACGCTGGGGCCCTTGATGCGGATCTCGTAGCGGCCATCACCGCCTTCGAGCGGGATGAGCTTCGCGGAGACGCCGGGCGCGGGCACGCCGATGTTCCCAGTGGTCTCGCTTGGCCACGTGCAGTAGAGGCCCACGCCGCTCGACTCGGTGCAAGCGAGGCCCGAGCAGAACGCCACGCGCTCGCCAATGGTGCGTTCGGACAGCGCGTGGATGCGGTCCCAGACATCGCGCGGCAGGCTGGCGCCACCGTAGGAGAAGTTCACCGCCTCGGAGAACAGGTTGCGTGCGACTTCCGGATTGCGCTCGGCCTCGGTCACCAGCATCATCCAGGCGGCGGGCACGGCGGTGTACACGGTTGCAGCGACATCGCGCATATTTCGTACGGTGCGATCGAACTGACCCGGCAGCGGGCGTCCATCGTCGATGTAGTGGCTGCCGCCCAACGTGGCCACGCGCGTCATGTTCAGCACGCCACCCAGGCCGTGGTGCCATGGCAGCCAGTCGAGGTAGCGGGATGGGCGTTCCAGCAGCGGCCGAAAGCTCTCCAGGTAGTAAGCAGCCACGGCGCGGAGGTTGCCGTGCGACAGTGCCACGCCCTTGGGCACACCGGTGGAGCCGGATGTGAACAGCACGCGGCCCAGGTCGTCTTCGTGGATGGCATCGTGCGCGGCCTGCACTGCCGCGCGGCGTGCCGGCGTCACGGTGGTGGCGACCAGCGAGGCCCAGTCGTGGTGGCCTTTGCGCGCGCCGCGCACCGCGATGACGGGCACATCGGGCTTGCCGATGACGTCGAGCGCGCGGGCGAAGGCGGCGGCATCCTGCACGAAGATCGCACCCGGCGGCACCAGGCTCACTACGTCGCGGAGTCGCGCGAAATCCTTGCTCACCAGCGAATAAGCGGGCGAGACCGGCGCCGTGGGCACGCCGACGTGCTCGGCTGCCAGCACTAGTATGGCGTGTTCGATCGAGTTGCCAGAGAGGATCATCAGCGGACAGTCAGCGCCCAGGCCCATCTCCAGCAGGGCGGCGCCGACGGACTGGATTTGTTGCCACATCTCGGCCCAGGTGATCATCCGCCATGCGGCGTCCGGACTGGTCGATTCGCGTTCGGCGAACGCGCAGGTATCGCCGCGTTGAACCGCCCAGTGGGCGGCAAACTCGCCGAGTCCGAGCTGGGCGGGGTCGGCCGGCGGGTTGGCGCAGCGCAGGACGATGGTGCCGTCGGCACGCTGCTCGACGAGCGTGGTGCGCGGCGGGAATACCGTTGGCCGGAACTTGGGCGCGGTGTCGCTGCGGGCAGCGGACGTTGCGGTCATGGAACGCGTCTCCTCGGTCAGCGGCACATGGTGCCGCAGGGCGTTTGTCGCCTGCCGATCCCGCGGGATCGGACGTGCGATCGAATGACGCTAAGTTACGCCCGGGGAGGGGGCGGCCACTACCACCCATGTCAGGTGGCGCGGTCGCTTTCGCGAGGGAAGGAGTGCCCGGGTCAGCTCGGGCGGGAAAGGTCGCGCACACGCGCGACGGCTTCGTCGCGCGATGTCACGCCAAGCTTGCGGAAGATGTTGCGGAGGTGCCACTTCACGGTCTCGGGCGATAGGCCGAGCGTGCGGGCGATCTTCTTGTTGGGCAGCGCTTGTCCGAGCAACTCCACCACATCGGCTTCGCGTTCGCTCAGTGGCTCCGCCAGGGTGCGCAGCGTGGCCGGTGCCGCAGCGCGGGCTGATGTCATCGGGTTGGTGGCACCGGTCGCGCGCAGGCGGCTGATGTAGAACGCGAGCAGCGGATCGGGCGCTTCGCCGGGCTGTTGCGCCAGTGCGGCAATCTCGTCGAGCGCGCCCGGGTCAACGTCGAGCAGGCTGCGCACCAGGCCAAGCCGGTGGCCCGCGCGCAATGCAGCCAGCACGCGCTCGCGCGCGGACGCATCGTTGCCGAGTCGATGATCGGCCAGCGCTGCCATCCACTGCATCTGCGCGAGATGGCGTTGCCATCCGCGTCGTTGACACTGGTCGATCAGCGGGCCGACGGCGGCGGCCGCCTTCGCGGGATCACCGTCGTCCAGGTATCCCTTGACGCGCGCGCGGCGTGCCACCAGAAGGATCTCGTCCATGGTGCCAGGGCCCGCGTCGCGGTGGCGTTCGGCGATGGCCTCGAGCCGCGCCAGGCAGGCATCCGCCGCGGCAGGGTCGCCGGCTCGCCGATGCAACCGGACCTGGCCGGCGAGGCTGTGCGCAAGCAAACGATCGAGCCTGCGTCGCGTGGCATGTTCTTCCAGCCGTTCGAGGTAGGCAAAGGCATCCAGATGGTGACCACGAGCGGCATGGCAGTTCGCCAGCGTCATGAAGACGCGCAATACCGAATCGGGAATCGAGATCCGCTCCAGCACGTCCACACGGGGCTCCAGCATGGCCAGCGCGGCTTCGATCTGGTTCTGCTCGTAGAGCACCTCGCCAAGCATGGCTGCCGCAAAGTACTCGGGCTCAGTCCCGAATGCGCCGGCCTGTTCGCTTTCTCGTATCACGTCACGGCAAATGCGCTCCACCTGCGTGATCTTGCCTTCTATCGCGTAGCTGAAGGCGGCCATGCATCGGCCGTTGAGCATGCCGGCCGCGCTGCCGAGCAGCGGCGCGCCCTCGACGATCAATGGCGCGTTTTCCGACTGGATGGCGCGGGCGCGCTCGTAGTTGCCCTGATGCATGTAGAGCCACGTCAACAGGTTGTTGCGCGCGCCAACCATCAAGCCGCCGATGTCGTCCGGCATCGATTCGAGCAACGGCTGTAGCCGCTGCGCGCCCTCGGCGTTGTCGGTCAGCACCATCCACATCGTCTGGAGTTGCCTGAGGCGCTGGCGCAGCTCCCCTTCGGCTGGCAGTTCGCCGTCGAGCGCGTCGAGGTCGGCCCGCGCAGCATCAACTTCGTGCGCATAGAGTTGCATCTGCACCGTGAGCAGGCGCAACGCCAGCCGGGCACGGACCTCTGGTTTGGGAAGCTGGTGCAGCAGGCCCGCCACCTTGCGCACCTCGCCACGTCCGATCAGGGTCGATGAGTAGCGTTCGACCAGATCCGCAGCGGTACCGGATTCGCCGGCCAGCACCGCGTGCCTGACCGCTTCGACGAGCAACCGGTGATCACGGAACCACTGCCAGGCCGCCATATGGACTTGATGCCGCACCGATTCGCTGCGCTGGCGGAACCGCTCCGCCAGTGTTTCGCGCAGGAGCGGATGCAGCCGGTACCACGGTGCCCGGTCGGGCCCCTGTACTGGTTCGATAAACAGGTTCTCGTTGTCGAGCCGCGCCAGCAGCGCCGACACCACGGGTTCCGAATCGGCGCGTCCTCCAGTCAGGGCGACACAAAGCGATGCGCAGAAGCGCTCGCAGGCGGCCGCGTGCACCAGCAACTCGGCTTCGTCCGGGGCCAGGCGTGACAGCACCTCGCGTTCGAAATAGGCCGAGAAGGCGCCCGCATTCAGCACATTGGCGCGCACGAAATCGTTGGCGAACGACAGGCTGTTGGCGTCCTGCTTCTTGCGTTTCCAGTGCGTGGCGAACAGTTGCAGGCCGGCTACCCATCCGTCGGTCAGCTCGTGTAGTACCCGCGCATCGCGCGCGTCGATCCCGGTCAGCTGCGTGGCCAGGAAGCGCCGCGATTCATCGGCGGTCAGCCGCAGGTCGCGCTGGTCGAGTTCAAGCACGAGGTCCTGGTCGCGCAGGCGTCCCAGCGAGAGCGGCACCTGGCTGCGCGAGGCCAGCACCACATGCAGGTTAGGCGGCGCGTAGTCCAGCAGCCATTGCATGGCTTCCAGCACGCGAGGATTGGTCAGGCGGTGCAGTTCGTCGATCACCAGCACGATCTCGCGCGGGCACGCCGCGATGCCGCCCACCAGCGCGATCACGGTGCGCTCGATCGCCTCGCTTTCCAGGTCGCCCAGGCCGCCGAGCAGGGCGGCCTCGCGCGTGATGGCGGGGCTGACCTGCGCCAGGCTCGACAGCACATGGTCGAGCCAGTGGGTCATCTCGTTGTCGTCGTCGGCCAGCGTCACCCAGGCCATGTCAAAGCCCAGGGCGCGGAGGTCTAGTCGCCAGGCCACCAGCACGGCCGTCTTGCCGAAACCGGCGGGCCCCTGGATCACGATGCAGCGGCGGCGGCGAGCCTCGGTGAGCTGGGCCAGCAGCCGTTCGCGTGCCACCACACGCGCGGTGCCGCGCGGATGCGCACGCGCCGCCGATAGCGGCGAAACGTCGGGAGAAACGTCAGGAGAAACGTCGGGGGAGATATCCGCGAAGACGTCGATCGATGCGGATTCAGCCGGCGCGGAAAAAGGCTGGGACATGGGTTTGACCAGCGCCGGATGCAGCGGCGCGCAGGAGGGGCAAGGGCCCGATGCCAAGCGATTCTACTCGCCGCCCCGGTGGCGCGGGAGGAGCAAAAGCGCACGACCGTGCGCTTTGCGCGGTTCCCACCCGCTTCAGGTGGGCCAGGGAGGCTGTCGGCCGCAACGCGCGCGCACAGGCATATCCTGCTGGCCATACGGTCTGCGAGCGGTCTGAGAGTGCCGGCCGGCAGGTATGGAGCCGATGTCCATGGATTGCAGTGTGCCTTCCCACAAGCTCATGCCGCCCAGGCTGGGCGGCGGCATCGCCATGCGCGACGCGCTGCTGGCGCGGCTGCATGAGGCGCGCCATGCGGCGCTGGTGGTGCTGGCTGCCAGCCCGGGGTACGGCAAGACCACGCTGTTGGCGCAGTGGCGCCAGCAACTCGTGGGGGCGCGCGCGCGCGTGGGCTGGCTCTCGCTCGGCCCGGAACTTGACGCGCCGACGCGGTTTTGCGCAGCCATCGCGGCCAGCGTGGCCAGCGTAGTACAGGGCGACGTGTCGCCATCATCCCGGCACGACCCGACCGAAGCCCTGATCGCGGCGCTGGCCGCGGTGCCCGATGAACTCTATCTGATGCTCGATGGCGCGGAGTACTTGCGCGACACCGGCGCATGGGCCGTGTTGCAGGCCTTGATCGACGCGCGCCTGCCGCGCCTGCATCTGGCGCTGGCCACGCGCTGCCGTCCGGCCTTGCGTCTTGGGCAGCTTGGGGCGGAGGGCGTGGTGGTCGAATTCGACGACGAATCGCTGGCCTTCACCCTGGCCGAAACCCGAGCGTGCCTGCCGCCCGAATCGGGTCAGGCCGCGAGCGTGCGGTTGATGGAGGCTACCCGCGGCTGGCCGGCGGGCGTGCGAATGCTGGCTGGGGGGCGCGCGCCCGACGATTCGCGCGCGGCGCTCGACGCGTACTGGTCCGAAGTGGTGGCGCCAGGGCTGAGCGTGGGACAGGCGCGGTTGTTGCGCTGGCTCGCATGGCTCGACCGCTGGACGCCGGAACTCGCCGCCGAGGTCACGGGTGTGCCTCGCGCCGCCGAATGCGCGCGGAGTCTGGTCGGGCAGGGGATCTTCATCGGCCCAGCCCGGGCGCACGCGGGCTGGCATACGCTCCATCCGCTGTTTGCCGACTGGCTGCGGCGGTCGATGCCGCTTGCCGGTGCAGACCGGCTGGCGCTGCACCGGCGAGCCGTCGCCGCGTGGCTGCGGGTCGGTAGCAGCGGTGAGGCGCTGGACCACGCCATGCGTGCCGACGATGGCGGGCTCGTGGCGCACGTCGTGCGCGAAGCCATGCCGGCGATGCCGGCGCTGAGTCAGCTTCGCGCGTTACCGGACTGGATCGATCAGGCTGGCGTCAAACATGTGGTCGACGAGCCCGCCCTGTGGCTGGCCGCGGCCTGGGCTTGCACCGTTGCGGCACGTCTGGGCGAGGCGGAGCGCTGGTTGGCCATGGTCGCCGGGTGCGACGATGTTGCCCCGCAAGTCGCGCTGGTCCGCGCGAGTATCGCGTTCCAGAAAGATGACCCTGCCACCATGGATGTCTGGCTGGCCCGGCTCGGCGGCCATGCACTGCCGCATCCGTCGCTGGAGCACATTCGCGCCGCGCTGGCGGTGCGATGCGGGGCCATGCTGCATCGGCCCGAGTTTCCGCCGGTGCCAAGGCTGGAAGCGGCGCCTCATGATGAACTGGTGGCGATGGCGCATGGCGCGGCCGCGTTGACCATGCTGCTGCGCGGGGATGCGCGCAGGGCTCAGGCTATCGGGATGCCGGCGGCACGCATGGCGCAGCAGATTCATGGCAGACGTTCGGTGAGCGCTTGCGTATGCGCGGTGCCGGTAGCGGCCGCCCTGCTCGAACAGGACCGCGCCGAGGAAGCTGCCGAGATGATGGCCTGCTGGCTCGACCTGGCCCATCACTCCTCGCCGGACGTGATGATCGTGGCCACGCTGTGCCAGGCACGGCTGCAATGGCTGGCCGGCGACCAGCATGGCGCTCGCGCGACGCTGGCCGAGGCGCAGGCCCACGCGGCGGGGCGGGGGCTGATGCGGGTGCAGTTACGTCTGCTGGCGCAGCGGGTGGTGTTCGCCATTCAAGCCGGGGACTTGCGGCATGCTGGCCTGCTGCAGGACGAACTCGACGCGCTGGCCGCCACGTTGGATGCATCGGACATGCGCGCCCGGGAGGTCGGCACGATCGCGGCGTTGTCGCGCGTGCGCGTGGCGCTGAGTGCCGGCAACCCGGTTGGGGCGCTGGCCGCGCTGGAGCCGGTCCGCTCCGACAACGCCGGCGCGCTGGTCCTGATCGATCTACTGTTCGCGCGTGTGAATGCCGCCCTGGACCGGCCACAACTCGTGGTGCGCCATCTTGAATCGGCACTGGCCGCGGGGCTGCGGCTTGGCCTGTTGCGCATGTTGCGCGATGAGCCGGGCATTCCGGCGCTGCTCGACTGTGTGCAGCCATCGGGCGACGCGGTGCGCGACAACTGGCTGGGCCGGGTGCGCGCCGCGAAGGATCAGCTCCAGCAGCCCGCCACGTGCCTGCCGATGATTCGGCGGCGCAGGCGTGACGGCGAGCCGGAGCATCTGACCCCGCGCGAGCGCGATATCGTCGCGCTGCTCGAGCAGTCGATGTCGAACAAGCGCATCGCGCTGGTATTGAACCTGAGTGTCGATACGGTCAAGTGGAACCTGCGCCAGATCTACGCCAAGCTGGGCGTTTCCACGCGCTACGAAGTCATACTGGCCGTGCGCAACCGGGCGCTGCGCACGGGTACCGCCTGAAGATGGAAGGCCGGTGACGGCCAGGTCCAGACCGGACCAGACCGGGTTGGACTAAGCAGCGACCACCGAGAACACCGCTGTCGTCTGCAGCACCATCCGGTCCCCCACATACACATCGCAACTGCCATTCACGAGCCGCTTGCCGATCTTGTGCAGCGTGACCCGTGCCTCCACGAAGTCGCCCTCGCACACGGCGCCAAGGTAGCTGACGCTCAGTTGCGCCGTGCGGGGGATCAGTTCGGGGTTGGTGCGCCGCAGGACCACGCCGTACGCAGAATCGGCGAGCGTGGCCAGAAAGCCGCCGTGGACGATGTCCTGCGCGTTCAGGTGGGCAGTCGTGATGCGCGTGGCCAGGATTGGCTCGCTCTCGTGGACATAGAACTCGCCGCAGGTCGTCATAAAGCCCGGGCTGGACCGCACGCGCCTGAAGCCGTGCGGCGTGTCCGAGGTGGCCGGCAGCAGGACCAGCATCGGCGCGCTCATGGCTGCGCCTCGACAAAGCCGAGGCCCTGCGCGCGCAGTTTGGCAATTGCGGCGTCGTCGAATCCCCATTCGCGCAGCGCGGCGCCGCCATGCTGGCCACGTGCCGGGGCTGCGTGGCGGACTTCGGACGGGGTGCCGAGAAAGCGCGGCGCTGGGCCGGGTTGCACCACGCCGTCCACTTCGATGAAGCTGCCGCGCGCGCGGTGCTGCGGATGGTCCGGCGCTTCGGAAAAGGTCAGCACCGGCGCCACGCAGGCATCGCTGCCGTCGAAGATCGCGCACCACTCATCGCGCGTACGGGTCAGGAATACTTCAGTGAAGCGGCGGCGCAGGGTGGGCCAGCCGGCGCGGTCGTGCTGGCCGGGCAGGGTCTCGCCGGCCAGGCCAAGCTTTTCGATCAGTTCAGCGTAGAAACGCGACTCCACGGCGCCCACCGACATGTACTGGCCATCCCGGGTGCAATAGCTGTCGTACCAGGGGGTGCCGCCGTCCAGCAAGTTGCTGCCACGCGACTCGCGCCAGTTGCCCGAGGCAATCAGGCCCCAGATCACCGCGCCAAGCTGCGCGGCGCCTTCGATCATCGCCGCATCCACCACCTGACCCTTGCCGCCACGATGCACGTTGAGCAAGGCGGATACCACGCCAAGCGCCAGCAACATGCCGCCGCCACCGTAATCGCCCACCAGGTTCAGCGGCGGAACCGGGGCCTCGCCGGCACGGCCGATCCCCGACAGCACGCCCGACAGCGCAATGTAGTTGAGGTCGTGCCCCGCGCGGTCGGCCATCGGACCGGTCTGGCCCCAGCCGGTCATGCGGCCGTAAATCAGGCGCGGATTGCGCGCCAGCGCGATGGCGGGGCCCAACCCAAGGCGTTCCATGGTGCCGGGGCGGAATCCCTCGATCACCACATCGGCCTTGGCGATCAGTTCCAGCGCGGCCTGCTGGCCTTCCGGCTGCTTGAGGTCGATGGTGACCGAGCGGCGGCCACGCCCCGTGACGTCGATGCGCTTGCCGGGGCCGCGCTGCGGGCCCAGGTCCGTGGGGGCCACGGGCCGGTCGATGCGCAGCACGTCCGCGCCCATGTCGGCCAGAAGCATGGCGCCGAACGGCCCAGGGCCGATGGCTTCGAATTCGATGACGCGGATACCGCTGAGGACGCCCATGGTTGTCTCCCGAAGATGGTTTTGTCTGCCTGCCAGTAGACCAAAATCCGACATGGGGCGAAGCCACCCGTATCAGGTTGGACGTGTCGGGTTTGCGCGGTGGCGGCGAATTGCGTTCCTATAATCGGCTGACTATATCGAGGAGACATCATGCCCGGCGCGCAGCGTATTGCCCAAACGACCCCCGACGCCGGCGATCTTCGCCGCGAGGTACGCGCCCTGACGCGCCGCGCGCATCGCATGGCCCTGGCGCAGGCATGTGCCACGGAAGCCTACGAAGACCGGCTGGCTGCACTGTTCGACGCATGGATGGCAACCGGCGATGGGCGGCAGCGCGTAGTCTGCTTCGCCACGGCGGCGCAGTTCGGTCTGGATGTGAGGCGGTACGCCGAGTCATGTCGTCAGGCCGCCACCTGCGGCGGCGGCGAGGCGGTGCGGATGCTTTACCTGGCGGCCGCGCGCCGACTGCGTAGCCGCTGGGGCGAGGCCGCGCGCCGGCTCGATATCGGCGACGCCACGGTGGCCGCCGCCGCGCGCGTCCGTGCCATGCCGGCCACAGCCGAAGGGCCGCTGTGCACGCACTGCGAGCGGCTGCGTCACGACAGCCGTCGCGCGGGCGGCCACGGGGCGTTGCGTCCCGCAGGCGATCTGCAGTGGCGCAGTCTGGGCGGCAGCGCCATGTGCGAAACGCGCGCGCATCAGTGCATGTTGTGCCGGACGGACTGGATGCGGCATCGCACCGGCGCGGACCCATTCGTGGGATGGACGATCAGCCGGCGTCCTCGATGACCCAGAAACGACAAAGGGAGCGGCGCCGCCGCTCCCTTCCCGTTTTCTTCCTTATCGATTCCTTCCTTATCGGGTCTGGTCAGACCGTCACGGCCTTGACTTCGAGATACTCGGCCAGCCCGTGCGCGCCGTTCTCACGGCCATTGCCGGATGCGCGGTACCCACCGAACGGCATCGACAGGTCGACCTGGCCGCCGTTGATGCGGACCGAACCGGCACGAAGACGCGCCGCTACGCGCCGCGCGCGGGCAGGGTCGCCCGATGCCACATACGCGGCGAGCCCGTATGGCGTGTCATTGGCGATGTCGACCCCCTGTGCTTCGTCGTCGTACGGAATCATGACCAGCACCGGTCCGAAGATCTCCTCGCGCGCGATCGTCATGCTGTTGTCGACGTCGGCGAAGATGGTCGGCCGCGCATAGAAACCACGGGTCAACCCGTCCGGCCGGCCCGGTCCACCCGCCACGACGCGGGCGCCTTCCTCGATGCCGGTGCCGATCATGCGCTGGACCTTTTCGTACTGCGCCTTGTTGGAGATGGGACCGATGCGCGTGCCCGGCTCGGCGGGGTCGCCGACCTGCAACGCATTGGCGGTGGCGGCCGCCACGCGCACGGCTTCGTCATAGCGATCGCGCGGCACCAGCATCCGGGTGGGCGCGATGCAGGTCTGCCCGGAGTTCAGCATGACGTGGCCGACGCCTTGGGCAACGGCGGCCTGCAGGTCGGCGTCGTCCAGAATCAGCAGCGGCGACTTGCCGCCAAGCTCCTGGTGCACGCGCTTGACCGTGGCGGCTGCGGCCTGCGCCACGGCAATACCCGCGCGGGTGGAGCCGGTGATCGAGATCACATCCACGTCGGGGTGGGCGGCAAGCCGCGCGCCCACTTCCTGACCATCGCCGAACACCATGTTGAATACGCCGGCAGGGGTGCCTGCCTCGTGCATCACCTCGGCGAACAGGGCCGCGTCGAGCGGCGCGATTTCGGATGGCTTGAGGACGATGGTGCAGCCGGCGGCCAGCGCGGCGGCCACCTTGGCGCAGATCAGGCTCAGCGGCCAGTTCCAGGCCGTGATCAGCGCAGCCACGCCGATCGGTTCATGGCGCACGTAGTTGTTGCCGTGGGCGGTTTCGAACTGGAAGGCGCGCAGCGTTTCGGTGGCGGCGCCCAGATGGGCGAGTCCGATCGGGGCCTGCAGCGTATTGCAGAGGCTGACCGGCGCGCCGATCTCGGTGCGCACCGCCTCAGCGAAGTCGCCCAGGCGTGCCTTGTACAACGCGGTGATCCGTTCCAGCAGCGCCAGACGTTCTTCACGGCTGGTCTCGGACCATGCCGGGAACGCTGCACGTGCCGCGGCCACGGCGCGGTTGACGTCTTCCGCGCTGCCCAGCGTGACGTGACCGGCAACCTCTTCCGTGGCCGGGTTGACGATGGGCATGCTGCGGGCTGCGGCGGCTGGCGTGACCCATTGGCCGTCGATGTAGAACCTGTCGAGTGTCTTCACGCGTGTCTCCTTGTCGTTGTCGGGTGTTGGATCACTGGCGTTGCGCCGTGGTCACGGCATCCCCGGTCACGCGCTTCATCCGGGAGGTGTCCAGCCGCACCAGCCCGAACGCGCCGCTATAGAAGAGGTGGCCCTCGGCATCGACCTTGACGGGCGAGTACAGCCCGTTGAAGGTCGGATCGGTGCCGGTACGGATCGTCATCACGGTCTTGCCGGTGTCCAGATCCATGCCGATGTGATAGCGGTCGTTCCAGCGGTTCGTGAAGTAGCCGTCGACGATTGCCATGCGGCCGCCGCCGCTGATCATCGGCACCACCGAGATCGACGACACATCCGTGCGCACCCATTGCATCTTCCAGTTGTGGGTGCGCTGCTGCCACTTGAGCATGGCCACGCCGCTCGGGCCCGGGCGCGTGGCGCCGTTGATCAGGCTCGTGAAGCCGCCGCCGCGCTCGATCTGGGGCGAATCGTTGGTCGGGATGTTGTTGACCACGAACGCGTAGTCGCCAAAAGCCGACACCGATTGCTCGGACTGGACCGATTCGAGCTTCGGCCCCATGTCCACCGCCAACTGGTCCGCGATGCGCGGCGACTGCGTGCCCGGCCTGGCCTTCCAGCCGGCGGGGATGTTGTCGCGCCAGAAGGCCACCATGCGCATCTTGCGCGCGCCGTCGGTGATGACCACGAGCTTGTCCTCGTCCGGGCCAAAGCCCATCAGCGTCGGCGTGGAGCCGGTGCCGTCGGCGATCTTGGGCGCGGGCATCACCACGCCACGGTCGTAATTGGCGCGCCACGCACCACTGGCCTCGTCGTCGTGGATCTTGCCGTGGATGTCAACCACCAGACGGTACATCGTGGTGTTGGACGCCACGTAGACCGCACCGCCACCGGCTTCGGGGCCCGTGGCGAAGCTGTTCATGAACATCTCGTCCGCGCCGGATACGGTGTAGCTGTCGATGACCTGCAGTGAATTGCGGTCGAGCGTGACGACCTTGCCGCCGAGCGTGTTGACGACCAGGTAGCCGTTGTAGGTCATGCCCATGCCGAAGAGGATATCGGCGGGCAGGCGGGTCTTGCCGCGTTTGATCTTCTCGTTGTCGAACAGGCTGGCCGGCAGCGTGGCGGCGCGCAGCGGCGTCATGCCCGACGTGGGCGATTTCGGGTCGAGCTGGTCGATGCGGAAGATCTGGCGACCGCTGCAGCCGTAGAACGTATCGTCGCGGCCCAGCACCGCGTAGACCGCGCCGTTGGCGACCTGGTCCTCGGCGAACGACAGCATCCGGTTCGGCTGCGACTTCATGTAGGCGAGCAGGCCAGCCTCGTCGCGGGCCGCCAGGAACGTCTTCACCTTCTCGGCCTGTGCCTGGCGCTCCGTCGGCGTCACCGGGGTGTAGTTCGGCAGGCGCACGGGGATTTCGGTACGCGCGATCTCGGTCAGCTTGCCGTTCTCGACCGCCACCTTGCGCAGCGAGAAGCCGGCCCACCACCAGTAGATGTCCTGGCCGCCCACGTGGTCCATGACCAGCGGGAGACTGACGGACTCGTTGGGAATGACCTGCACCGATTCCGGCGTAATCTCGAAGTTGCCACGCGGCACGGTGAATCCGACGCTGTCCGTGGCGGCGTCATTCCAGTGGGTCTGGTTGTTGTACGACTGAGCCAGGAACGGATTCGGCGCTGGCCCGGATGAGGCGGTGGGGCCGGCAGCGGGGCCAACAGCGGGGCCAATAGCGCAGGCGGTCGTGGCAATCAGGCTGGCCGCGATGGCGGTCAGTGCGAAGCGGGTGGAACAGCGCATCAAATGCTCCAGGTGGGAAGAGGTGGTGGTCATCAGGCGCCCGAGCGGATCAGGTCCGCGGCCTTCTCGCCGATCATCATGGCAGGTGCGTTGGTGTTGCCGCCGATCAGCGTCGGCATGATCGAGGCGTCGACCACGCGCAAGCCTTCCACGCCGTGCACACGCAGGGACGGGTCGACCACGGCCATTGCATCCACGCCCATCTTGCAAGTTCCGATAGCGTGGAAGACCGAATCCGCATGACGGCGCACATAGGCGCGGATGGCGGCTTCGTCGCCGTCGCCGGGGCCGATCTCCTCGGTGAGCAGTTCACGGCCTTGCGCGGAAGCCAGTGCCGGCTGCGCCAGGATGCGGCGCATCAGGCGGAAGCAGGCGACCATGCCTGCCATGTCCGATTCGGCGGAAAGGAAGCGCGGATCGATCAGCGGCGCGTCGCGGGTATCGGCACTGTTCAGCCGCACGTGGCCGCGGCTTTCGGGGCGCAGCAGGCAGGCCAGGCCGGTGAAGCCATGCTTGAGGTCGCGGCGTCGCATGCCGGTATGCGTCGAGGAAAGCCCCGGCACGAAGTGGAACTGCAGGTCGGGCTCGGCCAGTTCCCGCCGGCTGCGCAGGAAGGCGCCTGCTTCGGCAAGATTGGAGCTGAACATGCCGGTGCGGTCGCGTCGATACTGGCGCCACTGGCCCAGCATCTTGGCCGCGCCGCGCAGCGAGTATCCGAAAAGCTGCGGCGACGGCACCTGATGGCACACAGCGATGTCAAGGTGGTCCTGCAGGTTTTCGCCCACGCCGGGCAGGTCGTGTACGACGTCGATGCCGAGATCGCGCAGATGGGCAGCAGGGCCGATACCGGACGCGAGCAGAAGCTGCGGCGAGTTGAAGGCGCCGCCGCTGACGATCACTTCGCGGCGCGCGCGTAGCACCTGTGTGACGCCGGCGCGCGTGATGCTGACGCCGACCGCGCGGCGACCCTCGAACACGATGCGCTGCACCTGCGTGTCCGTCCAGACCGTCAGGTTGCGGCGGCCGCCGCTGAAGGTGCCATCGTTGGCATCGCCATGGTGCAGGTAGGCGCGCGCGCTGTTCCAGCGCTCGCCGTTGCGCTGTGTTACCTGGTAATAGCCGGCGCCGTCCTGTTCGGCGCCGTTGAAGTCGCGGTTGAACGGGATGCCGGCCTGCATCGCGGCCTCGATGAAGCGCGCGGAAAACGGGTTGGGCGTGCGCAGCTCGTTGACGTGCAGCGGGCCGTCCTTGCCGTGGTGCCGGTCATCGAGCGCATGGTTGGTTTCGCTGCGACGGAAGTAGGGGAGCACATCCTCATAGCCCCAGCCCTGGCAGCCCAGTTGCGCCCAGGTGTCGTAGTCCTTGCGGTGGCCACGGATATAGACCATGCCATTGATCGACGAGCTGCCGCCCAAACCGCGCCCGCGCGGCTGGTAGGAGCGCCGGCCGTTGAGCCCCGGCTGCGGCACGGAGCGATAGGCGTAGTTGCGCGGACCGGCTTTCGGGACGACCGCGGCGAGGGCCACCGGCGTCCAGACGCTGAAGTGATGGTCGCTCGGGCCAGCTTCAAGCAGGGCCACGGTCACGCCGGCATCCTCTGCCAGCCGCGCCGCGACGGCGCACCCGGCTGATCCTGCGCCGACGACGATGTAGTCGAAGGCCGCCACCGCTGGCGTATCGCCGGCGAGTTTTTCATTTTGGGTCACATCTGTCTCCTGTATGCGGCTTGTTGGGTCGCCGAGCCGGCGCGCACGCGCGAAAAGCTCATGGCCGGAGCGCAGTACATCAAATTGCGTTCAAGAGAACAGCCACCCAAATGGGGTTGGGTGGGTGGGGGAATGGAGGGGGTGTCACAAGTGGCAAATCAGGCACTTTGGCCGCTAGCCTTGGTGTGGTGGCGGGAGCGGTGATGGGAGCGGTGAATCCGGCCCGGCGAACAAGGCGTGGACCCTATGGGAAAGACCTGGCTCAGGATCAGGGGGCCGATCTGGGAGCGGATCAGGGAGCGAATTGGGGGGATCAAGACGAGATCAGGCGCCTAGGCGGGGATAGGCGGACGCTCCCGCTGGAATAGCGCGTGAAGCCGGCGTGCCGGTTGGTCCAGTGTCATGTCCTCGGCTACGTCGATATTCGCCAGGATGTGTTCCGGCCGCTTCGACGAGAACAGGATCACGCTGGCCGGGTTCATGACCAGCGCGGCCTTGAGCATGAGTTGCGCCAGCACGCGCGCATTGGCGAGATCGGCGCCGACCTCGGTGGACCAACGCAGGCAGGTGGCCGGACTGGCCTGCAGCCATGCCACAAGCAATGGCAGGTGCTGGCTCAGTGCCCGGTGATGGATACGCGGATAGGCCGTATCGGGAATGGCCGGATCGAACACCGACCATTCGAACTGCGCCACGCGGCAGAAGTCGGGTTGGGTGCGGACGAGTTCGGGAATCTGGTCGCGATGGGAGCCAGCGCCGAACGCGCCGATCTTGCCGTCGCGTACGGCGTCTTCCATGACACGCAGGAGTTCGTGGTTGCCATCGCGCGCCGTCAGGTCTTGGGCGGTGACTTCATGCAGCAGCCACAGGTCAATATGGTCGGTGCCGAGGGTGGCGAGGCTGGCTTCCAGCGATTCACGCGCCTGGCGTGCGGTGAAGATGGGATTCGGTTCGGAGGGGGGGACCGGAGAGAGGGAGGTGCCAGGTATCGGTATCACGGTCTTGCGCAGCACCTGCTTGAGGCCGGGAAACGTCTGCAGCACCGGCCGCGCTACCACGCGCGCCAGGCGCGTGACGGCGTTGCTGTCCGGCGGCGGGATGCCGAACTTGGTCGTGATGGTCACCTGGCCGCGCACCTCCCGCAGGAATTCGCCGAGGCAGCTTTCGGCCTCGCCATAGCCATACATCGGCGCCGTATCGAAATGACGGACACCGGCGTCGTAGGCCGCCCGGAGCATGGACAGCGACTGGCGGCGGTCCAGCGCGCCCATGATGCCTGAGCCGCCAAAGCCGAGCCGGGTGGTCTGGCGGCCGGTGTTGGCGAACGGGATGATTTCCATCGGCAAGTCCTTGGGGGTTGATGGGTTGCGGTGGCGTGATGGAGACGCCAGATCCATGTCAGCGACGCCCGATATGCTCGGCCAGCCGTACGGCCAGTGCCAGTACGGTGTGCGTCGGGTTGGAAAAACTCGAGGTCGGGAATACCGCGCCGGAGCATACATAGCCGTTGTCCATGCCATGCAGCTTGAGGTCGAGGTCGACGATGCCGTCACTGGCGCTGGCCGACATGCGCATCCCGCCCATGTGATGGTTCATGTCGTCGCAGGTGGCCCGGATACTGTCATCGGGCGCCTCCGACAGACTCGGATCAGACACGCGCGCGATGCCCGCCAGCGAGTCCTGCGCGACCTTCGCGAAGGCCCGGATCGTATCCACCTCGTGATTGGAGATGCGCCAGTCGAGCCTTGTGCGGCAGAGGCCCAGGCAGTCCCGCGAGTCCGACAGGCGGATCGTGCTGTCCGCGCGCGGCGACTGCTCGCACTGGATCTGCAGCCCGATGCGGGCGTCCGGCGGCACATACGCGCGCCGCGCCACCGCGTAGCTCCAGCTCTGACGCGCCAGCAGGGGCGCATGGCGGACGAGCCGGCCAATCTCGCCGCCCGTGACATCACCCACGCGGCCGCGCAACAGCTTCTTGGCGGTTGTCTTGATCTGCGTCTGGATCTCGCCGGACTCGCTTTCAAAGGAGATCTGCGCGGCGACGTTGAGCGTGCGATAGCGCTGCTGCAGCGAGCGGGACAGCCGGATCTTGGGCTGGTACTTGTAGCCCCGGCTGAACACGTTGCCGAACACATCCAGGAACTTGCGCCGGTTCGTCACGTCGAGCCATGTATGCCAGACCACGTGGTCCTGGAAATGCCTGCCCAGCAGTGCGTTGCGTTGCCACGGCATCTGCGCCAGCTCCGGCTGCAGGAAGAACCGCGAGCTTTCGATGCCACCCATGCACCAGACGAAGCGGTCCGCGCGGAACGTGGTTTCCTTGCCTTCCAGTGTTCTGCATCGGATGCCGCGAACATGGGTGCCTTCCACGATGGGGGAAACGGCATTGGCATGTAGCCACACGGTCACCAGTGGGTGATTACGCAGGGTACTGGCGTGGAGGTTCGAGAAGTTCGTTTCCGGGCACCAGCGGGTCAGGAACGTGTCGAGATTCGAGAACACCGGTTGCGCCAGTCCCAGTTCGCGCCAGACGGTCGCGTCTTCAAGCGATGCGCTGGCGAGTCCTTCCAGTTCGATCGCGCGCTGATAATACGGGGCCAGTTCCCGCTTGGAGATGGGCCAGCCGCTCCCTTCCACCCAGGGGCGCTGCTCGAAGTCGATGGCATCGAACTCCAGGATCTGGCCACCCCATCGCGTGGTGGAGCCGCCGATGGCGCGAAAGCGGCCATCGTGGATGCCATGGTGGCGAAGGCCGGCGATCTCGCTGCGATAGGTATCCTGCGAGGCCTGCTCGATGTCTTCGCCGCCGCCTTCCAGCATCACCACGCGCCGGCCATGGCGGGCCAGTTCCACGGCAAGCAGGATGCCGGCCGCGCCGGCGCCGACGATGCATACGTCGGCACGATCGCCCGGGGCAGGGGTGGACTCGATCAGGTCGCGAATCATGTGCTGGCGGCTCCAGGAAGGCGGCATAGGTCTCCCCCGGGAATTTATGGGGAGTTGCCTTGCCGGACAATGGCCTGGAGGGCCAGATATGAGCGGCGCCGCACATGCGGCGCCGGCAGGTTGCGATGTCAGGGCCGCCAGGCGGCCGCGGATTCAAGCCAGCAATCAGCGCAGCATTCAGGTCAGCATCAGGGCAGCAGATGGGTATCGCCGGCGGCCTGAGGCGGCAGCTTGATGGCCAATGCCTTGAACTCGCCGCTGGACGCGATCGAGCCCGCATGCGCGGTGCCCTTGGGAATCACGATCAGGTCACCGGGGCCGACCTCGCGCTTTTCGTCGCCCAGCCAGAAGACGCCTTTGCCCGAGATGATGTATTGAATCTCGTCGGCGCTGTTGTGGTAGTGCTTGGGGACATTGCCCGACTGCACGGCGATGGTTCCGGAAGGCGTGTTGACCAGCCCCTTGGTGCGCAGCGTGCCCATGTTGGGCACTTGCGGTCCGATGGCTTCGTCGCTCATGGCCGCCAGGTTGACGATCAGGGGCGCCAGCGCGGCCGGCGGGGTTTGGGCGTGGGCATGCGGCAGGTCGATGTGGGCGACAAGATAGCCGCAAGCAAAAGCGACCGGTACGGCGGAAAAAACGGCAAGACGACGCATATTCTTCTCCCTTGGGTTGGCCTGCGATCATTGCCTCGCCGCGACGCCTGCTTCGGGCGATCAGGCTGGATTGTCGCACCGCGCTTCATACCCAAGATTGAGGGGAAACCCGGAAGCGGCCGGCACGCGTTCGCTGCAACGCGGCCGGCGAACGTCGGGATCGTCCACTATGCTCGGATCTGGCTTCCGGGAATCATCGGGCAGGCGCGGTCCTGGCGCTGGCGGCCCGGGTGATGTCGCGGACGCGCCCATTTTCGTGGCTCGCCCGGTGGCGAGCACGGTACCCGCAAGGAGAATCGTGATGGCTCAGAGATTCGACGCGATCATCATCGGCACCGGACAGGCCGGCCCCGCACTCGCGGCGAGGCTGGCCGGCGCGGGCATGAAGCTGGCGGTTATCGAGCGCGGGCGGTTTGGCGGTACCTGCGTGAACACCGGCTGCATCCCCACCAAGGCGTTGATCGCGAGTGCGTACGCCGCCCAACTGGCGCGGCGGGCTGCCGAGTACGGCGTGACCATCGGTGGGCCGGTCGCGGTCGACATGAGGCAGGTAAAGGCACGCAAGGACGAAATCTCGGGCAGGTCCAGCCAGGGCGTGGAGCAGTGGATGCGCGGGCTGGACAACGTCACCGTCCATCAGGGGCATGCCCGCTTCGAGCACGCGCGCGGCGTGCGGGTCAACGGGGAGTTGCTGGAGGCCGACCAGATCTTCATTAACGTTGGCGGCCGGGCGCTGATTCCACCGATGCCAGGGCTGGATCAGGTGTCATACCTGACCAATTCAAGCATGATGGAAGTCGATTTCCTGCCGGAGCATCTGATCATCGTTGGCGGCAGCTATATCGGCCTTGAATTCGGCCAGATGTACCGGCGGTTCGGGGCCAGGGTGACCATCGTCGAGAAAGGCCCGAGACTGATTCAGCGGGAAGACGAGGACGTGTCGCAAGCCGTGCGGGAGATTCTCGAACGCGAGGGCATCGAGGTTCGGCTCGACGCCAACTGTCTGAGCGCGCGCAAGGACGGTGACCATATTGCCGTCGGGCTCGATTGCGCGGGCGGGGCGCCTGAAGTTCACGGCTCGCACCTGTTGATGGCCGTCGGGCGCGTGCCCAATACGGACGATCTGGGGCTCGACAAGGCAGGTATCGAGACGGATGCCCGGGGCTACATCAAGGTGGACGATCAACTGCGCACCAGCGTCCCCGGCATCTGGGCGCTTGGCGACTGCAATGGCCGGGGCGCTTTCACACATACGTCCTACAACGACTACGAGATCGTCGCGGCCAATCTGCTCGATAACGATCCGCGCGCGGTGACGGATCGCATCCCGGCCTATGCCTTGTTTACCGACCCGCCGTTGGGCCGCATCGGCATGACGGAGCGGGAAGCGCGGCAGTCAGGGCGCAAGGTGCTGGTTGGCACGCGGCCCATGAGCCGTGTCGGGCGGGCCGTGGAGAAGGGCGAAAGCCAGGGCTTTATGAAGATACTCGTCGACGCTGACACGCGGCTGTTGCTGGGCGCTGCGATCCTCGGCCTGAACGGCGACGAGGTGGTGCACTCACTGCTCGACGTCATGTACGCCGGGGCTCCCTACACGACCATCAGCCGCGCGGTGCATATCCACCCCACGGTGTCCGAACTGGTGCCGACGGTGTTGCAGGGATTGCGGGCGCTGACCTAGCGTTGCCCTGGTGCCGCCGTCGGGATTAGGGATGGATCTTCTCCCCCTTGTTCAGCATCTCGATGAACTGGGCAATCTTTCTGGCGCGTGTTTCAGCTTTCTTCACGTTCTGGATTCTGAACAGAATGGCGAAGCGGTTCTGGCTGTTCAGGGTGGCGAAGAATTTCCTGGCCTTCGGGTTGTCATCGAGGGCCTGCTGCAGGTCGTCGGGCACGGTCGCCTTGCTCGGGGATGCATAGGCGGCCTCCCAGCGTCCGTCGCGTCTGGCCTGTTCGATGGCACGAAGCCCGGCTGGGCGCATTCTCCCGGCGGCGATCAGCGCTTCGGCCTTTTCCTTGTTGATCCTGGACCAGATACTCTTTGCGGTCCTTGGCGTGAATCGCTGGAGCCAGTAGTGTTCGCTCTCGGCCTGCTTCTGCCCGTCGATCCACCCGTGGCAAAGGGCGCTTTCAATCGCCTGCGCATAGGACACCGTGGCTTCCCCGGCCGATCGCTTGGCGATGCGGAGCCAGACGCCGGATGCGGTGCCTCCATTGGCCTCTAGCCAGACTTCCCATGCTTGCTGATCGGCGAACGTGAGTGTTGGACTGTCCATGTGATGCCTGACGGGATTGTGCGGCGGACGAAGGGAATCGACGGTATCACAGCCCGGGAGCATTCGGCGAGAGTGGAAGGATCGCCGCCGGCGTGGCTACGCTTATAATTCGCCAGCCCTCCGCCATCCACGATTCCATGCCCGCTGTGCCTGCCCAAGAACCCATCCGCCACGATGGCGCCATTGTCATTGGCGGGGGACCTGCCGGTCTCATGGCCGCCGAGATGCTGGCCGGGCAAGGCCTGCCGGTGGACGTCTACGACGCCATGCCATCGGTCGGTCGCAAGTTCCTGATGGCCGGCAAGGGCGGGATGAACATCACCCACTCCGAGGCGGCGGAAGCCTTCCTGCGCCGCTATGGCGCACGCGCGGACCGGATCGGGCCGCTGCTTGACAGCTTCGACGCCGACAAACTGCGTGCCTGGGTGCACGGGCTGGGCATCGACACCTTTGTTGGCAGTTCGGGGCGCGTATTTCCCACTGACATGAAAGCCGCGCCGCTGTTGCGCGCATGGCTCCATCGCTTGCGCGAATCCGGGGTGCGCATTCACGTGCGGCACCGCTGGATCGGATTTGGCGCACCCATCGACGGCTGGCATGTGCTGCGCTTTGCCACGCGGGACGGCGAGATCGAGGTGGCGGCACGTGCGGTTGTGCTCGCGCTCGGCGGCGGTAGCTGGGCGCGTCTCGGGTCCGATGGCGCATGGCTGCCGATGCTGGCGGCGCGCGGTATTGACGTGGCGCCGCTGCGGCCCGCCAACTGCGGCTTCGATCTCGCCTGGAACGAAGTGTTCCGCGCGCAACATGCGGGCGAGCCGGTGAAGTCGGTGGCCATCGGCATCACGACGGTCGATGGCACGGCATTGCAGCGGCAGGGCGAATTCGTCATCAGCGAGACCGGTATCGAAGGCAGTCTGGTATACGCGCTGTCCGCGCCGATTCGGGATCTGATCGAGACGCACGGGTTCGCGGTCATCACGGTGGACCTGGCGCCGGGACGCTCTCCCGAGGATGTCGCAGCCGAAGTGAGCCGGCCGCGCGGCTCGCGTTCGGTATCGAGCCATCTGCAGAGCCGGCTGGGTATTACCGGCGTCAAGGCGCGCATGTTGCGTGAGGTCCTGACGAAGGAAGCGATGCACGACCCCGTGGCGCTGGCGGCGGCCATCAAGGCATTGCCGCTGCGGCTCGTTCGCGCGCGGCCGATCGACGAAGTCATCAGCACGGCGGGCGGTGTCCGCTTCGAGGCGATGGATGACCGACTGATGCTGACTGCATTGCCGGGCGTGTTTTGCGCGGGGGAGATGCTGGACTGGGAAGCGCCGACCGGCGGCTATCTGCTGACGGCCTGTTTTGCGAGCGGGCGCGTGGCCGGGTCGGGGGCCGTGGCGTATTTGCGCGGCTGACGTGTCCGGCGATCTCCCGCTCCGGGAGTGGCAACGTTGCCTACGGCGCCGTCAGCGTAGATGCCCGCCGAACAAGCCAAGCAGACCGATCACGATGAGGTAGATGGCGACGATGTAGTTGAGCAGTCGCGGCATGATCAGAATGAGGATGCCGGCGATCAACGATATGAGGGGTCCCGCACTGGTAACCATGGTCATGGTGACTCCCGGAAACAGGCGTGCCCGGGTGGCACGCCTTTCTTTCTTGCAAGCGATGGGTTACCAGTGGACGTCACGCTCCCATGCCTTCAGCTCATCCTCGGCCTTTTCCTTGGTGCAGCCATAACGTTCCTGGATGCGGCCGAGAAGCTGGTCTCGCTTGCCGCGGATCTGCGTGATGTCGCTGTCAGTGAGCTTGCCCCACTGTTCCTTGACCTTGCCCTTGGCCTGTTCCCACTTGCCTTCGATCTGATCCCAGTTCATATCTGACTCCTTGAGTGAAGTCCCTTGAGGCGGACATACGGACGCCGCCCCGGGAGCACGCCAGCAATTGGCGGAGGTGATGATTGACGGTTGATTACTTGCCGAACTTGGCGGCGACATCGGCCTGGCACTGGCTCCTGGCGTCGCCGGACATCGCATCGCAACGTTCCTTGCGAGCCTCGTATGCCGCGTCAAGGTTGTCCTTCTGGGCAGCACGGCGCGCTTGCGCGACGTCCTCGGGGCTGCCGGTGGCCGCGGCCTTCTCGATCTTCGCGGTGCCCAGGGCCCTCTCATGCGCGGCCTTGGCATCCTTCACGCAGACGTCCTTTTCGTTGCCCTTTCTGTCGTCACACATTTCCTTGGCCACGTCGTAGTCTCGATCGGCCTTGGTTTTCATGGCCTTGGCGTGGGCCTTTTCGGTACCTTCGTGACGTGCATCCGCGTCAGCCCTAGCCACGTCGCGATCTCGCCTGGCCTCCAGCTTGCACACGTCCTTCGCGTTGTCCTTCATGCCGTCACATCTCGCGGATGCTGCCTTGTAGTCGGCATCCGCCTGCTTGATTGCCGCTTCGTGATCGGCCTTCGATCCTGCCGGGACTTGCGCCAGTGCCATGCCTGCGGGCGTGGCAACAAGCATCGAACACACTACTGCCGAGAGCCATTTACTCATCACGTTCGAGCTCCTGTTCAAAGTGGATTCAATCGGATCCGCCGGGCCCTCCCGTTGCTGCCCGGCGGCGGGGGCAGGGCTGTGCGCCCATGCATCAAGGTTAGGTTCGCGGTGGGGGAGGGAAGCAGAAGGGCGGTTCCGAAAGGTGCGTCAGACGATTCCGACGATGGATCGAAGGAAGCGCCACTGACGCACGGCAGGCGCACGGCAGGCGCACGGCAGGCGCACGGCAGGCGCACGGCAGGCGCACGGCGCACATCGTTGCTCGGCCTTGATGGGATACAGTACGCAGAGTTTCGCGAAGGCCCAGACGCCTCAGGAACGCCAATGCTTGATCACGTCAAATTCGGCGTCAGCGACGAATCGCGCAGCGCCGGACGCTGGCAGCAAGGACAACAGTGCCCCGCGTCCGCGCTACCATGCGAACCACTACGCGAACTAACAAGCGGCGTTCGTCATTGGCCCCGACGGGCACAGCATCGAAGCGGTTTGCCATCAACCCGAGGCCAGAAAGGATGATCATGCAGATTCCGGTAATCGAGCCTGCGCGAACCGCGCTGCTGGTCATGCATTACCAGACCGATATTCTGGAGTTGTTCCCGTCAGTCGCGCCGGTTCTGCTGTCGAATACACGCAGGCTGTGCGATGCCGCACGCGCAGTGGGCGTCGGCGTCTATTTCGCCAAGATCCATTTCAGCGCGGGGTATCCGGAAGTCAGCCCGTTGAACCGGAACGGGCAGGTCATCAAGCAGCTTGGCCTGTTCGTCAATGACCAGATCTCGCCGGAACTCGGCCAGCGTGCCGACGAACCGCTGATCCTCGCGCATCGCGCCAGCGTGTTCTTCGGCACTGACCTGGAGGTGCGGCTTTCCGCCCGGGGGATCGACACGCTGATCATGGTTGGCATCGCGTCGACGGGGGTGGTGCTGTCGTCGGTGGCGCATGCGAGCGATGCGGACTTCCGCCTGCTCACGGTGAAGGACTGCTGCTACGACCCGGACCCGGTCGTCCACGATCATCTATTTGCCACGGCATTCGAATCGCGTACGACGGTGCTTTCGCTCATCGATGCCTTGGCGTTACTGGCCTAGTCTTTCTTGGTCACTGAGGGGCGTGCCTGATGCGGCACGTGCAACTGTCACTTGTCGCGCGTCACGCTCACGCCGGCATCCACGGTGCCGTACACGGTGACGCTTGATTCCCGGCCTCCCGGGGCGCTTGACGACGCGCATCCCTGAATGGCGCCAAGCAGAAGTACCAGTCCAATTGCGCTGAAAACTACCCGATGCATGATTGTTGTCCGATGTCTTCCAAAAAGCATTGGACGGCGCGGGGCTTCAGGAGTTTCATCCGGGATGGCGACGACCCTGGTGTCGGGTCGTCGACGCAATCATGGACGTTCGCCGGACCGTAGCCGATCAGATGGCGGACAGGCGCAGGACGTTGGGCGGGCCATCCATGAACGCGCCCATGGCTTTGCCGATGGAGCGGAAATGCTCCGATTTCCGATGCGCGTCGACCGCATCGGCATCGCGATATTTCTCGGTGAATGCGTAAAGTCCGGTTTCAGCGGTCCGCCAGAGCGTGTACTCGAGGCATCCTTTCTCCTGCCGGGATGCCGCCACCAGTTCGGCTGCGACCTTTTCGAACTCAGCCTCGGCACCGGGTTTCACTTTGATCTGCGCAACAACAGCCAGCATCGTCTCCTCCTCTTCAAGTGGGTAATTTTCGGAAAATCCTAGCCCGACCGGACCGCTCAGTCTAGGTGTATGGACCCAACAAAGCGTTCGGTATTCGCCCTTGCTGGTCTTTCCGGGGCATTGCGCGCGCCTGCGTTCTGCATGGCAGTTGATGTCCCATTGCTGGCAGCTTGAGGCGCGATTTGACCTGCCCCAGATAGGAAGGTAACCTTGCAAGGTAACCTTCCTAGTCGCATGCCATGAGCAAGAGCCCTCCTTCAGCAAGTGATGCTTTGGCGCACGCCACGGCCGAAGACCTGCGCGCCCTGATTGGCACGCTGCGCCGAAGGTTGCGCGAAGAGGCGAGGGCCGGTGATTTCACGCCTTCGCAGATCCAGGTGCTGCATCTGCTCGAGCGCGATGGCCCGGCAACGGTAGCCGGACTCGCCCGCGCCCTGGATGTGCGTCCGCAATCCATGGGCGAGACGCTGACAGTCCTGAAGGCGGCGGGTGCCGTCAGCGGCGCGCCCGATCCGAACGACGGTCGGCAGACGGTTCTCTCGCTGACCCCGGCCTTTCGCCAGAAAGTCAAAGCCAGCCGCGCGGCGCGCGAGGACTGGCTCTACCGCGCCATCCAGAGTCGTTTCACCGCTGCCGAACAGCAGCAACTCGCAACCGGCGTCGAGCTTCTCAAGCGGCTGGTCGCGCCGTAACGTCAATACGATAGATCCATAGGGAACACGTCCGTGGCTCGTACATTCCGTTCGCTGCGCAACTTCAACTACCGGGTGTGGGCGAGTGGCGCGATCGTGTCCAACATCGGCACGTGGATGCAGCGCACGGCGCAGGACTGGCTCGTGCTCACCGAACTCACGCATCACAATGCGACTGCCGTCGGGATCGTGATGTCGCTGCAGTTCGGCCCCCAGATGCTGTTGTTGCCGCTTACCGGCTATGCGGCCGACCACTTCAACCGCCGCAAACTGCTGTTCATCACGCAGACGGCCATGGGTTTGCTGGCGCTTGGGCTGGGCCTGATGACCGTCACTGGCCTGGTACGTCTGTGGCATGTCTACGTGTTCGCATTGCTGCTCGGGTGCGTCACCGCGTTCGACGCCCCCGCGCGGCAGACCTTTGTCTCCGATCTGGTCGGCGAGGAGGACCTGCCCAATGCCGTTGCGCTGAACTCCACCTCGTTCAATGGCGCGCGGATGATTGGCCCTGCGATCACGGGCCTGCTCATTGCGTCGATCGGCACGGGATGGGTATTCCTGATCAACGCGCTGTCGTTCGTCCCGGTGATCGGCGCGCTGCGCATGTTGCGTCAGCACGAGCTGCACCTGAAGCCGCCCGCGCAGCGCTCGCGCGGCAGCTTTCTGGAAGGATTCAGGTACGTGTGGAAGCGCCCCGACCTGAAGGCGGCGCTGTTCATGCTGTTCCTGATCGGCACCTTCGGCCTGAACTTCCCGATCTTCATTTCGACGATGTCGGTCAGTGCGTTTCATGCCGGCGCGGGACAGTACGGCTTGCTGAGTTCGACCATGGCGATAGGGTCTGTTACCGGCACGCTGCTGGCCGCGCGCCGGGCACGGCCGCGCATGGCGATCCTGGTCGGTGCTGCAACCATCTTTGGCGTGGGCTGCATGTTTGGCGCATTGATGCCGAATGCGGTGCTGTTCGGCCTGACGCTGGCGGTGATCGGTGCATCGACACAGACGTTTACCACGTCCACCAACAGCCTCGTGCAGATCTCGACCGAGCCGGCGATGCGTGGCCGGGTAATCGCTATCCTGCTGGCCATTGCACTGGGCACCACGCCGCTTGGCGCGCCAGTGGTGGGGTGGGTGGCGGACCGCTTTGGTCCGCGCTGGGCGCTGGGCGTTGGGGCGGCTTCGGGATTTGCCGCGGCGCTCGTCGGTCTGTTCTATCTGATGAGAAATCGCAACCTGCGCTTCTATATCGAGACGGGTCGCCTGCGCTACAGCATCGACAAGCCGCGCCAGACGGCGTTCATGGCGGCTCCCGCCGCGTCAGTGCCAAATGTGGTGATGAGCAAGGCGGAAGACGAGTGAGTGGCAGCGTCGGCATCGCGCCGGCGTGCGGACAGACGCATGTCCTTGGCCTTGCCAGCCGCGCGAGGTAACGGCTCCTCAAGGATTTCTCGGCCGACCATGTGACTCACGCGCTGCACTATCTGCTGAAGATCCTGGAGAACATGAACCTGCTGGACGCCGAATGGGCGGACCCAGGACAGGGCGAGGGCGGGTAAGGGTCGTCAGAAAATGATTCATCGCCAATTTCGGGGGGAGGGCGAGTTCGGCCGGTTTCGGACGGCCACTGGGGCGCGTTTGGATGTCGGCTCCACAATGCAATGCGGTCAGTGGCGCAGCAAACCAACGGCAGTCCGGCAAAGTGAAACGCCGCGTCAGCATCCAGCGCCGCATACGTTGCATATCCTCAAGATCTTTCATATCGGCCGCAAAATCTTTGACTTCTCGCAGTCCGTCCGGCTGTGCAGTATTGGGGACTGATCGGGATGTGAGACGCCTTCGGCTTTCGCTCGTCACGGGCACCACACCCGCCCCTTTCCTTAATTGATGAGGCTGACAATGGCGGATCTGGACAAGGTTGACACCACACGCAGGCTGCTTACGGTCCTCGGCGGAATCGCCCCGGTGGCACTGACTTCGCTCGCAACCGTACCGGCGTCCGCATCGGCCGCAGAGTCGAAAGGCGGTGCCCAGTCGAGCGCCGGCGCGGCGGGGACGTCCGCAGCAAAGGAGGTTCATCCTCCGGCGGGCCTTGCGATGCACGCCGGCTACGCGCAGGTGATTGCCCGTATGGCTTATGTGTGGGGTTGGCCGATGGTCAATATGCTCAACCGCTTTGCGCGCATTACTCAGGCACCGCATCCCGGCCTGCTGAACGGTGTGTTGCCCGCTGCGCCGCGCGGCCAGGTGGGTATGCTTCACGACTACATCGATCCGGCTCAAACATTCGTGACTTGTCCGAACCAGGACGTGGTCTACGGGCTGGGCTTTTTCCAGTTGGACGAAGAGCCGGTGGTGGCCCAAGTGCCCAATTTTGGAGATCGGTTCTGGGTTTACGCACTGTACGACGCCCGGACGAACCAATTCGGCCAGGTCGGCAAGCCCTACAAGACCAAGCCCGGGTTCTACCTGCTCGCGGGGCCGAACTGGAAGGGCACCAAGCCTGCTGGCATCACTGCCGTGGTTCGCTGCCCGACGTCGCTGGCTAACGCCATTCCACGCGTCTTCATGAATGACACCGCCGAGGACCGCAAAGCTATTCAGCCAGTCCTCAACCAGATTGTCTTTTACCCGCTGAAACAGTTCGATGGCCGTATGAAGACCATTGACTGGGCCAGGGCTCCCGAGATTCCCGGGCCAAAGTCCGAAGGTGGTGCGAGCGAAGGCGAAACCAAATGGGTTATCCCGGAGAAGTTCTTCGACCAGTTTGCGCAGGTGTTGGACACTGTGCCGCCGCTCCCCGGCGAGGAGGCGCTATACGCGCAGTTCCGTTCACTGATGGACGTTGCCAACCGTGATGCGGAGATCAAGAAGGCGCTGGTATCGGCTGCGGTCGAGACCGAGCGTGACGCGATCGGGCCGTTTTTCGAATGGCGCCGCAACGGGCTCTCCGCAGGCAATGGCTGGAACCGCTCGACCAACAACGCCCAGACCGGACTCGACTACTTCGACCGCACCGGCACGGCCAAGTCGAACATGTTCGACAACCGCCCCCACGAAACCCAGTATTTCTACACGGACTTCGATGCGGCTGGGGCGGCGCTGAACGGCGCGAGCAACTACGAGATTGTCTTCCCCGCCGGGCAGGAGCCGCCTGTCAACGGCTTCTGGTCGCTGACGCTATACAACGACAAGCACCTTTTCCACCCCAACAACCTCAAGCGCTATTCGCTCGGCACCAAGAACACTACGCTGAAGCGGAACGCCGATGGATCGCTGACGTTGTATGCCGGCGCGAAGTCCCCCGGCGCCGAGCGCGAATCCAATTGGCTGCCGGCTCCGAACGGCGCCTTCTCACTCTACATTCGAGCCTATTGGGGCAAGCAGCCGATTCTTGATGGCTCGTGGAAGCCACCCGTGATCCGCAAGGTGGCCTGACATTTGCCTGGCTGCAACAAGTACACGTAGATCGGAGCTTGAGATGAAAGAACTGCGCTGGACGTCAATCGCATTGGCTGCGCTTGCACTGGGTCTCTCCGGTGCCGCGATAGCACAGAGTTCCCGCTACGACGCCCTTGCCAATGCGGCATTCGAGAAGGACTATCCGACGCCAGAGACGTCACGGATGCTGCAGGAAGAACTTCTCTTCCAGCGTGCGACGCAAGCCTATTTGTGGGCGCTGCCGGCCATCAACATCTGGGCGATGAAGGAAGGCTCGGAGAAAGTCTTTGGCGGCGGCTACAACGTTCTACCGGTCTGGAAGGAACGGATCAAGGCTTCCACACAGGTGACGACGCCGAACTCCGATGTGGTCTACGCGATGGGCTATCTGGATCTCAAGAAGGACGGCCCGATCGTCGTCGAAGCGCCGGCTGGTGTACAGGGTATCCTCGACGACTTCTTCCAGCGGCCGCTCGTGGGACCGACGACCGAAGGCCGCACCTGGACAGGCGACGTCGGCCTGGCCGGCCCGGACAAGGGCAAGGGCGGGACATACGTGCTGCTGCCGCCCGACTACAAGGGCGAACCGCCGAAGGGATCGCTGCCAAAGGGGGCGTTCGTCTATCGGTCCCGGACGTACAACGTCTTCCTGTTCTGGCGCACGTTCTTTACCGACCCGAAGGACCTGTCGAAGCCGAACGCGCAGATCGCTGCCACGCGCATCTATCCGCTGGGCCAGAAGGCGTCGGCGCGGCCGATGCAGTTTCCCGACGCCAACGGCAAGCCGGCCGATCTGCTGTTCCCACGTGATGCGAGTTACTTCGACATGATGTCGCGCTTCATCGACAGCGAGTACGTGGACCCGTCGGACCTCGACATGCGAGGGTTCCTGCATACCATTGGCATCGAGAAGGGCAAGCCGTTCTCGCCCAGCCCTGAAATGCGTAGCCTGCTTGAACGCGCAGCGCAGACCGGCTTCAAGATCAGCAAGGTCGTGATCGCCGACATGGTAGTCAAGGAGCCTGGCGGCAAGTACTACGCCGACAGGCAATGGGTCAATGTCTTCGCCGGCGAGGACACCTCGTTCCAGTCATCGCGCACGTATACGAACTTCGAGCAGCGGTCGGGCTATTTCACCAGCGCGTACTCGGCCAGCCCGGGTATGGTGAAGAACATTGTTAACGCAGGCGCGAAGTACCCGGTCACCTCGCGCGACAAGGACGGCAATTTTCTCGACGGTGGCCAGTCGTACACGCTACATCTGCCACCCAACATTCCGGCGAAGAACTTCTGGTCCGCCACGGTCTACGACGGCACCACGGCGTCAGGACTCGACAATGGCCAGTCGCACCCGTCGCTCAACCAAATGGACAAGCCGGTGCAGAACCCCGACGGCTCGACCAACCTCTATTTCGGGCCCACCGCGCCGGCCGGCAAGGAGAAGAACTGGCTGCGGACGGTGCCTGGCAAGGGCTATTTCGTCATCCTGCGGTTGTACTCACCGGAAAAGGCGTTCTTCGACCAGACTTGGAAGCCGGGTGACATCGAGAAGGTCAAATGATGATTCCATGACCGTCGGAAAGGCACTCGACAACAGCCGGTCAAGTTAGCCTTTCCGTTCGGCCGCTACGGGTCGGTAGCCGTCCACGCACGGAGGGCCGTCACATTTCCAATAAGAAATCCCGAATTGCGAGTATCGCTCTTCCCGCAGACTTCTATAGTCGGCGTCCCGGCTCCGCGCACAACAACATGCAAGCCCTATCCTCCCCCGGCAGCGCCCGCTTTTTCGTGTTTGATGATGCGACTCTCGATTCACACGCCTCCCGCACGCCGCTGACAAGATAGACGCAACCGTTGGATGCATCGGGGTGTAAAGCGCCTGCCACGCCGCATTATGGCTGCGAGCGGCCCTCCGGCCCGGAATAGGCGCGGCCGCGATCATGACTGCGGTCCTGTCCGGCAGGCAGTTTGACTTTGACTACATCGGCTACCAAGATGGACAGCAAACCGGACGCTGTCGACCCCAACAGGCGGTCTGAACTGCCTGCCTGCGCCGCGCCGGCCCCTCGCCTTCGGAGAACGTCAGCCATGGAAGCCGAACCGGTCGTTACGCAACCCAACGAAGCACCTCAGAACGCAAGATTCTGGCCTCATGGCTGGTGGCGCCTGATGGAAATTCGCATCGGCATCTTCCCGCTGCCGGTCTATATCCTGGCCGCCGCACTGCTCGCTGTACTGATCTCCATCCACAAGCTTGCCAACGAGATCTCGCTGGTCATTGTCCTGTTTGCATTCTGCGGCTTCACGCTCGCGGAGATCGGCAAGCGCATCCCTCTTATCCGCGCCATCGGCGCGGCGGCCATCTTCGCCACCTTCGTGCCATCCGCGCTGGTGTACTACAAGCTCTTGCCCGAGCAGGTGGTCAAAGTCACAGCGGACTTTACCAAGGCAACGAATTTTCTCTACCTGTTCATCGCCTGCATCATCGTCGGCAGCATTCTTGGCATGGATCGCCATGTGCTGATCAAGGGCTTCCTGAAGATATTCGTGCCGCTGGCCGCGGGTTCCATCGCGGCGGGCGCGGTCGGCACGCTTGTCGGCACCGCACTCGGCCTCGGTACCTCGCACACGTTCTTCTATATCGTCGTGCCCATCATGGCCGGCGGTGTAGGCGAGGGGGCGATTCCGCTCTCCATCGGCTACAGCGAGATCCTTCACCAGGACCAGGGCCTTTTGTTCGCGACGGTACTGCCGCCCGTGATGCTTGGCAGTCTTACCGCGATCATCCTGTCCGGCACGCTGAACTACCTGGGCAAACGCTACCCCGCCTATACCGGCGAGGGCCGTCTGCAACCCGGCGAGCACGATGAACTGGACGCGAACCAGAAGGAAATCACTGGGCACGTCGATGTGGACCACATCGCCGCGGCGGGCGTAACGGCGCTGACTCTCTATGTGGTCGGTATCATGTGCCATCGCCTCTTCGGTCTGCCGGCGCCGGTGGCCATGCTCTTCATCGCGGTACTGCTCAAGCTGACGCAGGCCGTGTCACCACCACTGCAGGAGGGTGCATTTGTGGTGTACAAGTTCTTCTCGACGGCGGTCACCTACCCGTTGCTGTTCGCGATCGGCGTGTCGTTGACACCTTGGGACAAACTGATCGCCGCATTCAACCTGCCGACGATCATCACCATCGTCGCCACCGTGGCAACGCTGATGGCCGTTGGCGCCTTGGTGGGCACCTGGATGAAGATGTACCCGATCGACACCGCCATCGTAACTGCCTGCCACAGCGGCCAGGGAGGAACAGGGGACGTGGCGATTCTTACCGCCGCCAACCGGATGACGCTTATGCCTTTCGCGCAGATTGCAACCCGCATTGGCGGCGCCGTGACGGTCACGGTGGTGTTGCTCGTGCTGGCGCGGATGCAGTAAGAAGGACGCGACTGTGGTCCCTTTCCGGCCAGGAACCGACACCCGACATGCCTGCCTGGATTGCACACAATTCCAATTCAAGTGCACCAACTGGACATCCGGCCGTCGAGGGTGCCGCCCGACTGAGGCGAACTGCTGATTTATGGCGGATCACATACGACGACGGAGAGTCGGATTCAAATGAACCTTGCTTCCATCATCGCGGACTTGGAGTCGGCCGATAGCACACTCACCATCGTCGCGAAACGACCATGGACAGCAAACTCAGACGCGCGGTTGGTTTCATTGACCGACGAATACAGCATTCCTGGCAACGTGCTGCTAGAGGGTTTTGAGTATTTTCTTGAGGTATCCATAGCCCTCGATGAAGTACTGGGCGAATCTGCGAGCCGACTCTCATCAGATCAACGAGTCGCAGCAATTGTCTACTACGCCGAAAACGACGATTATCCGGATTGGCTCAATGCGATTGCCGGATCCCTACATGGATGACGCTTCGTGGTGGAACTCTGCCCCTCACCCAACCATTGGCCAATGACAGAGAAGGGTCGAATGCGTCAGTAGCATGAAGTTGCACACCTGATCGACCGATGTGGTGGATTACGCACGCGCCCCGTTGTGCACGAACCGAAGTGACGTGCACGGCGGCGCCCGCGTCTCGCCGCGGTTTCCCGGTATGATCGGCTGGCACGCTGAGACATTCATCGGGGACAACGCGCATGAACCAATCGATTCGTAGAGGCAGCCGTGGCGTCCGCCTGGCAACGCGACGCGCCTTTGCGATCGCGACGGCGCTGGCCGGTAGCGTGGCGCTTTCGTTGGCTCAGGCCCAGTCGCCGGTGCCGGGCGTGCTGCAGCCCGCCGGCATGACTCACGCGGTGGCCTCGCTCGAGGCATCGGGCGTGCAGATCTACGTCTGCAGGCGCGACGCCGCTAATCAACTGACATGGACCTTTCAGGCGCCACAAGCCGATCTCTACGACGCCTCCGGCCAGCTCGTCGTCAGGCACGGCGCGGGGCCGTCGTGGGAAGCGCTGGACGGCAGCCGGATCACTGGCAAGCTGATGCAGCACGCCGCCAATCCCGACGACAGCGCGGCGATTCCAATGCTGCTCCTCTCTTCCACCAATGCGGGCGGTCCGGGCCTCCTGAGCACGGTGCGCTATGTGCAGCGGCTTGCCACGCACGGCGGCGCGGCCCCCGCGCAAGCCTGCGTGCACGAGGGCGAGGAAGGGCGTAGCCCCTATCTCGCGGAGTACGTGTTCCTCGAATGAACGTAGTGTGAGTGCACGTGTACTGTGTGGCCGCAGCTGTGCTGCCACTGGCGCAGCCGTCGTGAAAGCCGGATCGCTCGCGGTGCAGGTCGACCGATAGTCCACATCGACGAGCACTGAGGCAGTGCACTCGGATCTATCTTAGGCCGGACCGTCGATAGCCGGCCATTGCGATCTTTCGCGAACGTGTCGCAAGTCGCTCACACTCGGCGCCGAGTTCCGAAGGCACGTCGAGGTTCGTTGCATAACTAAGCTTGGTAAGTCGGGCCGTCCCATCCGTCGAGGTACTTCGGCAACTCGTCCTGTATGTCGATAATCCGATGCCGGTAAAAAAGATGCATCGTCGGTCGCATTTCCTCGGGCACTTCACCGCCAGCGGCTCGGGCGAAAATGGTATTAGGAAGGACGCGCATGCCGAGCCGGTTCGTGCCAAACACCGTCTCACCGCAACCGGAGCAGAATGTTCGCGACAAGTCTTTTGACGGGTGCGAAAAGCTCGACACGCTACCACTGGCGACGGTGACTTGTTCAGCTAGCCACGCAGTCGCCGACAACATTGAAGTCCCGTAGAAATCCTGGCACGACCGACAGTGGCAATTAGCCCTTGCCTGAGGTTGGCCATTCAGCTTGATATTGACGGCGCCACACAGGCACTGCACGGAACACGGTACGGTCATTTCACCTCCTAATTGTGCCCCGGGATTATATGCCGCCGCGCAACGCAAATTGACTGACGCTTCAGATCTGTGAGCCTCCAGGCTGGATGTCCGCTTTCCGCCATGGTGACGGTCTCTTGTGGCTTGTTCTGAGTCACTCCCTGGCCCCGCAAATCGACGAAGAGCCCCCAAAAAAAGAACGGTGGCCGCCGTCGGCCACCGCAAGGGCTGAGACAAGGAACAGGGTTTTGGTCAGAAGATCTGCCGGATGCCTACCGTCACCCCGATCATGTTCTGCTGTCCGGTCATGGTCGGGTACTTGAAGGCATAGGCCGTGGCGGCGCCGTCAAAGCTGAGGCCACCGTTGTGCGCCCAGCCGGCCGACAGATAGACGTCAGTGCGCTTGCTGAAGTTGTAGTCGGCGATGAAGCTGACCTGGTGCATGTTGGGCGGATTGCTTGTCGGGGTGTTAGCTGCCGCGCTGGCCTGTTTGACGTTGGCGAAGTAGTAGGCCAGGGACAGTCCCAGTGCCGGCGTGGCCTGATAGTTCACGCCTGCCCACCAGTAGTCGTCACGCAGCAGCGTGCCGCCGTTCGAGAACTCTCCCTTGTTGTAGCGATAGCCGGCCGTGAACTTGAGCGGCCCGGTGTTGTAGAGGGCCGCCGCACCGAGCTTGGTCATCTTGCCTGGCTGGCCGGTGACCGCTGCCGGACGCCATTCGTCCGCTGCGAGGGAGAAGCCCAGGCCGTTGCTCAGGTACATCAGCGAGCCGCCGTAGCCGGTGTTGTCGGAGAAGTGCCCCGGCACTTCGCCGGCGCCGCCATTGGCTAGCAGGATGGTGGCGTTCTGCACGGCCACGCCGGTGCCGAACGAGAAGTGCGCCACGGCCTGGAACGGTCCGAACTGGCCCGTGTACTTGACCATGTTGTCTTCGCGGTAGTTCAGGCCCATCCACCAGATGCCCGGCTCATAGGTGGCCGCAAAGCGAAGCGGGGCGAAGTTGGCCATGCCGTCGAAGAACGACGTGTACTGACGGCCGAACGAGAACTTGCCGACGGTGGCGTTCTGGATGCCGAGGTACGACTGGCGGTTGAACAAGGGGGCGCTTTGCAGCGCTCCGGTGTCCCATTGAAAGCCGGACTCCAGCACGAACAGCGCCTGGTTGCCGCCGCCCAGGTCCTCGACGCCGCGCAGGCCCCAGCGCGACGCCGACAGGCCGCCCACGCTGGGCATGCCGAAGCGGCTGCCGCCCTGGTTGGGCGTGGCGGCGGACGACGCCACGCGATTGACGTATTCGATCGACCCGTCGATGACTCCGTAAAGCGTGACGCTCGATTGCGCGTGTGCTGTGACACTGGCCGCGGCGAGAGCCGCCAGCGCGAAAGCCTGCTTCCTCATGCTCTGTCTTCTCCGTATTGGTCTTGTGTTGTGATCGCCCACCGTTTGCCGGTGCGTGGGAGCACATGGAGGTGGGCTGATGCGAATTAGATCGCGCAGCCCGAGGCGGAACCCCCTCCGGGAGGGGTGGGGCGTCCTGCCAATGTGGAGCAAGAGGGGGGAGGATTTATCCCTATGGCGAAGGGCGCCGTCGCGGTTAGCGGGGACGGCATGCCATGGGAGGCGGTCGGTCAGGGCGGCAAGTAGGCTGCCATCAATGCTGGGGCAGATTGGCCGAGGAAGGGTATGTCCGGTCCAGTCGGAGACCCGCCGTCGGCCCAGCTCAATCGAGTGCGCGGTCCTTCGATTCCACGTTGACCATGCCGATGGCGAAGGCGCCGGCCAGCAACATGCTGGAGATCAACGCGAGGGCCAGGGTGAAATGCGTGGCCATCACTGGCGCGATGATCGCGGGTGCGAACAGGCCGCCGAAACGCGCCACCGCGCCGGCCGCGCCCATTCCAGTGGCTCTCAGGTCGGTCGGGTAGACCTCTGGTGTGAACGCATACAGCGCGCCCCAGGTACCCAGCAGCGCGAAGCTCATCAGCAACGTGGAGCCGACGACGACCGTGGGAGACGTGCCGAGGCTATACAGCATGCAGCCGACCGCGCTGAGCAGCAGGAATCCGATCAGCGTGGGTTTGCGGCCCCAGCGCTCGACGCCGTACGCTGACAAAGCGAAGCCGGGGAGCTGGACGATGGCGAGGACGACCAGGAAGACCTGCCCGCGCATGAAGGCGAAGCCCTCCGCGCCGAGCTTGATTGGCAGGTAGACGAACACACCGTAGTACGCGATCGAGATCAGCGCCCACGCGGCAAACAGCGCGAAGCTGCGGCGGCGGAACGTTCCGGAGAACAGCGTCAAGACCGATTTCGGCGCGACGATGTCGGATTGCAGGGCCGGGATTTCGACGTTTCGGCCGTTTGTTTTCGCCACCCGTTGCAGTACCTTGCGGGCCTCGTCCGATCGCCCGCTACGGTTCAGGTACATCGGCGATTCCGGAATGTAGAAGCGCAGGACAACGCCAATCAGCGCGGGAATGCCTGTGACCAGGAAAATGACGCGCCAGGCCTGATCGCCATGGGACAGCGCCACGAGCGCCAGTACCGCCAAGCAGATCGTGCCGATCGCCCAGAACGATTCGAGCAGGACCAGCCAGCGGCCGCGACGGTCGCTGGGCAGGAATTCGGCCATCATGGTGTAGTCAACCGGCAGCGTGCCGCCGACACCGACGCCCGTCAGGAAGCGCAACACGAGCAGCCAGGACAGTTCTGGCGCGAAGGCCGATGCGATGCCGGAGAGCGCGTCGATGACGATGGCGATCATCAGCACGGGGCGGCGGCCAATGCGGTCGGCCAGGCGGCCGAAGACAATCGCGCCTACCAGCATCCCGACGAAGAAGAGCGTGCCGGTCTGTAGCGCCTGGGGCATCGTGATGCCAAACGTCTTCGCGATGGACGGCGCGCTGAAGCCGATCGACAGCACCTGCATGGCATCGGCGAGCCAGACCAGGCCGAAGATGACGAAGAGGCGATACTGAAACTTGCCGACACCGGCCAACCGGATACCGGCCTCGAACGGCACCTTTGCGCCGTTGCGGGAGGTGGCCCCGGCATGGCCGTCCGGCACGGGCTGCCCGCCAACGACTGCGATGGGTGGAGTGGCTGGCGTCATGGTGTCTGGTGTGCCGGAATCAACGGCCGAGGGCGTGGGATCCACGGAGTATAGCGGCACGCGGTTTTGCCCGCGTGCGGGCAGTATGCATCTGCTATGCTGATTTCGTCGCGTCCGACGCGCCCCCGCGCGCCGTGACCGGCCAGTGCCCCCATCCGTCCAACGGTCAGAACGGTGGTCGCCCCCCATGCCAAGCAAGCCCTTGCTGAGCCAGCATCCGGAGTTGTCCGCAGTGCGGGTCTACATGATCGGCCTGGCCCTCGGTTGCTCGACGGGGGTCGACTTCTGGGCGTCCGCGATGATGGGCGTGGCCGGCACCCACATTCGCGGTGGCGTGCACGCATCCCCCGAGGACTTTCTCTGGACACTGACGTCGTACGCGGCGGCTGCGGTGGTGGCCAACCTGATGCTGCGGCGTCTCGCGCACGACATCAGCTACCGTGGCTTCACCATGGCGGGGCTGGTTATCGCCGCCGCTGGCGCGGCGCTTTGCGCGCTGAGCCGCAATCCGCTCGAGCTTGCGCTGGCCCGCGCGGTGCAGGGCTTCGGCGCGGGCGGGCTGTTCGCCGCATCGCGCATCATCATCCAGCTTGCTGCCGCGCGCGAGGAGCGCCGGCCATTGTTCATCGGATTCAATATCGGCAGCATGGGTCTGCCGGCGGCGGCACCGTGGATCACGGCGCAACTGGTCGAGAACGCCGAATGGCAGATGGTGTTCGTGCTCCAGGCGGGGATCGCGCTGGCCACGCTGCTGTTCGTCGTGCTCACCTATCCCCCCCGGCTGACGGTCACGCTGGCGCCGTGGGACGTCGACTATCACGCGATGGACTGGGTGACGGTGATCCTGTTCGGGGCGGGCGCGCTGACGCTGCTACATGGCCTGGGAGACCTGCGGTTCTACGAACTGGCGAACTCGCCCTCGGTGGCGTTCACGCCGATCGCCGGCATCGCGCTTTTCGCAGCGGGCATGGTGTATCTGCGCCGCCATCCGGACCCGTGGCTCAACCCGAAGCTGCTGCTGGGGCGGCGCTTCCTGATCGGGCTGTCGTTCTACGCCATCTATTACCTGCTGAACGGGCTGTGGACCTACGTCATCTCCACGATGTTGCAGAACGGTATGGGGTTCACGTTCCAGACCACCGGCACGGTGCTCACCACGACGTCGTTGCTGGGCTTCGCAGCGGCGGCCGCGTTCACGTTCTGGGGCACATCGCTGCCCGGCTCGCGGCGGTATATCGCGCTGGGCTATCTGATTTTCGCCATGGCCGCGTGGCTGCTCTCGCAACGGATGATGCCCGGTGCCTCGCTCGAGGTCATCCTGCCGGTGCTCGTGCTGCAGAACCTGACGCTGCCCTTCGTGCTGATGCTGGTGGCTGGCCTGACGTGGGCGGAGTTCAGCGTGGACGACTTCGCCCATGGCTACCAGTTCAAGAATATCGTGCGCCAGATCGCATCGGCGGCGGGGACTGGGCTGGCCAGCCTGTGGCTGCAATATGACGAAGCGATCGCGCGTACGCAACTGGTTGCGCACGTGACGCCGTTTGAATTCCAGCAGGGTATCGACCCGGCCGAACTGGCACGCCTGTCACGGCTGATCGACCAGCAGGCGACGCTGATCGGCACCGCCAATCTGCTGATGTTGCTGGCGGGCGCGTGTTGTGTCATCGCGATCGTCGCGGTTTCGCAACGCGCGTTGAAGTAGTTCGGCAAAACGGGCGTTCAACACATACGCTTGGTTCAGGCAGGCACGTCGGTGGCCTGGCGAACATCCGCAGTGTGGGCAGTACCGGAAGATTGTCTGGAGAGATGCCATCCTGGCTGGGAGCGCCATCGGTGGAGGGGGCGTTTGCTGTCCGGATAAAGAAGAACAACAAGCGGAGGGGCTCAAGATGCAGCGGAAGTATCTTGCAGTGGCAATCCTATGCACCGGCGCCAGTGTCGGGCATGCCCAGTCGACCGTGACGCTCTACGGCGTCGTCGATGCGAACCTTGAATTCGCCAACCATCTCGGCGCCGTGCCGGTTGCCGCGAATGGTTTCAACCCTGGCCCGTCGAACAACGTTTTCCGCATGGATTCCGGCGGCGTGTCCGGTTCGCGCTGGGGTCTGCGCGGCTCGGAAGGGCTGGGCGGCGGCCTCAAGGCCGTCTTCGTGCTGGAGAGCGGCTTCAACCTCGATACCGGCACCTCGCAGCAGAGCGGCCGCCTGTTTGGCCGGCAGGCGTTCGTGGGCTTGCAGAGCGATTATGGCCAGCTTTCGCTGGGCCGGCAGTACACGTCCATGTTCGAAGCGCTGGCGAACTTCGCGCCAGCCGCGTATGCGACGCAATACGAACCCGTCGTGGTCATGGCGGGCGCGAATTTCCGTGAGGACAACACGATCAAGTACACCGGCAGCTTCGGGCCGATCACGGCGCTGGGGCATTTTTCGTTCGGTACGGGCCTGGCCTTGCCGCCCACCGTGGGCGCCCCGTTCATCCTCGGCGGCAACGGCGAAGTACCGGGCCAGTTCCGGCGTGATACGGCCTATGGCGCGGCACTGGTATATGCCACCGGACCACTTGGCGTGGTGGTGGGCTACGACCAGTTCAATCCGACCATCGCGCCCACCGCGCAGCCGACCAACGCGGGCACCGGCACCTTCAAGAAGGCCTCGGTCGGCGCCAGCTACGCGATCGGGCCGGCGAAGATCATGGCGGGATACCGGTGGGGCCAGAACAAGAACCAGCAGGGGGCCGAGTTCCTGCGCGATGACTTCTACTGGATCGGCGGGACATACCAGATCACGACGGCCATCGGGCTGACGCTCGAGTACAACTACGACAACGTCAAGAACCAGTTCGGCGATGCGCACCTGGCCAACCCGTGGCAGATCTCGGCTATCTCCAACTATGCGTTCTCCAAGCGGACCGACGTCTACGTGACGGCGGCCTACACCAAGAACGCCGGTCTGGCGATGGAGTCCGCCGCGATCTTCTATGCCAACAGCCTGTCGCTTGGCAACAGCTATGCCCTGGCCAACGGACAGAGCTCAATGTTCGGCATTGCGGTGGGGCTGCGTCACAAGTTCTGAGCGGGTGGCGGGTCCGACAGGCAGCCGGTCCAGGCGCATCAGGGGCAGGAAGAGGATTGCCGCCCCACTTGCCAGCCCGGCGAGATGGGCGGCGGCCAGCGGTGGCGCGCCGAGCCATGCGGCATCCGCCGCGCCCCCGCCGCCCAGCCACTGCCAGAGCGCACGGACAATCAGCGCGCCGAGCACCAGCGCGGCGGTTGCTTCCGCGCGGGCACGCGGCAGCAGCGCCAGCGCGGCCAGGCCGTAGTTGACGCCCGAGAAGCCGGCATAGTGCTGCAGACTGGGCAAGGTGGCGAACAGGGCCAGGCCGATGATCGTGGCCAGCAGCAGGCAACAGCGCCACGCACGCAGCGGCGCGGGCAGGATGGCCGCCAGCGCCACCACGCCCCCGACGTTGAGCAGGCAGTGCGTCCAGCCGAGATGCACAAAGTGGCCGGACACCAGTCGCCAGACTTCTCCGCTGGCGATGGCCGAGCGTTCGTACCGCAACGCATCGGCTATCGTGGCGCCACCCGCTTGTAGCGCGAGCATCAGCAGGGCGACGGCGAGGAAGCCCGGATGGACCGGGCTTTGCCACCGCCAGTCAGGCCAGCGGCGCGCCAGGGCGTTCAGACTGCCCACGAGCGCCACGAGCGGCGGCGTGCCAGCGCGGCCACGCCAGCAGCCAGCGTCAGCCACGTGAACGGGTCCATCGAGCCGGCGCCGGAGTTGCCGGAATCGGCCGATCCGCTGGAGCCACCGGAACCACCGGAGCCACCCGTACCGCTGGTGCCATCTGTGCCACCTGTGCCACCTGTGCCACCTGTGCCACCTGTGCCACCTGTGCCACCGGCGCCATCGCTGCCGCCACCTGTCGACTGCGAGTTCAAGGCCAGATCGACCAGCACCGGATCATGGTCCGACGAACGGTAGGGGTCAGCTGCATAGAACGTCTGTTGCTGCTCGGCGCTCTTGTACGCGAACGAGTATTCAAGCGCGATCGGCTCGTCTGCGTTGATGTGCCATTCATGCACGGCACGCACGCGATCTGCCAGTGCGGAAGTGGCCAGTGCGTGGTCGATGTAGCCCGATTCACCGCCGAACACGTAGCTGTACGCATCCTTGCCTACGAACTTCGCCACCATGTCGGCGTAACCCTTTTCGGCGAACAGCAGTACCGGATCTTCCTTGGCGTAGCTGTTGAGGTCACCGATCAGCAGCTTGCCCACGTCGGCCACGCCGGTCGGGGAGGTAGCCAGCCAGTCGGCGATCAGGCCCGCCGCGCGCAGGCGGGTGGGGTTCCAGCAGCTCTGGCCGTCGCCCTGGTCGGCGTCCTTGCCGGCGGCGCCGGTGCAGCCCTTGGACTTCAGGTGGTTCACCACGACCGTGAAGTTCTGCGTGCCGCCCACGCGGTGGAACGTGCGGGCCAGCGGCTGGCGGTTCTTGTCGTCGATGGCCAGCGTGGCGGGCACGCCCACCGGTTCCACGTTGCGGCTGTTGTAGATGATCGCCACGGTGATCGCATCGCCGCCCAGCTTGGGCAGGCCCGGATCGACGTAGCGCCAGTCGGCGCCGAGCTGGCTCGTCAGGCGGCGGATAGCGCTCAGGTCGCCGTAGCCGTCGTTCTCGATTTCCATCAGGCCGACCACATCGGCGTCAATCGCGCGGATGGCGGCAACGATCTTGGCTTCCTGCCGCTCGAACTCGGCTTGCGACTTGGCGCCACGGTTGTTCGGGTCGTCGAAGCCGGTGCCCTTGCCGTCGCCGTTGAAGTAGTTCAGCACGTTGAACGAGGCCACGCGCACGTCAGCCTGGGCATGGCGCGTGGGCGCGCCCGTGCGCGGATTGCTGGCGGCGCTGAACGTGGGGGCGGCGGCACCCGGTACCGGCTGCAGGCGCCAGGCGTTGTAGCGGATCTCGAGCACACCCTGCACGCCGCTGACCGTGTAGCCGGCACGCACCGGATTGGCCGCGGACAGGCCCGGGGCGGGGTAGGGCACCGTGGCGGGGTTCTGCAGGTTGGAGCCGTCGTCCAGCACCAGGCGGTTGAGCGCGTTGGCGGCGGCTTGCGCGGCGGCGCCGTTCGCGGCCGGGGCCACGTTGGTCGGCAGCGGCAGGCGGCCGTTGCTGAGCAGCACGCTGCCATAGCGGCCAAGCTCGTAGGTCTCGCTGACCGTCAGCGTCTGGGGCAGGCGCACCAGCATCCCTTCATAGGCCGACAGCGTCTTGGCGTCGGCCAGCGGCAGCGTGACATCGACTGCCGTCACCTTGTTGCCGCTGGAGCAGCTTGCCAGACCGTTCGCAGCCAGCGTCAGTTGTGTCTGACCGTACTTCTCCTCGACCTTGCCTACCAGGTGGACCAGGTCGCCGGCGCGCGCGGTCACGCCGGGCGCATAGACGAAGAGACCTTCGGAGACACCGGGCAGCTTGCGGCGCTGTGCGTCGGGCTGCTGCACGAAGAATCCGCTGAAACCGCCCGTGCCGCTGTAGTCGGCGGTGACCACGGCCTCGATCTCGACGTTCTGACCGGCCAGCGGCGAGGTCGATGTCGCGCCCTGGACGTCAGCGAGGTGCGTTGCCGGTGCGCCACACACTGCCGCCACCGGCGGCGGCGTGACGGTGCCCGCGCCGTTGTACAGGCCCAGGTCCGAGAAGTCGTCGACGTTGAACGAATCCCACTGCACCGCTGGATCGAACGCCGCCGTGATGTCCGTGTCGCCCTGCGTCACCGAAGCCTTGCGGCGCAGCGTGTGGTCCTTGGTGCCGGCAGTGGCTGTACCCCAGAAACCTGACGGCGGCTGGAAGCCGACCTGTCCGATATGGTCCACCACGGTACCTGAGCGCGTGAGCGTGAGGGCGTCGTCGCCATTGAACGTGAACGTTACGGCCTGGTTGACCTTGGAGCCGAGCACCGCGGCCAGCGTGCTGTGCGCCATGACGTAGACCGACCCCGGCGCGAGCTTGCCGGCGAGCTGGAACGTGGCATTCGGCGCGGTGACGCCGTTGTTGTACTGCTCGATCTTGTAGAGCGACAGGTCGGCCTCGGTGGCATCGGGGTTGTAGATCTCGATGGCCTTGTTGTTCGAGGTACCCTCGACGTACTCACTGATGATCAGCTCGGCATGGGCGGGTAGCGCCATGAGGAGCACGGCTGGAAGTGTGTAATGCAAACGCATGGATTGGCTCGGATGGAATCGCGCGACTTGGGCACGGGGTGTTGTGGGGACTGCGAAGCGCGAGATGCTATGCGGCGTCGATGACGCGCCAATGACTGGCTGGCATACATTTGACCGGTGCTACGCCGGGTCGCGCTTGTTTCCATCCGCAGGCCCGCCTTCTGGAGGCGAGGGCCTGATGCTCCGGGACGTTTTACCTGTGTAGCGTGACGGGAAGATGGCTACGTGCCCGGCGGACACGGGCCGTTGGCAAGAGGGCGGCGTTACTTCTGCCCATACGTGGCGACGATGCCGAGCGCGGTTCGCAGGACCTCGTTCTTGAACCGTGGCATGTCATGGGGCAGATCCGAGAACGCTTCGAGAATCTGGCGGTACGAGCCCCGCCGGGCTGACCCCGAAGGTAGCGACGAGGGTTAAAACTTCCGGGTTATCGTCTCTGGCCGCCGAAAGCGGCAGGTAATCCCTGACGATCGGACTCCAGGCATCCCTGAAGAGCCGGGCTGGCTGACCAGCCCGACACGTGCCACATCAACGTTGATATGCCGGCGCAACGAATCCCGCGAACCGTTGCTGCGTAACCTGCTTGAATGCCTGTGAACGATAGGCCTCGCGAATGTCCGCGACATAAGGCCGGTTCAGATCGCTGGTCCTGACGGCGACCAGGTTCATGTAGTAGTCCGGAATCTTTTCAAGCGCCAGCGCGGTGGTGAGTTTCAGGCCGGCGGCCAGCGCGAAATTCCCGTTCACGAAGGCATAGTCCACATCGTCCAGCGAGCGCGGCAGTTGCGCTGCTTCCAGTTGAATCAGCTTAAGCTTGTGCGGGTTACCGTCGATGTCGCGCTCGGAGGCGCGCACGGCATCGGTGCCGGGTTTGAGCGTGACCCAGCCGATCTGCTGCAGGATCGCGATGGCCCGCGCCAGGTTGGTGGGGTCATTGGGCAGCGATACGGTGGCGCCGGTCTTCACCTCGGCCAGCGACTTGTGCTTGCGGCTATAGATGCCGATCGGCGCGGTGGGAACCTGGACGATCTCGGAGAGCGCCAGCTTGCGGTCGCTCGAGAATTTTTTCAGATAGACCACATGCTGGAACGCATTGGCGTCGATGGCGCCGTCGGCCAGCGCCAGATTCGGTTGGACGTAGTCGCTGAACTCGATGATGGTGACTTTGTAGCCCTGCTGCTCGAGGATCGGCTTGACCCCGTAGCGGATCTGGTCGGCATAGGGGCCGGCGGTGGCGCCGAAGCGGATCTCCTTCTTGTCGGGGTCCGCTGCTCCTGCAGCCTGCATCACCGTTACCGCAAGCAGCGCGGTGAACAGACGTAGTCCCTTGCCCAGCTTCATCGTCTTCTCCCTTCTGGCCCTGTTGTTCTTGATGGATGTCGTCGTGGCATGTGCCATGGCGTCGGGCCATTGTATGGCCGACCCGCCGCGGGGAGAACGATCAAGCAGACATACGCTTATGCGTCAGGCGTATATGGGCGGCGGTGTGGCGCGACAGGGAGCGTTCAGGGAGCGTTCAGGCCGGGTCTGTCTCGGGTCGCGACATCGCGGTATCCGTCCAGCGATCCGGACGCAGCAGCAGGCGCACGGCCGTGCCGTGGGGCGACGATTCGATTTGCAGTTCGCCGCCGATGCTGGCCGCGCGGCTGCGCATATTGGCCAACCCATGACCTTGCGACGCAGCCGTGGTATCGAACCCCGGTCCGCTGTCGCGAATCTCGATGACGATCGCGTCGGCATCGTCGGGCAGGCTGCGCGCAATGACCTTGATCACGCCGCCCGGCGCGTATTGCATGGCGTTCGAGAACGCTTCGAGTAGCAGGTACTGCAACTCCCGCACGATCTGGGGCGTGAGTCCTTTCAATTCTGGCAGACGGTCCACCTGCCAGTCCACTGTCATGCCCGCCGCTTCGAGCCGTTCACGCAGGCGGTAGCGCAGCGTGCCGAGCACGGCTGCCAGGTCTCCACCGGTGTCCTGCATCGCGTCGACCGAGAGCTTCAGCGCGTCGAGGGCCTGCTGCAGGTGCTTCTGCATGACCGGCGACGAGGTCTGACCCGAACGCACCAGGCTGAGGGCGCCAACCAGCGTGCTGCCGAGCCCATCGTGCATGTCGCGCATGATGCGGCCACGTTCCTTCATCGCGGCCTGTTCGCGTTCGATCTCGCGCGAGCGGGCGTAGAGCTGTCGCAGTTCGTCTTCCTTCTGCGCCACCTTCCGATCCAGATCGCGATTGAGGTCCGCCAGCATCCGGCTGGTACCGGTGAAGCGTTCCACCAGCAGCCATGCCATCGCCAGGCTGAACAGCAACGACACGTACTTCGTCAGGGCGGTTTCCCAGTAGAAGTCGCCGATCATGGTGATCCGGATGAAATCCGCCAGCGTGAGCGCCGTGGCAAGCCCAAGCGCGCCGGCCAGCACGATGCGCTCGCGATTGGGGCGACGCCATGCCGACCACACCAGCGCGCCGCCGACGCAGCAGGCCATCACCACGTTGACCGCCCAGTCGGCCAGCTTCAGGTAGGGCACGCTGAGCACGCTGGCCATCAGCAGGATCAATGGCAGCTTGAGCCACAGATACCCGTTGACCAGCCAGCGCGGCCAGCGCGCGCGCACGTCGATGACGATGAATGCGAACTTCGCGGTGGCCAGCATGAAGACGGCGCGGCCGGAGAGGATGATGACCTGCCAGAGACCACGCGGCAGCGGCGCGTCGGTCAGGAAGAATTCGGCCAGGCTGATGGCCCAGGCGATCTCCGCCAGCGCATAGAGTCCGAACAGCGGATCGCGCTGCCGCCACCAGATCATCAGCGAGATACCGGCCAGCACCAGGCTGACAGCCGCAATGACCAGCGGGCCGATCACGCGGAACCAGAGCGCGCGGTCATAGTGCGCGCGCGTCACGCTATCGGGCCCGAACTCGATCGCCGACAGACCGCCACGCGCGTCCGCCCGGGCGGAGATCGTGACCACCAGTTCGTTGTCAGGCTGCAGCATGGCCTGCGGCACGGGCACATGGAGCGGACGCTGTCCGCCATACAGGGCCGGCGCGCAAAGGTCTCCGGCAGTGGCCAGCAGCTTGCCGTTCAGGCGCATCTCGAAGCTGTTGGCCGCGCGTGCGAGGTAGAACCCCAGACCTTCGCGGCCGCCAGCCTCATGGGGAAAGCGGATGCGGAAAGTGGCGGTGCCACTCTGGCGCGGCAATTCGCGGTCCCAGTAGTACGGCAGCGAGACCGGTGCGGATGGCGAGCCAGTGCTGCCAGCGGCGTTGTCGTGTGCGTTTGCGCCGCCGCTGCAGTGGATCGCGCCGAATGTGCCATCGGCTTGCCTGAAGATCTGTGTGGAGGCGTTGGTGGCGTCTTCGCGCTTGTCTTCGCGCTTGTCGTCGCCGACGGGCGAGCACGCGGCCAGCATCAGCGCGGCCAGGGTGACGAAGCCGAGCAGCAGGGCGATCCATCGCGAGGAGCGCTGGGAGCGCGGGGCGGGAGTGAGGCGCGCGATCACCGTGCGGCTCACATCGATTTCAGCAGACCAAGCTTGTGGGCTTCGAAAACCGCCTCGGAGCGCGAGTTCACGGCCAACTTGCCGTAGATGTTGCGGATGTGGGCCGCCACCGTATTCACGCTGATGGACAGGTGCCGGGCGATCTCCGCATACGTGTAGCCGCGCGCGACGAGGTCGAGAATCTCGGACTCCCGCGCGGAGAGCGCAACAACGGCCTCTGGTAACAACGGCGTCGCCGGTTCCGCACGGACGGCGCGCGGGGCAGGGATGTTCGCATCGCGCAACCGGTTAATGACGCGGCGGGCGATCACGGGACTCATCGGAGAGCCGCCTGCGCGAAGCTCGCGCACAGAGGCACGCAGGTCTTCGTCGGAAGCGTCCTTGAGCAGATAGCCGGTGGCCCCGGCCGAGATGCTGGCCAGCACATTGGCCTCATCACCGAACATGGTGATGACCATGCACTCGCAGTGTGGGTGCCGGCGCCGGGCAAAGCGGATCACGTCGATGCCGGAGCCATCGGGCAGGCCCAGGTCGCACAGCACCACATCGGGCGTATTGACGGTCAGCCACTCGCAGGCGCTGACGCGGTTCTGGCAGGTCGCCATCACATGGATGCCGGGCACGCTGGCAAGCGCGGAAGTCAGGCGGGCACTGGTGGCCGGGTCGTCTTCTACAAGCATCACGCGGATATCCGCGTCCATCGCCGGGGGCTGGTGGGTCATGGTCTGGTCGATCGGCCACTTCGGTTGCGCAGTCCGGCCTGCCGCGCCGTTTGCCGCGCCGGCCAGGCAAGGGCTGGCGCCGGGCTATCCTAGCGACGGCGACCCGCACGGTCAATGCCACGCAGGGGTTGTGGCGGATCGCATACGGTCACCGGTGGGCGGCAATACCCCGCCCAGCCTTGCAGCGCGGGGCTTTACACGACTCCGCCGTCACTCTGCAATGCGGAATTGCGCGAATCGGCAGAATCTTGGCCGCCAGCCGTGCATCTAACCGGACTACTCAATGCTCGTCCCGCAATAGTGCAGGAAGAGCCGCCAGCGCCCTCAGCCAACTCCCCATCCGTATCAGGAGCCCAACCTTGGACGTTGCCATTGAACTGACTACGCGAGTCGGCGTGCTGCTGTTCTTCATCGCCATTTGCCATGTCATCGCACAACGTGTGCGGTTGCCCGACCCGATCATCCTGACCGCCGCCGGCGTCACTATCGGCTTCGGCTATGTGGCGCTAGAGCATGTCGCGCCCGCATTCGCAGCGAATACTATCGCGCCGTTCCTGTCGCCGGCCATGCCGCCCGAGGCCTATCTCTGGATCTTCCTGCCGCCAATCCTGTTTCAGGCGGCAATCGAGGTCGATAGTTCAGGGTTCGTCGCCGACCTCGGCCCAATCCTGCTGCTGGCCATCGGCGCCGTGGTCGCGGCAACGCTGAGCGTCGGCGCGGTGGCTTACCTGACCAGCGGGCAGGGACTGATCGCCTGCCTCTTGCTCGGTGCGATCGTCAGCACCACCGATCCGTCCACGGTCATCGGCCTGTTCCAGAGCAGTGGCGCGCCGGCGCGGCTGATTCGGCTGGTCGAAGGCGAGAGCCTGTTCAACGATGCCGCCGCGATTGCGATCACAACCTTGCTGACGGGCGTGATTTCGGTCATGCCGACACACGATGCCGCGCATTTTCCGCTGGCCCAGTTTCTTCTCTCGCTGCTTGGCGGTTGCGCGGTCGGCTGGCTCGTGGGCGTGGTGTTGGTGTTCGTGTCGGGCGCGATGCGCAGCCCGCCGTTCGCCGAGTACTCGCTATCGCTCGCGTTGCCTAACCTGATCTATCCGTTCGCGGAGCGCGTGCTGCATGTGTCGGGCGTGGCGGCGGTGGTGTGCGCGGGGCTCGTGGTCGGGCGGATCATGCTTTCGCGGCGCCCTGCATCGCACGTCAAGCTGTTTCGCCAGTTGTGGCTCTATCAGGCCACTATTGCCAGCGCCAGCGTGTTGCTGCTGGCGACAGCACACGTGCCGTCGCTGCTCGACGACCTGCGCATGATCGACGTCGTCATCCTGCTGCTCGTGCTGGTCGCGGCGGTGGCGAGCCGGTTCGGCATCTTGTCCGTGAGCATGCCGATGATGAGCCGGATTGGCATCTGCAAACCGTTGCCGGTCTCGCACCAGTTGCTGATTGCCTGGGGTGGCGTGCGTGGTCCCGTGACGCTGACACTGGCCATCTGCCTGGCCCGGAATCAGGACCTGGCGCCAGACACCCGTCATTTCGCGGCGGCCATGGCAGCGGGCTTCGTGCTGCTGAACCTGTTCTTCAACGGGCTGACGCTCAAGCTCTTCGCCCGTTGGCTCGGTGTGGCGGCGCCGGGTGGGCGAAGGCCGGCCGCGATCGAAGTCGATTGACCGCGGTCAGGCGGACGGCTTGCGCGCGGCCGACGGCAGGCGCTTGCGCCACGACCATCCCATCGTCATGCCCGCGGCGGCCAGCAGGATCAGCGTGGCGCCGGCGATCTGCGACGGGTGCAGGTGATGGCCGAACGCGAGCCGGTCCACCAGGATGGCCACGATCGGATAGATGAACGACAACGCGCCGGTCAGCGAGGTGGACAGTTTCTGGATGGCGCCATACAGCAGGATGTACATCACGCCGGTATGCACGAAGCCGAGCGTGACCAGCGTCGTCCATGTTGCGGCGCCGGTGGGCCAGTCCGCTTGCAGGCTCATCGGGAGCAGCGTCACCGTGCCGACGATCACGTGAATCAGCGCGATCAGGTGCGGCGGGACATCCTTGAGCTTCTTGGCGATCAGCGCGGCCAGCGCGTAGCAGAACGCGGCGCCCAGTGCCAGCAGGATCCCGACCAGATAGCGCCCATCCATGGCGCCGGCATCGGGCCCCGCACGCACGATCAGCAGCATGCCGCCGAACGCCAGCACGAGCCATCCGAACCTGGCGAGCGTCAGGCGCTCGCCAAGGAACAATGCGCCGAGGCCAACGAGCATGAACGGCTGCGTGTTGTAGACCGCCGTGGCGATGGAAATAGACGCGCCGGAGTAGGCCGAGAACAGCAACAGCCAGTTGGCGACGATGGCCAGGCCGCCAGCGACTGCCAGCGCCAGTTGCCGCCGGCTGATTCTGCCGGGACGGAGATAGCTGTCATTTTCAGAAGACGACTGCACCAATTGTCAGGAGTCGATAACACTACATCGGCGAGAGCGAAAACTTCCCGGCTCAGTGCGAGCTAAGTCTGCCTGCGTACCTTCTCCACTGTGCAAATCCCTGCACTCTTCTGGAGAAGCATCATGTACCGCTATACCAAACTTTCCCTTCTGGCCGTCGCCATCGCTGCAACCGGCGCGGTCGCCTACGCCGCCAATGGCGGTATGGAAAACGACGCACTGGCAATCAGCAAGGCCAAGATTCCCCTCACTCAGGCGGTCACCGTCGCCGAGCAGCACGCCAATGGCAAGGCGTCACGCGCCGAGTACGAGAACTCGAAGCAAGGCTGGGTCTACGACGTGGAAGTCGTCAGCGGGGCCAAGGTCTTCGATGTCCGGGTCGATGCCGACAAGGGCACGGTCATCTCGTCTACCGAGGACAAGGCGGATCACGATGATGACCACGACAAGCGGGACTGACTCCCGACAGTATGGCCGGATCGTTTCCCTCGGAGGCGATCCGGCCCGGAGACCTCATGGAATCACTCAACCATACATTTTTTCTCTGGCTCAACGCACCGGAGCATCCCAGTGCTTTGGCTCTGACGTTGGCCACCTTCTTTGCCGAACAGCTCATCTGGGCGGTTCCACTCCTGATCGGCATCGGCTGGCTTCGCGGCGGCGAGCCTACCCGCAAGACGATGCTCGTTGCTAGCGCATCGGGATTGCTGGGCCTGCTCATCAACCAGATCATCGGCCTGGCTTGGTTGCATCCTCGACCTTTCATGATCGGCCTGGGTCACACCCTCATCCCTCATGTTGCCGATTCGTCTTTCCCAAGCGATCACCTGACGCTGTGGTGGGCGGTTGCCTTCAGCCTCGCGCTGCAACGAGGCCCACGAATTGCAGGCGTGACTTTGGCTTTGCTGGGCGTTCCCATTGCCTGGGCGCGCATCTACCTTGGAGTGCACTTCCCATTCGACATGCTCGGGGCCATCGCCGTTGCTGCAATCTGTGCCTGGCTGACGTTACGTGAAGCACACTGGTATCTATTGCCAAGTTATCAACTTTCCACCGGAATCCATCGGCGGCTTTTCAGCGGGTTGATCGCGCTTGGATGGGTGCGCGAGTGAGCCTATGGGCGGGCTAAGTCAGCATGTTCAAACTGCTGGCAAACCATTTCACCCCCGGCAGGAGAACACCATGAACAAATTGCCCACGAGCAGCACCACTGGCTGGCTCAATAAAGTCCCGGAAGTCGCGCTGTCGTTCTGGATCATCAAGATCATGTCCACCACGGTGGGCGAGACGGGAGCCGATTTCCTGGCGGTCAACGCAGGGTGGGGGCAAGGCGTGACTCGAACCGTCATGGCTGCCCTGTTGGCGGCCGCCTTGTTCATGCAGTTGCGCACCCGACGCTATACCCCTTGGATTTACTGGCTGACGGTGGTACTGGTCAGCGTGGTCGGCACCCAGATCACCGATCTGCTGACCGATGGCCTTGGCGTCAGCCTGTACATCAGCACCTCGGCGTTCGCCGTTGCGCTCGCCGCGATCTTCTTCGTCTGGTATCGGATCGAGCGCACCCTGTCCATTCACGACATTGTGACGCGCAGCCGGGAGCTGTTCTATTGGGCTGCCATCCTCTGCACGTTCGCGCTGGGCACGGCTGCTGGCGATTTGGCGACCGAGGCATTGGGCTTGGGCTTTACCTGGGGCGCGGTGGCGTTCGGTGTGCTGATTGGCATCACCTATACCGCCTGGCGCATGGGCGGCAACGCCGTTCTGACCTTCTGGATCGCCTACATATTGACCCGCCCCTTCGGGGCCGCACTCGGCGACTTGCTGACTCAGGCCAAGACCTATGGCGGCCTTGGCATGGGTGCCATGTGGACAAGCGCCTTGTTCCTCACGGTGATCGTCATGCTGGTGGCCGTCGCGCAGATCGGCATGAATGGACGCCGCTCGGCCCAGCTCGTCGAATAACCATCTTCGCTCTACACAAGGAGAAAAACATGCTCATAAAGCACTCAATCGCTCGCCCTGTTGCCGCCATTTCGGCCGCCGTGCTCGTGGTCCTCGCGGCTGGTTGTTCCAAATCTGCCGATCAGAACAACGCAAGCTCGGCATCAACTACACCGGCCCAGACTGTCTCGGCCTTGCAAGTCAAAACTGCATCCAAGCTGGGCGACCTGTCGGCCTTCCGCAGCATCGCCACTGATGTCGCCGCCATCGTTGACAAGGGCGATCTGCCTGCTGCCAAGTCACGCATCAAGGACTTGGAAGTCGCATGGGATTCGGCCGAAGCCGGACTCAAACCGCGCGCGGCAGATGACTGGCATCTGCTCGACAAGGCCATCGACAAGTCGCTTGCGACGCTTCGCGCAGACACGCCAAGCCAGGCTGACTGCAAGGCTGCGATGGATGCCCTGCTGAAAACCTTTAACACGCTCGAAGGAAAGTGAGCGCGCCCCATGAAAACATCCACTGAACACGCGCTGGCCAAGGTGCCCGAAGTCACGCTGGGCTTCTGGCTCATCAAGATTGCCGCCACGACGCTCGGTGAAACTGGCGGTGATGCGGTTTCGATGTCCATGAACCTGGGCTACCTGGTCGGTACAGCCATCTTCGCGGCGATCTTCCTGGCTGCCGTCGTCGCGCAGGTCAAGGCCAAAGGCTTCCATCCCTTCCTGTACTGGACAACCATCATCGCCACGACCACGGTCGGCACGACATTGGCCGATTTTGCGGATCGATCGCTGGGAATCGGGTACGCTGGAGGTTCGAGCTTGCTGCTGGCCTTGCTGCTCGGCTCGCTCTTCGTCTGGCATCGCACCCTCGGCTCCGTGTCGGTGAGCACGGTCAGCTCGCCCAAGGCAGAAGCCTTCTACTGGCTGACGATCATGTTCTCCCAAACGCTGGGCACCGCGTTAGGCGACTGGACAGCCGACACGGCGGGCTTGGGCTACACGGGTGCGGCCGTCGTGTTCGGCGGGCTGCTCGCGCTGGTCGTGGCAGCCTACTACTGGACGAGCGTGTCCCGCACGCTGCTGTTCTGGGCGGCGTTCATCCTGACTCGCCCGCTGGGTGCCGTGGTCGGGGATTTTCTGGACAAGCCACTGAGCGCGGGTGGTCTGGCGTTGAGCCGCTATTCGGCATCGGCCGCACTGTTGGCCTTCATGCTGACTGCGATCCTGCTGTTCAGGCAGAGAGCAGCCAGGACGGCACATTGAACAACGATTGAACGGAGGGGGAATGCGGGTATTGCTTGTCGAAGACGATCCCATGATCGGTGACGCGATCCAGGGCGCATTGAAGGATGCGTCCTACGCCGCCGACTGGGTGAAGGACGGGCAGACGGCGCTCACCACGCTGGGCTGCCAGCATTACGACCTGGTGCTACTCGACCTCGGTCTGCCCGGAAAGGATGGGCTGGAGGTGCTGGCCAGCATCCGAGCCAAGGACAACCCGGTTCCCCTGCTCATCATCACGGCTCGCGATGGTCTGGATGATCGCCTGCGCGGCCTGGATGGCGGGGCCGACGACTATGTGTCCAAGCCCTTTCAGATGGCGGAACTGCTGGCCCGGATGCGCGCCGTCCTGAGGCGCAAAGGTGGCACGGCAGCTCCCGTGCTCAGCAACGGCGTGGTGACGCTTGACCCGGCCACCAAAGAGGCTTGTGCCAATGATGGCCCCCAAGTGCAACTGTCCAACCGCGAGTTCTCGTTACTGCAAGCCTTGCTGGTTCGGCCTGGTGCCATCCTTTCGCGCAGCGAACTGGAGGATCGCATCTATGGCTGGGGGGAAGAAGTCGAAAGCAATGCCGTCGAATATCTAATCCACGCACTGCGGCGCAAGCTCGGTGGCGAGGTCATCAAGAACGTCAGGGGGGTCGGATGGATGGTCTCAAAAGGCGCTTGAACGAATCAGTTCAGCTCAAGCTGTCCTTCACCTTGTCGCTGGCCATCCTCGTGGTGGCCGTTGTGGCGGGCGTATTCTCGTTCCTGTCCGCCTTCGATGAAGCGCACGAACTACAGGACGATGTACTGCGCCAGGTGGCGCAGCTCATGGATCGCCAGCGCTTGTTGCCTGCCGTGCCAACCACCGATATCCGTCTCAAGGATGTCGATGAAGAGTCGCGCGTGATCGTCCAGCGCTTGGGTGAGGTCAGTCCCTCTACGGTAGGCGTGGATGCAGGAGGCGTGCTCCCGCTCCCGGCGACCTTGGCGGATGGATTGCACACGCTGGAAGTTGGTGGCGAGACGTTTCGCGTGCTGGTCAAGACCACGGCGAGCGGCGAACGCATTGCTGTGGCTCAGGAGTCCGGTTTCCGCAATGAAATTGCCCGCGACGGGGCACTGCGCACGGTGATGCCTTTCTTGATTCTCGTGCCGGTGCTGCTGTTGATCGTTGCTGACCTGGTGCGCAAGATGTTCCAGCCCATCGCGGCGCTGTCCAAGGAAATAGACCAGCGGGCAGAGCAGGAACTGCATCCCGTCGAAGACCGCCACCTTCCGGTCGAGGTACGTCCGTTTGTCGTGGCGATCAATCGCCTGCTCGCTCGTGTCAGCCAGTCGATGGAATCTCAGCGCCGCTTTGTGGCGGATGCCGCGCACGAGCTACGTTCGCCGCTGACAGCCATGTCGCTGCAAGCAGAACGGCTCGCGGAAGCGGAAATGTCCAGCGTGGCGCGCGAACGGCTGACGGTTTTGCGCCAAGGGATCGAGCGCGGCCGCAGCCTGCTCGATCAACTCTTGACCTTGGCCAAGGCACAGTCGGCCACCGACCTGCCGAAGTCGCCTGTATCTGTCCAGAGCATCTACCGCCGCGTGCTGGAAGACCTCATGCCGCTGGCCGAGGCCAAGCACATCGACATCGGTGTCGAAGGCGCGCTGGACGCCGAAGTGTGGGCAAGCGAGCTGGACATGATCGCTGTGGTCAAGAACCTAGTCGATAACGCCATCCGCTACACGCCAGAGGGAGGGCGTGTTGATCTTTCTGTGGGTGTTTCGGAAGGGAAGGTCGTACTACGTATTCAGGACAGTGGGCCTGGCATTCCGTTGGCTGAACGGGATCGAGTGTTTGATCCCTTCTACCGCACGCTGGGGAGCGAGCAGATCGGCTCGGGTCTGGGACTATCCATTGTCCAGACGATTGCCAATCGCATCGGTGCTGAAATCCGCCTCGACTTCTCAGATCAAGAGAAGCAAACTGGCTTAAATGTTGCCGTTATCGCTCCCATGCGGTAGCGGTTTGAGAAACGCGGAGGCAGGCTAAATGGTTAATTCGGCGGGGTGGTTTTATTGGGCTTTGCTGTCCGCTATCCTTGCGGCACTGACGGCTATTTTTGCCAAGGTTGGCATTCAGGGAGTTGATTCCGATCTGGCCACCTTGATCCGCACGGCCATCATCATCGTCGTCCTGTCGGCGTTTGTTGCCTACACGGGGAAATGGACCAACCCCTTGGAGTTATCACCCAAGACATGGCTTTTTCTCGGGCTGTCCGGCTTGGCGACAGGGGCATCGTGGGTCTGCTACTTCCGCGCACTCAAGATTGGCGATGCATCCAAGGTTGCGCCAGTGGATAAACTCAGTCTTGTCCTGGTGGCGGTATTTGCTTTCGCCTTTTTGGGCGAACGCCCGTCACTGAGGGAGTGGTCCGGCATTTCGATGGTCGCCGGAGGCGTTCTGTTATTGGCGTTCAAGTGATAACAGGTAGGACATACTGACTCAACCAGTCGTCACGATTCGTCTACAGTAACCGCTGTCCTGTCATCAAATTTGACTGAGCAGTTTCTCGCCATCAAGGCGCAACTCGCCCTTCGGCGAAATGTGCCGATACAAGGTCTGTCTTGTGATGCCCAGTTCCTGACATAGATCGCCGACCTTGGTTTCGGGCTGCCCCATAGCGGCCATCGCCAGCCGCAACTTGGCGGCAGTCATCTTGAAGGGCCGGCCGCCCTTCCTACCGCGCGCCCTCGCCGAAGCCAATCCTGCAATCGTGCGCTCGGTAATCAGTTCGCGCTCGAACTCGGCCAGCGCGGCGAAGATGCCGAAGACCAACTTGCCGGCGGCCGTCGTGGTGTCAATGGCTGCACCGTGCCCAGTCAACACTTTCAGACCGATGCCTCGCCCGGTCAGGTCATGCACGGTGTTGATGAGATGCCGCAGATCGCGCCCGAGCCGGTCAAGTTTCCACACCATCAACGTATCCCCCGGTCGTAGCGCCTTCAGGCAGCTCAACAGGCCGGGACGATCCTCGCGTTTGCCCGACGCTTGATCCTCGTAGAGATGGGCCGGATCGACGCCGGCAGCGATCAGTGCATCACGCTGCAAGTCGGTGGCCTGTGAGCCGTCTGCTTTCGATACCCGCATGTAGCCAATCAGCATCTTGCACCTGTCACATATACGTTCGATTATGTGACAGTGTGCACCGGAAAGTTCTGGTCGTCAAAATTTGTCACTTAACCCGTCATTCTGTCTAAGACATGCAAAGGGTCCATCAGCCTCGTAATGTGACAGAAATTCCGGGGGAATGCCTTCCTTTGCAAAGGTGGCGCGCAACTGTTCCAGGGAAGCGGGATCGCGCCGACCATAGGAAGCCAACGCGAACAGCGAGCGTGCCGTCTCGGGGTCGTGCCGGGCTTCAATGATCGCCTCACTGATAGCTTGGACCGCCCGTTGCCAATGATTGACGGGTTCGGGCTTCGGCGGTTTCGCCGGCAGACCACTGGTGAACCCGGTTTGGAGCTCGGACCAGAACAGCTTTGCATGCTCGCCTGGCGGGCTGATATCCCTCACCTCGATCAAGCTGATTGCCGTTGCCGCCGCCTCCAGCATCTGCAACCGTATTGCCGGGTTCAGGGTTTCATACGGTCGCCACAGACTTTGCCCAGCACGCAGCGGATGCCCGCAGCCTTGCCAGACTTGGCGGAGATACCCCGCGTAGGTTCCGCACGCCGAAAGCGGGGTGTTCAGCTCATCGAGCAGCGTGCGTAGCAGTCGAAACCACAATCCAGCGTGGATGCGTCGGCACGGCAGTTCCACATGGCCGGTCGTCAGTGCCTGCCAGGTACGCCGGTCCATCACTGCAATCGCGTCGCTGGCGGTGCGCGACGCAGTGTCGGCGTTCTCCCAGCCGAGAAACCGCCCAGGCACGCCCCAATAGGATTCCAGCCAGCAGCCATGCAGCGGGCAGCTCAGCATCAGGGGCAGCTTCCATGCAAGCAGTACGGCTTGGTTTGCCGGGTCGTTCAGACAGAGAGGACAGGCGCGATGTATCGGCTGGCTGGGCAGCCAGGCACGCCAGCTCGTGATGGATCGCGTCCTACGGCGGAGTTTCGGCAGCAGCACCGAGAGCTGGAACGCATAGGTTTCCAATGCGTCTGGAATCTGATCATCAAGGCTGTCCAGTAGCCAAGGCACCCAGCCGGCGAAACTCATGCAACGCAGCCGGTCCGGCTCGATGCCGCTCCGCTGGGAGAGCATCGCCAACAGCGCCAGTGGTGGCGCGGTATCCAGGTCATCAACCTGAGCGTGACCAAGATCGTGCTCCAGCAGCTCGGACACCTCCATGTGATAGCAAAGGGCCACGCGGTTGAGCCACGAAGACAAGGCTTCGCCTTCTCTGGGGGCCGGATGCAGTGGCCAGCGTGGCGCTGGCTTCACATCAGTTCCCGCTCGAATTGCCGCCGCCGCTCGCTGGGACCGGTGTAATCGGCCATGCTCAGCGTGCGATGGTTGATCGCTTCCTCGCCGCTCTCCACGGCGACGATGGCCGCCGCCATCAGCAAGTGCGCCAGTTCGCCGATGGTGCCCTCGCTGCGTGTGAGCAGGTAGCGGGCCATGTCCAGCGTGGCAATCGACGAGGGTCGCCGCAGTGGAAGCGAAGCGGCGAAACTGGCCAGCAGTGAGCAGCAATCGTGATTGGCCTCCCATACCGGCAGCATCATCGGCTCGAAGCGATTTTCCAACTGGTCATCGGAGCGGATGGCCAGGTAGGCGTCGCGCGTGCCGACCCCGACCAGTGGGATGCGCAGTTCATTGCCGAGGAAGCGCAGGAGATTGAGGAATTCCCGGCGATTGACGCTGTTACCGGCCAGGACGTTGTGCAACTCGTCGATCACCAGCATGCGCACGCCGACCTTGCGCAGCAGTGCCAGCGCCAGTTGTTCCATTTCTGGCAGCCGTGGGCGCGGTCGCAATGGCGCACCCATCGCCGCGAGCAGCGCGACGTAGAAGCGGATTACCGACGGTTCGGATGGCATCTGCACGACCAGTACCGGAATGTGCTCCTGGTCGGCGTCGGCTCTGGCCGGATGCGTGCGCCGGAACTTCTCGACGATCATCGACTTGCCGTTGTTGGTCGGGCCGACCAGCAGCAGGTTGGGCATGCGTTGCTTGTTTGGCCACGTATACAGGATTTCCAGCCGGTTCAGCGCCTCGACTGCTCGCGGATAGCCGATCCAGCGGTCGGCGCGAAGGCGATGGATGCGTTCGTCCGCCGGGAGACGGGCCAAGCCCTGGGCCGCCGGCAGCAGGTGGGACAAGTCGATGATGGGATATTCTTCCACGGCTACCACTCCTCAATCTGGTCGAACGGTTTGGCCGGCGGCTGGTTGTCTGCCTGCTGCCCATCCATGTCAGCGCCCGGTGGTGGCGTGGTTTTGACAGGCGTTGCCGTTGCCTTGAGATGCTGGCGTCGATCCGCGTCGCGCCGCGCCTTGCGCGTAGCCTTCTGCGCGGTGGTAACGATTTCGCGCATCTGGCCGATCATGCGGAACAACGCCGACTCATCCACCTGTTCGCGCCCTTGCTGCCGCAATTTCGCCAGCGCCTGTCGTTGTTCCCAGAGGGTGACAGCCGGGTGCGACAAGGTACGGTAGGGAATTTCCAGGTAGTGCTGCCCCTCTGGTTCCAGCACCCATATGCGGCTGATGTCGCGCGGGTCGCGCCGGATCAGGAACGCAGGCAAGCGGTCCCGCCGAGCTATCCACGGCTTGAGCGCATCGGCGTAGTAGTGGATGTGGTCGATGACGAAGCCGGTGCGGGTCAGCGTGCGGCGGATGATGGGCAGAAAATCGACCAGAAAAGCCGTAGCGCGAGTGATGACGGTTGGCACGCCGGTCCGCGTGATAGCTTCGGCCCAGCGCGCGGCCGGCGGTTGGAGCAGGCCGTTGTGCACGGAGCCGTGATAGGTGCCGACCGCCAATGTGAGCCAGCGCTCCAGCTCGCGCAGTGTCAGGGCGGCCATCTTCTCGGAGGCGTATTCCCCGCGCTGGTCAGGATTGGAGAAGGTCGTCCCCGGCAATTCGTCGTGGATCATCTGCATCGCCGTGCCGATGATCCGTTCCACGATACCGCCGTAGTGCGGCTGCCCAAGCGGGCGATAGTCCAACCGGATGCCATGCTGCTCGCAGCCACGGCGCAGCGCCTCGCTCTTGAACTCAGCCGCGTTGTCCAAGTAGAGCAGTCTGGGCTTGCCGCTCATCGGCCAATCCATCTCTACGTTCAACCCTTCCAACCAAGGGCGCTTGTCGCAGGCGGCATGCACCAAGCACAAGCCGACCGAGACGGCGGACGGGGCTTCCAGCGTAACGACCATGCCAACCACGCAGCGGGTGAATACGTCGATGGCGAGGGTCAGGTATGGACGGCCAATCGGTTGCCGGTCGCGCTCGTCCACCACGATCAGGTCGATGACTGTGTGGTCGATCTGCACCTGCTCCAGCGGCGCGGAGACGGGTGGCGGAACACCACCAACACCTTGCAGGTCGCGGGCGGCATCTTGTCCTTCCCGGCGGTGAGTGACCTCGCGCGGATCGAGGCCGGCGATCCGCAGAGCCACCGTGTTGCGCGCCGGCACCCGCAGCTTTTGCAGCTTGCACGCCCGCACAACTTCGCGGTGGAACGCCGCCAAGCTACGCTTCTGCTTGGTCAGGAAGCGCTTTTGCAGTAACTCGCGGATGATTCGTTCGACCGACTCCGGCAAGCGGCCTTTACCTTTGCCACCGCTCGACTGCCCAAGAGCCAAGTCAGTGACCAGCCCCGATCCTAGCCGGGCACGGCGGATCAGGACGTAGACCTGCCGCCGGGACAGCCCCAATGCCTGGGCTGCCGCGTCGGCCGCTTCATGCCCAACCGTCTCCGACTGCGCCAACGGCCCAATGATCTCCGCGCGACGACGCGCACGCTCCCATGCCTGTTCTGGCAGGGTGGCCACGCCGTGCTCGGTAATCGGTGCGGTATCGGTCGCCATGCTCATCTCGCTTTGGTGCACACGAGTATTGAGCATAGACGAGTTTCGTGCAGAGGAGTCCTGATATCTGGCTGTCAGGAGCCGTATGCACAAGAGGCTTCAAACCGCGCTGAATGGTGCAGTCGTCTTCTGAAAATGACAACTGAATTGAAGAAGCTGTTGATCGCCAACCGCGGAGAGATTGCATTGCGCGTCCAGCGCGCCGCACGCGACCTGGATATTGGCACCGTCGCGGTGTACTCGCAGGACGACGCGGGCTGCCGCCATCGGATGCTGGCCGACGAAGCGATTGCGCTGGACGGTGCGGGCCCTGCTGCGTACATCGACATCGCGGGAATCATCGCTGCCGCGAAGGCATCGGGCAGCGATGCCGTACACCCGGGCTACGGCTTTCTGAGTGAGCGGGCCGATTTTGCGCAGGCGTGCATCGATGCCGGCATCCGGTTCATCGGACCGACGGTCGAGCATCTCGCGCTGTTCGGCGACAAGGGCCGCGCGCTGCAATTGGCGGCCGAGTGCGACGTGCCGGTCATGCCCGCCACGCATGGCGGCGCGTCCCTGGAGGAGATCGAACGCTTCTTCGATGCACAGGGCGACGCCGGCATTGTCATCAAGGCGGTTGGCGGTGGCGGCGGGCGCGGCATGCGCGTGGTGCGCAGACGCGAGGATCTGGCGGAGGCCTATGCGCGCTGCCGGTCCGAGGCCAGTTCCGCGTTTGGCGTGGATGCGCTGTACGCCGAGCGGCTGGTCAGCCGGGCACGCCATATCGAAGTGCAGATCGCTGGCGACGGCCAGCACGTTATTGCGCTGGGCGAGCGGGACTGCACGCTGCAGCGCCGTTTCCAGAAACTGGTGGAGATTGCCCCGAGCCCGGTGCTCAAGCCGGAGCTGCGCGCGGAGATTATCAAGGCCGCGCTGCGGCTGGCGCGTCGCGTCAACTACCAGAGCCTGGGCACGTTCGAATTTCTGGTCGAGGAAAGCGAGTCGGGCGAGCAGAAGCGCTTCGTCTTTATCGAAGCCAATCCCCGGCTGCAGGTGGAGCACACCATCACCGAGCAGGTGACCGGCGTGGATCTCGTGGCGCTGCAGATCGGGCTGGCCTCCGGGCGGACGCTCGTCGAACTTGGGCTCGATCCGGCTTCGCCGCCGCAACCCCGGGGCTATGCGATCCAGGTGCGCGTCAATGCCGAAATGACCGATGCGCAAGGGCTTGCGCGTCCGGCATTTGGCCGTCTGGAGCGCTTCGAGCCGCCCGCCGGTCCGGATGTGCGGGTGGACTCCCACGGCTACGCCGGCTACGAGCCGTCGCCGAACTTCGACACCCTGCTGGCCAAGCTGATCGTAAGCAGCGCCGCACCCGGGTTCGAAGCTGCCGTGCGCCGGCTGCAGCGCAGTCTCGCGGAATTCCGCATCGTTGGCGTGCCGACCAACCTCAACCTGTTGCGGGCGCTTGCCCAACGCGAGGACTTCCTGACGCAGGACGTCCACACGCGTCTTTTCGAGTCGATCCTGCCGGCGCTGATGGCGTCGGCGGAAACCATCGCCGAAGCCGAGCGCGCGCAGGACGCGCGTTTCGGCGGCGCATCCCATGCAACGCCCGTCCACGCGAGCCACGCGACCCGCGCGCCGGAGGCTGAAGAGGAACTGGAAGAAGGGCTCGTGGCGATCCGCGCGCCGCTGACTGGCCGCGTGGTCGACATCCCGGTGCAACTGGACGAGATCGTCAAGCCTGGGCAGACGGTGGCCGTGCTAGATGCGATGAAGATGGAGCATGCGATTGTCGCGCCGTGCGCGGGCCGTGTGGTCGATCTGCGCCCGGAGAAGGGTGCGCTGGTGTCCGAAGGCCACATGCTGATCGTGCTCGAGCAGGCAGAGGCCGACGGCGTGGCCGTGGATGCCGCGCGGAATGTCGATCCGAATGCGATCCGTGCGGATCTGCAGCGTGTGCTGGACCGGCACGCCTATCTGTATGACGCGGCGCGTCCCGATGCGGTGGCCAAACGCCGTTCGCGCGGGCAGCGCACGGCGCGGGAGAACATCGCCGACCTGTGCGATGGCGACTCCTTCGTGGAATATGGCGCGCTCGCGCTGGCCGCGCAGGCATCCCGCCGCAGCAAGGAAGACCTGATCGTCAACACGCCCGCGGATGGCCTGATCACCGGTATCGGCGAGATCAACCGGGAACTGGTCGCGAAGGAACGGGCGCGCAGCGCGGTGATGGCGTACGACGCCACGGTGCTGGCCGGCACGCAGGGCAAGCGCAATCACATCAAGACGGACCGCATCGTCGAGGTGGCGCTCCGTGACGAACTGCCGCTCGTGCTGTTTGCCGAAGGCGGCGGCGGGCGGCCTGGTGACGTGGATTTTCCGTCCGTCTCCGGCCTGTATCAGCCGTCGTTCGCGGCGTTTGCCGAACTCAGCGGACACGTGCCGGTGGTCGGCATCGTGTCGGGCCGTTGCTTTGCCGGCAATGCCGCGTTCCTGGGCTGCTGCGACGTGATCATTGCCGATCGCTCGGCGAACATCGGCATGGCCGGGCCGGCCATGATCGAGGGCGGTGGCCTTGGCATCTTCCGTCCGGAAGACGTGGGTCCCGCGTCGGTGCAGTTCGCCAATGGCGTGGTCGACGTGCTGGTCGAGAATGAGGCCGAGGCCGTGGTGGTCGCCAAGCACTACCTGTCGATGTTCCAGGGCCGCGTGACGCACTGGAGCGCGCCTGACGCGCTGGCGTTGCGCCAGGTCGTGCCCGAGAACCGCCTGCGCGTGTACGACACCCGCAAGGCCATCGAAGGCATCGCCGACGTCGGCAGCGTGCTGATGCTGCGCGGCGGGTTCGGCGCGGGCATTCACACCGCACTGGCCCGTGTGGAGGGGCAGCCGGTCGGCATCATGGCCAACAACCCGTATCACCTTGGTGGCGCGATCGACGCGGATGCCGCGGACAAGGCAACGCGTTTCATGCAACTCTGCGATGCGCATGGCTTGCCGATCATCTCGCTGATTGATACCCCGGGGTTCATGGTCGGACCCGAGATCGAGGCCCAGGCCCAGGTGCGTCACGTGTCGCGGATGTTCCTGGCTGCTGCCAAGCTGCGCGTGGCGCTGCTGGCCGTCACGCTGCGCAAGGGCTACGGCCTCGGCGCGATGGCGATGGCAGGCGGTGGCTTCCGCTCGGCAAACTTCACGATCTCGTGGCCGACCGGCGAATTCGGTCCGATGGGGCTGGAGGGCGCGGTCAGGCTCGGCTTCAAGAAGGAACTCGAAGCGGTGCCCGATGGCCCGGAGCGCAAGGCGCTGTTCGACAAACTGGTGGCGCAGTCCTACGAGCGTGGCCACGCGATCAACACGGCCGCTGCAGTGGAGATCGATGCCGTGATCGACCCGGCCGAGACGCGCAAATGGATCGCCCAGGGCATTGCCTCGGCCGACGTTCGCAGCCGCAGGGCGCGCCAGTCGTTCGTCGATGCATGGTGAGCGTGGTGATTGTCACTGTGATGAGTGAAACGCGGGCACTGTTCGGCAGGCCCGATCCACGTCCACACGCGAGGGATTCAAGATGAAGGATGCTGCTGCCCCGGCGCCGCTTGCGCTGGGTGGGCTGCGCGTACTCGAGGTCGGCACGGGTCCGGCGCTTGCGTACGCGGGCAAGTTGTTCGCCGATTTCGGCGCCGAAGTCATCAAGGTCGAGCGCCCGGAGGGCGATGTCTGGCGGCAGATGCCGCCGCTGGTTTCCAGTGCCGAAGCGCCGCCGGAGAGCGCGCTCTTCGCCTGGCTGAACACCAACAAGCGCAGCGTGACCGCTGATTCGGCGGATGCCGCTGACCGCGCGTGGCTTGCCCGGCTGGCAAGAACCTGCGATGTCGTTCTCGATGCCCGCGCGCTGACCGAAGGCGTGGGCGTGCTGTCCGCACCCGTCTGGGCCGCGGCCGCAGACGCAGACTGTAAAGGGGGACACGAGCCAATCGAGGTCGCGCTCACGTGGTTCGGTGAAAGCGGGCCATATAGCGAGTTCGCGGGTTCGGAAGCCGTGTGCCGTTGCCTGGCCGGCGCTGTGCACGGAAGCGGTCCGGTGGACGGGCCGCCGCACATGCCGCATGACGTACAGACCGCGATCGTGGGTGGGCTGATGGCGTACTCGGCTGCGGTGGCCGCCCTGATCGGCGGGGCGCAAGGCAGCCGTCGCTATGTGCTGAGCCTGCACGAAGCGGTGTTCAGCGTGGTCGAGATGGAAGCCGGCATGGTGCCCGACAAGCGGCACCCGCTGCGCCGTTTGGGCGTCAACCGCTTCTGCGGCACGCATCCGGCCGGTATCTACGAGACCGCATCGGGCTGGATCGGCATCTTCACGCACACGCTGCCGCAGTGGACGGCGCTGTGCGAAGCCATCGGACGGCCCGAACTGGCCCGCGACCCGCGTTTCGCGAACGGGCAGGAGCGCATGAACCGGGCCGACGAGATCGACGCGATCCTGATCCCGGCGTTCCGCACGCGAACTGCGCAGGAATGGTTCGAGCTGCTCGGGGACATGAAGCATCCCACCGTACTGGTGCCAACGATGCAGGAACTGCTCGGCCAGGCGGTGCACCGGGAGCGTAGGGCGTTCGTGCCGGTACGAATCGGCGGGACGACGTTCGAAGGTCCCGTGGTGCCACTCCGGCTCGACGCAGCCGGTCCGCTGGCCGGTGGCGACGCGCCGCTGAAGGGCGCGGACGATGCGTTCTATCGTGCGTCGGGTCTCGATCATCGACCGCTGCGCCAGTTTCAACGCGCCACCACGGCCAAGGGGCCGCTGGAAGGAATCCGTGTCATCGACCTGACGATGGGCTGGGCCGGGCCGCTTGCATCGCGCACGCTGGCCGATTTCGGCGCCGAGGTCATCAAGGTCGAGAGCACGAGCTACCCCGACTGGTGGCGCGGCGCGAACTTTACCGAGGAGTTCTATCGGGAGCGGTTGTACGAGAAGAACTCGAATTTCAACCTGATGAACCGCAACAAGCAGGGCATCACGCTCGATCTGACGCGCGAGGAGGGCAAGCGGCTGTTGCTCGAACTGGTAGAGGGCGCGGACGCTGTCATCGAGAACTACTCGGCGGAGGTGTTGCCGAAGCTCGGGCTCGACTACGAGGCCTTGCGCGCCCGGAACAAGCGGTTGGTCATGGTGTCGATGCCGGCCTTCGGACTCGGTAACGCGTGGAGCAACACCCGGGCCTACGGCGGCACGCTCGAGCAGGCCAGCGGGCTGCCGCTCTACACCGGACACCCGGATGGGCCGCCCGCCATGACCTCCTATGCCTATGGCGACCCGATTGGCGGGCTGAACGCGGGCGCGGCGATGCTGCTGGCGCTTTTCGCGCAGCAGGCCACGGGCGCGGGGCGGCACGTCAACCTGTCGCAGGTGGAGGCCATGCTGCCGATGGCCGCGCCGTTCATGATCGAGCAGTCGATCTCCGGAGCGGTATCGCCACGCCAGGGCAATCGTCATCCGATGCTGTTTCCGTATGGGTGCTTCCGCTGCGACGGGGACGATGCGTGGGTCGTCCTGTCTGCCACGGACGCACACTGGCCCGCCCTTTGCCGCGTTATCGAGCGCGACGATCTCGCCGCTGATGCGCAACTCGCCAGCGTGTCTGGCCGACGCGCGCGGGGGAGTGAGATCGACGCGGCAATCAGCGCCTGGTGCGCGGGCCGCGATCCCGAGGCTGCGATGCAGACGCTGCAGCACGCCGGTATCCCGGCGGGCGTGGTGCGTCCCATGTCGCAGGTACTTCAGGATGCCCATCTGCACGCACGCGGATTCTGGCGCGACATTGACCGTGCCCATAGCGGGCCGTACCGGGCCACGACCGCCTGGTTCCGCACGGGCAGCGAGCCGCAGGCAATCCGATATGCCGCCCCAACGCTTGGCGAGCACACTGAATCGGTGCTGGCGCGCGTGCTCGCGCTCGGCCCGGCTCAGATCGCGGAACTGGAGCGTATTGGCGTGACAGGGAAAACCGCGCAGCCCAAGGTATCGAAGGGGCGCGCATGACGCAGGAACTCAGCAGGACCACCGAGAACGACATCGAGAACGACAAGGAGACACACATGAAAGAACGCGAAATCACTGCACGCCGCCGCGCCATCAAGGGCGGGATGAAGCTGGTGGCAGCGGCGCTGGCCGTCATGGCAGGGACGATGGCGGCACCGGCTGGCGCGCAGACGGCCACACAGACAGCCAACTGGCCCAACAAGCCGATCCGGATCGTCGTGCCGTTCCCGGCAGGGTCCACCACCGATACCGTCGCGCGCGTGCTGTCGGAGCAGCTCAGCAAGTCGCTGGGGCAGCCGGTCATCGTCGAGAACAAGCCGGGCGCGAACGGCCTGATCGGCGTTGCCGAGGTCGCCAAGTCGCCCGCGGACGGCTATACGCTGCTGGTCACGAACTCGAGCAGCATCACCATCAACCCGCAGGTGTACAAGCGGAGCAACTACAAGCCCAAGGATCTGGCGCCGGTCGCGCTGGTAGTGGAGGCGCCGTTCGTGCTGGTGGCGAACCCCGAGTGGGCAAAGAAGAACAGTATCGGTTCGGTTGGCGATCTGGTTCGCTACGCCACGCGCAATCCGGGCAAGCTTAGCTATGGCTCGGCGGGGCCGGGCAACATCGCGCATCTGAGCTTCGCCATGCTGAACAACCGGGAGAAGATCCAGACCACGCACGTGCCGTACAAATCGGCCTCGCAGGCGGAGATGGCTGTGATCAGCGGTGAACTGGAGACTGCTTTCGACGCGTGGAATGGGCTGCCGCAGATCAAGGCTGGCAAGCTGAAGCCGCTTGCAGTGACATCGCCCAAGCGGATGCCGCAGTTGCCCGACGTGCCGTCGCTGGAGGAAGCCGGTGTCAAGCCGTTCGATGTCAGCTTCTGGCTCGGCATGCTGGCGCCGGCCGGCACGCCGCCGCAGATCGTGCAGAAGCTGTATGAGATCACCAAGGGTGTGGCCAACGATGCCCGCGCAAAGTCGGTTCTGAGTCAGCAGGGTGAAGTGGTCATGATCGACCCGGCGAACTTTGCCAAGCGCGTCGAGAAGGAAGAGGCCAACTGGGCGGTGGTGATCCAGCGCGAGGGCATCACGCTGGACTGACGCGCCGTTGATGTACTGCTGACGCACAACGGGTGACGGGCCAGCCGGGCATGCCAATCGTTCGGCGACGATGGGCATGTCCGGCTGGCTGCGACGCATCGGGGACGAAATCGAGCCCGATTTGATATGTGTCGTACCCGTTCGTTTCATCCTCCAAAGCGGTTGATAGCTATCAACACCTGGATGGAACCAAAAGTGCCTAATCCGGCTTGCGGTCCGCGTCTCGCGGTCCGATCAACAAGACGGAGTCCCCATGAAATCCAGCCGAAGCAGAGTCCTGTCGACGTTTTCGACGGCGACGTTCATAACGGTGCTGTTTGCCGCTACCGTATCCAGTGCGCACGCCGCCGAGCCGCAAGCCGAACCTATCCAGCCCATCGCACCTGCCAAGGTCCAGCACCCGGAACGCGTGGCGCTGGGCGAAAAGCTCTGGTTCGATCCTCGTCTTTCGCGCTCTGGCTTTATCTCGTGCAACTCGTGCCATAACCTCAGCATGGGTGGCTCGGATAACCTCAAGACGTCCATCGGCGACAAGTGGAAGCAGGGCGGCATCAACTCGCCGACCGTCCTGAATTCCAGCCTGAACTTCGTGCAGTTCTGGGATGGCCGGGCGAAAGATTTGCCAGAGCAGGCGCGCGGGCCGATTGCCAATCCAATCGAGATGGCCTTCACGCACGAGTTGGCGGTCGACACGCTCCGATCCATCCCCGGATACGTCGACGAATTTCGCAAGGTCTTCAAGTCGGTCAAGCTGACGATATCCGAGATCACACTGGCCATTGCCGCATTCGAGGAAACGCTGGTCACGCCGAATGCGCGATTCGACAAATGGCTGAAGGGTGACAAGACGGCTATCAACGCGCAGGAGTTGCGCGGCTACCAGTTGTTCAAGGGCTCGGGCTGCGTTGCCTGCCACAACGGCCAGAACATCGGCGGCAACTCGTTCCAGAAGATGGGTCTCGTGGAGCCGTACAAGACCGGGAATCCGTCGGAGGGCCGTGCCGCGGTGACGGGCAAGGACGCTGATCGCTTCAATTTCAAGGTGCCGACCCTGCGCAACGTGGCGCTGACCTACCCGTACTTCCACGATGGCGAGGCGGCCACGCTGAGTCAGGCGGTGGATACGATGGGTCGACTGCAACTGGCACGCAAGTTCACGCCGGAAGAGAACGCCGACATCGTGGCGTTCCTGAAGACGCTGACCGGCGATCAGCCGAAGATCGTGCTGCCGATGCTGCCGCCATCGAGCGACAAGACGCCGAAGTCGAAGCCTTTCGAGTAAGGCGCCGCTGACGGCGCCCGCGCGCGTTGGGGCCCCGTCCCGTCCCCGTCCCCGTCCTCTTTCCCCCTTGGGGGCCCCGCGTCAACGTGCTTGCGCCTCGGCGGGTTTGGCCGCTGCGTCGGACCCCTTGCCGAACCGCGCGGCGAGTTGGTCCTGGACCTTGGCCAGCGCCTCGGCCTGAGCCTTGGCGTCCTGCGCCTCCTTGGCCTTCCTGGCTTCGGCGGCCTGCTGTTGTTCCGGCGTTGGCGGCGGGAGCTTGGCGATGGCCGGTGCGGCCAGCAGGCAGCCGAGAGACAGCGCGAGCGCGCGCAGCGAAGCAGGAACGGACGTGGATTCGTGTTTCATGGGTTTCGTCTCCCTGAGGTGGTTGGGACGCTATCCAGCAGCTTGCGTGCGCGGGTCAGTGTCTGCCGTACTGCATTGTAGCCATCCCATGGATCATGGCGGGCGATCTCGTCGAGCCGCGCGCCGCGCGGCCACTGCCAGTTGTCGAACGGGTGGCACTTGCAATCGCGTATGACACCACCTAATCGCGCAGTGGAGTAGCATACAAATCCCATATTGGTGAACGCCGGGGCGAACTGCTGACGAACGTGGCCGCCATCCCGGGCGCTAGGAGGAAGGCATGTGGCATTCCAGTCCGACGCGGATTGCCCGTCGACGCGTGGCTTCGTTCACCCTCATGCTGGCAGCGGTGCTGCTGCCGGTTGCGGCGTCCGCGGCAGCCGGTGAAGCGTCGGGGCGCCACGTTTATTTCCCGGCGGCGCAGCCAGTCGCTTTGGACGGCTCCAAGCCGCAGGATTCCGTTGTGGCCGGCACACCAGCGCAGGCGGCGGCGCCGTTGGGTGAAGACGAGCGGCGCTACCTGGCCTCCCTGCCTCGGCTGCGCGTGCAATTGCTGACTCAGTGGGCGCCGTTCACCTACGAGGACGAGGATGGTCAGCCCACCGGAATACTGAGCGCCTACCTGGCCTACCTGAGTGAGACCCTGGGCCTGCGTTTCGATGTGAGTTCCGTCGCGGAGCCGGCCGAGTCCGGCCGGTTGAGGGCGGCCGGGCAGATCGATCTCAATCAGTATGTCGAGCCGGCGGAGATGGCGAATCGGCATCTCCCGACCCGTACCCGTGCCGTCGAGTCCTATCCCCTTGTGATCGTTGGACGAACCGATTCCCCGGCCATCGGCGAACTGTCCGAGCTTGCAGGCTTTCGGGTTGCCGTGGCCGCCAAGTCGGTCATGGCCGATCTGGTGCGCGCGGCGGTACCGTCGGCGCCGATCGTGACTGCTGCCTCGCCCGAGGCGGCGCTGGAGATGGTGCGGGACAACAAGGCCGATCTCTACATTGGCAATCTGGCTGCGCTGGATCGCGCTATTCAGAGCCGCTACGTGGGCCAACTCAAGGTTGTGGGCGCTACCAGGCTGCGGCAGCTCATCGGATTCGATGTGCGGCCGGGGCTGGAGCCGCTCGTGCCGCTGATCGATCGCGCCATCGAGGCCATGCCACCGGAGCGGCGACAGGCGATCCGCAATCGATACCTGACCACGACCTATCAGTTCGGTTTGTCGGGTAGCGAAATCCGGCGGCGTGCCGCACCGTACGTGGCGCTGGTCGTCACGGCGCTGGCGCTTCTGGCTCTCGGCTACTGGCGTCAGCGGCGGCAGGTCGCCATCCGCCTGCAGGCCGAGCGCGAACTCCAGCGGGCTCATCGACTGGCCGAGGATGCGAACGCAGCCAAGTCGATCTTTCTGGCGGCGATGAGCCACGAGATGCGGACGCCGTTGTACGGCATGTTGGGTACGCTGGAATTGTTGTCCCTGACCGCGCTGGATGATCGGCAGCGCCAGGACGTCGGGACGATTCAGACGTCGTCGGCCACATTGCTGTCGATCATCGACGATCTGCTGGACTACACCAAGTTCGAGGGCGGGCAGCTCACTCTGGAGTCCGTGGCGTTCGATCCCGTGGAACTGGTGGAGGCCGTAGCTCGATCCCACGCGCCGCTCGCACTGCGCAAGGGATTGGCGCTGACCTGCTATGTGCAGGCCGATCTACCCTGGCTCATCGGCGATCCGGTCCGTGTCAGGCAGGCCCTCGACAATTTTCTAACCAACGCGTTGAAGTTTACGTCGGAAGGGCACGTTGGCATCCGGGCCTTCCGCGCCGCTTCGACGCCCTCGGACGAGACGACGCTGTGTCTGGTGCTGGAAGTCCTCGATACCGGTATCGGCATGTCGCCAGGCACGCAGGCACAACTCTTCGAACCATTCGTTCAGGGTGATGCCACCACGGCCCGGCGTTTCGGTGGGTCGGGCCTCGGCCTTTCGATCTGCAGGAGGCTGGCCCGCCGGATGGGGGCCAGCATTGTCGTCGAGAGCGAGCTTGGGCGCGGCAGCCGCTTTTCCTTTTCCGTGCCCCTGGAGATTGGGGAGGCACGACAGTCGGTCGAACCGGCATTGCCCAATGTCGTCGTCCGGGCGCAGGACCCCGTATGGCGCGCGGATGTCATCGCCATGATCCGCCAGTCAGGAGGAAGGGCAATTGCCTGCCAGGGCGACGCCACCGACCCGGGCACTATCCTGCTGATAGCGGACGAGACGCAGGGCCCCGTGCCGAACGGATACGCCGGAGTGGTCAGGCTCAAGGCAAGTGGGCCGCTGGAGGCCGTGGCAAGGCCCGATGGCCTGGTTGTATCCGCCTATCATCAGGCCGGCATCGTGCGCGCGCTGTGTCGGGCGGCAGGCATCCCGCTGACCAGCACGGCGTCTCCGGTTCAACGTTCGACGCAGATGTTGAAGCTGGATCTGCAGGTGCTGGCGGTGGACGACCATCCGGTCAATCGCCGGCTGATGCAGCAGCAACTAGAACAGCTGGGTTGCCGGACGACCATGGTCAGTAGTGGCGAGGACGCATTGCTTGCTTGCAGGCAGGGCCAATTCGATGCGGTGCTGACCGATGTGCACATGCCAGGGATGGACGGCTATGCACTTGCGCATGCCTTGCGCGCGGACGGCTTCACCATCCCGATCATCGGCGTCACCGCCAGCGTGGCCACCGGAGAGGCCGAGCGCTGCGTGGCATCGGGGATGAACGGACATCTCACCAAGCCTGTTCTGTTGCAGGCCCTTGCCGATAGCCTCAGGCAGGTGTTGCCGGACCGAAGTGAAGCGCTGGCGACGGCAGCCAGGAGCGCCGCCGAACTGCCTCAGGGCGACGTCTCGCAAGATGACCGGTTGCTGCTGATACGCACGGTCTGGGAAGACGCGCGGGCCATCAGGCAGGCTGTCGAGCAGAAGAATCTCGGGACCGTGGCCGAGCGCGCGCATCGCGTTCGCGGCGCCGTCGCGCATTTGCATGACTGGGAGGAGGTGGCGGACCTGTGCAGGGAACTCGAAGCCGTGGCGCGCGACGCGTTCGATGGCGCCAAACAGCTCGCCGATGACCTGGACGGCTACCTGCAGGTGTACCTCGAAGCCGAGTCATAGCTCGCCGATGTGCCGCGCAAGACTTGGCCATTGATGATGATGGCTTGTGGATTTAAGGCTTTCCCTAGGACTCATATCTCGTAGAACTTCTATTATCTCGACATGGCGACCCGGCCATACAAGGGCAATGTGATCCATATATCTCATTCAATCGACCGGGTCCGAAGGGGCAAGATGATTCAGGTACTAATTGCCGACGATCACCCGGTAGTCGTCAATGGCATCCGTAGAGAACTAGGTGACGAGGTTGGGTTTGAAGTCGTTGGCACGGCGCATAGCTCCACCGAGCTGCTGCGTCTGCTCGACACCACCCAGTGCGATGTGCTGGTGACCGACTATTCCATGCCGGGGAGTGCGACTGGCGACGGCTTGCCGATGCTGCAGTTGATTCGCAGGCGCCATCCGGCCGTACGCATTGTCGTGATCACGATGCTCGACAATCCCGCCCTGCTGCGGAACATTCAGAAGGCAGGCATCTCGGTGATCCTGAGCAAGTCCGATCACCTTGGCCATCTCGCCCCCGCGATCCGGGCGGCCTTCGTCGGTATCGCTTATCTGGCGCCTGCGGTGCAGGCGTTGCTCGGCGATGCCAGCGACGACGGCGGCGCGCCGGAGCCAAAGCTCTCGAAGCGGGAACTGGAGGTCGTGCGCAAATGCGCGGCTGGTGTGCCCCTGGTCGAGATCGCCCGGCAGGCCAATCGCAGCAGCAAGACCATCAGCGCCCAGAAGAGCATGGCGATGCGCAAGCTGGGTCTGACATCGGATTACGAGCTTTATCAGTACGCCGTCACCCACGGCATGCTTGCGGCCGCCCAGTAATCGGGCCCGGTCATTGCCGCTGCCACCGCCATTGGCGTAATCGCAGCCGGCACGCGGGTCCTCGGACCCGCTCTTTCTCGCTACTTCTTGCTCCCTCCCGCAGTTCCGTCGACTCTCCGTGTCGGCCATCGCATCACGCACCATTCCGGTGCGGATGCATTGACGTAACCCCGTCACCTGCATGCATTGCGCCCAAATTTAATCGTTGCCTTATAGTCCCGGCCGCTCCCGTGAACCAACATGGATGCAGGCAGATATTGAATCGGGATAGTAGGAAATGAAGAAAGTCAGGCTATGCATCGCAAGTGATCGACCTGCAGTCTGTCAGGCTCTGGCGCGACGTCTTGAGTCCTTGCCGTGCATTGAGCTCGTCGGAAACAGCGGGCGTGCCGAGGAGGTTCTCGCAATCACGCAGCGCGCGGGATGCGACGTCGTGCTTCAGGTCCGGGAGCCGGAATCCGGCCTTGATCAATCCGCACTGTTTCTCCGGCTGGTTGACTCCACGATGGCGCCGCCGGCAACGCTGGTCGTCCAGGCCGATCTGACGCGCCGGGCCGATGTGTTGACGCTGCTCGGCAGCGGTGTAAAGAACATCGTCAGTGCGCTGGATGACGCCGATGCCGTGGCGCAGGCGGTATTGATGGCGCACATGGGCATCGGTTCGCTCTCCCCGCGGGCGATGGACGTGATGTGGGGTTCATGGCGTGCCGCGCCGCGCGCCGTCGACGAGGTTCGCCACAGCGTCGACGAGATTCGCCACAGCCTTTCCCGGCGCGAACTGGAAGTCCTGCGGCTTTACCTGGCCGGCGTGCCGATCTCGAAGATTGCCCGCGACACTGGCCGCAGCGTCAACACGGTCAGCGCGCAGAAGAAGAGTCTGATGCGCAAGATGAATGTGCAAGATCACGTGCAGCTTGTGGCGATGTCGATCCAGTACGGCCTGGTGTAGCACGATGTAGCCTGGCGCGGGCCGTAACGTCCCGCCAGGTTGAAGCGAATGCCAGCCCCGATCGAGGGTTGGCCACCATGGGTACCAAAGCCCCGGGGATAACGCCCCGCTCGGCACTGCGGCCAAACTCGACGGCGCTTGGCAGTGTTCCAGACCCACGACACGACACACCGTATCGCGCAACCATGCGCTGCGGATGGGGGAGCGTGTCGGCCCGAGCCGGAATGCCCCCCAAGTAGTAAGGGAAATCATCATGAGGAAGCTGATCAAAGGAGAGAAGCTGGCCGCGTTGCCATTGAGCATCTCTCAGATCCGCAATCTGGTTTATGTCTTTGTCACCTGCCTGCTGGTGCTGATCGGGCTGTCGTGGTTCGTGTTGCTCAAGTACCGCATGGACGAAGCCGTCGACCGGCAGAAGATCCTGTTCCAGGCACGTGCGGAACAGGTGGAGGCAAATCTGACTGCGGTGCGGAGAATGACGCTGCGCGCGCAAGGCACGCTCGAACGTCTGATCGAGGTTGGCGTCGGTAAGCCTATGGCGCAGACCACCAGTCGCGACTGGATCGACCATCTGCAGAAGCGTGGCGAACGACCGTACGTGGCGTTGCCCATTTCCGCTGGACGGGAGGCGATACCGGCCGATGCCAGCATTGCGCCGCTGGCGAACGTGCTGGCGTTCATGTTGCGCGTGAGCAGTGTCCAGTATCAGGGCCTGGAGAACGTCTGGCTCGTTGACCTCAATGCCGATCGTTTCTATGTCACGCCACGCAATCTGCCGCAAGCCAGGGAGACGCTGCGGAACGACGCGACGTACCAGGCCTTCGTCGAAGGGAGTATTGCGCGATTGCGCAGCCGGAAGCTGCTGGAGCAGTTGAAGGCGGCCCCCGGCCGCGTCGTGATGCTGGAGCCGGGCTACGACTGGGTGTCTCGCACCCCCATCGTTACGGTGGCGACCCTGATCCATGTAGATGGCGAACCGCGCGCCGTGTTTGCGATGGACTTTCCGCTGAGCGCGATCTTTCCCGAGGATGACGACCTTGAGGACGGCTTCTTCGTGCAGACCGCGGAAGGGACGATCCTCCGGCCGGATTCCATGTCCCGGGATCCGCTGCCGCCGGCAGTGAGCCAGGCGCTCGTGAAGCGAGCCCATGTCGCGACGAACTTGCCGACGTTCGTGGGCAGCGGGCTACTACCCAGCGTCATGGTGCTGGACGGTCCGGTGGATCGCTCCGGATGGCGAGCCGTGGAGGTGGTGGAGACCGGCATGCTGTGGGAGAGCCTGCGGCGGAACACGCTTTGGCTGTTCGCGTTGACTGGGCTGACCTGCACCTTGATGCTGGCATGGGTCCGGCTGGTGGACAGACGCATCATGCGGCCTACGCAAACGCAATCATTGCGCCTGCAGGAGAGCGAAGTCCTTGGGCGCACCATCATCGAGTCGACCGGCGTCGGGCTCGTGATCCTCGACAGTACGAACGCCGCGGTGTTGATGGAGAACGATGTCTCCGATCGGATCACGGCTCACGCAAAGCCCGGAGAACTGGCGCGCTTTCACCGCGCGGCCTGCAATGCGCTGGCGGATGGCGAGCGCGGCAATACGGTTGGCCGGCATGGGAAGTTCAACTTCGAGCTGGCGCATACCGATGAAACGGTGAGCTATCTTACCGTCCGTGTGGTCGAGTCAACGTATCAGGGCAAGCCGGCGAAGCTCTGCGCCATGGACGACGTGACCGCCGCCCGGCAGAGCGAATCCACGCTGCTCCAGGCCATCCATGACGCGGATGCGGCGAACCGGGCAAAGTCCGCCTTTCTCGCGACGATGAGCCATGAGATTCGCACGCCGTTGAACGGCATGCTCGGCAGCATCGAACTGCTGGAGGTGAGCGCGCTCGACGCGGCCCAGCGCGACCAGCTGGAGGTCATGCAGCAATCGGCGCAGTCGCTCATCCAGATCATCAACGACGTGCTCGACTTCAGCAAGATCGAGGCCGGGCAGATGGCATTGCAGGCGCGCCCCTGCCAGATCGATAGCCTTGTCGAGGACGTTTGCCGGCGGTTTGCCCCGGATGCGGAGCGCAGGTCGTTGCAGCTACTTTGCGTGATCGATCCCGCGTTGCACGCCCCAATCCTGCTCGACCCACTCAAGACGGAGCAGGTGCTCGGCAATCTCGTCAGCAACGCGATCAAGTTCACGGAGCAGGGAAAGGTTGTGGTCGAGGCTACCACCATGACGGAAGGTGGTAGGGACTGGCTCAAGCTGCGCGTGATCGACACCGGCATTGGTATCGCCATCGAGGATCAGCAGCGCCTGTTCGCGCCATTCGTGCAGGCCGAGCAGTCGGACTCCCGCCGTTTTGGCGGCACGGGGCTGGGGCTCTCCATCTGCAACCGGCTCGTCGGGCTCATGAACGGTTCCATTCGCCTGGTGAGTGAGCCGGGGCTCGGCAGTTGTTTCGATGTGCGCATTCCGATGGAGCCGGTGACGGTCACGCAGCCGGCCGACATCGTGCAGACCGGTCTCTTGAACGATTTGTACATCGCGAACGGCCTGAGTGGTCTGACCGTCGGGCTGTGCAGTCCCTCGCGCGAGACTTACCACGGGATCGAGCACCTGTTGCAGCACTATGGTGCGGTGGTGGTCAGGTTCGATTCCTCGCAGCCGCCCGCCACGCCCGTGGATGTGGTGGTCTGCGAGCACGGGGATATCCATGCCTGTCCCGATGCCGACGTCGTGATCGAGAGCAACGCGTCCCTGTTGCCAGACACGAGTCAGACGCCGATCCGTGCCTCGCGGTACGCGTGGCGCGGCCTGGTTCAGGCGATTCTGACCGCCGCAGGGCTTGAACTCCCGATGCCAGTGCAGCGGCGTGCCGACTCTGCGCAGGGGCATCTCGCGCTCAAGTCGCTGCGCATCCTGCTGGTGGAGGATCATCGCGTCAACCAGGTTGTCATGCGCCGGCTGCTCGAATGGCTCGGGCAGCGGGTGGATGTTGCCGGCGATGGACGGGAAGCGCTGGCGCTGACCGCGAGCCAGTCCTACGACCTGATCCTCACCGACCTCCAGATGCCGTCCATGGATGGATACGAACTTGCGCGGACGATGCGCGAACGTGGGATCACCGTTCCCATCATTGCCGTGACCGCCAGCGTTGGCCCCGACCTGCAGAGTGCGTGCCAGAAGGCCGGCATCAACCGCTGCCTGACCAAGCCGGTACGGCTCGCGGCGCTTCGGGAACTGATCGAGCCCTTGGATGCTTCACCACCCTTGCCGGGTACGGAACCGTCACTAATCCCGAAGGAAGCCATGATGTCCTTGAGCGAGTACCTCGGCGAGGACCTGGCGGAACTGTCGGAGGCGGCGGCCGCAGGCGATACCGTCCGCCTGATGCGCAAGCTTCATGCCCTGGCCGGCGCGCTGGCCACGCTTGGTCATGCGTCGGAGTCCCAGGCATGTCGGTGGCTCGAGCGAACCATCGAGGAGTCCGGTCTTGCGGGCATGGAGGAACAATGGATTGCCCTGCGCACGGCCCTGGAAACGCTGATCGCGCAGTACGCGGGCGTGGATCTCGGGCAGCCCGTCCGCCGCGCGTCGGCTCCCGGGCTGCCCTTGCCCGATCGATAATGTCTGATCGTGACATTAAATATCGCGCCCAAATTTAAGGGGTTTCCAATAGCGTCGTGGGAATTATCCGAGTCATTATTGGAAAAGGTGATGGGGATTTTGTGAATCGATGAAGTTTCTCCGATTCATGGTGACGGCATTCGTTCAGGCGAGGTATCTGTGCTGTCGTGGATAGATTGGCAAGGGTAAAACGTTCGAGAGGTAATAGCAGCATGTCATGGATGCAAGAGATGCACGCCAGACCCCGCGAGTCTGGTAAATCCGAGTGTCCTCAAATGCAGGTCGCCGAGGACACCATGGAATCCTGGTGGGCGCCGGAATTGCTACAGGTGGAAGTGCTACGCAACGCGATAGATTGTGGCGAATTCGTGGCTTGCTATCAGCCGCAGTTCGATCTGGATGGGGGGCATTTGCGCGGAGTAGAAGCGCTCGCGCGCTGGGCGCGTCCCGGCTTCGGCATGATTCCGCCGGCCGCATTCCTGGGGGCGTTGCGTGAGCACGATCTGCTGTCCGAACTGACGATCGTGATGATCTGGCACGCAGCCGCGGCGGTGCGCCGTTGGGAGAAGGGCGGACTTGCGCTTCCGATCTCGATCAATGCGGAGTGGCGCTGCCTGGAAACCGGCAGGCTGCACGTGGCGCTGCGATCCGCCTGCCAGCATTTCGGCATCTCCATGCGTAGCCTGCATGTCGAAGTGTCCGAGCAAACGGAAGTCAATGACCTAATGACGGCGCGGGACGCCATTCGGGCGCTCAGGGCAGAAGGCGTGAGCATCGCGCTGGACGACTTCGGGACGGGCACCACTTCATTGCAGCTGCTTCGCCATATCGAGTGTGACTCGATCAAGCTCGACCAGTCGCTGGTGAAGAACATTGGACGTGACCCGCGCGCCGCATCCCTGCTGGGCAGCGTTATCGGCATGGTGCGCGCAATGGGCCTCAAGGCCATCGCCGAAGGGGTGGAAAACTTCGATGACCTGGAGTGCCTGATCAGACTTGGCTGCCATCAGGCTCAGGGATTTCTGCTGGGAGCGCCGATGCCGGAGGCCCGCCTGGCCCATCAGTTCTTTAAGCGCCAGGTATCGGCGCGCTGGAAACCGGAAATGTGAGGTTTTCGCCGGGTCACGAATAACTGATTCTCATGATTCGGATTTTCTCTATTTGAGCAGGAAACGTCGCTCAATGGGGTTGATGGATTATCTACTGCAGGATTGAATGACATTGCAGCGAATTTTAAGGCTTGCCCTATTTGAGTGCAATGTCGGTTGAACCAATAATGTTGTTGGGGGCCGGCGGAGAATGAGAGGTGGAAAGGAAGTGCATTCTCCGATCCGCGGCAGCATTTTGTTTTCGATCTCTGGCTAGGCCCTCCGTCTATATTTTTGATTCCTGTCTCTTGATAATTCCGATATGAAAACCAAGCTTATTTCCGCCACGATCGTAGCCATCGCCGCCATGGGTGCCCAACTCGCCCATGCCGCGCCGGACGGCACTATCACGTTCAACGGCAACATCACCGCCACGACCTGCAAGATCAACGGTGGCACCGCGCCGGTGAACTTCACGGTCACGATGCCGACCGTTTCGACGACCACGCTGAACGCCCTGGACGCGACCGCCGGCCGCACGGGCTTCCGGATTGCGCTGACGAACTGCACGCCGGCCACGGGCAACGTCCACACGTTCTTCGAGGCAGGTTCCACCGTCAATCTGGGCACTGGTCGACTGATCAACGCTGGCTCGGCCACGGCAGTCGAAATCGAACTGCTGAACAAGGACACCTCGGTCATCACCGTGGGTGCCTCGGATGGCGTTGGTGCCGGTCTGCAGAACTCGAAGTCGGTGCCGATCACCGCTGGCGCCGCCAATCTGGACTACTACGCGCAGTATCACTCGACCTCGGCCGCCGGCTCGGGTGCGGGCGCCGTCAGCTCGACGGTGACGTACGACATTTCCTACAACTAAGCAGTCTGCCGGGATGGCGCCTTGGCGTCTGTCAGGGGGCCATCCGGCTTCAGCACACCGAATTCGCATTAGCTGTCATGAAAACTAGGTCAACGATTCAATCCGCGTTGGCCGCCGGGATGCTTGTATTGGGCCTTACGGGTTCTGCAGCGCACGCCTCGGTGGTCCTGGGCGGCACGCGCGTCATACTCGACGAGAAAGACAAGGAAGCCACGATCCGGGCATCCAATGAAGGCAATACGCCGGCATTGATCCAGACGTGGGTGGACAAGGGCGATCCGAAGGCTTCGCCGACATCCATCGAAGTGCCATTTACGGTGATGCCTCCGGTGGCGCGTATCGATCCGAGCAAGGGGCAGACACTGCGCGTGCTCTACACCGGCGAGCCACTGCCAACGGACAAGGAGTCCGTGTTCTGGCTGAACGTGCTGGAAATCCCCCCGAAAGCCACGGGTGACCTAGCGGAAGCCAATCGTCTGCAACTTGCGTTCCGCACCCGCGTCAAGCTCTTCTACCGACCCACCGGCCTGGTGGGCACCGCAGCGGAAGCTCCGTCGCGCGTGACCTGGCGCATCAAGCCTGCGGGCAAGACACTGGCGCTTGAAGCGACCAATCCGACGGGCTATCACGTCTCGTACGCCGGCATGGATGTGTCCGCGGGAGGCAAGACGGTTCGCAATCAGGAGGGCGGCATGATCGGCCCCGGCGAAACGAAGACGTTTCCTCTCGATGGTGAAGCGGGTTTGGGTGCCAATGGCAGCGTGCACTATCGCGCGATCAATGACTGGGGTGGCCCGATAGAGGGCGATGCTCCGGTAGTCCCGGCCAGTTGATCCATCAGCGCTGGCGCTGACAGCCGGCGTCCGAGGTTTCCTTTCAAGACAGTCCACCGATGCGGGCCGCGTGCTCCGCAGGGGCGGCCGTTTGTCCAAATTCTCCGAGTGGCCATGAAGCCGGTATCAAGAATCCCTCATTCGATCCCAAGTCGCCTGTGTCAGGTGAGCGCAGTCGTGCTCTCGATGTTCGCGGGGGCGGTAGTCACGCCCGCCATGGCCACTTCCACGGACGCGCCGGTGGGCGTGACGATAGCCGCCGTGGAATTTAACGATACCTTTCTTCATAGCCCGGACGGGATGCGGCTGGATATCTCCCGATTCAATCAGGGCAACTTCGCGACCCCAGGCAGCTACCGTGCCGACCTGTATGTCAATGATGCCTGGCTGGGCCGCGCCGAAGTCAACCTTCGCGCGATTGGGGATGACGCGCACAACGTGCAGCCTTGCTTCGATCACGACATGCTCGAACGTATGGGCGTCGATCTCGCCAAGCTGCCGCCAGAGGCAATCGCGCGGCTCCAGGATGGGTCTGGCTGCGAACAGATTCCCGCGCTGATCCCCGCGGCCACCGCGACGTTCGATACTGGAGAGCAACGTCTTGACGTGAGCATCCCGCAGCTCTATATGAGGCGTTCTGCGCGCGGTTATGTCGACCCGAAATACTGGGATAACGGTATTCCCGCCGCGCGGTTGCAGTACAACGCCAATGCCTACCATTCGGATAGCGCCGGGGTCTCGTACACGCAGGGCTTCGTGGGGCTCGACGCAGGTTTGAACCTGGGACCATGGAGGTTCCACCACAACGGCAATCTGTCGTATAGCAGTGGCGGAGGGCAGCCGGGCGCCACGCACTACCAGGCGGTGCAGACCAACCTGCAACGGTCGATTAATGAGATCAAGAGCCAGCTCACGCTGGGCGATGCCTTCACCGATGGCCGGATGTTCGACAGTTTCGGCTTTCGCGGTGTCCAGCTGGCGACCGATGACCGCATGTATCCGGACTCGCAACGCGGATACGCGCCGACGATCCATGGCATCGCCAACAGCAACGCGCGGGTACAGATTCGCCAGAACGGCAACATCATTTACGAAACCACGGTCGCCCCGGGCGCGTTCGAGATCAACGATCTGTATCCAACCGGCTACGGCGGCGACATCGACGTGGTGGTGACCGAAGCCGATGGGTCGCAGCATGTCTCCCGCGTGCCGTTCGCGCCGATGGCCAATGCGCTGCGCCCGGGCGTAACGCGCTATGGCGTGACGGCCGGTCAGTTCCGCAATACCAGCATCTCAAGCAAGCCCGGCGTGTTCCAGGCCACGATCCAACACGGCCTGTCGAACATGTTCACCGCCTACGGTGGCGCGCTGGTGTCCGAGGGCTACTGGTCCGCGCTGGCGGGTCTGGCCATGAGCACGGACTTTGGCGCGATCGGCCTCGATGTCACGCAAGCGTCGACACACCTGACTTCGGAGCCGGATCGTAGCGGGCAAAGCATCCGGCTGTCGTACAGCAAGCTGGTTGCCCCGACCAATACCAACCTGACGCTGGCGGCCTATCGTTACTCGACGCGCGGCTATCTGGGCTTTTCCGACGCGGTGATACTGCGCGATCTCGATTCGCGCGGACTCGGCTTTTCCGCGGTGGGCACGGTGCGTGGCCGGTTGCAGGTGATGCTCAATCAGATGCTTTCGGCGGGATACGGCAGCTTCTATCTGTCGGGATCGACCCAGGACTACTGGAACCGGGATGGCCGGGACACGCAGTTCCAGGCCGGTTACAGCAATATCTACAGGGGTGTCAGCTACGGGATTTCGGCGGCCAGGCAGCTCAGCCTCAATACCGGCAAGTGGGACAACCGCGTGATGCTGACGCTGACGCTGCCGCTCGGCAAGTCACCGTTCGCGCCGTACTCGACGACCAGCCTCCAGAAGGACTCGCAGGGGGCAACTACCTTGCAGGAGACCCTTTCCGGGACGCTCGGCGCCGATCATGCGCTGTCGTACTCGGTCTCCGCCAATCATGCCAGCGGTGGCGACGCGCCTACCAACAACAGCGCCAGCCTCAATGCCTCCTACATATCGAGGATGGCGACGCTATCGGGCAACGTGAGTAAGGGCACGAACTACACGCAGGCGGGCGTGGGCATCTCAGGCGGTGTGGTGGCTTACCAGGGCGGTGTCACGTTCGCCCCGCGCTTCGGCGATACCGTCGCGGTCATCGAGGCCAAGGATGCGGTGGGCGCGCAGGTGCTCAACGATACGGGCCTGCGTATCGATCGATGGGGGCACGCGGTGGTCTCGAATCTGACCCCGTTCTCTCGCAACGAGATCAACCTCGATCCGAAGGGATTACCGCTGAACGTCGAACTGAAGTCGACCATGCAGAACGTTGCCCCGACAGCCGGCGCCGTGGTGAAGGTGCTGTTCGAAACCGATAACCCGGGTCGTGCCGTGGCGCTGCGCATCAAGCTACCAGACGGCAGCCCGTTGCCGTTCGGTGCGGAAGTGCTGGACGACAATGGCCGGTCCTTCGGCACGGTGGCCCAGGGTGGATTGGCGATCCTACGTGGCGTGAAGGACGACAGCGGAACGTTGCTGGCCAAGTGGGGCGCGGGCCCGAAGGATTCGTGCTCGCTGTCCTATGCATTGCCCGGCGTCGACGCGGCTCCTGCCGGGTTGGTACAGGCGGGTGCGGAGTGCCGGCCGAACCCGTGATCGTCGCGGGCCAGGGGCATGGTGAATGGGGTGAGGAACGACGCCGGATAGTCGTGATGCGTCACAGCAGTGGCGCCGAGGTCATGCCGGGCGTCGGTTCTACAAGCGTGGCCGGCATTGGCATTCGCCTGGGAAATTCTGGCGGACAAGCGATGACGAATGCTGCGGTGAATACTGGGATTCAAAATGAGTACTGAAATTGTAAAGAGCGTCTTCAGAAATCTGCCGATTGGCAGGAGCAGTTCCCTTCGGGCGCCAACGTATCGGCACAACAGAACCGGCACCATTTACGGCCTTTTTGTAAGGATACTTGCCGTTCTGGCGTTCGCAATGGGGATGCAATCCACGGCACACGCCTACGCCTGTACGAACACAAGCGGCTTACCGAATGCGATCAGCTATCCGGGCACTGTCGCCGTACCGTCCAGCTTGCTGCCGGGAGATACCATTCCAGGTACGGTACGCGCATTTTCAATGTCGGGAACCTGTACTATTGGCTGGGGTGGGCCCCTGACGATCCAGGTAGGCAGTTCCATCGTTGCGTGCACCCGAGATGGTGGCTCGACGGAAGTCATGCCAGGTGTTTATACGACTGGCATTAGTGGCGTCGGGATGCGGCTGCGCAACAGCTCTGGGACCCCCATCGTCAATGGCTCCGGACAGGCTTGCTTCTCGTCCATTGCGCAGATTGGAGCGGGAGGCAGCTACAACTTCTCCGGCACGTTGGAGTTAGTCAGGATCGCGGGCCCGATTGTCGACGGATCGGTCATGAACAACGCGGCCTGGGTGTTTGGTGTCTATAACACCAACGGTTTGCTCAACATCGACAGCGTCACTGCCAGCCAGATTTATCCGGCTGGTGCCATTACGCTGAAAAGCATCGCCTGTACACCCACTGCTCCGGCGGTGGTGCGGCTCCCGACGATCAATCAGGGGGCACTCTCTGCCGGAACCGCGGGGGCCACGGCATTCGCCATCGGGCTCAGATGCGACGCTAGCGCCCGGGTCGGTATTTCGCTCGATGCCGCTGCCGGATTGAGTGTGATTGATGCGAACAACGGCATATTGAGTGTGCAGACCGGCGGTGCAGGGGGCGTGGGCGTACAGATCGTCGACCAATACCAGGCGCCTGTACGCTTGCAGTCGCGCGTCGATATGGGCACGATCAGCGCCAATGTTCAGAACAGCTTTCCCTTTATGGCGCGCTACATTCGGGTCGGGACCGTAGCGGCAGGTGCCGTGACTTCTGCAATGACCTTCACGTTTGACTACCAGTAGGCCCTGGCGGGGTTAAGTCTTGTCATGACAGGGCTCCGCCCCTCGGTCTTCCCAAGCACACGCTGATGCCGATTCGAACTTGACCTCATATCGCCAGTTAGCGTTGGCGGCTGGCGGGTGATCGGCCAGTTTGGCTAGTTGCGGGGCCAGCGTTGGTGGCAGCGCGGCCCGCCTTGCGCCCTGGGGCAAGGCGGGATCCGTCGCGTGAGCGCTGCGTCCCCTTGGCACGACGAGGCATCAGCCCTGGCTCGCCGTGGCGGCGGCCTCGTCGATGAACGCTGCGATCTCCGCAGGCCGGGAGGCCAGCGATGCATGGCTGGCGTCCAGCGTGATGACCTTCCTGGCGTTGAGCCGGGCGGACATCATGGTCTGGTTGGCCGGCGCAATCATTCTGTCCTCGCTGGAGATCTGGTACCACGATGGCTTGGTCTTCCATGCCGGCACGGCGATGGTGTCGCCGAAGGTGCTGGAAACGGGCGCCTTCTGGGTGACGGCCATGATCAGTGCCTCGTCGGCGGACAGATCCTGGCAGAAGCTCTCATGAAACTTGTCGGCCTTCAGCCACAGATACCCGTCGCTGTCGGGCGCAAGGTTGGGCGCTGCAGCCGGCAGGCATTGCTGCGTGATGCCGCCGGGACTTTCTCCGGCATCCGGGGCGAATGCCGCGATATAGACGAGCCCCACCACATTCGGCTGGTTGCCCGCCTGCGTGATCACAGCGCCACCGTACGAGTGGCCCACCAGCAGCACGGGGCCCGGCTGCTGCGCAATCATCTTTCGGGTACGTTCGGCATCGTCGGCCAGTGAGGTCAGCGGCATCTCGACGGCGTGAAGGGACGTATGCCCCTTGCGTGCAAGCTCGACGATGACTTTGCCCCAGTGGGCGGCGCCTCCCCAGAACCCATGTACCAGAATGATGGTGGGCTTGTTGCTCATGATGGGACTCCTGTCTGTCTACGGTTTTGCTGGCCACCGAGGTCTTCGACGCGCGCGGCCCTTCGGCGGGGGCGAACCGCGCCCGCATCCGGTCCGCGAATTCGGATCCGGAATGCCGGAACAACTATAGAAGCCGGTTACCGATGCATGCCAGCCATCTGCATGAGCAGGCGGAGCACCAGGGCTGCCACGCCCAGCCCGGCCACGCTGCAGGTCCAGATGACCAGAAGCCAGCCAGTCCGGCGCGCCCAGTCAGGTAAGTGCGACATGTCGGGTCTCCTAGTGGTAGCCATCGCCGACGCGGACCTTGCCGCGGAACACGTAGTAGGACCACACCGTGTACATCAGGATGAACGGAATCACGAACAGCGCGCCGACCAGCGCGAAGCCCTGGCTTTGCGGCGGCGCGGCGGCGGCCCAGATCGAGACCGATGGCGGCACGATGTTGGGCCACACACTGATGGCCAGGCCGCTGTATCCCAGGAAAACCAGCCCGAGCGTGAAGAGGAACGGTTGCGCATGGGTGTCCCGGCGCAAGGCACGCAGCAGGAGCACGGCGCACAGCAGCACAAGCAGGGGGACCGGCGCGAACCAGAAGAGGTTGGGCAGGCTGAACCAGCGTTCGGCGATGCGTGGCTGGGCAATCGGCGTCCAGATGCTGATGACCGCGATGATCGCGAGCAGCGCCCACACCAGCCGGGACGTCAGGGCTTTCATCCGGTCGTGCAGCGGGCCCTCGGTCTTCAGGATCAGCCACGTGCCCCCCAGCAGCGTGTAGGCGACGACCACGCCGACGCCGCAGAACAGCGGGAACGGGGCGAGCCATCCCATGGGGCTGCCCACGAAGGCGCCGTCCTTGACGGGCAGGCCATCGACGTAGGCCCCCAGCGCCACCCCCTGGAAGAACGCGGCCACCAGTGATCCGCCCATGAACGACAGATCCCATACCGGGCGTTCGCGGTCGTTGGCCTTGAAGCGGAATTCGAACGCCACGCCACGAAAGATCAGCCCCAGCAGCATCAGAACGATCGGCAGGTAGAGCGCGGACAGGACCACGGAGTAGGCCAGCGGGAACGCCGCCAGCAGGCCCGCGCCGCCCAGCACCAGCCAGGTCTCGTTGCCGTCCCAGACGGGCGCCACCGTGTTCATCATCACATCGCGGTCATGCCGGGCGGGCACGAACGGAAACAGGATGCCGATGCCGAGATCGAAGCCGTCCATCACGACGTACATCATCACGCCGAAGAAGATGATCAGAATCCAGAGCAGAGAGAGATCGATACCCATGATGTCAGCTCCTTGCTTCCGCGGGGTTCAGGCGCGTGTCGTCGTTGATGGCCGATAGCGGTCGCGCGGGTTTGTGGTCCGTTGGCGGTTCGGCATCGGATTCGAACACGTCGCCCTCGGACGGCTTCGGCCCCTTGCGTACCAGCCGCAACATGTAGGCAATGCCCACGCCGAAGACGAAGAAGTACGTAATGACGAACAGCGCCAGCGAGATCGTCAGCTGCGTGCCGCTGTGCGGCGTCGCGGCATCGGCCGTCCGCATCAGGCCATACACCACCCAGGGCTGGCGGCCGATCTCCGTGGTGAACCACCCGGCGAGCAGGGCGACCAATCCTGTGGGACCCATCCAGAGCGCCATGCGCAGGAAGCCGCGATGTTCATACAGCCGCCCGCGCCAGCGCAGCCATTGGCTCCAGAGGCCGAGCAGGATCATCAGCATGCCCAGGCCAACCATCACACGGAAGCTCCAGAACAGGATCGCGGCATTAGGTCGGTCTTGAGGCGGGAAGGATTTCAGGCCCTTGATTTGCCCGTCCAGCGTGTGCGTCAGGATCAGGCTGCCCAAGCGAGGAATGCCGACTGCGAAGCGTGTTTCCTCGCGCTCCATATCCGGCCAGCCGAATACCAGCAACGGCAGCGGCTCGTCGCCGTGCGACTCCCAATGGCCTTCCAGCGCGGCGATCTTCGCGGGCTGATGTTCGAGCGTGTTCAGGCCGTGCATGTCACCCACCACGGCCTGGATGGGGGCGACGATCAGTAGCATTCCCATCGCCATCGACAGCATCTTGCGGATGGCCGGATTGTCGTTGCCGCGCAGCAGATGCCATGCGGCCGATGCAGCGACGAACAGCGCAGTGGAGAGGAAGGCCGCGATGCTCATATGCACCAGGCGATAGGGGAACGACGGATTGAAGATCACGGCGAGCCAGTCGGTCGGCACCACGCGGCCATCGACGATCTCGAATCCCTGCGGGGTCTGCATCCAGCTATTGGACGCCAGAATCCACGTGGCCGAGATCAGCGTGCCCAGTGCCACCATCAGCGTGGCGAAGAAGTGCAGCCCCGGGCCGACCCGCTTCCAGCCAAACAGCATGACGCCGAGGAAGCCCGCTTCGAGGAAGAAGGCCGTCAGCACCTCGTACGCCAGCAGGGGGCCGGTGATGCTGCCCGCGAACTCGGAGAAGAAACTCCAGTTGGTACCGAACTGGTAGGCCATCACCAGTCCGGAGACCACGCCCATGCCGAAGTTCAGCGCGAAGATCTTGGACCAGAAATGATAGAGGTCGCGATAGACGGTGTTCCTGGTGCGTAGCCAGCACCCTTCCAGCACGGCAAGGTAGGACGCCATCCCGATCGTGATGGCCGGAAAAATGATGTGGAACGAGACGGTGAAGCCAAACTGAAACCGCGCCAGATCAAGGGCTTCGAATGCAGACATGGACAAATTCTCCTGGGCTCATCCCAATCCGCGCCTCGCCTGTCTGGCGGCTTGCGACACCGTGAGCCCGTGGCAAATACTCCATACAGTGATAAACTGTATGCGTTTATGTATGGACTGTATGCGTATACTATGCCTCAGGTTCCGGGTTTGCAATGGACGATTGAAGGAAGTCGACGATGAGTGACATGAAAGGCGAACGCCATGTGGAATGGCTGCGCCCGCTGACACCGGGCGCAGGGCCGCGCTACATGCAGATCGCGGATTTGATTGCGCGGGCGGTGCAGACGGGCGAACTCGCCGTCGGCGACCAGATCCCGTCGCAGCGGTGGCTGGCGACGCAGCTCGGGGTGGATCTCACCACGGTGACGCGTGCCTATACGGAGGCACGCAATCGTGGCCTGATCTCGTCGTTCAGCGGGCGTGGCTCGTTCGTCGCGGGCGTTGGCGAGGCGGGCGATGAGATGCGTATCGACCTGTCGATGAACACCCCACCGCAGCCGGCCAGTGGAAGCATGGGTGACGCGCTCAAGTTGGCCATTGACGAAGTGCTGGCACGGCAAGGCATCGAGGCGATGTCCGCCTACCAGGACACGTGGTCCGGCGCCTCGATCGTCCAGGCGGGCAGGGCGTGGCTGCGGCCCGCGGTTGGCGCGATGGCAGGGCAGCAGGAACTGATTGTCTGCGCGGGTACCCAGGCCGCGATCTTCAGCCTTTTGCAGTCGCGCACGCAGCGTGGGGATGCCGTCCTTGCCGAGCCGCTGACCTATCCCGGCTTTCTGCTTACCGCGCAGCAGCTCGGTTTGCGTGTCGTCGCGCTCGAAGTCGACCAGGATGGGGTGTTGCCGGACGCGATCGAACGAAGCCATCGCGAAACCGGCGCGCAGGTGATCTACCTGAATCCGACGCTCCAGAACCCGACTGCGAGCACCATGCCCGAGCACCGGCGCGAGGCCATCGGGGCCATGTTGCGCAAGCTCGGCATGACGCTGATCGAGGACGATCCCTATCGCTACCTGCTCAACGACGCGCCGCCGCCGATCGTCACCTACGAAGGGGGCGAGCGTGCGTACTATCTGACCTCGCTGTCGAAATGCCTCTGGCCGAGCCTGCGCACGTCGTTCGTCCTGTTGCCGCGCCAGCACGATGCCGCAATGCTGCAGGATGCGTTGCGCGCCTCCAGCATGGGGTGTTCGCTATTGCTGACCGCGGTGGCCGAGCACTGGATGCGCAGTGGCCAGGCCAGGCACCTGATGCTCGACATCCAGCGCGAAGTGCGCGCGCGGCAGACGCTGGCGCGCAACCTGTTGCCGAAGGACGTCAACGCACATCCCACCGGCCTGCACTTGTGGATGACGCTGCCGGCCCACTGGAATCGACAGTTGTTCGCGCTCGCGCTCGAGCAGCAGGGCGTGCTGGTGGCCTGCTCGGATGCGTTCAGCGTGGATGCGAATCCCGTGGATGCGGTGCGTCTGTCGGTCGGCGGCGCGCGTAGCCAGACGGATCTGGCTCATGCGTTGCAGCGGATCGCCACGTTGCTGCGGGAGGATCGCCGTCGAGGCGTGCGGGCCATTGTCTAGTTGTGGTCCAGCAGCGCCGGACACCTGTCTGGCGCGTTGCTCCGGAGCCGTGGTCCGTCATCCATACGGGTCTTGGGTGTATGGATGGAAGCGGCGGTATCTGCAGATCTCTCGCCTTTGTCGGGTACGTCACACGGCTGCACCACTGTGCACGCGTTCTTCGGTCGTCCTGCCATATAAATCGATTCATCAACGATGGGGGAATATCGCTCAGTCGCGCGAACTGGTCGCAATCCCTTATTGATGAAACGTTTCATTGTTGTTAGAGTCGTCCCCACAAATAGACAGACAGACGGCGGAGAGCAAGCCACGACCGCCGCGCATAAGGAGACGACGGATGACGATTGACCGCAGGGATGTCCTGTCCGCTACGCATGTGCTTGCCGGTAGAGACATGCCATGACGATTTCGCGCTGGAAGCAGCGGCCTGCTGCATCGAACTGGGGCGATTTCGGTCCCGACGATCAATTGGGGTCCCTGAACTACATCACACCCGACGTGGTGCGCAGGGCGGTGCGGGAAGTCCGCACCGGGCGCAGCCTTTGTCTGAGCCTGCCGCTCGACTATCCGGGTGGCAATGTGCTCAACCCGCGCCGGCATCCGCCACGGCTGCGGCCGACCGAGCGCGATGGCCGGCTCGTTTACAACCTTCCGCTATCGGCATCGGCGCACGAACACACCGATGTGCTGTGCGACGACTCGGTGCTGCTGCACACGCAGTACTCGACGCAATGGGACAGCTTTGCCCACGTCGGCCATCGCTTCGACGTACAGGGCGACGGCAATCCGGTGGCGGTCTACTACAACGGTTTTCGCGCCGGCGTGGACGTGGTGGGGCCGGGCGATCCCGACGGCCGGCCGATGGGCGCCCATCGGCTCGGTATCGAGACCTTCGCGGTCAAGGCGATCCAGTCGCGCGGCGTGCTGGTGGACCTGCTCGCATCGTGTGGCCGCGAGCGTGTGTACGTCGGCTATGACCATTTGATGCGCGCGCTGGACGTGGCGCGCGTCGAAGTCGAGCCCGGCGACATCCTGTGCCTCTACACCGGCTTTGCCGACATGCTGCTGGAAATGGAGCGTCAACCCGATCCCCATTTGCTCGAACGAAGCTGCGCGGTGCTCGACGGCCGCGATGCCAGGCTGCAGCAATGGATCGTCGACCAGCGCATCGCTGCGCTGTGCGCGGACAACTACGCGGTTGAGGGCATTCCCGCCACGGCGGCATCCATGCCCTGCGCGCGCTTGCCGCTGCACGAGCTGTGTCTGTTCCGCTATGGCATTCCGCTCGGTGAACTCTGGTATCTCGCGGAGCTGGCCGCTGCGCTGAAGGCCGAGGGTCGCACGCGTTTCCTGCTGACCGCGCCGCCGTTGCGCCTGCCGGGTGCGGTGGGTTCGCCAGTGACGCCCGTGGCAACGATCTGATTCCCGTTCGACAAGGAACACCATGGATTTATCCAGGCATGGCGGCACGCTGGCCGGCAAGCGCATTCTCGTCGTCGGAGGCGGGCAGGGGGGTGACGAGCAGATGGACGAGCCGGCCGGCAACGGGCGGGCCGCCTGTTGCCTGCTCGCCCGCGAAGGCGCGCATGTTGCCTGCGCGGACCGTTCTGGGGCGGCGGCGCAGCGCACGGTCGCACGCATCGCCGCGGATGGTGGACGCGCCGCTGCCATCGAGGCCGATGTCTCGCGCACGGCAGACATCCACGCGATGATCGACCAGGCCGTCGAGGCGCTGGGCGGTCTGGATGCTCTGGTGCTCAACGTCGGCATCAGCCATCGGCTGCCGCTCGCCCGGCTGACCGAGGAGAGCTGGGATGCTGTCCTCGGCATCAACCTCAAGGCACACATGCTGTGCGTGCAGGTGGCGTTGCCCCGCATGACGGAGGGTGGTGCCATCGTCTTTGTTTCGTCGGTGGCGGCACGTCGGCCGAATGGGCGGAACCCTGCCTATGAAGTCTCGAAGGCAGGCCTTGGCGCGTTATGCCGCGCCGCGGCGCTCGAAGGTCAGCCAAGCGGCATCCGCGCCAACGTGGTCATGCTCGGCCTTATCGACACCCCAATGGGGCGGGCGGCATCGGCTGCGCGGCCGGACCGCACCAGCGCGCCGCTGCCGTTTGGCCGGCAAGGCACCGCGTGGGAGGTGGCGGCAGCGATTCGCTTCCTGGTGTCGGACGAATCGCGCTATGTGAATGCGATCGAACTCCCAGTGGATGGCGGGTTGTCGGCCGGCATCCAGCTTGCACCGCGCGCCTGAACGACTGATCTCGAGGAACAACCGGAGATGACCTTGGTTTCGACCCTGTCGCGGCTTGGCCGCATGATGGCGATGGTTGCACTGTTCACGGCCGCCGCGCCCACGCTCGCGGCCGACAACTGGCCATCGCGCCCCATTCGATTCGTCGTGCCGTTTCCGGCGGGCGGCACGGCCGACCTGATCGGGCGCCTGATCAGTCAGCAGTTGGCGGAGATACTCGGCCAGCCGGTCGTGGTAGAGAACCGTGCCGGCGCCGGCGGCAATATCGGCGCAGCGCTGGTGGCCAGCGCTGCGCCCGATGGTTACACCTTGCTGCAAGGGACGATTGGCACGCATGGCATCAATCCCACGTTATACCGTCATCTGAACTTCGATCCTGCGAGGGACTTCGAGCCCGTGGCGCGCATCTCGTCGGGTACCAACGTGCTGGTTGTGAATCCCAACGTGCCGGTAAAGAGCGTGCAGGAGCTGATCGCGCTGGCGAAGAAGGAGCCGGGCAAACTGATGATGGGGTCGTCGGGCAGCGGCAGCAGCATTCATATGTCGGGCGAGCTGTTCCAGTACATGACCGGAACCAGATTCACGCACGTACCGTATCGCGGTGGCGCGCCGGCAATGACCGACCTGCTCGGCGGGCGTGTGCAACTGATGTTCGATAACTCGCCGACGGCGATTCCGCACATCCAGAAGGGCTCTCTGCGGCCGCTGGCAGTGACCAGCGCCAAGCGTCTGCCGGCGCTGCCCAACGTGCCCACGATGATCGAGGCGGGTGTGCCCGACTACGTGGTGTCGAGCTGGAGTGGCATCTTCGCGCCGGCCGGCACGCCACCCGCCATCGTCGAGAAGCTGAACCAGGCGGTTGCCACCGCGTTCCGTAGCGAGAAGCTGCGCGCGCGCTACGCCGAGGCCGGTATCGAGATCGAAGTCATGACGGTGCCCGAATTCAGGACGTTCGTGCAGAAGGAAATCGCGCGCTGGGCGACCATCGTCAAGGCGTCGGGTGCCAGCGCCGACTAACCGGTCATCGCTTTCCTGCGAGGCGATTCAGTGCCGGGCAACGGGCGCGCACGACTCGCGCAGGATCAGGTCGAACTGGATCAGCGCCTTGCGTGGCGACAGGCTGGCGTCCCCCTTGGCGGCCAGGCGTGAAAGCAGCATCTCCACGGCGTGTGCGGCTACCTCGTCCGTTGGTGTGCGCAGCACGGTCAGCGGCGGATCGTAGGTCTGCGCGAAGTCGGTATCGCCGATACCGATCACCGAGACGTCCTCCGGCACGCGCAGGCCTTGCTTGGCGATCGCGCGCAGCGTGCTGGTGAGCGTGTGGGTGCCCTGGGCAAGGAATGCCGTGGGCGGGTCAGGCAGTTGCAGCAGCCGCGTGACGTCGTCGAAAGCGGAGCTGGTGGGTGTGGGTTCCTGCAGGATCAGGTCCGGTACCGGGAGGCCGGCGGCCTTGAAGGCGGCCTTGTAGCCTTCGATCCGCCGGCGCACCGGGCGGCTCTTGACCTGCCATAGCGCCAGCGCGATGCGCGTATGGCCGAGTTCCACCAGATGATGGATCGCGGCCTTCACGCCGGCCACGTGGTCGAACAGCACGGCATCGGCATCCACTGCCAAGTCGCGGTCGTAGATTACGGCCGGCATCGACAGCCGGCGCACCGCATCGAGCACGCCCGGATGTCGCTCGTTGCCCGGCGCCAGGATAACGCCGTCCATGCCGCGTAACTGGAACGTCTGGATGATGTCGATCTCGCGTTCGGCATCGTTGAGGCCGTTCGCCAGCAGCAGCATGTATCCCTCACGCCGGAAATGTTCCTCGAGCGCGCGGAAGGCGCGTGCGTAGAGCGGGTTGGCCACGTCCGAAAACATGCATCCGATGGTCTTGCTCGTGCGCGAACGCAGCGATTGCGCCGCGTGGTTGGGGCGATACCGCAGTGCCGCGATGGCGCGATCGACGCGCTCGCGCACGTCCGGCGTGACGTTGGCGGCGCCGTTGATCACGCGCGACGCGCTACCGACCGATACACCGGCCAGGGCAGCGACGTCACGGATGCTGATCTGCTTTTCTGCCATGGGATTCCCTGAAGTTGCCAAAGAGTATAACCGACGGCCAGAGTGCTTCGGTCGCGGAGGGAAATGGCAAAACTCCGCTTGATGAAACGTTTCATTGCTGCATATAATCGCCGAACGACAACAGGAGACAGGATCGCAATGACGACACAGGAAGCCCATGTTGGCGGCACCATCGGCGAGATGATCGTTCACGCCATCGACCGGTATCCGGATCGCGTGGCATTCATCGACGGCGATGCCCGCATGACCTACCGCGCGCTCGGCGATCGCATCAGCCAGGCCATTTCCGCGTTTCGCGCGCTAGGTCTCGTGCGTGGCGATTGCGTGGTACAACTGTCGGGCAATCGGCCCGAGGTGTTCATCGTGATGGCGGCCGCCTACCTGATGGGGTTGCGATCGGTGACGCTTCACGCAATGGGGGGTGTTGACGATCACGCCTATATCGTCGACGACGCCGAAGCACGAGTGTTCATGGCCGATCCCGTCTATGCCGAGCGCGCGCTGGCATTGCGCGAGCGCTGCGCGGGTGTGGCGCACTGGTTCGGTCATGCCGACGTGCCGGGATTGCCATCGTTCTGGGACCAGGCGACATCGTTCGCGCCGGCACGGCTGGTGCCGGAAGCGCTGACCACGGACGTGATCCGGCTGGCCTATACCGGCGGCACCACCGGCAAGCCGAAGGGTGTCATGCTCGCCAATCGTTGCGTGTGGATGCAGGCGGTGTTGCTGCTGGCTGCGCGGAGCCTGCCCGATGATCTGCGGCTGCTGTGTCCCACGCCTATTTCACACGGTGCTGGCGCGATGATCGTGCCCACGCTGTGGCGCGGCGGCACCATCATCCTGCAGCACGGGTTCGACGCTGAGCGTTTCATCGATGCCGTGGAAACCCATCGTGCCAGCATGACGTTCCTGGTGCCGACCATGATCTACACGCTGCTCGATCACCCACGTGCGCGCACGGCCGATTTCTCTTCGCTGCAGACGCTTTCCTATGGCGCCTCGCCGATGGCGCCCGCGCGGATCCGCGAGGCCATCGACAGGTTCGGCCCGATCCTGGCGCAAAGCTATGGCCAGACCGAGTGCCCGAGCAACATCCTGCAACTGACGCAGGAGGATCACATGCGCACCGACGTGGACACGTCGACGTCCGCGGGGATGCCATATCCGGGTGTGACGGTGGCCCTGCTGGATGACAACGATGAACCGGTGGCGCCGGGCAGCGTTGGCGAACTCTGCGTGCGCAGCCCGCTCGTGATGGACGGCTACTGGAAGCAGCCGCAGCTGACAGCATTGGCACTGCGCAACGGCTGGCTGCACACGGGGGACATGGCCTACCGTGACCAGTTCGGCTACTACTACCTGGTCGATCGCAAGAAGGACATGATCATCTCGGGCGGATTCAACGTCTATCCGAAGGAGGTCGAGGACGTCCTGACTGGTCATCCAGGCGTAGCGGCCGCTGCGGTGATCGGCGTGCCCGACGCGAAATGGGGCGAGGCGGTCAAGGCCGTCGTGGTGCCGAGGCCGGGCGCCCAGCTCGACGTGGAGGCGCTGCGCGCGCTGGTGCGCCATGCCAAGGGCGCCGTCAATACGCCCAAGACAATCGATTTCGTCGATGCGTTGCCACTGACCGCGCTTGGCAAGCCCGACAAGAAGCAACTGCGCGAACGCTACTGGGGCGGCATGGGCCGCGCCGTCAACTGATAACGGAGACACGCGATGGAACAGATTCCAGATCCACAACCGGCCAGCCGGTCCCTGAAGGGCCGCGTGGCGATCGTGACCGGCGCGGGGTCTCGCGCGGATGGCATCGGCAATGGCCGCGCCGCTGCCATTCTGCTGGCGCGCGATGGCGCCCGCGTGGCGCTGATCGACAGCGTGCGCGAATGGGCTGAGGTGACGCACCGGATGATCGTGGAGGAGGGCGGCGAGGCCGAGGTCATCGCCTGCGACGTGAGTCGTGATGAAGATTGCCGGAGCGCCGTGGCGCGCGCGGTGGAACTCTGGGGGCGCGTCGATATCCTGGTCAACAACGTCGGCATCGGCGGACCGCAAGGCACTGCCGAGGACGTCGATCTCGAAGCGTGGGATCAGGCGCTGCGCATCAACGTGACCTCGATGATGCTGATGGCACGTCATGCGATTCCGCACATGCGCGCGCAAGGCAAGGGTGCGATCGTCAACGTGGCGTCGGTGGCGGGGCTGATCGGCGGGCATCCGAGTCTGCTGTATCCGACCTCGAAGGGCGCGGTGGTCAACATGACACGTGCCATGGCCGCGCATCACGGCGAACAGGGCATCCGCGTCAACTGCGTGGCGCCGGGAATGGTCTACACACCCATGGTTTATGCCAAGGGGATGTCGCCAGAGAAGCGCGAGGCACGCCGCAATCGCTCGTTTCTGCGCACCGAGGGCAGCGGCTGGGATGTCGGGCAGGCCATCCGGTATTTGGTCAGCGACGAGTCTGGCTGGGTGACCGGGGCGGTGTTGCCGGTGGACGCAGGCGCCACGGCGGGCCGGCATTCGTATTGAGGAGAAGGGTGATGTCGAATTTGAATCTGTTGAGCCGCTGGGTGCGATGGACTGTGGGTGCGAGCCTTGCGATGGCCGGTATGGCCAACGCGGCGGACTACCCGACGCGGCCGATCACGCTGGTGGTGCCGTTCGCGGCGGGTGGCATTTCGGACAACCAGTCGCGGCTGATCGCCCGCAAGCTGTCCGATGCGTTGGGCCAGCCGGTGGTGGTGGAGAACCGTCCTGGCGCCAGCGGCATGGTCGGCGCCGAGTATGTCGCGCGTGCGCCGGCGGATGGCTACACGCTCTTCTACGGCACACACGGCACGCAGGCCGCCAATCTGGCGCTGTATCGCAACGCGCGCGTCGATCCGTCGCGCGAGCTGCGGGGCGTGCATTCGCTGTTCCGGCAGTCCGCCATTCTGATGACCAATGCCACATCGCCCTACCGCTCGGTGGCCGATGTCGTGAAGGCCGCCAAGGAGGCGCCCGGCAAGCTCAACTTCGCCTCGGCGGGGCAGGGCACGCAGACGCATCTGGCAGCCGCGCGATTCGAGCAGGCCGCCGGCATCAAGCTGACCCATGTTCCGTACAAGGGCCAGAGCCCGGCCATGGCTGACCTGCTGGGTGGATCGGTCGACATGATGTTCGACTATCCCGAAACCGCGCTGCCGCAAATGCGGGCTGGCAAGCTGCGTGCGCTCGCAGTCAGCGCGGGCAAGCGGCTCGAGGTCATGCCCGACGTGCCGACGATGGCCGAGTCCGGCTATCCGGGTGCGGCATTAGAGGGATGGTCCGGCATCTTCGTGCCGGCGAAGACGCCCGATGACGTCGTCGCGCGGCTTTCGTCCGAACTGGACAAGGCGACCAACGCACCCGACGTGACGGCCTCGATGGCGCGCATCGGCAGTTTTCCGATGGGGCTCGCTGACCGCAAGTTCCAGGCGTTCGTTGAGTCCGAGGTGCCGCGCTGGCGCAAGATCGTGCAGGATTCGGGCGCGCAGCCCGAGTAAGACAGGAGACGTCATGCTGAACAGTGCGATCGGCGGTGGGGATGCCGACCATATCAAGGTGCGCGGTTACGATCTTGTCGATGACCTGATGGACCAGCGGGATTTCATCGACGTGCTGTGCCTGGAGATCCTCGGCGATTTTCCTGACGCCAATCTCAAGCGCATGATCAACATGTTCCTGGTTACGTCGAGCGATCATGGACTGACGCCAAGCGCGCTGTCCACCCGGCTCACGCTGCACGGTGCGCCGGAGTCCCTGCAGGGCGCCGTCGCGGCGGGCATTCTTGGCGCGGGCAGTCGCTTTCTCGGCACGGTGGAGTACAGTGCGCGCTTTCTCGCTGGCGTTGCCACGGACGTCGGCGCGGACTGGACGGCTGAACACATGCGGGCAGCAGCGGAAGCGGCCGTGGCACGCAGTCGCGCCTCGGGCAAGCGTATTCCAGGCATTGGCCATCCGATCCACGTCGGGGGCGATCCGCGCTGCATCAAGCTGCTGAAGGTGGCTGACGAGTGCGGCTACCAAGGGCGCCACTGCGCATTGGCCCAGGAGATCGCGGCAGCGGCCACACGGGCGGCGGGCAAGCCGGTACCGCTCAATGCCACGGGCGCCAAAGGGGCGATCCTGCTGGATATGGGCATGAGCCCGGAATTTGGCAAGGGTCTCACGCTGATCGGGCGCGTGGCAGGGCTGGTGGCCCACGTGATCGAGGAGCGCGAGCATCCGATCGCGCAGGACATCTGGGATATGGCCACGGCGCAAAGCCATCGGTGAGGCCGGGTCGGACACCTTCGCGGGCGGTCGCCGATGCCGGGGCCGACATTTTTATCAGCGCTATGGCAACATGGGGCGTCCTGCGTCAGCGTGCGGCAGCTCTCGATTGCACTGCAACATGACTTGAAAGACGTCCGCGCGCGCGTCTACGATCAAGTCAGGACAGTTCGGCGTTGGCAGGTTTCAGCTCGCATGTGGCGCCGGAGATACGTCTCGCTTGTCAGTCCAACCCTTTGGTCAGGAGGAGTTGCCCATGAGTCCCATGGACCAGCAGACACCGCCCGCGGGCGCATCCGAACGCAGGGCCGCCATCATCGGCAATGTGAACCAGAAGCCCGGCAAGTGCGGGCCGTTCGTGATGGCCGCCGACACCCTGGAAGGCAACAAGGTCGTGGACCCTGCCGGCGACGAGCTCGGCACGATCGACCACATCATGCTGGACATCGTTGGGGGACGGATTGCCTATGCGGTGCTGGCGATGGGCGGGTTCCTCGGCATCGGGGAAAAGCTGCACGCGCTGCCCTGGTCGGCGCTGACCCTCGATACGCGCCGCAAGTGCTTCGTGCTGGGCGTCGAAAAGGAACGTCTCAAGGCGTCGCCGGGTTTCGACAAGGAACACTGGCCCACCATGGCCAACTCCGAGTGGGCCACCAGCATTCACGAGTACTACGGGATCTCTCCGTACTGGGAGAAGGACGGCTACGATCCCTGGGCCTGAGACGGCACCCGCGTGACGAGCAGGTTGGTGACGCCGAGAATGCCCGGCGGCGTTGCCGCGGCCTGCGCGATGCGGCGGGAAAGGTCCGAGTCTTCCACGCGCCCGGTGATGGTCACCTGGCGGTCTACCACGTGCACGGCAACGCCATCGGGCATATCGCCGCCGCACGCCTCGGCAATACACGTGCCGATACGCTCACGTAGTAGTTCATCTTCCTCGTCGGGGCTGGTCCAGGTGGACGCCTGGATTTCGGTCTGCATCATGGCAGTTCCTTGCAGGTGGTGAGGTACGCGTTGTTGGTATTAACGACGTGTCACGGGCCGGCGGCATCCTTGTAGGACACCGCCGGCGGATAGCACCCTGATAGCGCTATAGAGGCGCTATCAAAATGATTCTGGCGTCGTTGCGCGGCCTTGCCGTACTACTTGTACTGTCTGCGGCCGCGCGCCTAGCCAGAACCGCTTCGCTTCATTTTGATAGCGCCTCTTACACTGTAGTCCGAATGCGGGACCACGGCGGTTCCATGGCGGCCGCATCGTGGGCCCGTTGCCGGGGCGCGTCAGAATGCCGCGCTGTAGATCGCGAATGCGTCGGCCTCGGTGACCTCGCGCGGATTGTTGACCAGCAGGCGTGTCTGCAGCATTGCATCGCGGGCCAGACGGCCCAGATCATTTTCCTTGACGCCAACCTCGCGCAATGTGCGCGGGATGCCCGTGGCCAGCACCAGTCCCTCGATATGGGCGATCAGCGCGGCCGTCTTGGTTTCGCAGCTACCGGTGGTGCCCGGCAGTATCACGTCGGCCAGTTCCGCATACAGCTTGCTGGCTGCCGGCGCGTTGAACTTCATGACGTGCGGCAGCACGAGCGCGTTGGAGAGCCCGTGCGCGACATGGAAGATGCCGCCGATCGGATAGGCCAGCGCGTGCACGGCCGCCACCGGCGAATTGGCGAAGGCCTGGCCGGCGAACATCGCGCCGAGCAGCATGGCTTCGCGCGCGCCGTGGTCGTGGCCGTTGTCGCAGGCGAGCATCAGGTTCTGCGACAGCAGTTCCAGCGCGCGCACGGCCAGCATGTCCGAGATCGGGTTCTTCAGATGCGCGCTCGTATAGGCCTCGATCGCGTGCACCATCGCGTCGATACCGGTGGCCGCGGTCGCCGCACGTGGCAGGCCAAGCGTGAGTTCGGCGTCGAGAATGGCGAGGTCGGCCAGAAGCTGCGGCGCCACCACCCCCATCTTGGTGGTCTCTCCCGTGGTGACGATCGACACTGCAGTCACTTCCGAGCCGGTGCCGGCGGTGGTCGGCATCTGCACGAGCGGCAGCCGCGTGCCCGTGACCTTCTTCACGCCGTACATGTCCTTGAGCGACTGCGCGGCAGGAAGCAGCACGGCAATCAGCTTGGCGACGTCCATCGACGATCCGCCGCCGAGCCCGAGTACGACTTCCGCATCGGCCTGCCGCGCGCGCTCGGTGGCCTCGAGCACGATGTGCTCGGGCGGGTCGGCGATCACGTCGTCGATCAGGGTCACCTGCCAGCCGTGCTTGCCCAGGTCATCGAGCGCCGGCGAGAGCAGGCCGCTCTTCGAGAGGAAGCCGTCGGTTACCACGCAGAGGCGTTGCGATTGCGGAAAGGCCTCGCGCAGCAACGCTCCCAGCCGGCGCGCGGCGCCAAGCTCGACGATGACCGTCGGCACGGTCTGGAAACGGAACGGGTTCATGGGGTCTCCGGTGTGTGGTTTTCTGGGTTGTCTTCCCTCTCCCCTGTTAGTGAGCGGGAGAGGGGGGCTCAATCACATCTGCAGGCAAAGATACTTGATCTCGAGGTATTCCTCGATGCCGTGGCGCGAGCCTTCGCGGCCGACGCCGGATTGCTTGATGCCGCCGAACGGTGCCACCTCGTTGGAGATCAGGCCCGTGTTCAGGCCGACCATGCCGTACTCCAGCGCCTCGGCGGTGCGCCATGCGCGCGAGATGTCGCGGGTGTAGAGATAGGCGGCCAGGCCATACTCGGTGGCGTTGGCGGCGGCAACGGCTTCGTCGTCCTGCTTGAAGCGGAACAGCGGTGCCACCGGCCCGAAGATTTCTTCGCGCGCCATGCGCATGTCGGCGGTGGCATTGCCGATCACGGTCGGCGTGTAATACGTTCCGCCGAGCGGGTGCTTGCCGCCACCGGCCAGTACCTTGCCGCCCTTTGACGTGGCATCCTCGACCAGCGAATTCACCTTCTCGATCGCGGCGTCCTCGATCAGCGGGCCGATCACCACGCCTGCCTCGAGCCCGTTGCCGACACGCAGCTGAGCGGTGCGCTCGGCAAACTTAGCGGCGAACGCATCGTAAATGCCGTCCTGGATGTAGAAGCGGTTCGCGCACACGCAGGTCTGGCCGCCGTTGCGGTACTTGGCGACGATCGCGCCTTCCACGGCCGCATCGACGTCGGCATCGTCAAAGACGATGAACGGCGCATTGCCACCGAGTTCGAGCGACAGGCGCTTGATGGTCGGCGCCGACTGAGCCATCAGGATGCGGCCCACTTCCGTCGAGCCCGTGAACGACAGCTTGCGCACGATCGGGCTGGCCGTCAGCACGCCACCAATGTTCCGGGCGTCACCGGTGACAACTTGCAGCACGCCTGCCGGCACGCCGGCGCGATGCGCGAGTTCGGCCAGCGCGAATGCGGACAGCGGCGTCAGTTCGGCCGGCTTGATCACGATCGCGCAGCCAGCGGCCAGCGCCGGCGCCACCTTGCGCGTAATCATCGCGGCCGGGAAGTTCCACGGGGTGATCGCGGCGCACACACCTACCGGCTGGCGCAGCGTGACCAGCCGCTTGTCGGCGGCAGGCGTGGCCAGCACTTCACCGTCCACGCGCTTGGCTTCCTCGGCGAACCACTCGATGAAGCTGGCGGCGTAGGCGATCTCGCCCTTGGCCTCGGCCAGCGGCTTGCCTTGCTCGCGCGTCATCAGGTAGGCCAGGTCGTCGGTATTGGCCAACATCAGGTCGAACCAGCGGCGCAGGATATTGGCGCGCTCCTTGCCGGTCTTTGCCGCCCAGGCTTTCTGGGCGACTTCCGCGGCAGCAACGGCGCGCGTGGTCTCGGCAGCACCCAGGTCGGCCACCCGGGCGATGACCTCGCCAGTGGCCGGGTCCGTGACGTCGAACGTGGCGCCCGAATCGGCGCTGATCCATTGACCGTCGACATAGGCCAGTTGCTTGAACAGCGAAGGGTCCTTGAGTTGCATGGCGAAATCCTCGGGTTGCATTCGTCGGGTTTGCGGCGTTTAATATCGTTCAATAGATTGAACGATATTCGATATGCGGAACGATGGAATATCTTACGCCCTCGTCGGAAAGACCGCCAGAGGGCAAGAACCGTTCCGATAGCAGCCAGCCCATGCCAAAGACAGCCTATGCCATTCCCGCCGCAGATGCGGCGGACGCCGCGCCAGCGCTCAAGTCCACTTCGCCTGCCGTGGTGCGCGCGGTCCAGGTGATGGACGCCGTGGCGGCAGCGCACGAGCCGCTGACGCTGGCCGACCTGACCCGGCTGACCGGCGCGCCCAAGAGTTCACTGCACGGCATGTGCGACACGCTCGTCCAGCTTCAATTGCTCAAGCGCCTGCCGGGCGGAGCGATGGCGCTGGGGCCGCATGTGATGAGCTGGGCCAATGCCTTCCTGTCGCAGACGCAGATCACGGAAGAATTCCGGGCGCTTTGGGACGAGACCGACGCCTTTCACGACGCCACAGTCACGCTGTCGATGCTCGATGGCGCCGAGGTGGTGTACCTGGCCTGCCAGAATGGCGATCGCCCGTTGGGCGTGACCTTCCGCATCGGCATGCGGCTGCCCGCGCCATATACGGCCACGGGCAAGGCCATGCTCAGCACCGTACCGGCGGCGGAAGTCAGAAATCTGTTCGATGGGGGGATGCCCGTGCCGCTGACGCGCGCGAGCGTGGCCACGGTCGCGGCGCTGGTGGATGAGCTCGAACAGGTTCGCGCACTCGGGTACTCGATTGACAACGGTCAGATGCGCGATGGCATGACTTGCTTTGGCGCACCCGTGTTCGACGCCACGCGTTCGCGCGCGGTGGGCGCCATCGCGGTCAGCTACCTGACCAGCGAGATCGATGCGCCGACCGGTAAGCAAATCGGCGGACAAGTCCGTGCGTTGGCCGACCAGCTTTCCGCGCGGCTCGGCGCGGGTCACCTGTCGCGCGCACTGGGCTGATACAGCGGCAAACGCCGGCAAACGCGGCGCGACGCTTTCGTTTCGTTTGCGCCGAGTCAAAGGCCCACCATCAGCGTATCGCTAGCATCCGGGAACTCCCTTTCCGGACCCGATGCGATGAATCCACCCTTGGCGGCGCCCGTGCGCCGCCCTCAACTTGTCGCACCCGCAGGCTCGCTAGCAGCGCTGCGCATGGCGTTGCAGCACGGCGCCGACGCGGTGTATCTGGGCCTGCGCGATGCCACCAACGCGCGCAACTTCGGCGGTCTGAATTTCAGCGAGGACGATATCCGCACCGGTGTGGCCGAGGCCCACGCATGCGGTGCCGAAGTGCTGTTCGCTATCAACACGTTCGCGCAGATGGGCCACGTCGAGCAATGGCACCATGCCGTCGACGCGGCCGCCGCGCTCGGCGCGGATGCGGTCATCATGGCCGACCCCGGTCTGATTGCCTATGCCGCGAAACGCCATCCGTCCCTGCGCATCCACCTTTCCGTGCAGGGCTCCGCCACCCACGCCGATGCAATCGAGCTGATGCGCGAGCAGTTCGGCATCCGGCGCGTCGTGTTGCCGCGAGTGCTCACGGTCACACAGATTGCGAAGCTTGCCCGCCAGACCGATATCGAACTTGAAGTCTTTGGATTCGGCAGCCTCTGCGTGATGGCGGAGGGCCGGTGCCTGCTGTCGTCCTACGCTACCGGCGACTCGCCTAATAACAAGGGCGTCTGCTCTCCGGCCCATGCGGTGCGCTGGGACGAACAGGACGGCACGATGCAGGCGCGACTGTCCGGCATCCTGATCGACAGCTACGCCCCTGGCGAGCCGGCGGGCTATCCGACCCTCTGCAAGGGCCGATTCACGGTCGAAGGCGAGCGCGGCTACGTGCTGGAGGAACCCACCAGTCTCAATGCGGTATCGCTGCTGCCCACTCTGATCGACATTGGCATCGCCGCGATCAAGATCGAAGGCCGGCAGCGCAGCCCGCGCTACGTCGCCGACGTGGTGGGTGTGCTGCGCGCGGCCATCGACGATGCATGCCGCGATCCGAAGCGCTTCGCGCCGCGCCAGGAATGGCAGGCCACGCTGGGACGCCACGCCGAAGGCGACCAGGTCACGCAAGGCGCGTACGAGCGGCCCTGGCGCTGAGCGGCGTCCAACCATCACAAGCCAGGATTCCACATGGCAATGCCCACACAGCAATCTCCCTTGTTTCGAATTTCCCTCGGCCCCTTGCTTTACTACTGGCCACGCGCGACGGTGCTGCAGTTCTACGCGTCGGTCGCGGACAGCCCCGTCGACCGTGTTCATCTCGGCGAAGCCGTCTGCACGCGGCGGCACGAATTGCGCCATGCGGACTGGCTCGAAATCGCGCAGATGTTGCGCGAGGCAGGCAAGCAGGTGGTGTTGTCGACGCCGGTGCTGGTCGAATCCGACAGCGATATCGCAGTCATGCGCCGGGTTTGCGGGCAGGACGACTACCTGGTCGAAGCCAACGACCTTGGCGCGGTGCGCTGCATGGGCGGGCGTCCGTTCGTGGGCGGCCCACACCTGAACGTCTATCAGGGCGACACGCTGGCATGGCTGGCATCGCTTGGCGCGGTAGGTTGCACGGTGCCGGTCGAAATGGATGGCCGCACGATGGCCGCGCTGGCCGCGGCGCGACCGGCGGGTCTTGATCTGGAAGCGCTGGTCTGGGGGCGTATGCCGCTGGCGTTCTCCGCGCGCTGCTTTACCGCACGCCATCACCGTCTGCGTAAGGACGCTTGCGAATTCCGCTGCCTGGACTATCCAGACGGGCTGGTGGCCGACACGGGCGAGGGGCAGGCGTTCTTCACGCTCAACGGCATCCAGACGCAGTCGGCCACTTGCCTCGATCTCTGCGCCGAAGTGTCGCGGATGGCAGAGGCCGGTGTTGGTCTGATGCGTGTCAGCGCCCATTCCACAGGCACTTTCGAAGCGATTGCCCATCTCGATGGCATTCGCCACGGAATGCCGGCGGCGCCGAGTCCGGTCATGCCTGCGGACGCGGCACCCAGTAACGGGTACTGGACGGGCAAGCCGGGCATTCGATGGATTGAGAGCGAGGAGGCTACGGCATGACGATGCTGACCGGATTGATGTCGCGGGTGCACCGGCACATGCCGGCGCCCGCGCGCGCGTTGCCCTTCGTGTTGGCCGTGGAGGCCATGCGCCGCTCGGGATGGCTGGAGCCGCCGGCCGCGCTGAATGGCCATACGTTTCGGCTGACGGTCGAGGATATCGGCTTGGAAGTGCGCTTTCGATGTGTCGATGGCCGGTTTGCGCCGGGGCCATTCGATGGTTCCGCGTCGGACCTGACCTTGCGCGCCAAGGTGGCGGACTACCTGCGCCTGATTAGCGGCGATGCCGACACGGACACGCTGTTTTTCCAGCGCCGCCTGTCGATCAGCGGCGACACTGAACTGGGCCTGGAAGTCAAATACTGGCTGGATGCCGCGCCACGCCCGACGTGGGTAGGGCCATTCGCCGCGCGGTTGTCCGTGCTGTTTCCCGCGCCGGCCACGGCGTCCTGAATGGAATCCTGAATGGAAAAATAAGGCCCGCGCAAGCGGGCGGGCGAGGGCTTAGACCCTCGCCGGTATATTGCCGTAGCGCGTGCCGCGCTGCTTGAAGCAATGGCTGGCACGAAGTACAGCGTGCGGCATGGCGGCTAATCCGCCAATCGCATCGAAGCGCGACAGCGTCATCTCGAGTTCGTGCATCCCGCGTGCGTGCACCATGGCAAAGAGGTTGTATTGCCAGTTTGGCAGGCGTCGTGGGCGTCGGTAGCACAGCGTGACGTGCGGCAGGCTGGCGATGCGCATCCCGATGGCATCGACGCGCGCATCGGGCACATTCCACACGCACATCGCATTGTGCGAATACCCGAATGGCCGATGGTGCAGGATGACGCCAAAGCGGCGGATCACACCGTTCTTGCGCCACCGCTGCAGGCGCTGCAGCGTCTCGGTCAGTGGCAGGCCACAACGTTCGGCCAGCGCGTGATAGGGCTCCGGCGTCAGAGACAGGCCAGGTTCCAGCGCGGTCACCAGACGCCAGTCGCACTCGTCCATCTCGGGCTTGGGCACGGATACTGGTGGTGCTCGCCGGGTTGGTTTGCTGGCTTCCCGGCCCTTGCCGAGTGGAAAACCGAGGTCGATGTGATATTCGCGTTCGAGTGGCAGATCAATCGGCTGGTACCCCACGTCGTCGGCGATGTGGTGCAGCACGGCATCGAGCATCGTGCGATCGCGCGCGCCGGCGACAAACCAGAGGTTGTAGCGGTGACCAGTACGGGCATAGTTGTGACTGATTGCCGGGTCCGCGTTCAGACGTTCGGCCACCTGCTTCATTTCATTGGGCGGCACCGCCAGCGCGGCCAGCGTGCTTGTCCCGATCGAATTGGGGGCGAACACCGCGCCGATGCGGCTGATGCGTCCGTTGCCGAGGTCTCGTGCAAGCAGGCTCAGTACCGTTCGCTCGGAGAGGCCGAGTAGTGATGCCGCGCGTTGATAGGGGCGGGTGTCGAGCGGGAAATCGTGCTGAATGCGGTCGTAGAGTTGGGTGTCATCAAACATGGCGACGATCGGGTCTATCCACTTGGATTGGCCCGGGCGCTAGGTGTCAAAGCCGAAGCATCAAGGCCGATGCCGTGGCCGCGAGTCCGAGGAGGGACCGATGTCGCCCGAGACATGGGGGCATCATCGTGAAGTTCCGCGTAGTCACGGTTGACCGGTGTCAACGGAGGCGGAGATGCCGTGTCCCACGGCCGCAGATGCAAGCGCGCAGCGTACTGGCAGGTGGGAGTCCGAACTTGGGGCGGAGGCGTTCCTGATCTACATTGACCAGTTCCGGCGTCGTGTTATCGGCAGGGCTGCCTAAATCTTGTGCAGTCCAGTGCGGTGCCGTACATAAAGGGCTAGCGCGAACCGCTCGGGCAGGATATCCACAGAACCTGTGGATATCCTCACCGCCCACAGGGTCATACCCGGGACGGGACGGCGCCTCCCGGCTTTCGCTTCATCGTCGGTCAACTGTCATCTTCGTACGTTCTATGCGCCTGAACCGGTCCGCTGCCGTGCTCTGTATCCCCTGCGCTCTCGTGCTGGGCGGTTGCGTGAGCCATTATCGGGTACCGTCCGACGCGCCTTACGCGATGGTGCGGGTGACGACCAGCACCGACGACCGTACGACCTTCAGCGTGTTGGACCCCGCAAGCTGTCCCAAGGCGCCGTGGCCGCTTGTGCTGGCGGGAACCGGAAAGCAACTGGCCGCGATGGGGCGCGACAGAGAGCCGGATATGGTCGGAAGCTCCCCGGAACCGCCGTCACGAACGCGCGAGCGGAAGGTAGCGGTGGATAAGCGGATTTACGTGGCCGTGACGTCGACGGCTGCGCCACCGGCCGAGGAGGTTCGTTGCGCGGCGGGGGTGTCGTTCATCCCGCGAACGGGCGCGCAGTACGAGATCCGGTACACGAGGGATGAGACCGCGCAGCATTGCTCGGCGCGGGTGCTCCGACTGGAGCCAAGGGGGGATGGGGGTGCAAACGTTGCGCCCGAGCCAACGCAACTCGGATTCCGGGCGTTGCGTAGCGAATATCTTTGCGAGGCGCGCTGAGCGGCGCGCCTCGTGCGGCAGCCCGGCGTTTGCCGGACTGCCCGCTGAACTCTCTTACGCCTGTTCGATCAGGAAGCGCTCGGGGCGCTTGCCGAGCCATGCCGGCGCGCGGCCACGGCCTGACCAGGTTTTGCCGGTTTTCGGGTCAAGGTACTTCGGCGGCAGGGACGACGTCTTGCGTGCCACGGTGGCGCCGCTGGCCGGACGACCGCGACGGCGCTTGGGTGCGATGTCCTCGACGGTCAAATCATAATCGGCCATCAATTGGCGAATTTGCTCGATCACGCCAGCCACTTCATTGGCACGAACTTCATTGAGCTTGGCTTCGAGTGCTTCTTTTTCCGCTAGCAACTGCTTGTAGGTCGGCATTTTTGGATCCCCGATAGATTTGTGGCGGAATGTTACAGGACATCGCAACGCACCCGCACAACAAAAATATTACAAAAAATATCTGAAAAAGCACGGGTCAAACGCTAATTTGCGAACGAAAAATTCGCTTTGCATCGCGTCTATTAGACATATGGCGCAGGCAAGTCCGCCCATTATTGTGATTGGGTTGCGCGCTGCGGCGGAGGCGGATAGCCATCGGCGCCGACCGGCATCCTAACCAAAACGCGGCAAGATAGCCACCCGGGATTTTATGGCGCTGTATCCGGGCAATCTGGATAAGCGGCTGAGGGAGGTTGAGTCACCCGGATTTCAATCCACGATTGACGAGTCATCGTGGTCGGCGAATGGCGCCGATGATATTTCTGTCGGGTTTTTGAATGACGCTGCATCGATTCTTCGGAGCTTGCCGATACAGTGCCGACAATAACTAACCGGAGAACGAGAGGAAGAAAAAAGCCTCCGGGGGGAAAGTCCCCGGAGGCTGGCAAATCCACCGGTCATCCCAGGTGGAGGAGACAAGATTCTCGGTGATGGGTGCGATCAGATCGCCCAGCCACCTGCATAGAACGCGGCCAGCGCGACGGCAATCGCGACCGTGCCGATATTGAGCTTGCGCCATTCGCCCGAGACGATGCGGCCGATCACCAGCGTGCAGAAGCCGAGCATGATGCCGGTGACGATGTTGCAGGTCAGCACGATGAACACGGCGCAGACCAGGCCCGAGAGCGCGTCGACCAGGTCATCCATGTGCAGGCGCGACACGCTCGACAGCATCAGCAGACCCACGTACATCAGCGCGGGAGCGGTGGCGTACGACGGCACCAGCCCAGCCAGCGGCGAGAAGAACATCACGGCCAGGAACAGCGCGCCGACGGTCACGGCAGCCAGGCCGGTGCGGGCGCCCGCGGCCACGCCGACGGTCGATTCGATATAGGCCGCAGCCGGGGCGCCGCCGAAGAAGGCCGAGAAGATCGAGCTCACGGAGTCGGCGGTCAGGGCGCGGCCACCGTTGTGGATGCGGCCCGTGGCGTCGAGCTGGTTGGCCTGACCGGCCACCGCGCGGATCGTGCCGGTGGCGTCGAAGACGGCGGTCATCACCAGTGCCAGCACACTCGGCAGCACCGCGGCGGACAGCGCGCCGCGAATATCCATGGCGCCAATCAGCGAGGTGTGACCCGGCGCGGAGAGCGTCGGCAGCGCGAAGATGCCGGTGAACTTGACCGATGGATCGAAAACAAGGCCGAGCGCCGAGATCGCCACGATCACCAGCAGGATGCCACCCGGCACGCGGCGACGCTCAAGGCCGAAGATCGCGGCCAGTCCGAGGATCGACATCATCACCGGGAAGGCGGTGATATTGCCGAGCGAGACGGGCAGTCCGGGTCCGGGGTTCTTGATGACGAGGCCGACTTCGTTTGAAGCGATCAGCAGCAGGAACAGGCCGATACCGATGCCGGCGCCGTGTGCCACGCCTGCGGGCAGGTTGCGCAGGATCCAGGTGCGCACGCCGGTCACCGAGATCGCGGTGAAGACCACGCCCATCAGGAACACGGCGCCCAGCGCCACGGCGGGGGACAGGTGCTGGCCCAGCACCAGGCCAAAGGCCATGAATGCGGTCAGCGAGATCGCGCAACCAATGGCAATCGGCAGCTTGGCCCAGAGGCCCATCAGTAGCGAGCCGAAGGCGGTGGTAAGGCAGACGGCGACAAATACCGCGCTGGTATCGAAGCCGGCCTTGCCGAGCATCCCAGGCACGACGAAAACGGCATACACCATCGCCATGAAGGTGGTGATGCCGGCGACGACCTCGCGGCGCTGCGTGCTGCCGCGCGCGCTGATCTGGAAGTACTGGTCGATTTTGCCTTGGGCAGTGGGGGGCGCGGCATCCGTGTCCGCGACGGACGGATAGGGCTGTTCGATCATGATGTTGTGTCTCCTTGCAGGGGGCGCTGCGCGCGTCCGCGTACGGATCGGGCGTCAGCCTCGTCTCACATGGTTCCGGGTGTGAGGGCGGAGGTCCCGTGGGCATCGGGCAAGGGGTGCGGTCGCTCTTTCCTCGGTGTCCGGCCCTAGGGCCGGGGCCGGTCAGCCACCTCTGATGGGCGGGATCCGGCGAGGCTCAAAGGTAGGCGAGCGTGACGTTGTCTTCATCATCGAGGGAACATGCGGAACATGCCGGGGGCTGAATAACCCCGGGTTTGCAGTGCATTGCGAGGCTCAGGGATTTCCCTTGGTGCGCGTGCGACGGCGTTCGGGGAGCGGTATGCGTCACAAGTGCGCCATGGACGCGTCACTGGTACGTCATTCGAGCGCGGGCACTGCGTCGCGGGTCGTGCCGGAGGCTAAAGGTTGAAGCCTCCCGGCCGTTAGTTCCTCGGCAATACCCGTATTCACCCCATCCAGCGGAGCTAGAGCATGACCAGCGCGATGAGAGACATCGACGAGCGCACCAACCTGACCAACAACAACCAGTTTGAGTTGCTGTTGTTCCGACTGGGTGATGCGGCACACACCGGGCAGTCCGAACTGTTCGGCATCAATGTGTTCAAGGTCCGTGAAATTCTGGTGATGCCGCCGGTGACCAGCGTGGTCGGCGCGGAACCGTCGATCCTGGGCATGGCCGATATCCGTGGGCAGGTGATTCCGGTCATCGACCTGCCGCGCCTGCTGGAATGCAATCCGAAGTCGGGCCTGAACATCATGCTCGTGACCGAATACGCGCGGTCCACGCAGGGCTTCGCGGTGGAAGCGGTCGAGGAAATCGTCCGCCTGGACTGGAACCAGGTGATCTCCGCCGAGACCAGCGTGAAGGGTGGGCTGGTGACCAGCATCGCCAAGCTCGATGCGGGTGGCGAGAATCCGCGGCTGGTGCAGGTGCTGGATGTCGAGCAGATCCTGCGCGACGTGTTGCCTTCGCGCCAGCCGGACGTGGATCCGTCGACCGTCGGCCCAGCGTTGTCGATCCGCCCCGGCAGCAAGATTCTCTGCGCGGACGACTCCGCGCTGGCGCGTGGTCTGATCGAAAACGGCCTCAAGGCAATGGGCGTGCAAGTCGTGATGACCAAGTCCGGTCAGGAAGCCTGGGACATGCTCGGCGAGATCGCCGACCTGACCGCCAGCAAGGGCGCCACGGTCCGCGACGAGATCGCGCTGGTGCTGACCGATCTGGAAATGCCGGAGATGGATGGCTTCACCCTGACGCGCAAGATCAAGGCCGACGCCCGGCTGAAGTCGCTGCCGGTGGTGATCCACTCATCGCTCTCGGGCGAGGCCAGCGAGGAGCACGTGCGCAAGGTTGGCGCCGATGCGTACGTGTCGAAGTTCCTGGCGAAAGATTTGGCCGATACGATTCGGGGTGTACTCGCACGGCATCCGTGATGCCGTGCTGAGTGGCGTTGTTGCCGGTTGATGCGCCACGGGCTGGCGCATCAAGCCCTCGCGCCGGCTTACAGCCCCAGCACGATCTTTCCGCCCTTCGCCGCTCGCGAGCAGCAGGCCATCATCCGGTTGTTCGCATCACGCTCGCCGCGCGTCAGCACGACGTCGCGGTGGTCGATCTCGCCGGCCAGCACGCGCACTTCACACGATCCACACAGGCCTTCCTCGCAATCGCTTTGCACGTCGATGTTCGCGGCGCGCAGGGTGGCGAGCAGCGTCTGGTCCGGAGGAACTTCAAGCGTCAGCCCCGAGTCCTTCAGTTCGACCGCAAACGGCTGTTCCCTGGAGGGATCGAGCGTTCCAAGTTTCGAACTGAAGTGTTCGACGCGCAGCGAATCCTCGGGCCATGTCGCGCACAGGGCTTCCAGCGCCTCGATCATCCGGGCCGGTCCACAAGCGTAGATCTGCGTGTTCGCATCGGGTGCGCCGAGCACTTGCGCGAGATCGGCGCGCTGGCCTTCATCCGCGGCATGAATCCGCACGCGATCACCATGCAGGGCGCGCAGTTCATCGATCATCGCCATGGAGGCACGGCTGCGGCCGCAATAGTGGAAGGTGTAGTCGACGCCCAGTTCTTTCGCACGCCTTGCCATGGCGCTGACCGGAGTCACGCCAATGCCACCGGCGATGAAGATCGCGCGACGGCAGGTCTCGTCGAGCCGGAAGTGATTGCGCGGGCCGCGCACCTTGAGCTTGTCGCCTGCGCGCAGGCTGGCATGAATCCACGCCGATCCACCACGGCTTTCGGGCTCGCGCAGCACCGCGATCTCGAAGGCGCTGGTATCGGCGGGGTCGCCGCACAGCGAATACTGGCGCGAGATGCCGGTGTGGCCGCATTCGATGTCGATATGCGAGCCCGGCGACCAGCGCGGTAGTGCGCGACCATCGGGCGAAACCAGGCGGATCCGCGACACACCCTGCGCGGCCGTCTCGACGCGCTCGACAATGAGCGTGCGGCCGGTGGTGCCGCCAGTCGGTTCGCCGATGCGGACCGCGTCACGTGGCGCCAGCACCGTCGGATCGGTCCGTTCGGGGTTGCGTGCCGGGTCCCATTCGACCCAGAGATGCTCCGGGCCACGGAACGAGGTGTTCGGCACGTAGGTGAAGCGCTGCCCGGCCAGACGCATATGGGGCAGCCGGCTGGTCAGTTCCTCCAGGAAGATCTGCATCTCCATGCGCGCGAGGTTTTTTCCCATGCACTGGTGCGAGCCGTAGCCGAACGTAAGCTGGTCGCTGGCATTGTCACGATGGATGTCGAACAGATCGGCATCGGCGAAATGATGTTCGTCGTGGTTGGCCGACGACGTGACGATCAGCAATTTGCTGCCAGCCGCGAGCGACATGCCGCCCACTTCGGTGTCGCGCGTGACAAGGCGCCGCCAGGCGGCCACCGAGCCGTTGTGCCGCAGGCATTCTTCCACCGCGTTTGGAATCAATGCCGGGTCTTCGCAGATCTCCCGCCAGACATCGGGATGTTGCAGCAGCAGCTTGATCGCGTTGGCCGATGCATTGGCCGTGGTCTCGTGCGCGGCCACGATGCCGGCCATCATCATCGAGTGCAGGTACGAATCGGTGACCACCTCGGGCAACTCGCGCTGCTTGCGCAGGCCGTACTGCATCCAGCCCGGGCCGGACGGATCTTCGCGCATCTTGTCGAGAATGCGGCCGGCCAGTTGCCAGAAGTTGCCCACAGCGTGGGCCACGGCCACCTGCTCCTCGGGCTTCGGGCGGCCCCATGTATTGACCGTATGGGCGATCGAGTACTGGCGTAACAGGTCCATGTCTTCCTCGGGCACGCCGAGGAAATGCAGCGCCACCGTCAGCGGTACCTCCCAGAGCATCTCGTCCACCAGATCCGCGCGGCCGGTGTCGATGAAACGGTCGACGTATTCGCGTGTGAGCTTGCGCACCATCGGTTCGTGATGGGCCAGTTCGGCGGGCGTGAACGGCTCCATCAACGCGCGGCGGCGCGGCATGTGCGCGGGCTCGTCTTCGTTGACGAGCGTGCGATTCATCGCGTAGCCGTACGAGGCCAGCACCGCATTGGCCGCCTCACCCGTGGGCGTGATCTTCTCGAGCGCAATTGACGGGCTGAAGGTGATGTTGTCGCGAAAGATCGCCTTGATGTCGTCGTAGCGCGTCACCACCCAGTAGCCGAGCTTCGGACTGTAGAACACCGGCTCCTGCGCGCGCGACCAACGCACGTACTCGGGCGGGTCCTGCTGATAGCCGTCCTCGAAGGGATCGAACGCCGCCGCCTGGTGGCTGATCGGGCAACCGTTGGGCGCGCGCAAGGCGCTGTGGTCGATCGGGCAGCTTCCACTGCTGGCGGGTGCGTTCGTCTGCGGCATGGTTCAGTCCAGCGAGATTAGTCCAACGAGATTAGTCCAACGTGATCTTCAGATCGTGAATCAGCTTGGTCCAGCGCGTGCTCTCGGCACGCAGCAGGTCGCTGTATTGCGTGGGGGAATTGCCTACCGGCTCCACGCCGAAATCCACCAGCTTCTTGTTGATGGCGGGGTCCTTGATCGATGCCACCACCTGCTTGTTCAGCGTGGCAATCACATCGGGCGGCGTGCCGGCTGGCACGACCATCCCGACCAGCGCGGCGGCCTCCACATTCTTGTAGCCAAGTTCCGCGAACGTCGGCACGTCAGGCAGTTGCGCCAGACGGGTGGGATTCGCCACGGCCAGCGGGCGTACCTTGCCACCCTTGATGAAGCCCGCGCCGGCGGCGAAGTCGACCATCATCGCGGGAATCTGGCCCGCGGCCACGTCGGAGAGAGCGGGGCCGGCGCCGCGATAGGGCGCGTGTGTCATCGTCAGGTGCGCTTCCACCTTGAGCAGTTCCATCGCCAGATGGTGAGGGCTGCCCGCGCCGGCGGAACCATAGTTGATGCCACCGGGCGCGGCCTTGACCTGTGCGATGAATTCCTGCGCTGTCTTCGCGGTGCTACCCGGTCCCACCACCAGGATCATCGGGAAGCGGCCAATCAGCGTCACCGGCGCGAGGTCGCGGGTAGGGTTATAGGACAGCGTCTTGTACAGCACGGGGTTGAATACCAGCGTGCCGTTGTCGGCGGAGAGCACCGTGTAGCCGTCAGCGGGCGAACGTGCGGTTTCCGATGCGCCGATCGCCGTGTTGCCGCCGGGCTTGTTGTCCACCACCACCGGCTGGCCGATCTTTGCCGACAACCCCTGTCCGATCGTGCGTGCCAGGAAATCCGAACCCCCACCGGCTGCATACGGCACGATCCAGCGGATCGGCTTGGTCGGATAGCTATCGGCGGCATGTGCCGCGCTGGCGGCAAATGCCATGGACGTCACAGACACAATGGATGCAGCGAACAGCGCTGCAGGCTGAGAGGGGCGCATCAGGTTGTCTCCTTGGTATTTGGCCGGATGGTATTTGGCCTGTTTTGCGTAAATCATATACGCATTGCGTAATCATTGAATGAGGGTTAACCGCAGACGCCATGCCAAGGACACCCGCCATGCCCGCCATACCTGCCGAATCCACCCCCGCACCGCGCCCGCGAGCGCGACGCCAGCGCGTGCAGGCTGCCGAGACCGGCATGGCCGTGCTCAAGGGGTTGGCCCGTCTGGGCGGCCGCGCCAGCCTGACGGCCATCGCCGCGCAGCTCGACGAAAGTCCGGCCAAAGTGCACCGATATCTGGTGAGCCTGATGGAGGAAGGGTTTGTGGCGCAGGAGGCAGGCACGCAGCAGTACCACCTCGGGATCGAAGCGCTGCAGATCGGGCTGGCCGCGATGCGGCAGGCCGATCCGCTGCGGCTGTCGGAAGCCGCCCTGATCCGCCTGCGCGAGCGGCTGGAAGTGACCTGCTTCGTCGCGGTGATGGGAACCCGCGGGGCGACCATCGTACGCATTGAGGAACCGGGTTTGCCGGTCACGGTGAACGCGCGCGTCGGTTCGGTGATGCCATTGCTGTCTTCGGCCACCGGACGCGTGTTTCTGGGACTGCTCGATGAATCCAGCGTGGAGGCACTGGCGCAGGAGGAACTGGAGATGCTGCCGCCTGACCGAAGGGCGCTGCTCGATGCTGTCGATCCGCTCGGCAAGTTGCGCGAGCCCGTTCGCGCACAAGACTGCGCATCGGTGCGTGATACGAACCTGAAGGGCATCAGCGCCGTGGCGGCGCCGGTGCGCGACTACACGGGCCGTGTATGCGCGGTGCTGACGGCGCTGGGCGCGACCGGTGGGTTCGATCCTTCGATCGACGGACCAGTCGGCCGCGCCGTGCGCGAAGAAGCCGCGGCGATCAGCGCGTTGCTGGGCTACGCCGCGTAATACGCCACGTAATTCGCCTTATCCGGCATGAGTCCGGATCATTCAGGGCGCTTCGGGATATTGACCGCGCGTTGCACGGCCGGGCGGGCCACGAACGCACCGAGCACGCGCGTGACTTCGGGGAAGTCCTGAATGCCGACCAGATCGCCGGCTTCGTAGAAGCCCAGCAGGTTGCGGATCCACGGGAAGGTGGCCATGTCGGCGATCGTGTAGTCGTCGCCCATGATCCATTGGCGCCCCTTCAGGCGTTCGTTCAGCACGTTCAGCAGGCGGCGCGATTCGCTGACATAGCGGTCACGCGGACGCTTGTCCTCGAAGTCCTTGCCGGCGAACCGGTTGAAGAAGCCAACCTGTCCGAACATCGGGCCAATGCCGCCCATCTGGAACATGACCCACTGGATCGTCTCGTAGCGCAGGGCCGGATCGGCGGACATGAACTTGCCGGTCTTTTCGGCCAGGTAGAGCAGGATCGCGCCCGATTCCCACAGTGCCAGCGGCTTGCCACCGGGGCCATTGGGGTCGAGGATGGCCGGAATCTTGTTGTTCGGATTCAGTGACAGGAATTCCGGCGTCATCTGGTCGTTCTTGTCGAAGCGGACCAAATGCGGTTCGTAGGGGAGGCCGGTTTCCTCGAGCATCAACGATACCTTGATGCCGTTGGGGGTATTCAGCGAGTACAACTGCAGGCGATCCGGATGTTGCGCCGGCCATCGCTTGGTAATGGGGAAGGCGGACAGGTCTGCCATGAGATCCTCGTAACGTTGAAGGCTAGACGAGGATGGTAAACGCTTCGGCGGAAGGTTGCCGAAGCGCCCGGTCACTCGGGCGCTTCGGTATGCCGTGCTATTCGGCCGATGCCGGGGCCAGAGGCCGCGTCACGGGTGAATCGTCCTTTTCGATCTCAGGCAGGGCCGGGAATTTCATTTCGGCATACGGCACGAAGCGCGACTTGCGCACGAGCCGGTAGCCGAGCCAGATCAGCAGGAAGATCGGAATGCCCACATAGGTGGCCGTCACGGCCACCCAGTCGATCTTGCCTTCGCTGAAGGCCTGGTAGTTCTGGCCGAGTGTGACGATCATGCACAGCACGAACGCGAAGATCGGCCCGTAAGGAAAGAACGGTGAGCGATAGGGCAGGCGGTTCAGGTCGAGGCTCTGCGCCATGAAGCCCCGGCGAAACCGGTAGTGGCTCACCGCGATGCCCAGCCACGCAATGAAGCCGGTCATGCCCGACAGGTTCAGCAGCCACAGGTAGACCGACTTGCTTTCGAACAGCGACGTCAGGAAGCACAGGCCGCCGACGGCGGTGGTGGCCAGCAGCGCGACCAGGGGCACGCCGTTGCGGGTGAGTTGCGCGAAGATACGCGGCGCGCGGCCCTCGGTGGCCAGGTTGTAGAGCATCCGCGTGGACGCGTACATGCCGGAATTGCCGGCCGAGAGCACGGCAGTCAGGATCACGGCGTTCATCACGCCCGCGGCAAACGCAAGACCCGCATGGCGGAACACCAGCGTGAACGGGCTTACGCCTACGGTTTCCACGTCGGTCTTGAGCAGGCTGGGGTCGGTGTACGGAATCAGGATGCCGATGATCAGGATCGCCAGCACGTAGAACAGCAGGATGCGCCAGAACACCTGACGCACCGCGCGCGGGATGTTCTTGGCCGGCTCGTCGGATTCCCCGGCGGCCACGCCGATCAGTTCGGTGCCCTGGAACGAGAAGCCCGCGATCATCGCCACCCCGATCATGGCGGGCAGGCCGCCGACGAACGGCGCATCGCCGGTGGTGAGGTTGGCCAGTCCGCCTGCGTGGGAGAAATCACCGCGCATGATGCCGAAGATCATCAAGGTACCGATGACGATGAAGGCGATCACCGTGAGGACCTTGATCAGCGCGCACCAGTATTCCGCTTCGCCGAAACCGCGCACGGAGATCGCGTTGAGCGCGAACATGAGGCCAAGGAACAGGGCGCTCCATAGCACGCCTGGCGTGTCGGGGAACCAGTACTGCATGACGAGCTGCGCCGCGGCCAGCTCCACGGCGATCGTGACGGCCCAGTTGTACCAGTAGTTCCAGCCAAGCGCGAAACCGAAGCCCTCGTCGACGTACAGCGCGCCATAGGTGGCAAAGGACCCGGACACGGGCATGTACGCGGCCAGTTCGCCCAGGCTGGTCATCAGGAAGTAGACCATCGCGCCGATCAGGATGTAGGCGGCCAGCGCGCCGCCGGGGCCGGCCTGGGCGATCGTGGCGCCTGAGGCGACGAAGAGTCCGGTGCCAATCGACCCGCCGATGGCGATCATGGTCAGATGGCGCGCGCGCAGTTCGCGGCGCAGGCCGGGAACGGGGACGGCTGGTGTTGTATTGGTATTGGACATAGGCTGCCGGCCATGGAGGTGGGCGGCATCATAAGACAAAAACGCCGGACGGGAAAAGAACAAGGCCACCCGAGGGTGGCCTTGTGACTGCAAAGGCGTGCTTCAGGCGTTTCAGGCCTTCAGCACCTGCCCGATGGCGTTGGCGACGACGCCCACGTTGCGCTCGTTCAGACCGGCCACGCACATGCGGCCCGAGCGCAGCACGTACACGCCGTGCTCGTTCTTCAGGCGGTCGACCTGATCGGCCGACAGACCGGTGTACGTGAACATGCCGCGCTGGGTGATGTAGCGCGAGAGCTTTTCGCCGCTCACATGCTCGCGCAGGTGGTCGTGGATGGCCTGGCGCATACGGGTGATGCGCTGGCACATCGCGGCCAGTTCCTGCTCCCAGTTCGCGCGCAGCGCCGGCGTGGTCAGCACACGGGCCACCACGCGCGCGCCGTGGGTCGGCGGGTTGCTGTAGTTGGCGCGCACGGCGCCGGTAAGCTGGCCCAGCACACGGCTGGCTTCGTCGGCGCTTTGGCAGACCACCGAAAGGCCGCCGCAACGCTCGCCGTACAGCGAGAAGTTCTTCGAGAACGAATTGGCCACCAGGCAGGGCACATTCTGGCGGGCCAGTTCGCGCACGGCGAAGGCGTCATCGTCCAGGCCCGAGCCGAAACCCTGGTAGGCCATGTCGACGAACGGCAGCAGCTTGCGCGCCTTGAGCACGCCGATCACCTGGCGCCACTGGTCCTGGTTCAGGTCGACGCCGGTCGGGTTGTGGCAGCACGCGTGCAGCAGCACGATGTCGCCTTGCGGGATCGCTTCGATCGCGGCAAGCATCGCGTCGAATTTCAGGCCGCCGGTGGCCGGATCGTAGTACGGGTAAGTGTTGACCTTGAAGCCGGCACGCTCGAAGACCACGCGGTGATTCTCCCAGCTCGGATCGCTGATCCACATCTCCGCCTTCGGGAAGTAGCGCTTCAGGAAATCGGCGCCGACGCGCAGCGCGCCCGAGCCGCCCAGCGTCTGCAGCGTGGCGACGCGGCCTTCGGCGCGGGCGGCGCAATCCTCGCCGAACACCAGCGCCTGCACGGCCTGACGATACGCGGCCATGCCGGACATCGGCAGGTACGGGCGCGGACCCATGTCCGACAGCAGCGCGGCCTCGGCTTCCGCCACGGCCTTCATCACCGGCAGGCGGCCTTCGTCGTCGAAGTAGATGCCGATGCTCAGATTGACCTTGTTGGTACGCGGGTCCTGCTGGAAGTCCTCGTTGAGCGAGAGGATCGGGTCACCCGGAAAGGCTTCTATATGTTCGAACATGGGATGCGTCTGGCTGTTTGGTTCAGGAGGGCGGCGGCCCGGAGGCCGCACCGGCAATTACTGGATCTGGGCGCTGGCGGCGGGCATGGCCGAACCGGCCTTTTTCTGCCGGAGGCGATAGCTTACGCCAAGTACGCCAAGCCATACCGGAATCAGGTAGACCGAGATGCGCAGGCCAGGCGTCAGGAACATCACCACGAGGATGCCTGCCAGGAAGGCCAGCGTCACGTAGTTGGTCAGCGGGTAGCCCAGGCTCTGGAAGCGCGTGGTCTTGCCGGCGGCTGCCTTGGCGCGACGGAACATCAGGTGGATGATGCTGATCATCGCCCAGTTGATGATCAGGGCCGAGACCACCAGGCCCATCAGCAGTTCGAAGGCCTCGCCGGGCATGAAGTAGTTGATCACCACGCAGATGCCGGTGGCGATGGCCGAGACGGCCAGCGCGGTCAGCGGAATGCCGCGGCGGTTCACGCGCATCAGCGAGCGCGGGGCGTTGCCTTGCTGCGCCAGGCCCAGCAGCATGCGGCTGTTGCAATAGACGCCGCTGTTGTAGACCGACAGGGCGGCGGTCAGCACCACGATATTGAGCACGGTGGCTACCACGTTGCTGTTCATTGCGTGGAAGATCAGCACGAACGGGCTGCCACCGGTCACGACCTTTTCCCACGGATACAGCGACAGCAGCACGGCCAGCGCGCCGACGTAGAAGATCAGGATGCGGTAGATGACCTGGTTGGTCGCCTTCGGGATGCTCTTCTCGGGGCTGTCTGCTTCCGCAGCGGTGATGCCCACGAGTTCGAGGCCGCCAAACGAGAACATGATCACAGCCATGGCCATCACCAGGCCGCTGAAGCCGTTCGGGAAGAAGCCGCCGTGTTGCCACAGGTTGGCGATGCTGGCGTCGGGGCCCGCGGTGCCGGTGGCCAGCAGGTAGCCGCCGAAACCGATCATGCCGACGATGGCCGCCACCTTGATGATCGAGAACCAGAATTCCATCTCGCCGAACGACTTCACGCTGGCAAGGTTGATCGCGTTGATGATCAGGAAGAAGGCCAGCGCGGAAATCCAGGTCGGAATGCCGGGCCACCAGTACTGGACGTAGATGCCGACGGCCGATAGCTCGGCCATGCTGACGAGGATGTAGAGCACCCAGTAGTTCCAGCCGGACATGAAGCCGGCGAAGTGTCCGCAGTACTTGTTGGCGAAGTAGCTGAACGAGCCGGCGACGGGCTCGTCCACGACCATTTCGCCGAGCTGGCGCATGATGAAGAAGGCGACCACGCCGGCCAGCGCGTAGCCCAGCAGCACCGAGGGGCCGGCCAGCTTGATGGTCTGGGCGATGCCCAGGAACAGGCCGGTGCCGATGGCGCCGCCCAGCGCGATGAGCTGGATGTGACGATTCTTCAGGCCACGCTTGAGCGTGCCTTGATTGTCGGGAGCGTGCATGAGTTGTTTCCTCTACCCATTCTTGTGGAATGTCGGGCGCGTCTCTCTTGAGGCGGACGCTTGTCAATAAAGCGCGCCGGCGTGGGTGACGCCGGGCGCAGGGTGCGCGCCGCCATCCGGGGGGATGCCGGCGCAAATCTGTATCAAGCGGGGAGGCGGGGGCGAAAGCCCCCGGAAGATCAGACCTTCAGCGTGCCGCGTTCGATCTGGTCGCGTTCGAGCGATTCGAAGAGCGCCTTGAAGTTGCCTTCGCCGAAGCCATCGTCGCCGGAGCGCTGGATGTATTCGAAGAACACCGGGCCGAGCACAGTCTTCGAGAAGATCTGCAGCAGCAGGCGCGGCTTGCCGCCTTCTGTCGTGCCGTCCAGCAGGATGCCGCGGGCCTTGAGCTGGTCCACCGGCTGGCCATGGCCCGGCAGACGAGTGTCCAGGGCCTGGTAGTAATAGTCGTTCGGTGCCGTCATCAGTTCGACGCCGGCCATCTGCAGGCTGTCGATGACTTCGATCAGGTTGTCGACGGAGAAGGCGATGTGCTGGATGCCTTCGCCATTGAACGCCATCAGGAATTCCTCGATCTGGCCGGCGCCCTTCGACGACTCTTCATTCAGCGGGATGCGGATCTTGCCGTCCGGCGCGGTCATCGCCTTCGAGGTCAGGCCCGTGTATTCGCCCTGGATGTCGAAGTAACGGATTTCGCGGAAGTTGAACAGGCGCTCGTAGAAGCTCGCCCAGTACGCCATGCGGCCACGGTAGACGTTGTGCGTCAGGTGGTCGATCAGCTTCAGGCCGTGGCCCTTCGGGTGGCGGTCCACGCCCTCGATGAATTCGAAGTCGATGTCATAGATCGACTTGCCGTCTTCGAAACGGTCGATCAGGTAGAGCGGCGCGCCGCCGATGCCCTTGATCGCGGGCAGGCGCAGTTCCATCGGGCCGGTAGCGATTTCCACCGGCTGGGCGCCCAGCATCAGCGCGCGGTTGTAGGCCTGGTGGGAATCCTTGACGCGGAATGCCATGCCACAGGCGCTCGGGCCGTGTTCGGCGGCGAAATAGGCGGCGGGGCTATGCGGCTCGTTGTTGACGATGAAATTGATGTCGCCCTGGCGGTACAGCACGACGTCCTTCGAGCGGTGACGGGCCACCAGGGTGAAGCCCATTTTCTCGAACAGCGGTTCAAGGACGTTGGGCGTGGGCGAGGCGAATTCAACGAACTCGAAGCCCATCAGCTTCATCGGGTTTTCAAAGAGGTCGGCCATGGTCAGTGCTCGGGGGCGGATGCGGGGGTGGAAATAATATTGCGGCGGGGAAACGGATTGGGGGCACCCGGAGGCGCTTCCCACGCTGCTCGACATGCGAAAAGTTTATATGCCGGCCAGCTAAATAGGATTTCCTTAGAGGCGCAGGAAAACCCTCGGATATGAGATAAGATTTCGTCAAACGGCTAGTTTGGGAAACGAAAATGCAACATCCGGAACTTGATCGCACGGATCGCCGCTTGCTGGGCGTGCTGCAGGAAAACGGCCGCGCGTCGAATCTGGAACTGGCGGAGGCCATCAGCCTGTCGCCCGCGCAGACTTTGCGGCGTCACCGCCGCCTGGAGGAGGGCGGCATCATCAAGCGCTACGAGGCGCGGCTGGATAGTTCGGCACTTGGCTTCGGCGTCACGGCGTTTATCCATGTGACGATGGAGCGCGGGCATATCCGCGACCTGTCCAAGTTCAAGGGACTGGTGGCGGAACTGGCGCAAATCCAGGAGTGCTTCTCCGTCACCGGAGACATCGACTATGTGCTGAAGGTGGTGGCCAAGGACCTGAAGTCCTTGTCTGACTTCCTGCTCGACACCTTGATGCGCATCCCGGGTGTGAGCGGGGTGAAGTCGAGCGTGTGCCTTGACGAGATCAAGTGCACGAGTGCAATGCCGCTGGAGATCTAGGCAGGTTTCAGTCCCCAGTCTTCAGCGGCGGGTGTATCTGGGTCCTGCTGCCTTACGGGAGGATGCGCCGCATCGCCGCGGCGATGTCCTTGGCACTTTCCGGCCTTACCAGCCGCGCTACTTCCCTGCCATCCCGAAGGAAAACCAAGGTCGGCCAGAGCTTGACACGGAACGAGCGACCCAGCGGCCGACCGCTCCCATCCTCGACCTTCACGTGATGGATGGCCGGGTAGCCGCCGAACGCTTCCTCGATCAACGGCTGGGCGCGCATGCAGTAGCCGCACCACGGGGCGCCGAACTCCAGCAGCGTGGCGCCCGGCAGGGCATCGATCTCGTCGCGGGTCGGTTCGGTGGCGGCAAAGCTCCTGGTCATGCTCATCGCGGTTTGGCTCCTCGTGTGCTTGCAGATGTGCGTGCAGATGTGCGCCCGGATGCGCACCCCGATGAGTGCGACTGGCGTGGTCATCATTTTGCCAGCACAGGGGCGTCGGTGTGCGGCATCGTTTTTGTGGCTGTTCAGGCATGTCAACGGCTTTGATGGGCTCGTCGGGGTGCTGGTCTGATCTGCATCAAGCGGCCTCGGATTGCGCTCACTACTATTGATGCAATTTAAATGCATCTTTACGGATGCCATACCCAGCCGAAAGGAATTCCATGTCTCAGTCCACTTCCAACCCGCAACTCGACCTCCGCACGATCCCGCCGCGTGACCGCCATCCGCTGATTTTCTCGACGTTTACCGGGCTTGAGGTCGGCCAGGCGCTGGAATTGGTCAATGACCATGATCCGCGTCCGCTTCAGATGCAATTCCAGATCGAGCGTCCTGGCCAGTTTGCCTGGGACTACCTGGAACAAGGCCCCGCCACTTGGCGCGTGGCCATCAAGAAGGTTGCATCGGCCGCCAAGGTTGGTCAGTGCTGCGGCGGTTGCGGCGGCGCCTGATTACGACGGCCGAACCGTTCCCACTCCCCATGTCAGGCGCCCGACCCGGCGCCTGTTTTCCTTTGTTCTGCCGAGTTCATGATGTCTACGTCCGATCGCTCCAGACTCCCTTTGGTCTACGCCTGCTCAGGGTGTTCAAGTGTCGCCCAACTGGCCAATGCCTTTGCCGTCCGGCTGGATCGCAGCGGCCAAGCCGAGATGTCCTGTATCAGTGGGGTAGGAGGCCGCGTGCCCGCGCTGACGCGGATCGCGCAGTCGGGGCGTCCGATTCTGGCGATCGATGGCTGTCAGCTTGCTTGCGTGAAGGCTTGTCTTGAGGGTGTCGGGGTGGTTGCCTCGCGTCACCTGGTGCTGAACAGGATCGGGGCAACCAAGCGCCAGCACGGAGAATGCACCGAGGCCGAAGAGGCGGCGACCTGGCAGAGCATCAAGCTCGCGCTTTCGGAGATCTTGCCGGTCTCCGAGAGCGTGGTGAGCAATTAAAGCTGTTTCAGATTGAAGCGAAGCGGTTCTGGCAAGGCCCCGCACGACGCCAGAATCTTTTTGAAACGGCCTTCTAGGGCCGAGCGGCCTGGGCGAGCATGGTGGCAATCTGCTCGTCCTTTTCTTCCCAGACCTGCCCCAGCCAGCGGTGAAATTCACCGCGGAAGGTTGCATCGCTGTTGTAGTCGCTGGTGCAGAAGTCCGGCGGGATCGGCAGTTCCCGGATATGCACCATTACCCTGCCAGCCTGACCGCTGGCAAGTTGCCAGAATGTGGGTGTGCCATCCGGGTAGGCAATGCTGACATCCAGCAGCGCGTGGAACTGTTCTCCCATCGCGTTGAGCGCCATGGCGAGCGAGCCAGCCTTGGGTTTGAGCAGATGGCGATACGGGGACGATTGCGCCCGATGCTTGACCGGGGTGTAGCGCGTGCCTTCCGCAAAGGTCATCACGCTGGTCGGAATCCGGGCGAACTTGGCGCACGCGCGTCGCGTGGTCTCGCGGTCCTGGTTGCGCAATTCAGGATTCTTGCGCAGCGCGGCTTTCGAATGCCGCCGCATGAACGGGAAATCCAGCGCCCACCAGGCCAGGCCAATAACCGGCACGTAGATGAGCTGCTGCTTCAGGAAGAACTTCAGCAGTGGAATCCGCCGGTTCAATACGCGCTGAAGCACGAAGATGTCGACCCAGGAGCGGTGGTTGCAGTTAACCAGATACCAGCTGTCCGGGCGCAACGAACCGAGACCTTCCACGGCCCAGGGCTCACGCTGGAGCAGGCCGATCCAGACGCCGTTGCAGCTGATCCAGCTTGTCGCGATGCGGTTGAGAATGGGGTCGATCAGCCGTCGCACACCGGCGAACGGCAACAGCAATTTGATCACGGCGAGCACGAACAGCGGTGTGCACCAGAAAATCGTATTCAGGGCGAGCAAGGTCAGACTGAGCGTACCCAGGAGGAAAGCAAGCAAGCGTTTCAACAGCAACTCCGGTGAGTCTCTGCACCTGTTTAGGGCGGAGGGGGCGTTTAGAGACAGGTAGAGACACCATCAAAATGATCCCGGCGTCGTTGCGCGGCCTTGATCGGTCCTGGCGGACTGTCTGCGGCCGCACCCCGAACCGGGGCCGCTCTGCTTCATTCTGCTAGTGTCTCTGCGTCAGGAGTGGGAGGGTAGCGCGGCTCCCCACGTGAAGCCATGCGCTAAATCATAGTTTCACGACCGCATACGGGTCGCCATGCCTTCGGACATCCATGGATGAGACCCGGGCCCGACAATCAGAGCATCCACGTTAGCCATGGGCCCCAGCAGGCTCCGTCCTGCCGCTGTACCAGCCACCATGATAGCGGCCCCGAGGCCGTTGACGTCACTTGTTTTGCGCGCGACCAGCGTGACCCCGTGCGGCCCCCGGGTTGGCAGGCCGGTTCGAGGGTCAAGGATGTGGTGATAGCGCTGGCCATCACGGGCAAAGCAGCGCTCATAGTCGCCCGACGACGCCACGACGCCATCGGTGATCGCCACTACTCCCAGCAATCGCTCCGGCGCAAGCGGGTCGCGCAGGCCGATACGCCAGTCGCGGCCCTGAAGCCTGCCGCTGACCAGCACGTCGCCTCCGCCATTGAGCATCGCATTCGAGATGCCTTGCTGCCGCAGCACGTCCATGCCGGCTTGCAGGATCGGGAGCTTGGCGATGCCGCCCAGATCCAGCTTCATGCCGGGACGCCGTAGATAGGCGCTACCGCGCGTTGAGTCCAGAACGACATCACGGTAGTTCACTAGTGGTCGCTCTTGCGTCAGTTCGGCTTGCCCGGGCACTTGCTCATGGCCCGGATCGAAGTTCCAGCCTTCAAACGCGCCGACCGTAATGTCGAAGGCGCCCTGGCTGCGCGCGGAGACCTCGCTAGCCAACCTGAGCGCCGACATCAACTCGGGCGCGATGGGTACCGGGTGCTTGCCGGCAGCACGTGCCAGGGCACTGACCTGACTGTCCGGACGATAGCGGCTCATGATCCGTTCGAGCCTGCCCATCTCGGCGAACGCCGCGTCGATGGCCTGCGCGGCCGCATCCGCTGGCACGCCGTCGGTCACGATGTCCACCCGCGTGCCGAGCAGCCGGCGTGAGGCGTGCCGGACCGATGAATCGGCCAATGCCGGCAGGACGAACATGCCGAGGGCAAGCAGCGGTGCCGCCGTCAGGTAGCGCCGCCGGGCAAGGCCGGAAGGAGAGAGCGCGTGCATGGCGTCAGCGGGATTGTGCCGTCATGTAGTCCACCGCTGCCTTGACGGCGTCATCCTGCAGCGTTGTCGAGCCACCGCGCGCGGGCATCGATCCCTTGCTGCCGGTGAAGCCTTCCAGTGCGTGCTTGTAAAGCGTGTCGTTGCCCTGGGCAATGCGCGGACCCCAGTCGGCCTTGTCGCCTGGCTTGGGTGCGCCGGCCACGCCTGCCGCGTGGCACATCGAGCAAACCGAGCCATACGTGCGCTTGCCCAGCGCGTTCTCGGGTTCACTGGTGGTGGCCGCAGTAGCCGCGGGCGCAGCGGCCGGTGCTGGTGCCGCGGTGGCCTCGGCCGGCGCAGGTGCGGCGCTTTCCTTTTGTCCGCAGGCCGCCAGAGCAGCGCCGCAAATCAGTGTCAGCAACAGGGTCTTGATACGCATCGTTTTCTCCTTTTAGCGGGGCATCAAAGCTTCGTGAATCAACACGCTCCGCATTGTGGATGTTTTGCTCCTGCAAACATGCATTGCAAATGCCTATTTTGTGATGCACATGACTTATGTCAAGCGCCTACCCCAATCGCAAGCGGAAGATCGCTCTGCCAAGAGAAGCTGAAGAACCGCAGAGGGATCGAGATGTTGAAGAGAGACCGAGAAGGAAAAGACGGCTGGCGCGCTCGCGTCCGGCCATGTGAGATTCGATTCAAGGACCGATGATGACCAAGCAAGATTCGCTAACGACATCGCAGGACAATGCGCCCAGCGTGCTGGGGCGACGTCGCTTCATGAACACGGCGGCACTGGCCGGGCTGGCGACGGTGGTGGCCTGCACGGATAAGGGAACGCCAGCCGCGGGAGCCGCTGCACCGGCTTCGGGTGCTGCGGCGCCGGCTGCATCCGGACACGAAATCGCGGGCCTGCACCCGAAGCCCGGTGAACTGGACACGTACTACGGTCTTTGGAGCGGCGGCCATACCGGCGATATGCGCGTGTTCGGCATGCCGTCAGGTCGCGAAATTCATCGCATCCCGTGCTTCGTGCCGGATGCGCTGGTGGGCTGGGGCATTACCAACGAGTCCAGGAAGGTGATGGGCACCAAGCCGGACGGCACGCTGAAGTACACGGTGGGCGATACCCACCACGTTCACGCCTCCTACAAGGACGGCAACTACGACGGCCGTTACGCGTGGATCAACGACAAGATCAATGCGCGTCTGGCTCGCGTGCGGCTGGACTACTTCATCTGCGACAAGATCACGGAACTGCCGAACGTCCAGGGCTTCCACGGCATCTTTCCGGACAAGCGCGACCCGGTCGACCCGAAGATCAACTACACGACACGTGTGTTCTGCGGCGGTGAGTTCTCGATCCCGCTGCCCAATGTGCCGACGGAAGACGGCAGCAAGTACCACTCGCTTTTCACCTGTGTCGATGCCGAGACCATGGAGGTACGCTGGCAGGTGCTGATCGACGGCAACTGCGATCTGGTAGCGACGTCGTATGACGGCAAGCTCGCCGCCACCAACCAGTACAACACCGAGATGGGCGTGCACTACGAGGACATGATGTCCGCCGAACGCGATGCCTGCCTGTTCTTCAACGTCGCCCGCATCGAGGAGGCCGTCAAGGCCGGCAAGTTCAAGACCATCGGTGATTCCAAGGTTCCGGTCGTGGATGGCACCCGCGCCAGCAACCAGGAGGCGACGAAGGCGCTGACCGCCTACGTGTCGGTGCCGAAGAACCCGCACGGCGTGAATGCAAGCCCGGATCAGAAGTACTTCATCTGCTCCGGCAAGCTCTCGCCTACCGCCACTGTGATCGACGTTTCGCGCGTGCTGGAGTGGTTCGACGGCAAGCTTGCCAAGATCGACGACGCCATCGTGGCCGAGGTCGAACTGGGCCTGGGGCCGCTCCACACGGCATTCGACGGACGCGGCAACGCCTTCACCACGCTGTTCCTCGACAGCCAGATCGTGAAGTGGAACGTCGAAGCGGCCATCAAGTTCCACAATGGCGACAAGAACGCCAAGTACGTGGTGGACAGGCTCGATGTTCAGTATCAACCGGGCCACCTGAATGCGTCGCAATCGGAGACGGTTGCCGCCGACGGCAAGTTCCTGGCGGTTGGCTGCAAATTCTCCAAGGATCGCTTCCTGCCGGTTGGGCCGTTGCACCCCGAGAACGAGCAGTTCATCGACATCTCCGGCGAGAAGATGGTGCTGCTGCAGGATCATCCGGTTCGTCCGGAGCCGCACGACTTCATCATTTTCAAGCGCGAGCTGCTGCACCCGAAGCAGGTCTACGCGCTGGACGATTTCTCGCTGGCCATCAAGGATCCGAAAGAGTCTGGCGTGTTCCGCAACGGCAAGAAGGTGACGGTGAAGATCACGTCTCAGGCGCCTGCGTTCAGTCTGCGCGAGTTCAAGCTCAAGAAGGGCGACGAGGTGACGCTGATCCTTACCAATCTCGACAAGATCGAGGATCTGACGCACGGCTTCGCCATACCGAAGTACAACGTCAACTTCATCGTCAATCCGCAGGAAACCGCGTCGGTAACGTTCGTTGCCGACAAGCCAGGCGTGTTCTGGTGCTACTGCACGCATTTCTGCCATGCACTGCATCTCGAAATGCGCAGTCGCATGATTGTTGAAGCCTGACTCTGACAGGAGGCGCGCGTGTGCCGGATTTCGGCACACGCGACGATGAAGCACGATGCAGTCCGGTAATCAGGAGTTCGCGGCCAAGTTGGCCGCATTTTTTCTGCTGCTGTTCCTGTGCATGCAGACCGCGTTGGCGGATCACGCCGCCTATGAGGCCGCGTTGCCGCCTAATCTGGGCGAGGCCAGGGATATGTGCGCCCTTGTGCCATGCGCCGACGTGTTTCCCGGCGCCGCGCGCTTTTCCGAGCGCAAGGGGCAGCCGCCGTATGTGGAAGCCTACGGTCCCGAGCAGGATGGCAAGGCGCCGTTGCTGGGGTATGTGATGCTGTCCACCGATATCACCGACATCCCGGCGTACTCGGGCAAGCCGGTGGTGACGCTGATCGGCATGGATACGCAGGGGCACTATGTCGGTATCAAGGTACTGAAGCACTCGGAGCCGATCCTGCTGCTGGGGATTCCGGAATCCGCGTTGCTGAATTTCAACAAGCAGTACATCGGGAAGTCGGTCAAGGACAAGATCGAAGTGGGGCAGTCGCGGCCCGACGAGGGCGTGCTTGGGGTTGATGCGATTTCCGGGGCGACCGTGACCGTGATCGCCCAGAACCAGGTGCTGACCACCGCCACGGCAGCCGTGGCGCGCGAGGTCGGCATCCTTGAGCAGACACGACGCGAACCGGCGCGGTACGCCGTGACCGGCAAGCCCATGAGCTGGGCCGATGCCGTCAAGCAAGGCAGCGTGCAGCGGTTGCTGATCCGGCCTGAACAGCTTGGACTGGAACGCGCTTCGGAGCCGTTTATCGAACTCTGGTTTGGCGATCTCAACCATCCTGACCTGGGCGCGAGCCTGCTTGGCCAGTTGGCATGGAACAACCTGCATTCGCAACTCAAGCCTGACGAGCACGCGATCTTCGTGATCCGGACGGCGGGCGCGGCGTCGTTCAAGGGATCGGGGTTCGTGCGCGGCGGCATCTACGATCGCATCCAGATCAAGCAGGGAGCCGACTCGTTCACGTTCCGCGATTCGGACTACCTGAACCTGTATGGACTGGAGGCCCAAGGCGCGCCTGCCTATACCGAATCAGCAATCTTCATCATCCGTTCGCCGGCATTCTCTCCGGCGTATCCGTGGAAGCTGTCGTTCCTGGGCAACAGGGTCGATCGCGCGTCAGGCGTGCGCAGTTTCGTCACGTTCGATGCGCCGTACTGGATGCCCGACAAGCTGCTTCAGGATGGTCGTCCGCGCATCGAGGAACCGGAGGCGCCCTGGCGTCGCATCTGGCGCGCGCGTGCAATCGAGATCGCACTGTTCGTGGCCCTGCTGCTGGTGGTCGGGGTGGTGTATGCCATGCGTGAGCGGTTGACACGCCGTTCGACCCACAAGAACAAATGGCCGGTTAACCTCTTCAAGTACAGCGCGTGGGCCTTGAGCATCGGGTTTGTTGGCTTCGGCGCGATGGCGCAGCCCTCGATCACGCAGGTGCTGACGTGGTTCCACGCGTTGTTGTTCCAGTGGACCTGGTCGTTGTTCCTGACCGACCCGTTCATCTTCTGCTTCTGGATCTTCATCATCCTGACCGTGTTCCTGTTCGGACGGGGCCTGTTCTGCGGCTGGCTGTGCCCATTCGGATCGTTGTCAGAGGCCATCCACAAGATTGGCGGCCGGATCGGCTTCAAACGCTGGCAGCGGCCGTTGCCGCGGGCCTGGCACGACCGGCTGAAGTGGTTGAAGTACGTCATCTTCTTTGGTTTGCTGACGGTGTCGGTGTTCTCCATGGGGCTGGCAGAGAAGCTCGCGGAGGTGGAGCCGTTCAAGACGACGTTCCTTGTGGGTATCAGCAACCGGGCCTGGCCGTACGGGCTGTTCGTCTGCACGTTGCTCGGGCTGTCGCTGTTCATCGAGCGGCCGTACTGCAAGTACATCTGCCCGCTTGGCGCGGCGCTGGCCATGCCGAGTACCTTCCGCTGGTTCGGCCTGCGTCGCAAGCAGGACTGCAATAGCTGCAAGGCATGCGCGGTCGGTTGCGGCTCGCAGGCGATCGACGCGAATGGCCGTATCGATCACCGCGAATGCCTGCATTGCCTGGATTGCATGGTGCTGTACACCGACGTCAAGGGCTGCCCGCCGCTGGCCAAGGAGCGCAAGCGGCGCGAGCGGGACGGCCTGGAAATCACGCCAATCGGCCTGGATGGCTACTACATTCCGATCCAGCCAGTGCCCATGAACCCGCGCGTTGCGCAAGGGCCGGACCCGCGCATGCAGACCGACCGCGTGTCCCCGCAGGGGCGCGATGGGGCTCGTGGTGCGTATTGGCTCCTGCTGGAACTGCGCGACCACCTCTGGCCATGGAGCAGCGACGGCTGGGCATCGGCCCGTGCCTTGCAGATTGCCGGGATCTCGCTCGCGCTGGCGGCCAGTGTGGCGTGGGTGCTGGCCGCCATGGGGCAGTTGTCGTCGGGCGCCATCATCGCATGGTGGTTCGGCTGGAGCGTCTACGAGGTGCTGATTCGCTTGTCCGGCAAGCGGTACGTCAAGGATGGCCCGTGGTGGCGTTCCAACTACCGGCGCGCGACCGTGATGGACATGCTCAGCTACGTCGGATTCAAGAACCTGCTGATTGGCGCCGCGTTGTTCCTGATGCTGAAGGCGCTTGGGTTGCTCCAGGTATGAAGTGGGTCCCGATTCTGATTCTTCTTGCAGGATGGCTGACGGGCGCGCAGGGCGCGACCGTGCGGGTTGCGCCCGGGCGGCCGCTCCAGGCTGCGATCGATGCGGCCCGGCCCGGCGACGTGCTGGAGATCGAACGCGCCACGTACACGGGCAACTTCGTGATCGGCAAGGCCCTGACGCTGCGCGGGGTGGATCGTCCGACGATCAGCGGCGGCCAGCACGGGGACACCTTGCGCGTCACCGCGTCGGACGTCGTTATCGAGGGATTGATCGTGCGCGATTCCGGAGACAGCCTGAAGGACCAGAACGCCGGCATCAATATCCTGCCGGGGGCGCACCGCGCCGTGGTGCGGCATTGCGACCTGACCTACAACCTGTTCGGCCTGTGGATCGAAAAGGCGGATGACGTGCGCGTCGAAGGCAATACCATCACCGGCAAGCGCGACTACAACTCCGCGCAGCGCGGCAATGGCGTACAGCTCTACAACACCAAAGGCGCCCGCATTATCGACAACAACATCAGCTTTGTGCGCGATGCGCTCTACGTCGATGTGTCGCACCACGCGATCTTCAAGGGAAACCGGCTGCACCATAGCCGCTACGGCACGCACTACATGAACTCCTACTACAACCTGTGGGAGGACAATGACAGCTACAACAATCGCGGCGGGCTGGCGTTGATGGAGGTGCGCGACCAGGTCGTGCGCAATAACCGGACCTGGGGCAATGCCGACCACGGCATCATGCTGCGCACGCTGCAGGACTCGCGCGTGGAGAACAACGTCGTCGCCGACAATGACCGTGGGTTCTTTATCTACGACGTCGAATACACGGAGTTGCGCGGCAACCTGGTCATCGGCAATCAGGTCGGCGTCCACCTTTCGGCCGGATCAACGCGCAACGTGGTGCAGGGCAACGACTTCATCGGCAACCGGGAACAGGTGCGCTATCTGGGCGCGCGCGATGAACCCTGGGGCGGGCGCAAACCGTCGGAACGCGATCAGGGCAACTTCTGGAGCGACTACCTCGGCTGGGACCGCGATGGCGATGGCATTGGCGATCTGCCCTATGAGGCCAGCGATGTCCTCGACCGCCTGATCTGGCGTCATCCGGGCGTCCAGTTGCTACTGGCCAGCCCTGCCGTGCAGGCACTGCGCTTCGTGAGCCGGCAGTTCCCCGTTCTGCGCGTGCCGACCGTCGTCGACGCCTACCCGCGGGCGCAGCCCGTCAACAAGAATTGGAGTACCTGGCGTGACAGAGCACATTCACGTTGAAGGGCAGGCCGCCATCGCGCTGCGTGGCGTTTGCAAGGACTATGGCGCTGTCCGGGCCGTCGACGACGTCGATCTGGAAATCGGTTACGGCGAACTGTTCGGGTTGATCGGCCACAACGGCGCGGGCAAGAGCACCTTGTTCAGGATGATGCTGGGCCTGATCGCTGCCAGCGAAGGCGATATTCGCGTCGCCGGGGCATCCGTGGGTGGGGCCGCGTTCAGGGCCGCGCGCCGCCAGATCGGCTATCTGCCGGAGAATCTGGTGCTCTACGACAACCTGAGCGGACTCGAGACGCTGCGTTTCTTCGGCCGGATGAAAGGGGCGCCATTGGCGGATTGCGAGCTGCTGCTCGCGCGCGTAGGGCTGGCTGGCGCGGCGGAGAAGCCGGTGCGGGCCTATTCGAAGGGCATGCGGCAGCGGCTCGGCTTCGCGCAGGCGCTGCTGGGGTCGCCGCGCGTCGTTTTTCTCGACGAGCCCACCAATGGGCTGGATCCGGCGGCCATTCACGACTTCTACGCCATGCTCCAGGCGCTGCGCGAGCAGGGCGTCACCATCGTGATCACTTCCCACATTCTGGCGGAGTTGCAGCAACGGATCGATCGCCTTGCCATCATGGGCAACGGACGCATCCTGGCCGTGGGCAGCGTGGCCGAGTTGCGCCGGCAGCTTGATCTGCCGGTGACGCTGGCATTGCGCGTCGAGCGCGGCGCGCGTGCCGCGTTGTGGCAGCACTTTGCGCCACTGCGCGCGCAGGGCATCGAACTCGAGAACGGGCGCGCCGAGTATGAGCTGATCCTGCGTTGCAGGCGGTCTCTCAAGATGCAGGTCCTGGGGGCGCTGCATCCCATGGGCGGGCGTCTGCTCGATCTGCAGATTCAGGAGCCGACGCTGGAAGACGTGTTCTTCGGATTGAAGGAGGCGGCGTGATGGCTATCGAGTGCAGACAGGTGGTCACCCTCGCGGCCAAGGAGTTGCGCGATCGCCTGCGTAATCGCTGGGTACTGGCGGTGGCCACGGTGTTCGCGGTGTTCTCGCTGGTGATCTGCTACTTCGGCGGCGCCGAGCAAGGGACGCTCGGGCCGCGCTCGCTGGAGTTCGTCATCACCAGCCTGGTCAGCCTGGTCATCTATCTGATCCCGATGATTGCGCTACTACTTGGGTTCGACGCCGTGGTGGGCGAGCGCGAGCGCGGCTCGCTGGACCTGTTGCTGGCCCTGCCGGTGACGCGGTTCGAAGTGTTGCTCGGCAAATACCTTGGGCTGGCGGTGGCGCTTACGCTTTCCACGCTGGCCGGATTCGCGCTGATGGTCGTATTGCTCTGGCAACAGTTTGGTTGGGTCGGGCTGTTCCACGCATTTGGCTTCGTGGTCAGTTCGATACTGCTGGGGCTGGTGTTTCTCAGCCTGTCGCTGCTGATCTCGGTCATCAGCCGAGACCGTGCGCGTGCGTCCGGAGCCGCCATCGGCCTGTGGTTCGGCTTTGTACTGGTGTTCGACCTGCTGATGCTCGGCTTGCTCGTAGCCAGCGGTGGCAGCTTCGGCGGCGAGGCGCTGGCGTACGTGCTGCTCCTCAATCCGACCGATATTTTCCGCATTCTCAACGTGTTCTCGCTGGAGCAATTGCGCGGCCTGCAGGGTCTGGTCAGCATCGTTCCGCCCGCCTTGGACAACCCCTGGGCCATGGGCGGCGCGATGCTGGGGTGGATCGCGGCCCCGCTAGCGCTGGCTGCCTGGAGATTTCGACTATGAACCATGATCGTCGCCGCCTTCTGGCGGTTGCCCTGGCCGGGTCGGCCGGCCTGCTCGCCATGGCTGCGTGCAGCAAGCAAACCGACACCACCATCGCCCCGGTGGAGATCGACGCCGCCGCATCCTGCGACCTCGATGGCATGTTGCTGGGCGACTACCCAGGTCCGAAGGCCCAGCTTTATTACACTGGGGACGCGCGACCACACTGGTGTTGCGACACGGTTGAGATGTTCAACACCTTGCTGCGGCCGGAGCAGGCAAGGCCGATTCGCGCCGTGTTCGTGCAGGATATGGCGAATGCCGACTGGGAGCGCCCCCGCGGCAACTGGTTCGATGCCCGGACGGGCTTCTACGTCCAGGGCAGCAAGCGCCATGGCTCGATGGGCCCGACGCTTGCCAGTTTCCAGCAGGAGGCTGATGCGCGCACCTTCGTGGCGCAATATGGCGGCAAGATGCTGCGGTTCGCGGAAGTCACGCCCGAGATGGTTGACCTCAGCGGCGGGGCACTGCACGACAAGCGGATGTAGCCGTGCGCGTTCTCCGTCTTGCGCTATTGCTGACGTTGGTGCTGGGAGCCATGGGTTGGTACGCCTTCCACGCAAGGGTTCGCGCCAGTTCGCAGGTACCCACGGATATCTGCTTTGTTGCTCCGGCCACGCCCTATGACCCAGCGTCCGGCATCGCACCTGACGCCCCGCGCGTCGTGCCAACCAATGCGCGGTGCCCGGTGTGCGGCGCATTCCCGTCGCGGGTGCCGGAATGGGCCGCGCAGGTGATCTTTTCCGACGGCGATGCCTATTTCTTCGATTCGCCGCTAAGCCTTTTCATCTACCTGCGCAACCTGCCACGATATGCGCCCAGCCGAACCGCCAGCGAGATAGCCGCGAGCTATGTGCGCGCGACCGAGGGTGGTCAATGGATCGCCACCAACGAGGCCGTTTACGTGCAGGGTTCGTCGGTTCCGGGGCCGATGCGTCAGGGCAACTTGCCGGCGTTCGAGGACGTGATGGCAGCCCGGCACTTCATTTCACGCCACGGCGGCACCGTCCTGCATTCGCCTGATATCACCGTGCAACTGTTGCAGGACCTGGCGCCGACCATGCATCGGGCCGACCATGCTTAGCGCGGTCGGTGCCCGGCGAACGCCAAGGTTCATTGGGTTGACCCGGTTGTGGCCGCGAAATTGACGGGCGGAGCGTGAACCAGGCACCTAAGATGAATAGCTATCCGACCTGGAGCGGTGCCGATGGGCCATCTCAAGATCGCGACGTTCAATATCAACGGCATCCACGCGCGGCTGCCGTCGCTGCTGGCATGGCTGGAGCGCGAGCAGCCCGACGTAGCCTGTCTGCAGGAACTCAAGGCCGTGGACGAATCATTTCCGGTGGCAGAGCTCCACGCGGCAGGCTACGGCGCAGTCTGGCAGGGGCAGAAATCATGGAATGGTGTGGCGATCCTCGCAAAAGGGTCGGATCCGGTCGAAGTGCGGCGCGGTCTGCCAGGCGATGCTGCTGATACGCAGAGCCGCTATATCGAGGCGGCCGTTGCAGGCGTGCTGGTGGCGTGCCTCTACCTGCCGAACGGCAATCCCCAGCCAGGGCCGAAGTTCGAATACAAGCTGGCTTGGTTCGAACGGTTGATTCGACACGCAAGCACGCTCTACGCCAGCGGCCACCCGGTGGTACTGGCCGGCGATTTCAACGTGGTGCCGACCGACGACGACATCTACAATCCGCGCTCGTGGCTCAAGGACGCACTGTTGCAGCCGGCGTCTCGCGAATGCTATCGACAGTTGCTTGAGCAGGGATGGACCGATGCGCTACGCACACGCTATCCCGACACCCGGATCTATACGTTCTGGGACTACTTTCGTCAGCACTGGCAGAAGGACTCGGGTTTGCGCATCGATCATCTGCTGCTGAGCCGAAGTCTGGCGCAGCACATGCGTGACGCTGGCGTCGACAAATGGGTGCGTGGCGAGCCGCACGCGAGCGATCATGCGCCGGCGTGGGTGGAAATAGAAATGGGGGCGGAAGCGGAAGCGAGAACGAAAACAACGCCCGCCGCGAGAGCAAGACGGCGGGCGTCGGGCGCGTGATGCGCCGAAAACGGTAATGCCAGGCCTAGGCGGCTACGGCTTCGTGTTCCTCGATGGCGCACATCGAGCCGCCAACGGCGCCAATCAGCATATTCGCTGCGGCGTCGATTCGATCATTCGAGCCGGACATCCGCGCGGTGATCAGTCCGTTCTGGATCGCGCCATAAAGCACCTTGGCCAGTAGCTGGGGCGGCACCGGGTACTGCTGGCCGCGTTCTGCCTCGGCGCGGCGCAGCATGTCGGCGATGAAGTTCTCGTTCGCCTGGAAATGCTCCTGCAGCAGCGCGCGAACCGCTTGCGGCAGGACCATCACCTCTGCGGCCAACATGCCGATCAGACAGATCTGCCCGAGGTCGATGCCATTGCTCAGCGGCAGTACATACTTCCGCGCCTGTTCGATCAGTGGAAGCGAGGTGTCGATCGCCGCGAGGCGGGCCACCGACGTTTGGCGGTACTGACGTACCACTTCCAGCACCAGGTCGTCCTTGGACGGGAAGTAGTAATGAATGCTCGAGGTCTTCACGCCCACCAGCTCCGCGAGGTCGCGATAGCTGAAGCCGTTATAGCCACGCCGTCGCATCAGCACCGAAGCGTGTTCAAGCAGTTGTTCGCGTACGGACGACGTTTTCATGGCGACTGTCCCCAGCTTTCGCTTTCGCGGGGGACCCTCCGATTTTCGCTGTCTCAGATCGACAGCGACTTTGCAACGAGCGAGACAAGGGCGCCGCTGCCAAGGGCCAGCATCACCCATCCACCCAGAATCAGGGCACTGTCACGCAGACTCATGATGACACTCCAGATGTTGGTGTCGGCCACCGGCCCGGCATGTGTATCGCGTCGGTGGCCTGATCTGTATTAGGCGTTTGCGCCTTCGGTGTACGGGTCGAACTTGCCGGTACGGGCACCGTCGTAGTACGGATCAACCTTGCGGGCCGGTTCGCTCGATACGCCGGTGCGATCCAGGCCGGCGACCATGCGTGCGCCATCGGTGTACGGGTCGAACTTGCCGACCTTGGCGCCGTCGAGGTACGGATCAACCTTGCGGGCGGGTTCGCTCGAGACACCGGTGCGGTCCAGGCCGGCGACGATGCGGGCACCGTCGGTGTACGGGTCGAACTTGCCGACCTTGGCGCCGTCGGTGAACGGGTCAGCCTTGCCGACCTTTGCGCCATCGGTGTACGGGTCGGTCTTGCCGACGCGTGCGCCGTCGGTGAAGGCGCTGCGCTGGTCGTTCACGCGATAGCTGTAGCCGTAGACTTCGCCGGCCTTCTGGGCGGCGGGGGCGGCTTGGGCGGCGCCAGTGACGAAAGCGGCGGCGAGTGCGGCGGCGGTCAGGATGGTCTTGGCGTTCATGATTGCTCTCCTTGCGAAGGGCCGGGCGATCTTGGTGTGTGGGTCGCGGGGCCGGTGTTCTGTGCTGCGAATCTCAGGGGTCTTGGTTTGGGCGCTGTTGCTATCTACTGATAGATAGGTAACCAGGGCTAAAAAAAAGACCGCCTCCCGGTACTGACAAACGACTTGGTGTTGCGTGGATCGGCTTGGTGCTGCGGACTGCTTTGCTGCATCGCGTCGTCCATGAGCCAAATATTATCTACTACTAGATAGATAGGCAAGGAGAATTTGGAGAAATTGCTATGCTCGAACTCGAGCAACCGCTCTAGAGTGTTCGTAATTGCATGAATAAAAAGGAAAAACGGCGTTGCTCACGAGAAATGAGCAACGCCGTCTGGCACTACGCGAATGTGATGTCTTAGCGCTTGCCGATGGTGAAAGTGATTTCACCAATACCTTCGACACCGCCGCTGACGACGTCGCCGGGGTTCAGGGCGCCGACACCTGCCGGCGTGCCGGTGAAGATCAGGTCACCCGGTTCCAGTGCAACGGCTTCCGAGATATAGGCAATCACATCGGCAACAGGCCAGATCAGTTCGGTCAGGTCGCCTTCCTGGCGCGTTTCGCCATTGACCTTGAGCCAGATCGCGCCCTTGGACGGATGGCCGATGCTGGATGCCGCATGCAGCGGACCGCACGGGCCTGACGCATCGAAGGCCTTCGACCAGTCCCACGGGCGGCTCATCTTCTTGGCGACGTCCTGCAGGTCACGGCGCGTCATGTCCACGCCCACGGCGTAGCCCCACACCAGGTCGAGTGCCTGCGCCGGGCTGACGTTCGTGCCGCCCTTGCCGATCGCGACAACAAGCTCGATCTCGTGGTGGAGGTTCTCCGTCAACGGCGGATGCGGCACCGTGCCTTCAGCGGCCACGACGGCATCGGCTGGCTTGGTGAAGAAGAACGGCGGTTCGCGATCGGGGTCCTTGCCCATTTCGCGTGCGTGGGCGGCGTAGTTGCGCCCCACGCAGAACACGCGGCGGATAGGGAAACGGGCCTGGCTGCCCGCTACGGCTACGCTGGCCTGCGGGGCAGGCTGGATGACGAATTCGGTCATGTCTCGCTGGATTGTCTTGGGATGGGTGAATCGTGTGGGGTGTTACTTCGCGAATACCTGGCTCATGTCGCCGAACGCCTTGAACTCCAGCGCGTTGCCCGACGGGTCCAGGAAAAACATCGTGGCCTGTTCGCCGACCTGACCCTTGAAGCGCACGTGCGGCTCGATCACGAACCGGGTGCCGGCGGCACGTAGCTTGTCGGCCAGGGCTTCCCATTCGGTCATCGGCAGGATCGCCCCGAAGTGGCGTACGGGCACGTCATCGCCATCCACGGCGCTGGTAGCGCGGTGGCCGCACTCGTCGGGGGACAGGTGCGCCACCACTTGATGGCCGTAGAAGTTGAAATCGATCCAGGCGTCGGAACTGCGGCCTTCCGGGCAGCCAAGCAGTTCGCCATAGAAGTGGCGGGCAGCGGCAAGATCGTGCACGGGAAAGGCCAGGTGGAACAGGGGAATGGCGTTCATGGTGGGGCGTTATCTCCATGGATGCGTGAAGGCGTCGTTGATTGTAATCAGCAGAACTCGTAATATGAAACGAATCATTTTTTGACTGAGCATCGAAAATTTCGATGCTTGAATCCCGCCTTGCTCCGCTATTTCAAGACCTTTCTCGTGGCCGCCGAAACCGGTTCGTTCTCGTCGGCCGGCGCGCGGCTCGGGCTGACGCAGTCGGCGGTCAGCACCCAGATTCGCCGGTTGGAAGAAGATCTCGGCTGCACGTTGTTCGATCGATCGGGCAAATCGGTGACCCTGAGCGAGGAGGGCCGGCAGATGCTGGCGGACGCCTCGCGCATCGTTGCGCTCTACGAGTCGATGAAGGGCGCGCGACTGCAGCGCGATACGGCGCCGCTGGATCTGGGGGCGGTATCGACCGTGCAGGCCAGTCTGTTGCCGCGTGCCATGCAACGTTTTCGCGTCGCGTTTCCTGACACCCACGTCAATATCGTGCCGGGCATGTCGACGCAGTTGCTGACGCAGGTCGATGCCCGCGAGCTGGATATTGCGGTGCTGGTCAAGCCGCGGCTCGGCATTCCACCCGAACTGAAGTGGGTGCCGCTGGTGAAGGAGCGCTTCGTGGCGGTGGCGCCGAAGGGGGCGCCGGCCGACCTGAAGACGCTGCTGTCGACAGTCCCGTTTATCCGATACAACCGCCACTCGACCGGCGGGCAACTCGTGGACCGCTATCTCAAACGGCACCGCCTTTGGGTACGCGAGGGCATGGAGTTGGACGAGCCTGCAGTCATCCTGCAGATGGTTGGCGAGGGGCTCGGTTGCGCGATCATTCCTTGCGAGCTTGTGCCGCTGGCGCAGACCCCGAATGTCGAGCAGGTGCCGATGCCGGGTATGCCGATGTATCGGGAGATCGGCGTGCTGGTCCGGCAATCGGCGTTGAAGCGTGCCAGCGCGGCGGCGCTCATCGACGCGTTCGTGGCGGCCTGCCACGAACGCTAGTGTTGCCTTCCGGCGCGCTCAGGAGCGTTCAGGCGCCAGCCGCTTGCGGCGTGACGCCATCTGCCCGAGGGGCCGGGCGCCGTACCATCAATGCGAGCAGTCCGGCGACGATACATGCGGCACCGGCCACGTAGAGCGCCGGGGAGTAGGTCAGCCAGGCCGTGCGCGACAATCCCGCACCGAATGCCGCCGTTGCCGCGCCGATCTGATGCGCGGCGAAGATCCAGCCGAATACCATCGCAGCGCGCTCTCTCCCAAACGTGGTGCCGGCAAGCTTGATCGTCGGCGGCACCGTGGCCACCCAGTCGAGTCCATAGAACATCGCGAACACCGACAGGCCGTACAGCGTGAACTCCGAGTGCGGCAGCCAGAACAGCGACAGCCCGCGCAGCACGTAGTACCAGAACAGCAGCTTGCGGTTGTCATAGCGGTCCGACAGCCAGCCCGAGAGGATCGTCCCGACGAAGTCGAACGCGCCCATCATGGCCAGTGCCGATGCGGCAGGTACCGGCGACATCCCGAAATCCGCGCATAGCGCGATGAAGTGCGTCTGGATCAGGCCGTTGGTCGACAGCCCGCAGATAAAGAAGGTGCCGGCCAGGATCCAGAACGTTTGTGTGCGCGCCGCGTCGCGCAACACCACGAACGGCCCGCGCCATGTCAGCGGCATGGCCGGTGCCGTGGTGGCGGGCGCCGTGCCGGGCAATTCGCCGAACGGCACCAGGCCGACGTCGGCGGGGCGATTGCGCATGAAGGCGAACACGAGGAGCGCCAGCGTGCCGCAGGCAAACAGCACCGGCAGCACGGCAAAGCGCCAGCCCATGTGTTCGATCAGCCAGGCAGCCGCCGGCAGGAATGCAAGCTGGCCGGTTGCGGAGCTTGCGGTCAACATGCCGATCACCAGCCCGCGCCGCGCCGTGAACCAGCGGTTGGCGACGAGCGCGGCAAGCACCATCGCCGTCATGCCCGACCCGATACCGAGCATCAGCCCCCACGCGATGAACAAATGCCAAAGCTGCGTCGATACCGTGGCCAGTGCCATGGCCCCGGCGATCAACGCCAGCGCCACGCAGACTACGTTGCGGACGCCGAAGCGATCCATCAGTAGCGCCGAGAACGGCGCCATCAAACCAAACAGCGCAAACCGCACCGCTAGGATCGACGAGACCTGATCCGTGCTCCAGCCCATCTCGCTGGTCAGCGGCTTGAGAAAGGCGCCGGGCAGGCCGAGCGCGGCGGCGGTAGTGAGCATCACGCTGAACGTGATGGCCGCGACGATCCACGCATAGTGGATTCCACGCCGGTCGAGCCGGTTCGATAGGGCTTGTGCAAACATGGGTCTCCCCTGGGGGCAATGAGAATGGGTGCGGCCTGCGGTCAGGCGTCCGTGGGTTTGTGGCTGGCCAGCAGGCGGTCTCGGGCTGCGGCGAGGATGTCGTCGGAAAGGGCGTCGCCACGCGTTGCACGCGCGATGGTGATGGCGCCGACCAGTGTGGCGAGATCGACCAGTGCCGAGTCGCCGGCGGCATCGTCGCCATCCGGCGCGGTGGACTGCCAGATGTCGATCAGTGACTTGAGGCCGTGCAGATACGCATCGTGTACAGGCTTGTCGCTGGCCTCGCGTGCCACGTCGCCGGCAAGCGCCGAGGCGGCGCATCCCCGGCCTGCTGCATCCCGATGGGTTGTGCTCAGGTATTGCACGACCAGATTCCGGCGTGCCGCTTTCCGGTCACCTTGCGCCTGATCGATGCGTTGCCGCCAGCGTGTGGCCGACTCCTCGAACGCCAAGGCGCAGGCCCGGGCGACCAGTGCGTCCCGTGAAGGGAAGTGGCCGTAGAACCCGCCATGGGTGAGCCCGGCATCTGCCATGACCTGCGCGACCGACACCCCATGCAGCCCATGTTCCCGGAACAGCCGAGCCGATGCCGCCTCAATGGCTGCCTTGTGCTGCTCTGCAACCGCCCGTGATGCGCGCGCCATATGACGATCTCCTTCATTCCCGATCGTGAATCCTTGCTTGACGCGAGTTTAGATGATGAACATACTTTATTCAATAGATGTCGAGCATCATCCAAATTGCAGGACCGACATCTACCTAACCTGATCAGTTACAGGAGTTCCACTCATGTACAAGCTCTTCGATATGTCCGGCCGCGTCGCGGTCGTCACGGGGTCCACCAAGGGAATGGGTCTGGAAATGGCGCGAGCGCTCGGCGCATCCGGGGCCCGGGTGGTGGTGTCTGGGCGCAACGCGGCGATCAGCGAAAAAGTTGCCGCCGCACTGAAGTCGGAGGGCATCGACGCCACTGGCCTCGCCTGCGACATCGCCGATACCGCCAGCGTGCGGGCCTTTGCCGACCGGGTGCTGGAGACGTTCGGCCGCGTGGACGCATTAGTCCTGAATGCCGCGGGCAGTGGTGTGGCCGGTTCAATCCTGGAGCAGGGGCCTGAGGACTTCGACGCGGTGATGGCGGGCAACGTGCGCGGCAATCTCGTGCTCGTCAACGCACTGGCGCCGCAGATGATTTCCCGCAACGACGGCTCGATCATCTTCATGTCGAGCATCGCGGCACGTCGGGGATCCGCGCTGTTGCCGCTGTACAGCATCTCGAAGGGGGCCGTCGATCTGGCGATGCGCAGCCTCGCTCATACGCTCGGACCGCACAACATCAATGTGAACAGCATCAATCCGGGGCCGGTCCGCACCGATTTCTCGCGTGATGCGCTATGGGGCAACCCCGACCGCGAGAAGGCGTTGTCTGCCTCCATCCCGATGCGGCGCATTGCCGAGGCGCGCGACGTGGCGGGGTTGGCCGTGCTGCTGGCATCGCCCGCTGGACGCTATATCTCCGGGCAGACGATCGGGCTCGACGGCGGCGCTACGGCTTGATCCAGGTACGGCGCACTGTATCGGCGTTTGGCGCACTTGGCGCACTTGGCGTCAGGTTCGGGTCAGTGCCACACCACCGGCGAGACGCTCCGACACGGCTCGGCGGACACCTTCGGGCGCATCCTCCAGAATGCGTGGCCAATCGGCTTGAGCCTGACGCACCGTCTCCCTCGCGATCGACAGCAAACGCGCGCGCCTGAGCAGGCCGGCGGAGCGCACCATGGCGTCGAGGTCGTCGAACGTATAGGCGCGCAAGGTCTTGTCGATCGCGCGATTGATGCCGTAGTCCGTCACGGGAACGTCGTCGAAAAACGCCGTCACGCATACGGGGTCGTAGAGCGGCGAGAGGACAGGCGCCCGGCCATCCGGATAGCGAACTGCCCAATTTTTCAAATGGGCATCGGTGTTGCCCATCAGCAGGAATGCAACGAAACGCTTGATGAACTCCTGGACGTCGGGCGCGGGGCGCGCCGAAAGTCGATCGAGTACGCGAAGCATATTGCCGTAGTCGAGCGCGAGCGCGCGACCGTACTTGTTTCGCGGTGCGTACCCGAGTATCTGCGCGAACTCCTCCATGTGCACGCGATGCCCGCCAGGGGCGCGATCGAAGCGTTTGACGGCCAGAATGCGCTGGAAGGGCACCTGCTCGGGTAGCTCGGCTTCCTCGCGCGAGATGACTGTTGCCTCTGCGCAATCGAGCCCTAGGGCCCTGCATAGCTGGTAACCCGTGAATTCGTTCTCGACCAGATCGGGATGGCGCGTCGATGGCAGTTTGAGGATGAAGTCGCCAGCCTCGCCGTGGCGCTTGACCACGTAACGCCGTCCCTGCTGGATGGCCGAGAATTTCGTGACCACGCCGGGGATGGCCGCGGCGTCTTCCACCGGGTCTTCGACGAAGCCGGGCTCCAGCACATCGAGCCCTAGCGCGGTGTGCCAATTGCGCACGATCTGGGGCACGCCTTCGGCGGGCGGAACGGGTTCGACTTCCACCGCGCCCGGCAAGTCGTGACCGGCCGCCGCCAGCAGTTCGAACTCGTCTTCCGTGCTGCAGCCGCGCTCGCTGGCCAGGCGCTCGCGATTGTGGCCCTCCGGCAGGAGGTTCTGGAAGAACACCGGCCAGTGACCGTCCGTGCGGACCACTCGTACGTCCCGTAGCGCCGTGAGGATCGCCCGCGTAGCCGCCTCTGTCTCGCCGACGTATCCGAGCGACAACGTGGGGCGATTCTCGTCCTCGATGTAATCACGGTCGAAAGAGATCCGGAGGATGTCGCCATACTGGGACAGGTAGCCGATGCCACGGCGCCCGGTAGCCGTATAGAGAAACAGGCGCAGGTAGCGGATCGACGTGGTCATTTCGCGATCAAGGTGTCGACGACCGACGGTGGGGCATCGCCGCCCGGAGGTTGGGCGAGATACTTGCCTCCGGCGCGAACGAAATTCTCGAGATCTGGCCGCAGCACCGTTGGCACAAGCATCACGTCCATGCCCAGGGCGCGCGCCATTTCGATGACGGTGGACAGCCTGGGATCGATTTCGTGGCTTTCCGTGCGCTGGACGGTCATCCGCGACAGGCCTGCGCGTGACGCGAGTTCCTGTTGGCTGACGCCGGCGGCACGACGGGCTGATTCTAGTTCGCTCTGTAAGGCTGTGCTCATTATGCTACTCATTTATGCATGAATGCATAGAAAGAGTAGCAAGTTGCCGCGTGTTCTTCAAGGTGAGATGAGTATCTTAATCATCATTTTGGTCAAAATGATCATTAACTGATCATACGCGCCCAAAATCCTGGACAGGATCAGAGCTGACCTTGCGGGGTGACGGCCGCAGGCGGCTGCTTATCGCGGGTCGCACTGTACGAGAAGTACTTGGCCTTCGCGCCCTTGGCCCAGTAGGCCACGACGAGCGCCTTGCCATCGCGGGCGTAGAGCATTTCGATGCCGCCGTTTGCCGCCGCCCATTCCGCATAGCCATTCTCGGCATTGGCATCGGTCTTGCGTTTCGACTCATACCGCGCATCGAGTTGCCGGACGACATCGTCCATTGCCGACCGGTCGAAGTTCAGGGTGACGAGCGCCACGGTGTCATGCTGGTCGCAGTTGACCGTCGCCTTGGTCAGGCCTGGCAGCTTGAATCGTTCCAGATTCCGGATTTCGATGGTGTCGCCGCCAGCCCAGGGCGAGGTGCCGGTCTTGGTGCGATCAGGGCCCGACGGCATACGCGTGCACGTCGTTTTTCCCAGTTCGACGCCGAGCGGCGCGGCAGCATTGAGGGTTTCAGCGTGGGCCACCGCGCTGGTTAGCAGGGCGGCGCAAAACAAGGCAAGCGTCTTCATCGAGTAGCTGTGGCTTCTGAATTTGAATGGTCAGCCACGATTTTACGGCCAGCTGCTGCGTGCGCTTGAGATATCAGTGTGGATGGCCGTGCCCATGCTGCTTGGCATGGGCGTGTCCACTGGTGGGGCCAAGCAGATCTGTGCTGCAGCTTGGCGACGCTTCGTCGTGCGTATGCGGCTCCAGCGCGCCCGGCACGCGTCGGCTGGACAGGCCGTCGGCACGCAGCCAGGCCACCGTTGCCTCGGCTGCACGCTCGATCAGTTCGCCGCAGCGAGTGTAGTCATAAGGCGAGATATCTAGCGGGCAAAGCGGTGGCACCACTGCGATCTGGGCCTGCTCCGACCAGCGTTCCAGGTCATACACGAGCTGCCGCGCCACTAGCAGCGACAGGGCATTGAAGGCGTGCTCGACGGCCCCGCGTGGCGGCCTGCGTTCGGCGCAGGCAAAGCCGGCTGGCAGCACGATGATGCGGGTCGCGCCCAGCCGGATGGCGGTGGATACAGGAGTATTGTTGGCGACGCCACCATCGATCAGCTTGCGGCCACCGACTTCCACCGGCGGAAAGACACCGGGAATGGCGGCGCTGGCCAACACTGCATCGACGATGTTGCCCGCGGAGAGCACGACTTCGGCACCTGTCTGCATGTCCGTGGCGACCACATAAAGCGGTACGGCGGACTCTTCGAGCCTGGCCGCGCCAAAGTTGCGATTGAGCAGGCGCCGCAAACCGAAGGATTCCACAAGGTGTCCCCGGTTGCCAGCGATCATCCCGAACATGCTGCGCCACGACCATGGCAAGACTTCCGCCCTGGTGATGCTCCGCCACAGTGATTCCAGCCTGGCGGTACCTTCGGCATGGGGGTTGCATGCAAAGTAGGCCCCGTTGATCGCCCCCGCAGATGCGCCGATGACAAGGTCCGGTGCCACACCCCATTTCACCAGTTCCCGCAGCATGCCGACCTCGATGGCGCCCAGGCTGCCACCGCCGGCGAATACGAATGCAGTCTTTTCCATGGATATCGGTATGAAGGGCAGGGCGCCCGTCAATGTTGTCGCGTGATGGTCGTGAGGACAGCATAGGCCACTTCCGGCCAGCTCCAAAGAGAAGGGATGGCACCGGCAATTATGCGACTAGTTCGGTCAATTGCGCGGACGGGGCGATTCGCCGAACGTCGGCCAGGGCGCTCAGAATGGCATCGCGTGCGCAGGGCGCTTCCCGCGTGAACAGCAAGGCAAGTCGGCCCGGCAGGCAGATACCCGTGAGCGCATCGTCGCACCCGTCTGCGCCCAGGCGTTCAACCAGCTCATCCAGATTGAAATGTGCAATTAACGGCCAAGAGGCAGTTCCATCAGCCTATGAATTGGCCAGCAGATAAGGGGGCGGGGCAAGATGTGCAAACATTGCGGTCGTCTGAATGACTTCGTCGCCAAGCACATGCTGTCCAGCCAATTCGTCAGCCGCGTAACCCTGCTTCGGGACAAGGTTCCGGGCTTCGATCGCTATCCCTTCTCGTTGCCAGCCGTGCGCGAGCTGGAGACGCTCGATTTGCACCCTCGCGTGACTTTCCTGGTTGGCGAAAACGGTTCCGGAAAGTCGACGCTGCTGGAAGGGATTGCGGTGGCGCTCGGCTTCAATGCCGAAGGTGGCAGTCGCAACTTCAGTTTCGCCACACGCGCGTCGCATTCGGATCTTCACGAATACCTGCGCATCGCCAAAGGCGTCCGCCGGCCGAGCACGGGCTATTTCCTGCGCGCGGAGAGCTTCTACAACGTTGCGACGGAGATTGAACGGCTTGATGCGGAACCCGGGCTAGGCGCGCCGGTGATCAACTCGTATGGTGGCCACTCATTGCACGAGCAGTCACATGGGGAGGCTTTCCTGACGCTGCTGACCGAGCGTTTCCAGGGGAAGGGGCTCTATATCCTCGACGAGCCCGAGGCTGCGCTATCGCCGGCAAGGCAGTTGGCGGTGATTTCGCGGCTGCACGACTTGGTGCGGGAGGGATCGCAGTTTGTGATCGCCACGCACTCGCCCATCCTGATGGCTTATCCCGACGCATGCATCTACCAGTGCTCGGCGCGCGGCATCGAGCCGATCGCCTATCAGGACACGGAGCACTACCAGATCACGCGTGACTTTCTGGTCGACCCGGAGCGGATGCTCCGGGTGTTGATGGAAGACTGAAGGAAGGGCCCCAGCTTACTTGGCTTAGGCTGCCAGCGCTTCGATGGCGGCCTTGCCAACGTGGCCCTGCGGCTGCATCGTGCCTTGTTCGCGGTAGTTGATATGCCAGGCGAACGCTTCCTCGAGCAGATGAGGCGTCTGGCCTCCACGGAGGCAGGCGCGGCGGAAGTAGTCGAGCAGCCCGTCGCGGTAGGCGGGGTCGGCGCAGTTGTTGATGACCTGCAGCGCTCGCTCGCGCGGTGCCAGTCCGCGCAGGTCGGCCAGCCCGTGTTCCGTGACGAGGATATCGACGTCGTGCTCGCTGTTGTCGACGTGCGAGACCATCGGCACGATGCTGGAGATCTTGCCGTCCTTGGCCACCGATTTGGTGACGAACACCGACAGGTACGCATTGCGCGCGAAATCGCCCGAGCCGCCGATACCGTTCATCATGTGCGTGCCGCCAACGTGCGTCGAGTTCACGTTGCCATAGATGTCGCACTCGAGCGCGGTATTGATCGTGATCAGGCCCAGGCGGCGCAGCACTTCGGGGTGATTGCTGATCTCTTGCGGGCGCAGGATCAGACGCGATTTGTAGCGCTCGATATCATCGAGCACGCGACGATACACGGGTGCCGACAGCGTCATCGACGATGCCGAGGCGAAGCGCAGCTTGCCCGCGTCGATCAGCGCAATGGTGCTGTCCTGCAGGACTTCCGAATACATGGTCAGGTCGTGGAACGGCGAGTCGGCCAGCCCGTGCAGCACGGCGTTGGCGATCGTGCCAATACCGGCCTGCAGCGGCTGCAGCGACGTCGAGAGCCGTCCGGCGCGCACTTCACGATCGAGCAGCGCATTCAGGTGTCCGGCGATCTGGCGCGTTTCGCCATCGGGCGGCAGCGCGTTCGATGGGCTGTCGTCGCGCTGGGTGATCACGATCGCGGCGATGCGCGACGGATCGACGGGGATGTACGGCAGGCCGATGCGTTGCTCGACGGCGATCAATGGAATCGGCTGGCGATATGGGCGTTGTACCGGGAACGCGATGTCATGCAGTCCCTCCAGCCCGGTCGGCATGTTCAGGTTCAGTTCGACGATCACCTTCTTCGCCATCATCGCGAAGCTGGCGGAGTTGCCGACCGACGTGGTGGGCACGATGCCACCCGTCTCGGTGATAGCCGTGGCTTCGATAACCGCGATATCGACGGGTGCGATCTGGCCGCTGCGCAGTTGCTCGACGGTTTCACCCAGATGCTGGTCGATAAACATCACCTCGCCGTCGTTGATCTTGCGGCGCAGCGTGGAGTCGGACTGGAAAGGCAGGCGGCGGGCAAGCACATTGCTCTCCGCCAGGATCTTGTCGGTGTCGTTACCGAGAGATGCGCCCGTGATCAGCGTGATCTGCAGCGGATCGGTGGCAGCGCGGCGCGCCAGCGCCACCGGTACGGCCTTGCAGTCGCCTGCGCGGGTGAACCCGCTCATCCCTACCGTCATGCCATCCTGAATCAGTGCTGCAGCTTGATCGGCCGACATGATCCTGTTCTGCAGGTCTGCCAGGCGAATGCGATCGCGGTACATCTCGTCTCCTTGCTTGCTTGGGGGCTGTCTGGTTCTCCGCCAGCGGACCTTGTGAATCGCGGCGGACGTTGCGTGTCAACAGGCGCGCAGCACAGTGTAGCTACCGCTTAATATTCTCACCATGATTTAAATCACTGGTATCAAGTCGGTTTTTTCATGAAACGGCGGGTTCGACATTTCAACCGCAGGGCAGGTGATCCGTCGGGTCTTTCCTGCCGCCGCTGCCTAAAATCTTCATGTGTACTTGGTGCGAGGCGTGAGGCATGACTACCATCAATCCTTGCGCGGCCGGAGCATCCGGCCACCACACGATTGCAAGGGGGAAGCATGGAGATGACGCGGGCGACATCGGAGACCGATGCCAATCCTGATACCTCGGGTGGCGACGGTGGTCACGAGCCGGTTTCCGGGCTGGAGGCGCCGTATTCGCTACTGGAATCCCGCAGCCACCAGATGTTTCCAACGCTGACGGCGGCCGAAATCGAGCGCATTCACCGTTTCGGCGAAGTTAGATCGTGGCGCGCTGGCGAGATGCTTTTCTCGACGGGCGACGTGGGGCGCGGGATGTACGTCGTCCTGTCCGGCCACACGCGCATCATCCAGCGGGACGGGCTGGGCAACCGCAGCACCATTACCGAGGAAGGGCCCGGCCAGTTTCTGGCGGAAGTCGGGCAACTGACCGGCAAGCCGGCGCTGGTGGACGCCCTGGCCATCGAGGATACCGTCGCACTGGTGATTGCCCCCGAGCGCCTGCGTGCGCTGCTGGTGGCAGAGGCCGATTTGGGCGAGCGCATCATGCGGGCGTTGATTCTGCGCCGGGTCGGCCTGATCGAGCGCGGCAGTGGCCCGGTCCTGGTGGGACGTGGCACGCAGCCCTTGTTGCTGGCGCTGCAGGCGTTCCTGCGTCGCAACGGGCACCCGCACAAGGTGATCGATATCGAGACGGATCACGACTCCACCTGTCTACTCGATCTCAGCAATGCCCCGCAAAGCGATTTCCCGATGGTGATCTGCCCGGATGGCAGCATCCTGCGCGCGCCGGATGAGGGCCAGCTTGCCAGTTGCCTTGGCCTGGTTCCCGAGTTCGACCCCGAGCATGTCTATGACGTGATCGTCGTCGGCGCTGGTCCGGCGGGTCTGGCTACGGCTGTCTATGCGGCGTCCGAAGGGTTGTCCGTGGCCGTGATCGATTGCCGCTCGCCGGGCGGGCAAGCTGGCGCGAGCGCCCGGATCGAGAACTACCTGGGTTTTCCCACCGGCATTTCCGGGCAGGCGCTGGCGGGGCGGGCCTTCGTCCAGGCGCTCAAGTTCGGTGCGCATCTGGCGATTCCACTGGAAGCAAAGGCGTTGCATTGTGGTGAGAATCCGATCCGGATCGAACTGTCGGACGGTCGTCAGATTCCCACGCGTACCGTTGTGATCGCCACCGGCGCGCAGTACCGTCGCGCGGAGATCGACTCGCTCGATCGCTATGAAGGCCGTGGCGTCTACTACTGGGCTTCGCCGGTAGAAGCCAAGCTGTGCAAGGACGAACACGCGATGCTCGTCGGCGGCGGTAACTCGGCCGGCCAGGCAGCGGTGTTCCTGGCGTCCCACGCTAGGGAGGTGCACATCCTCGTGCGCGGCGAAGGGCTAGAGGCAACGATGTCGCGCTACCTGATCGACCGCATCCGCAGCCTCCCCAACGTCACGTTGCACACGCACGCCCAGATCACCGCGCTGGAGGGCGAGGAGTGGCTGTCGATCGTGCGCTATCGGGAGCAAACACAGGGTGCCGACTGCATTTCTGTGCCGATGCGCCACGTATTCCTGTTCATCGGCGCGGCGCCCAACACCGAATGGTTGCGCGCCTGCAATGTGGAGACCGATGCCAAGGGTTTCGTGCTGACCGGATACGAGGCCCATCGCTCCTGCACCGAACGCGCCGACTTCACGCTTGAGACGAGCGTGCCGGGCGTGTTCGCGATCGGAGACGTGCGATCCGGCTCGACCAAGCGCGTGGCCGCCGCCGTGGGTGAGGGCGCGGCGGTCGTTGCGCAGATCCACCGGTATCTGGCGGACCTGCAACCCGTCGCCTTGGCGGTTCGCATGTGATCGGCTGACTCGCCGTATCCCGGAGTCGGGGTATTCCTGCTTGACATACAGATCTGTCTACATACACTGTGTAGACAGATCTGTATCACCACCATCTGATCACACGCAGGAAGGAGTCCCTCGATGTCGAACGTCCCCGAAGTCCGGCCGCCGCTGCCGCCGTTTACCCGTGAAAGCGCCATCGCCAAGGTGCGTGCAGCCGAAGACGGCTGGAATACGCGCGATCCGGCCCGTGTGGCCTTGGCCTATACGATCGACAGCGCCTGGCGCAATCGTGCCGAGTTCGTGCATGGCCGCGAGCAGATTCAGGCCTTTCTTGCCCGCAAGTGGCAGAAGGAACTGGACTACCGGCTGATCAAGGAGCTTTGGGCGTACGAGGGCAATCGCATCGCGGTTCGGTTTGCCTACGAGTGGCACGATGATTCGGGCAACTGGTTCCGCTCGTATGGCAACGAGAATTGGGAATTCGACGAGAACGGCCTGATGCGGCAGCGTCATGCATCCATCAATGACGCACCGATCCGCGAGAGCGATCGCAAGTACCACTGGCCGCTCGGTCGCCGGCCCGATGACCATCCGGGCCTGAGCGACCTGGGCTTCTGAACGCAGTCCTTTAGCGCCCGAGTACCCAGCCAGCCAGTTCGCGCAGGTCGGCGTCGCTGACATCCGCGAACGGCGGCATCGGCACGCTTCCCCATTTGCCGCTGCCTCCGGCGCGGATGCTACGCATCACGGTGCTGACGGCATCGGCCTGGCCGGCGTATTTCGCGGCAACATCGTGGAATGCGGGGCCCACCACCTTCTTGTCCACGGCGTGGCAGGCGAGGCAGTTGTTGGCCGCGAGGAGGCTGCTGGCGTCGTGTGCCTTGGCTGGCGCTGGCTTTGCCGATGCGGCGGGAGCAGGCGATACGGCCGCGGCAGCGGTCGTCTGGCGTTCCGCACCATAGGTCCGGACCAGATAGTCGGCCATCACCGGGATGTCTTCGTCGCGCAGTGGCGCGCCGAAGGCAGTCTTCATCTTCTTGACGGTGGCATCCCAGTAAGCGCGGCCCAGCGACTGCGGCTGAGTCGACACGTACTGCGCCGAATGGCAGGTCATGCAGTTCTGCTGCACCAGCCGATAGCCGGGCAGTTCGCTGGGTTGATAGCTTGCGGTTTCGGGTGGAAGCTGGATTTCCAGCGCGTGCGCGGCGGGCAGGGCGGAGAGCATCAGCGCCAGGCTGATGGCAAGGCGTCGCGCCGGGAAGCGGCTGCAAGGGGTCTTTTGCATGGTGGGCTCCTCAGACTGCCTTGACGCGCGTGGTTTCCACCACGTTGCGCATGTAGCCGGCCGGATTCCACAACGCCGTCATCGGCTGGCTCTGGCCGATACGATTGACCGCGCGCACCCGGAGGTCATAGGCACCCTTGCGTGGCGGGCGGAATGCGGCGCGCCATTCGCGGAACGAGTACTTGCCGAGATCCTGGCCGAGCGTGGCTTCCGTCCAGCTTCGGCCGCCGTCTGCCGAGAATGCGACTTCGGCGATACCGTAGCCGCCGTCGAACGCAATGCCTCTTACCACGGTCTCTCGTCCGGACGGGACCGTCGCGCCTTCGGTCAGGCTGGTGATGAACGAGCGCACGTTGAAGCGCCCGATCGGGCGTGTGCGTGCCGGTGCCGAGCCGGGTTCGACATTGGCCCCGGCGTTGTCGGGAATGCGATAGGCGCTCTGTACCCAGAAACCGTCGAACGGTTTGTCGAGAACGGTGATATCGGACAGGTGTTTCACCCAGTACGTACCGTAGTGGCCCGGCACCACCAGCCGCAGCGGGTAGCCATTGAGCATCGGCAAGTCTTCGCCATTCATGGACCACGCCAGCATGACCTCGCCATCGAGCGCGTGGTCGATATCGAGCGATTTGACGAAGTCGGGGCTGTTGTCGAGTGGTGGCCGGTCGAGGCCATTGAAGCTGACCTGGACAGCGCCGGGTTGCACGCCGGCTCGTTCGAGCACGGCCTTCAGCGGCACGCCGGTCCAGCGCGCGTTGCCCATGGCGCCGTTGGCGAGCTGGCCGCCATTGACGCGCGGAGCAAGAAAGCCACGGCTGTTGCCCGAGCACTGGTTGACGGCGACGACTTCCATCGGCTGCGCGATGGCCTTGATGTCGGCCAGTGATAGCTCGAGCGGCGTTTTCACCTTGCCGCCAATGCGGAGCCGATAGGTCTGTGGGTCGACCGAGGTCGGAATGCCGCTCCAGTGATAACGCACGAAAAACGCGTCGTTAGGCGTCAGAATCCCCTCGTTGAACACGCTAAAGGGGGTTTCCAACTGCGGCGGCCGGCTGGTCAGCAGGATCAGCGGCCGCTTCTGCGGAAACGCCACAAGCTCGCGCGCGCCGTTGTCGAAGGGGAGCTGGACCTGCTTGTCGCCGCTGGCGGCGAGGGCGTTCAGGGCGGTGGTGCCGACGACCGCATTGGCCGTCAACGCGCCAGCCTGCTTGAGAAACCGGCGTCGCCGGACTCGATTCTCCATGGCTTGTCTCCGTCGTTCTTATCTTGGGCCGTGGCCGCGGGGGCGCACACACGGGGGTGAGGACGGGGATAAAGCCTATTCAGTGCTGCAAGCCATGTAAAACAGATTAAATCGATAACAACAAGAGGAATTCCCGCTAAACGACCCGCTACGACTCCGCTAAGCGGACCCTTTGCGGACCCGTTAGCGGACCCGTTTAGCGGGTCGCACCGCTTTGATGTATCCCGGCACGGGCCAGCCGAGCGGCCTTAGAAGCCGTTTCAAAAAGATTCTGGCGTCGTTGCGGGGCCTTGCCGTACGACTTGTACTGTCTGCGGCCCCGCCCTTGCAGGGCGCGCATGTGCTCGCAGGCACATGCCGTTCCGCAGGCGGCTCGCATGCGAGCCGAAACCCCTGCTTCACCCTAGCCAGAACCGCTTCGCTTCAGTTTGAAACGGCCTCTTACTGCATCGATTTCAGATTGCCAACGCGCACGAGCATCTCCGTGAACATCTGCATGTCCAGGTTCAGGTCCGGCACTTCCTTGTACTCCTTCGCGTTGTGCGCGGTGTACTTCTTGCCCGGCATCGCTGGCCCGAAGTTGATCGCGTTCGGCATCAGCTTGGCCGTGGTGCTGCCGGCGGTCGGCACGGGCTTGGCTTCGAGCCCGGTGGTATCACCGTAGATGTTCAGCAATGTGGTTAGCCAGGCGCCCTTGGGGTCCCGGGCCATCCAGTCGCCCTGTTCGTGCTGGATTTCCAGCGCGGTGTGCGTGGTTGCTGCCCAGCCCTGGATGCGCTCGGCGATCTTCGCGCGCAAGGCATCGGGCGTTGCACCGCGCGGCATCCGCACGTTGGCGGTGACTTCGAGCTTGCCGCCGCGCTCGCGGATCAGCGTCGGCGAGATCGTCAACGGACCCATGAAGTCATCGCGATAGGCCACGCCGAGCTTTTCCCCGAGATAGTCGGTGCCATAGAGGTCGGTCAGGTAGCGGATCGCATGGGCGTACTGGTTGTCTGCAAAGGCGACGCCCGACGACTGCAGGAACATCGCGAGACGCGGCACGGGGTTCACGCCTTCCTCGGGGCGGGAGCCATGGGCGGACGTGCCAGTCACCTTCACGACGATGACGTCGCCGTCACGCGCGATGTCGATCGAGAACTTGCCCTGGGCCTCATGCTGGGCGATGAAACCGGCGCGCGCCTTTTCCAGGCCGGCGGCCACGGCTGCCAGGTCACCGCCGCTGATGCGTGCCGTCGCCGTCTGAGGAATCGCGTTGGCCGAGGCGGCGCCGCTCATGGCCACGATGGCCGGCTGCTTGCCGTCCACCGCCTGATCCGCGAAGCGCGCGGTCAGCGCGCCCGAGCCTTTCTCGGCGACCACGGCGGGGTACTTGCTGTCGAGCACGATGTTGTACTCGGGCAGGGCGGTTTTCTCGCGGTAGTACTTCATGCCGTCGCCACCGGTTTCCTCGGTGGTCTCGATCATCAGCCGGATCGAACGCGCCAGCGGCACGCCGCTTTCGCGCACGGTTTTCATCGCGTAGAGGGCGGCGGCAATCGAGCCCTTGTCGTCGATCGTGCCACGTCCATAGAGGTAGTCGCCTACGCGCGTGACCTTGAACGGGTCGAGCTTCGTGCCATCGTCGAGTACCCATTCGTCGGCCACCACGGGCACCACGTCGGCATGGGTAAGGATGCCGAAGGTGTCCTTGCCGGTGCCAGGCAGCGTGACTTCGAACACGCGGTTGTCGATGTTGCGATAGTGCAGGCCGAAGTCCTTGGCCATCCGCTCCACGAGCTTGCCGAACTCGATGATTGCGGGGTTCTCGTGCTGCGGCACCTTGTCGTCGCGCACCGTGCGCAGCGCCACCATCTCGCTGATGCTGTCGAGCACGGCATGCCCGTTATGCACGCGGTTGTAGACACCGAGCAGGCGTCCGATGTTGACGAGGTCGTCGCCCGTGAGCGGGCGCTTTGCCCGATAGGCTCGCACCGAAGGCGCAAGTTTCGGGTCGGCCTTGACCGCGGCGTCGAGGAAGGCATTGAAACTGGCTGGTGGCGTTGTCGTAGCACCGGCCACGAGTTGGTCGAGCTCCGGCTTGGCGATGGTCGCCGCGTTCGCCATGGGTGTCAGCGGGCAGGCGAGCAGGGCGGCGGCCAGCAGGGTTGCTGCTGGCAGTCGTGCAGTCAGACGATTCATCGGGTTTGTCCCTTCGGTTGTCTTGGTTGTCTTTGTTGGGTGGCCGAATGATAGCGGCGCCCGGTGCGGCAAGAAAGCAGGGAGATCACTCGTCGATAGAGAAGATCAATCGCTTCTCTACGATTGATAATAGTAATTATCAATCGGATTGGTTGAAACGATGAATTGTACAAATCACATTGGGATCTTCAGAATCCACTCCATCGCTGCAACACGCGGCGCCAACCTGACCCAGAGGAGTGATCCAGATGCTGCAATCCCGTGAAGGCCAACGCGTTCCCAACGTCACGTTCCGTGTGCGTGCAAACAATGAGTGGAAGGACGTGACCACGGCCGAACTGTTCGACGGCAAGACCGTAGTGTTGTTCTCGCTGCCGGGCGCCTTCACCCCGACGTGCTCGTCCACACACCTGCCGCGCTACAACGAACTGGCGCCGGTGTTCGCCAAGCAAGGCGTCGACGCGATCCTGTGCGTGTCGGTCAACGACACCTTTGTCATGAACGAGTGGGCCAAGGACCAGGAGTCCGAGAACATCGTCATGATCCCTGACGGCAACGGCGAATTCACCGACGGCATGGGCATGCTCGTCGACAAGGCCGACCTCGGTTTCGGCAAGCGTAGCTGGCGCTATTCGATGTTGGTCAAGGACGGTGTGGTGGACAAGATGTTCATCGAGCCGGAAGAGCCGGGCGACCCGTTCAAGGTGTCGGATGCCGACACGATGCTGAACTACATCGCGCCGACCGCCAAGCAGCCGGACCAGGTGGTGGTGTTCTCGAAGATTGGCTGCTCGCACTGCGCCAAGGCCAAGCAACTGCTGTCGGACAACGGCTTCGAGTACATCGACGTGCCGCTCGAGAACAAGATTCGCGGCAAGGTGCTGGGCGCCGTGTCGGGCGAAATGACCGCGCCGCAGGTGTTCATCAACGGCAAGCTGGTCGGTGGCGCAGAAGCGCTCGAACAGTACCTGGCTCGCTGATCTCCCTCGCCCGGGCCCGGTTCCCCCGACCGGTGTCCTGGGCACCCTCTCCCCCCTAGCAAGTCGTCGTATCCGATGGCGCCGCGTATGTGGCGGCGCCATCCCGTACGCCGATTGACGATCGATACAGGAAACGCACATGAACACGAACCAGAATGCCCAGACCGCTCAAACTGTCCAGACCGTCCAGACTGATGTGGCCATCATCGGCGCGGGCACTGCCGGCCTGGCCGCCTACCGCGCGGCCATTGCCGCCGGCAAGCGCGCCGTGATCATCGAGGGCGGGGCGTATGGCACGACCTGCGCCCGCGTGGGCTGCATGCCGTCGAAGCTGCTGATTGCCGCGGCGGAAGCCGCGCACGAAGCGCGTCACACTGCTGCATTTGGCGTGCACGTGGATGGCCCGGTCCGTATCGACGGCAGGGAAGTCATGCAGCGCGTGCGGAGCGAACGCGACCGCTTTGTCGGCTTCGTGGTGCGCGGCGTGGAGAGCATTCCCCAGGACGACCGCCTGATCGGCCGGGCGCGGTTCATCGACAACACGATCCTCCAGGTTGACGACCACACCGTCGTGCGCGCAAGCCGCGTGGTAATCGCCACGGGCTCGCGCCCCGCCGTACCGCCGTCCTTTGGCGTGTTCGGCGATCGCCTGATCGTCAATGACGATGTGTTCTCGTGGGAAGACCTGCCCCAAAGCGTGGCCGTGTTCGGCCCGGGCGTGATTGGTTTGGAACTGGGGCAAGCACTGTCGCGGCTTGGCGTGCGGGTGCGCGTGTTTGGTGTCGGTGGCGGCGTCGGTCCGTTGTCGGACCCCGAGATTCGTGCTTACGCTGCCAAGTCCTTCAACCAGGAATTCTCGCTGTTGGCGGATGCGCGCGTGCTTGAGATGCGCCGCGAGGGCGACGACGCCGTTATCACGTTCGAAGACGCCGACGGCCAGACCGTGACGGAGCGCTTTGCCTACGTGCTGGCCGCCACGGGTCGCCGGCCCAATGTCGATACGCTTGCGCTGGGCAACACCGCGCTGGAACTCGATGGGCGGGGCGTACCGACGTTCGACCCGGTGACGCTCCAGTGCGGTGAATCGCCGATCTTCATCGCTGGCGATGCCAATAACGTCCTGCCGCTGCTGCATGAGGCGGCCGACGAAGGCAAGATTGCTGGCGAAAACGCTGCGCTCTGGCCGAAGGTCGGGCCGCTGACGCGGCGCGCGCCGATCGCGGTGGTGTTCTCCGATCCGCAGATCGCGATGGTCGGCAAGCGTTTTGCCGAACTGACACCGGGCAGCTTCGTGACTGGCGAGGTCAGCTTCGAGGATCAGGGCCGCAGCCGTGTGATGCTCAAGAACCGTGGGCTGATGCACGTCTACGCGGATCGCGCCACAGGCCGCTTTATTGGCGCTGAGTGGATTGGCCCGCGCGCCGAGAATATCGCGCATCTGCTGGCGTGGTCGTACCAACAGGGGCTGACGATCGCCGCGATGCTGGCCATGCCTTTCTACCATCCCGTTGTGGAAGAGGGCTTGCGCACGGCGCTGCGTGATGCGCAAGCCAAGCTGGCGCAATTGCAGGAAGCCGCCTGATCGGACGGCAGCGTGAGCCTGGCTTGATCGGGAGGGCCGGAAGCGAAGTCTCGCTTCCGGCCCTTGTTCATTTGGCGGGATGCATATATAGAGATCGAGACAGATCAAGACAGATCTGTCTCCTATAATGGCGCCTATCCACGCCAACGCCTTACGCTGTCATCCGTCATGCCTACCCCATCCGCGCGCGACCGCATCCTCGATACCGCAGCACGCCTGTTCTACCGCGATGGCTATCGCGGTACTGGGATCGACCGGATCATCGCCGAGTCGGGCGTGGCCAAGATGTCGCTTTACAGGCATTTCCCTTCCAAGAACGACCTGATCGTCGCGTATCTCGAGAGCCGGCATGACTACTGGATGGGCTGGTTCCGCGATGCGGTGACCCGACGACTGGCCGCACGCGGCAACCTGGATATCATGGCCGATGCGCTAGGCGAGTGGTTCGCTACCGAGGATTTTCGTGGCTGCTCCTTCATCAACATGATCGCGGAGGCGGGCGGCGGTGCCGGTGACGACCCACGGCTGCTGGCGCAGGCAGTGGCGCACAAGGCGTCGCTGGAGGACTTCGTCACCGGGATCGCCCACGATCTTGGGCTGTCCAGCCCACGTGAAGTGGCGGAAGAGGCCATGCTCTGCATCGAGGGCATGATCATCCGCTACCAGACCACGCATGCCAGCAGCGTGATCGATGCTGGGCGACGGACGCTTGGCAGGCTGCATGCAGCACATTCGGCAGCGTAATCTACTGAAACACAGTGCGTACACGTTAACCCTGATGCCACGGTAAAATCCGTGGCATAAGACATGGGCCGGAAGCAATTTCGGCCCGTTTGCATTGGGAAGCACGCCTGTGAACGCAGTGAACAACAACCAGCGGCGCACCGAGGTCGACCTGATTCGCGGCATCGCGCTGCTCTTCATCGTGGTCGACCATGTCAACGGCAGCGTGCTGGCCGACTACACGATCCGCAACTTCACGCTCTTCGACGCCGCCGAGGTATTCGTTTTCCTGGCCGGCTATTCGGCGGGCGCCGCCTATCTCGCGATGGAGGCCCGCCAGGGCGCCAGCGCCGCGAGCAAACGCCTGCACCGCCGTAGCTGGGAGATCTACAAGGCCTTCGTGCTGACCGGGGTGCTGATGCTGCTGTTCGGGTTCCTGCTGGCGATGTGCAAGGTGCCCGCGCCAGCCGTGCGCGCGACCGAGGCACCAGCGTTCATGGCCCAACCGATCGAGACGCTGTTCCAGGTGATCGGCCTGGCGCGGCAGCCATTCGTCTCGGATGTACTGCCGATGTATGCGGTGTTTATTGGACTGGCGCCTCTGGCGATCGGCTGGGCGAGAAAGTATCCCTTGGCCTTTGTCTGCGGCAGCGTGGCGCTCTGGCTCATGGCGCCGGCGCTGCTGCCGCTGTTGCCGAGCAGCGAGCCGCGCGGCTGGAGCTTCAACCCGTTCGCATGGCAACTGATGTTCGGCATGGGCCTGCTGGCACGCCTGCGGCCGGACTTCGTGCTGCCGCAACAGAACATCGCGCGCTGGGCCTGCACCATCGGCGCGGTGGTCGTCACGATGGCCTGCATGGCGCTGACGTATCTGTGGATGCGTCCGCACGTGTATGAGGCCTGGCTGCCGGCGTGGTTGCCGTCGATGGTCTTTCCACTGCCGAAGCAGAGCCTGGCGTTCCTGCGCGTGCTCAGCTTCCTTGGGCTGGCATGGCTGGTCTATCTGGCGGCGCGGGCGGGCTGGGTCGAGCGCGTGGCCCGCTTTATGGGGCCGGTGGTGCAGATCGGCCGGCATAGCCTGTTCTGCTTCGTGCTGGGCGCCGTGGTGTCGGTGACGATCGAAGGCTTCACCTATGGCATCGCCGGCGGCCGGCCCACGCGGCCCGTGGCACTGGGCGGCGATCTGGTGGCGGTGGCAATCTTGCTGGTGGTCGGCGGCTGGTATGGCCGCAGGAAGGAAGCGAAGAAGGTGGCAGCGAAGTCGGCGATCGTCACTGCATAGCCATCGTGCGCGTGATCGCCTGTCATGCGCGCCCCCTCCCAAGCAAATCGGAGAGGGGCGCGATCAAGCGGCAAGTCAGCGCGATCAGCCAAGGTCTCCGCCACCCACCGGCACCACAGTCCCCGTCATGTACGACGCCTCGTCCGAGGCCAGGAACAGGATCACACCCACTTGTTCCTCGATCGTCCCGTACCGGTGCATCAGGCTCGACGACACGGTCTGATCGACGATTGCCTGATACCACTTCGATTCCTGTTCCGACTGTTCCGATTGTTGCTGCGTGTTGCGCGGGATCCTGCGCGGCGGCGCCTCGGTGCCGCCCGTAGCCACCGCGTTAATGCGAATGCCATCCGCCGCGTGCTCGAACGCCAGGCTCGCGGTCAGCGCGTTCACGCCGCCTTTGGCCGCCGCGTAGGGCACGCGATGGATGCCGCGCGTCGCAATCGACGACACGTTGACGATGACTCCGGCGCGACGCTCGACCATGCCCGGCAACACCGCGCGGCAACCCCAGAGCGTGGGAAACAGCGACCGGCGGATCTCGGCCTCGATCTCGGCTTCAGCGTAGTGCTCATAGGGCTTGGCCCAGATCGTGCCGCCCACGTTGTTGATCAGGATATCGACATGGCCGAAGGCAGCGGTGGCCGTGGCTACCATCGCCTGCGCCCCCGCATACGTCTCCAGATCAGCATTGACGGACAGTGCCGCGCCGCCCGCAGCCAGAATCCCGGCCGCGACTTCCTCGACCAGCGTGGCGCGGTCCACCAGCACCACATTCGCGCCCTCGGCAGCCGCGGACATTGCCACGCCGCGACCGATACCCTGCGCCGCGCCCGTGACGATCATCGTCCGGCCGGCGAAACGTTGCGTTGTGCGCATCATGCCTCCGCGCTGGCCGAGAACTTCTCGTAGTAGAAATTGGCCGGCGTGATGCCGGCATCCCGCAGCCAGTCGCGCACGGCTTCCACCATGGCCACGGGGCCGCACAGGTAGATGTCGACGTCCCCGTGATTGATCCATGTGGGGTCGACATGCGTGGTCACATAGCCCTTGCGCTCGTGCGTGCTGGCGGCGTCGGCAATGCAGGTGCGGTAGGTGAATCCGTCGATGCTGGCCGCGGCGGCCTCGAGCCGCTCGGTGGCCACCAGGTCGATGTCGTGCGTGACGCCGTAGACCATGCGCACCGGGTGCGTGCTGCCGCTGGCGGCCAGTACGTCGAGCATGGACAGGAACGGCGCGATGCCGGTGCCGCCGGCCAGGAACAAAACGGGCCGCGTGACGGAACGCAGGTAGAAGCTGCCGAACGGGCCGGAGAATGCCATGCGCTGTCCGGTCTGGGCCTCGCCGGCCAGAAAGCCGCTCATGCGGCCCTGTGGCACATTGCGCACGACGAAGGCCGCCTGAGACGCGCCCGGCGGCGAACTGAACGAGTACGCGCGCGTTAGTCCGCTGCCCGGGATTTCCACGTTGACGTACTGCCCGGGCAGGAAGCTGAGCGCGGCCGGGTCATCGAGGTCGATCGAGAAGCCGATGGTCGAATCCGACAGCGGCGCCACGGCGGCGATCGCGCCCTCGAATCGCGTCACGCCAGTCTTGCAGGCCGCGGACGAAGCCGGCACGCGGATCACGCAATCCGAGCGCGGCCGTGTCTTGCAGGCCAGCACGTATCCCTTGGCCGCCTCCTCGGCGGTCAGCGCGTCCTCGATATAGCTCGATTCGGGCAGGTCATAGTGGCCGGATTCGCATAGGCCGCGACAGGTGCCGCACGCGCCGTCGCGGCAGTCGAGCGGAATGTTGATCTGCTGGCGATAGGCGGCGTCCGAGAGCGTCTCGTTGTCGCCGCACGTGATGAAGCGCGTCACGCCATCTTCGAACTGCAGGGCGATCGTATGTTCCATGGCCTTGTCCCTCCGTGATGCTGCCTGATGCGGCGAGCGGATCAGATGTGATAGATGTCGATGACCTGGTGGATGTAGTCGTTCTTGAGCACGACGTACTTGTCCAGGATGCGCGGCGTGCCTTGCGAGAAATCGATCACGTAGCGCGACATGCCGAAGTAGCTGAAATTGGTCTGGTAGCGATGCGCGAGCGTGTGCCAGTTGAAGCGCACCGTGGCTAGTTGTCCGTCGGTCGACTCGATTTCGATATTGCTCAGGTTGTGGCTCGTGCGCGTGTCGGGGATCGTCGCGCTCGACCGCTCGGTCTTGATGCGGAAGATGCGGTCCTCCAGCCCCTGCCGGTTCGGATAGAAGATCAGCGAAATCTCTCGTTCCGGATCGGTGACGAGCTTGCCGTCGTCATCCCAGCAAGGCATCCAGAATCGCGCATCGGGGTGATAGCAGGTCAGCCATTCATCCCATTGCTCGTCGTCGAGCAGGCGGCACTCGCGGTAGAGAAAGGCCGAGACATCGCTCATGGGGATGACGGCGCTCATGCTGCATCTCCCTGTGCCACGGCCCGCTTCATCGTCTCCAGCCAGTAGCGATGCTGTACGGTATAGAGGCCTTCATCCTCGGTACGCAGCCCGCTCATCACCGGATTCAGACCGATGTGCTTCGCTGCGTCGTCGGGCCCGTCGATCCAGTGCGTGGCGCCCCGGCACATATCGTTCCAGGCCAGTGCCTGGCCCGCGTAGCCCTGCTGGCAGGCGCGGAACTCCTCGAGGTCGTCGGGCGTGGCCATGCCGCTGACGTTGAAAAAGTCTTCGTATTGGCGGATGCGGCGTGCGCGGGCCTCGTCCGATTCCCCCTTGGGGGCGATGCAGTAGATCGTGACTTCGGTGCGGTCCACCGACAGCGGGCGCAGCAGGCGGATCTGCGAGCCGAACTGGTCCATCAGGTAGACATTGGGGTACAGGCACAGGTTGCGCGAGTTCTGGATCATCCAGTCGGCGCGCTCCTCGCCACAGCGTTGCGCGAACTCGTCGCGGCGGGCGAAGTTCGGACGATCTTCCGGGTTAGCCCAGCGCGACCACAGCAGCATATGGCCATGATCGAACGCGTAGAAGCCGCCGCCTTGCTGGCCCCACTTGCCCGCATCCATCGCGCGGATCTTGTCCTCGCGTTCGTTCTGCTGCTTGCGGTGGCTTGTGGTGGCGGCGTAGTTCCAGTGCACGGCGGACACATGGTAGCCATCGGCGCCATTCTCGGCCTGCAGTTTCCAGTTGCCGGCGAATGTGTATGTCGACGAGCCACGCAGCACCTCGAGACCATCGGGCGACTGGTCGACAATCATGTCGATGATGCGCGCGGCATCGCCCAGGAACTGCTCGATCGGCGGCACATCGGCGTTGAGGCTGCCGAACAGGAAGCCGCGATAGTTGGAAAAGCGCGCCAGCTTCTTCAGGTCGTGGGACCCCTCCTTGTTGAAGCATTCCGGATAGCCGGCCTGTTCGGGGTCCTTGACCTTGAGTAGCTTGCCGCTGTTGTTGAATGTCCAGCCGTGGAACGGGCAGGTGTATGTGGCCTTGTTGCCGCGCTTGTGCCGGCACAACATTGCGCCGCGATGGCTGCACGCGTTGATGAACGCGTTCAGTTCGCCCTGGCGATTGCGCGCGATCACGATCGGCTGGCGGCCGATATGCGTCGTGTAGTAATCGTTGTTGTTCGGGATCTGGCTTTCGTGCGCCAGGTAGATCCAGTTGCCCTCGAAGATGTGCTGCATCTCGAGTTCGAACAGCGCCTCGTCCGTGAACGCGCTGCGGTGCAGCCGATAGTCGCCGGTGGTCTTGTCTTCGACCAGGAACTGGTCAAGGTTCTCCAGGCGGTTGGGCTGATGCTGGGGACGAGCGGGGCCCGCCCCGGTATCCAGATGGATCGGGATCATGGTGGTCTCCTGCCAGAGCGGCGGGGAAGGGGCCGGGACGCGCGGTGGCGGCGAGTCCCGGCGAATCAGATCGCTTTCTGCGGTCTCAGGCGATCTCACGCAGTCTTGGGCGATGGCCCTTGGCGCTGGCCTCAGGCGGCAGCGCGCAGGCGGTCCACTTCGGCCGCCGGGGCGTCGGTGGCCTCGCGCAGCAGGCGGAAGTCGAAGTCGATCGAGGCGAACGGCTTGCTCACGCCGTGCTTGTCGAGCTGCGCGGCGTCCCCGACGCGCTCGACCGCCGGCACGAGTCCATCGCGGCTGGCAAACGCGAAGTCATCCCACAGGTACTCGTCGCCGTCGATGTTGATCTGCGTGGTCAGCTTGCGATGGCCGGCGGCGGATACGAAGAAGTGAATATGTGCGGGGCGGCGGCCGTGACGGGCCAGCAGGTTCAGCAGGCGCTGCGTCGTGCCCTCGGGCGGGCAGCCATAGCCCATCGGCACGATGCTGCGGAACTGGTAGCGGCCGTTGGCATCGGTGACGATCGTGCGGCGCAGGTTGAAGTGGGACTGGCTCTTGTCGAAGAACGAGTAGTTGCCAAGCAGGTTGGCGTGCCATACCTCGACCTTCGCGCCGGCCAGCGGCTTGCCGTCGGTGTCGTAGACCGTGCCCTGCATGAACAGCACCTCGCCCTTGTCGTCCTCCGTGCCGTCGTCGAGTCGTGCGAAGCCGGTGGATTCGGGCGCGCCGGCCACATACAGCGGGCCTTCGATCGTGCGCGGCGTGCCGCCGGTCAGGCCGGCGCGGGCTTCTGCCTCGTCGGCGCGGATGTCCAGGAATCGTTCCAGACCCAGGCCGGCGGCCAGCAGGCCCAGCTCGTGGGTGGCGCCTGCCTCGGCGAAATACTCGATGCCCTTCCAGACTTCGGTGGCGCTCAAATCCAGATCCTCGATTGCCTTGAACAGATCGGTCGTCAGCCGTACCACGACCTGTTGCGCGCGTGCGTCCGGGGTGCCTTGCGTGGCGGTGTGTACGAGGAACTGCTTTACCAGCGCTTCGATGTCAGCGTGCGTCATGTCTCACTCCGAAATGTCTCTTTGGTGGGGGTCGAATGATCGGTCGGTTAATGCTCTGTGGGTATAAACCCGTATCGAGGATTGCCGTCCGACTTGTTGCGGAGCATAGTTCAGGGGTGTTTGGGCAGTCCAAGACTGATTGAGTATCCGGACGATACCTGTGAGGTATAGCGTTGGAATTGAGACATTTGAGGTACTTCGTGGCCGTGGCCGAGGAGCGCAACTTCACGCGCGCCGCGGAACGGCTGCATATCGCGCAGCCTCCGCTGTCGCGCCAGATCCAGCAACTGGAGGAGTCGCTGGGTGTGTTGCTGTTCGAGCGCAACTCCCGGCCACTCAAGCTGACCGACACCGGGCGCTTCTTCTACACCCACGCCTTGCAACTGCTGGCGCAGACCACCGAACTTGAGGCGATGATGCGCCGGGTTGGCAAGATTGAGCGGGCGATGTCGATCGGCTTCGTGGGCTCCACGCTCTACGGCATGTTGCCGCGCATCATCCGCCGCTTCCGGACCGAACACGCCGAGATCGAACTGACGCTGCACGAGATGTCGACGATGGACCAGATCAAGGCACTCAAGGAAGGGCGCATCGATGTGGGTTTTGGCCGCATCCGGCACGAAGACCCGGCCGTCCGCCGCGTGGTGCTGCGCGAGGAACGCATGATCGTGGCTCTGCCGGTGGGGCATCCGCTGTCGATCGGCAGGAAGATGCTGGCGTTGCCGGATCTGCTCGAAGACACGCTGATCATCTTCCCGAAGGCGCCACGCCCGAGTTTTGCCGATCAGGTGCTGGCGGCGTTTCACGACCGCGCGTTGCGCCCGGGCCGCATCCACGAGGTACGCGAGTTGCAGATCGCGCTGGGGTTGGTGGCGATGGGCGAGGGTATCTCAGTGGTACCCAGCAGCGTCTACGGCCTCAAGCGTGACGATGTGACCTACGTTGAGCTTGATGATGCGAAGCTGGTGTCGCCGATCATCATGAGCATGCGCACACTGGACGAATCCGAGGACCTGCGTGCGATGCTGGACATGATCTACCGGCTCTACGAGGAAATCGGCATGGAGTACATTCCGCCGGCCCAGGAGTGACTACGCTTGCTGCAGGACCCATGCGACCGCGCGGGCCAGGTATGGCGAGGTGTCGCCAGAGCGGTAGCTCATGATCACGGGTGAGACGAAGCCCGGAGCGTTGATCGGCACATAGCGCACATCATCACGATGCAGGCGCTGCACCGAGGACGGCACGAGCGTGATGCCTAGCCCGGCGGCGACGAGGCCGAGCGCGGTCTGCAGTTCGTTGGCCTCCTGCACCACGCGGGGCTGCAACCCTTGGCCGCGGAACAGCGACAGCACATGGTCGGCGTAGCTTGGCCGTGGCCGGGCCGGATAGAGGATCAGCGGCTGTCGGGCCAGCGCGTCGGCATCGAAAGGAGCGGTGGGGGTGGGCGCGGTGCCCGGGATCGCCGCCACCAGCGATTCGGCCATCACCACCTGCTGGACGATCGCCGGGTCGTTGAACGTGAGACGCCCGAAGGCCAGATCGATCCGCCCGGACTTGAGCGCTTCGAGTTGCTGCACCGTGATCATCTCGGTCAGGCCGACCTCCACCTGGCTATCGTCGCCACGCAGTTCGCGGATCAGCTCGGGCAGCACGCCATACAGCACCGACGGCACGAAGCCGATGCCGAACCAGCGCTTTTCATTGCGGCCGATGCGCCGCGTGCTTTCCAGCGTCTCCTCCAGTCGCTGGGTCAGTTGCAGCGACTGCTCGAGCAGGAAACGGCCCGCCTCGGTCAACCTCAGGCCCCGCCCGACACGATCGAACAACGCCACGCCGACTTCTTCCTCGAACTGGCGGATTTGCCGGGAAAGTGGCGGCTGTGCCATATGAAGCTTTTCGGCCGCCCGTGTCACGTTGAGTTCCTGGGCAACCGTCTGGAAGTAGCGGAGGTGGCGGAGTTCCATGGTGATGGCGATCGCGGTGGGTTTTTCCCTCTCCCGCAGCAGGGAGAGGAGGAGAATCCTGGCATACCGAAAAGGTATGAGATGAGACATCTTCGGTCTTGGACGCTTAGCAAGTCAAGGTACATACTCCGTGCACGAGACTAATTTGCATGGAAAAGGTATGACAGCGGGTATGACAGCGACGATTTCTTCCATCGAGGCCATTCTGGTCGACCTGCCCACGATCCGGGCGCATCAGTTGGCCATGGCCACGATGCAGCAGCAGACGCTGGTGATCGTGCGGCTGCGCTGCAGCGACGGGATCGAGGGCATCGGTGAGGCCACTACAATTGGCGGCCTGTCGTACGGCGACGAAAGTCCCGAGGGCATCAAGCTGACGATCGATACCTACCTGGCGCCGGCACTGGTCGGCCAGGACGCCACCAATGTCCACGCCGCGATGGCGCGCCTGAACAAGGTCGCGCGCGGTAACCGGTTCGCCAAGTCGGCGCTGGAATCGGCCATGCTCGACGCGCAGGGCAAGCGTCTGGACGTGCCGCTGGCCACGCTGCTGGGTGGCGCGGTGCGCGACACGCTGCCGGTGCTCTGGACACTGGCCAGCGGTGATACCGCACGCGATATCGAGGAAGCCGAGCGCTTTCTGGAGGAACGCCGCCACAACACGTTCAAGCTCAAGATCGGTCGCCGCAGCGTGCGTGAAGATGTGGCGCATGTCTCGGCGATCAAGCGCGCCCTGGGCGATCGCGCCCGCGTGACGGTAGACGTGAACCAGGCCTGGAACGAAGCCGATGCCGCCACCGGCATCGCCATGCTCGAAGCGGCCGGCATCGACCTGATCGAACAACCGACGCCGCGCGAGCAACGCACGGCGCTGGCGCGTCTGGCCGCCCGTTTCGTGGTGCCGATCATGGCCGATGAAGCCGTGACGGGCCCCGAGGATGCAATGGAACTGGCACGCCTGGGCGCCGCCGATGTGTTCGCGCTGAAGATCGCCAAATCCGGTGGCATCTTCGGCATGTTGCGGACTGCGGCCGTGGGCGATGCAGCAGGTATCGCGCTCTACGGTGGCACGATGCTCGAAGGCAGCGTCGGCACGATCGCCGCGGCGCATGGCTTCTGCACGCTGCCGCAACTGGCGTGGGGCACGGAATTGTTTGGCCCGCTGCTGGTGAAGGACGATATCGTTGTCGAGCGCCCCGTATTCAAGGACTTCTCGCTGCATCTGCCGCAGGGTCCGGGGCTGGGTCTGGCAATCGACGAAGACAAGCTTGCGCACTATCGTCGCAAGTCCGCTTGATTGCCTGATCGACCTACCACCTAATCGCATCCTTCAAGCACAAGGAGACCCCAATGCTGTTTCTCGTCAGGATGGACGTTCAGATTCCGCATGATTTGCCGGCTGCCGAGGCCGATGAGATCAAGGCACGCGAGAAGGCCTACTCACAAGACCTGCAGCGCCAGGGCAAATGGCAGGCGCTGTACCGCGTGGTGGGCGAGTATGCCAACTACAGCCTGTTCGACGTGGAGTCGAACGATGAACTGCACACGCTGCTGTCGGCGCTGCCGCTGTTCCCGTACATGAAGATCCACGTCACGCCACTGGCCAAGCACCCGTCGTCGATCCGCTGATCGGCGCGCTCACAAGAAGGAATGGAGACAATGAAGTCCTTGCTGCAACGGTCGAACGTTCTGTCGGCCGCTCTCGCCGCCACGATGCTGTTCGCGGCCGCCGCCCCCGCACACGCGGCCTATCCCGACCACCCGATCCGCTGGATCGTGCCGTTCCCGGCCGGCGGCGCGATGGACAACATCGCCCGCACGCTGGGCGAAGACATGTCGAAGACGCTTGGTCAGGCGATCGTGGTCGAAAACCGCCCCGGCGCGGGTGGAAACATCGGCGCCGAAATGGTGGCCCGCTCGCCGGCAGACGGCTACACGCTGATCATTGTCGCCAACGGCATGGCCGTGAATCCGGCGCTGTATGGCAAGCTCAGCTACGACCCGGTCAAGGATTTCGCGCCGGTGTCGCTGCTGGCCGTCGTGCCCAACGTGCTGGTGGCCAACAAGGCCAAGACGCCGGTCAAGACCGTGGCCGAAGTCATCGCGAGCGCCAAGGCCAAGCCGGGCAAGTACACGTATGCGTCGGCCGGCAACGGTACGTCGATCCACCTGGCAGGCGAACTGTTCACGTCGATGGCCCATGTGGACATGCTCCATATCCCGTACAAGGGATCGGGCCCGGCGATGACCGATCTGCTCGGTGGCCAGGTGGACTACATGTTCGACAGCATCACCTCGGCCAAGCCGCATATCGACAGCGGCAAGCTGACCGCGATCGCCGTCACCACCAGCAAGCGTTCGTCGGCATTGCCCAATGTGCCGACAGTGGCCGAAGCGGGGCTGCCGGGCTATGAATTGTCGCCGTGGTTCGCGGCATTCGTACCGGCCAAGACGCCGCAGCCCGTCATCGACACGCTTAACAAGGCCATGCTCGATGCCCTGAAGAAGCCGTCCGTGCAGCAGCGCCTGGCAGGCATCGGCGCCGAGCCGATCGGCAGCACGCCAGCCGCGCTGAAGGACCACCTGGCCAAGGAGACCACCAAGTGGGGCACGCTCATCCGCGAGAAGGGCATTCATGCCGACTGAACCGACGCGCAAGCTCCATTACGTGATCGAGGGCGCCGCCGACAAGCCGGTGCTGGTGATGTCCAATTCGCTGGGCACCACGCTCGACATGTGGGGGCCGCAGATGGCCGGGCTGACCGCGCATTACCGGGTGCTGCGCTATGACACGCGCGGCCACGGGCGCTCGGCCCTGCCGTCGTCGTCGTTCGGGATGCGCGAACTGGCCGAAGACGTGATCGCGATCATGGATCATGCCGGTATCGAGCGGGCGCACTTCTGTGGTCTGTCGATGGGTGGCATGACGGGAATGTATCTGGCGCGCTATCACGCGGGGCGTTTCGGACGTTTTGTGCTGGCGAACACCGCCGCGCTGATCGGCCCCGAGTCGGTGTGGAATACCCGGATCGAAACCGTGCGGCGCGATGGCATGGCGGCTATCGTCAACGGTGTGCTGGCTCGCTGGTTCACCGATCACTACGTGCTCACGCGTCGTGACGAGTACGAACCTGTGCGCCGAATGCTGACGGGTACCAGCGCGGAAGGCTATGCCGCCAACTGCGCGGCCGTGCGCGACGCCGATCTGCGTGGATTGTTGCCGGGTATTCAGGCGCCGGTGCTGGTGATTGCCGGCGAGCAGGACCTGGCCACTACCGCGGCCCAGGGCCAGGAGGTCGTCCGGGCGATTCCGGGCGCGGAGTATCTGGAGCTGGCTGCCGCTCACCTGTCCAATTGGGAGTTGCCGGAGGCGTTTGGGAATGCCGTGATCGGATTCCTGCGGCAGAAGTAAACCGTCGCTTTTCGCCCCGCCTCCATTTATGGGAGAGGGGCGAAAGACAGTACCGAAAGACCGTACCCTTACGGAACGATCGTCAGGAACAGATACGCGGCGAAAATCACCATGTGCACCACGCCCTGAAGGATCGTGGTCCGTCCCATGCCCAGCGTCAGCGAGGCGACGATCATGGTCAGGAACAGCAGGACCATTTCCTTGGGGCCAAGCCCGAGTTCAAGCGGCCGGCTGAGCATGATGAACACGGCCGCCACGGTCGGAATCGTCAGGCCGATACTGGCCAGCGCGGAGCCGAGCGCAAGGTTGAGGCTGGTCTGAATCCGGTCCGAACGTGCCGCGCGCAACGCGGCCAGCCCTTCAGGCAGCAGCACCAGCGCCGCAATCACCACACCCACCACGGCAGGAGGCAGCCCGGCACCCAGTACTGCCGCTTCCACCGATGGCGACAGCAGCTTGGCCAGCGCCACCACGGCCACCAGGCAGACCACCAGCAGCACGCCACTGACTACCGCGACGCGCACCGGCGGCGGCGGCGCATGCTCGTTCTCGTCGCTGCTGCCTTCCACCAGGAAGTAGTCGCGATGCCGCACCGTCTGCACGAACACGAAGCTGCCGTAGAGCACCAGTGACATGGCGCCCGCGAAGGCGAGTTGCGACGGGGACAGCATGGGTCCCGGCGTCGAGCTGGTGAAGTTGGGGAGCACCATGGTCAGGCCGAGCAGGGCAACCAGGATGGCCATCGCGGCATTGGCGCCGGGCGCCTGAAACGCCTGTTCGCGGTGATGCAGGCCGCCGACGAACAGGCAGACCCCGACGATCCCGTTGCAGATGATCATGACCGCCGCGAACACCGTGTCGCGGGCGAGACCGGCCTTCTCAGGCCCGGAAGACAGCATCACCGACACAATCAGCGCCACTTCGATTACCGTCACGGCAATCGCAAGCACCAAGGTGCCGAACGGCTCGCCGACCTTATGGGCGACGACCTCGGCATGGTGCACCGCGGAAAATACCGCGCCCGCCAGGGCAGCGGCCATCACCGCGATCATCCACGACTGTCCCGTCAATAGAAGGCCCAGGCCGAACGCTGCCCAGGCAGCCAGCGGGGACCAGACGGTCCAAGCCGGCAGCTTGTTGGAAGTTGCCATCCCTTGTGTTCCTTTCTTTTTGTGGCGTGCAGAGGCACAGCGTGCACGCCAGATGGCGCGCGCGCAAGAGATATTCTGGCAACGAAGGGCGGCCACAGTTCCCGGCCGGGGCGAGTATCAGTCGCGCGGCAGTGGACGGGTGGCGGTGTCGAGTACTTCCGGGCCGGTGGCTGCCGGCTTGTTTCCCGCCGATTTCCTGGGCGGATCGAGGTTGCTGTCCCGCAGGGCAGGATGATGGATATAGATCCAGCGCGCGGCGATGATCACCGCGATGAGGAACGCAAGACCGTAACCGACAAAAGTGACCGAATTCATATTGTTCTGACCTGTTGGACAGCTCTGATGGCTGGTGCGGGCCAGTATGGTCAGGTACCGCTATATCCGACACCCTCACTCAGTAGGGCGCTCGCATCACCCGTTTGGGCGATGGCGTCAGATGGCATCAGGGAACGGAACCCTCGCCAGGGGCACCCAGGTCGTTCGACGCGCGGGCAGTCTTGTCTGTTGCCACTCGCACAACGGGATCTGGCGCGGCTGCCATGCCTTCCGCAGGGTAAAGACGCAGGAAGCTGCGGGCCAGTTCCGGGTTGCGGCAATGCAGCCAGTCGTCCCAGTCGGCCGCCGGGACGATCACGATCGAGCGTTTTTCGGCGCCCGGCCGGTGCATCCGGCGCAACACTGGATGGGTCTCCGCATTGACCGTGAGCATCGTGAAGGACAGGGTCTGGTCGGGCCACGTCCGCCAGAGCCCGGCGATGCCAAAGGCTGGGGCGTCGGGTAGCCAGATCTTCCAGCGCTCCGCCTTGCCCGGGTGCTCGGGCGTGCCGTCCTCGGGGTACGCATATTCGTAGAACGCGCTCGCGGGTACCAGGCAAAGCTGACCGTGCCGCCAGGCAGGCGCGAAGGTGGGCTTCTCGCCGACGGTCTCGCTGCGTGCGTTGGTCGTATCGTAGCGGCGGCCACCGGGTGGGGTACGCTTGCGCGGCATCATGCCGAAGGTGGCCAATGCGCACTGTCGTGGTCCGTCCGGGGCGGCGTGGACGATTGGCGCGGCGTAGTCGGGCCAGGTTTCCTCCGGGTAGATCCCCGGAGGCGGCTCCACACCGAAGATTTCACGCAGGATTCGCTGTTGGACGGGGGCGTAGTTCGTGCACATGCGGGTGCTCCTGAGAGCCGGTCTGCCGCGTATCGTCCACGCTAAGGTGACACTGGTCAATATGTGCGCGCCATACGCGTGGTGATGCGCGGTGATGCGGCGGGGCACTTCCTATAATGCCTAGGCGGACGCGGGGACTTCCGTCGGATGTCCCCGGCCGACGCGCTACACGTGCTTGCAGGCAGGGGCACGCATCCCACCATCTCCACACCAAATGGGGAGATTGACATCATGCAGAGTAGCGAAGCGGTGCTGACGCTGGCACGAGCCGCGTTGGCACATGTGCCATATCAAGGCCACCATCTCCATCCCACCATCAACCTGCGCCTGTCCGACGGCGCGCTGATTCTCGAAGGCGAAGTTGCCGATATTGTCGACAAGACCCGTGCCGCGGCCCAGTTGCGGCGTGTGGATGGCGTCACGATGGTGATCGATCACCTGCGCATTGCCAACGGCGGCACACCGATTGGCGACGGCGAGGTACGCGCGGCGGTCTGCGAGCGACTGCGGAGCGCGATTGATTTCCGGAACTGCAAGATCTGCGCGCGGGTCAAGGGCCAGCTCGAGCCCGTGCGCGAAGCGGTGGGCGAGCGCAGCGGCTGGCTGGAGGTCTCCGTGCATGACGGCGCGGTCACGCTCAATGGGCAGGTGATCAGCCTGTCGCACATGCGGCTGGCCGGCGTGCTGGCCTGGTGGTCACGCGGCTGCCGCTGCGTGATCAATGACATTGTGATTGCGCCGGCCGAAGCCGATAGCGACGAGGAGATCTCCGAGGCATTGCGGCTGGTGCTGGAAACCGACCCGTTCGTCGACGCAGCTCGCATCAGTGTGCGTACGGATCGCCGTGTGGTGACGCTCGATGGCTACGCGTCCAGCGATGGCGCGCGCAGGCAGGTTGAACGGGACGCCTGGTATGTGCACGGCGTGGAAAACGTCATCAATCACATCGCCCTGAGCAGTTAAAGGTTCCGGCGACTCATCGCAGGACACTTCACGCCTGCGGCGCGGCGCGCCCACGTCGCGCTGCCTGGCCTTCTACTCGCCAGTAACGGCGGCGCGTGCGCAACGCAAAGCGCGTGCGGTACTCCGACATCGACATCTGCATGGCGCGCTGAAACAGCCGCCGGAACGCCGCGGCATCGCTGTAGCCGCACGCTTCGGCGATGGCCTGCGTGCCATGCAGCGTGACTTCGAGCAACATGCGCGCGCGCTCCACGCGCAGCCGGTGCAGGTAGTCGAGAGGCGTCTGCCCGGTGACCTGCCGAAAATGGCGCAGCAGTGTCCGTTCGCTGACGGCTGCCGCCTCGGCCACGGCGCCAAGCCGGTATGGCTCGTCGACGTGGGCCTGCAGCCAGCCAATGGCGCGATACACCGGGCTGTCCGTTGTTTTACCGAGCCAGCGCTGCGAAACCAGTTCCGGCACCCATTGCTGGCGTTCCTGTTGATAGAGCAGCAAGCGCGAGACAGTCTGCGCGAGGTCAGGGTCGTGCAGATGCCCCAGCACGCGCAGCATGAATTCGGTCAGCAGCGCCGGGGCGACGCAATGGAACACGCGTTCGTGCAGGCCTATCGGTTCGTCCGAGGACAGGTCGCAACCCGGGAATCGCTGTGCCAGCGAGCTTTGGAACATCCACGGCGCCCCGCATCGCGCGCCGTCGAGCAGGCCCAGCGCCAGCGGGTAAACCATGCCCGAGTAGATGGCCGCCAGCCAGCCGCCTGCGTCCACATGACGCGCGATCGTACGCTGCGTGACGGTATCGTTCGTAACCATCTCGCTCAGATGCGGCGCGCTATGGGCCATCAATCCGGGCACGATCATCAGCGTCCGGCCATGGCGCTGGCCACGCCGGGCGGGTACCGGCTGCAGGCCAGGCAGCGGCGCGGGCAGTGCCCGGCCATTGCCACCGATGATTTCCCACGTCAGCAGGTTCGATTCGCCAGGCCGCTGCAATTGGGCGACGCCGGCCGCCGTGCGCAGCACGTCGAGCGCGCCGAACAGCGTGCCGGGCATCGCATCGGGCAGCCATAGCAACTTGACGTGCAGGGGGTGATTGGACGTGGTAGCGGGATCGGCCATGCGTGGGGGCGAGAAGGGCGAGAAGGACGAGAAGGATGAAATAGGCGAAAGAAGGGGAAAGACGGCGAGCGAACGGGGTGTGGCGGGATCGGCTTTGGGAATGGCGATATTGAGCCTCCCCGCGAGATATCGCAAGGGCTACATTTGAGGCTTCCATCAGAACAGGAGACGTCATGCTGCTTTCCCTTCGCCACCTTGCCATCGCCGCTGCCGCTGCCGTGGTCTGCAATGCCGCCGTGGCTGCCGGCGCCGATACCGGGTTGCTCGATGCCGCGCGGTCCGCACAGCCGGCCGTGGTGCAGTCGCTCAAGGACATGGTGTCGATAGAGTCGGGCAGCGCCAATATCGAAGGGCTCGACCGCATGGCGGACTACACGTCGAAGCGGCTCCAGGCGTTGGGTGCCAAGGTGGAGCGTGTGCCGGCAAGCTCGGGCAAGAGCCCGATCGTCAAGGCGACGCTGACCGGTACGGGCAAGCACAAGATCATGTTGATTGCCCATATGGATACGGTCTATCCGGCCGGTATCCTCAAGACGCAGCCGATCCGCGAGGACGGCAACCGTCTCTATGGTCCCGGCATCGCCGACGACAAGGGCGGCATCGCCGTGATCCTGCATTCGCTGGAAATCCTCAAGGCGCAGGGATGGAAGGACTACGCGCAACTGACCGTGCTGTTCAACGCCGATGAGGAAGTCGGTTCGGGCGGATCGGGCGAAACGATTGCGGCGCTGGCCGATCAGCAGGACGTGGTGTTGTCCTGCGAGCCGAACGTGGCCAAGTCTGTCGCCAAGTCGGAGTCGCTGCTGCTGGGCGCTGCTGGCACGGCGACTGCGACGATGCAGGTCAAGGGCCGCTCGTCGCACGCCGGCGCGGCGCCGGAGCTGGGCCGCAATGCGCTGATCGAACTGGCCTATCAGTTGCAGCAGACGCGTGACGTGGCCAAGTCGGTGCCTGGCTCTCAACTGAACTGGACCATGGCCAAGGGCGGCGACGTAGGCAACCAGATCCCCGAGTTGGCCAGTGCGTATGGCGATGTGCGTGTCACGGCCAACGGCGCCGCGCAGAAGCTGCAGACCGCGCTGCAGGAGAAGGTCAACGCGGGCCACCTGATTCCCGACACGCAGACCACGGTGACGATGGAAGAGGGCCGCCCCGCCTACGTGGCTGACGCCCGCGCGAAGGATCTGGCCAAGCGCGCGCAGCAGGTCTACGCGGAACTCGACGGCCGCTCGCTGCTGCTGATCCCTGGCACGGGTGGCGGCACGGACGCCGGCTATGCGGGGCGGTCGGGCAAGGCGGTTGTGCTGGAGAGCTTCGGCCTGTCTGGCTTCGGCTACCACGCTCGCGACGAATACGTGGAGCTCGATTCGATCGTGCCCCGTCTGTATCTGATGACGCGGATGCTGCAGGAGATCGGAAAGAACTGAACGTATCGAATGCTGCGGCAAGTTTCCCTCTCCCGCGCAAACGGGAGAGGGAACAAGCAGGCGGTGACAACTACGCCGCCACCGCCTGCGGGGCCGCGCCGAAATGCGGATGGCGCGAGAATAGCTCCGCCGCCCAGTTCACGAAGACCCGCACCTTGGCCGACAGGTGCCGGTTCTGCGGGTACATCGCCGAGATCGGCAATTCGTCCGTCTGCCAGTCGCTCATCACCTCGACCAACCGGCCGCTGTTGACATACGGTTCTGCCATCGCGCGCGAGATGCGGGCGATGCCATGGCCTTCGAGCGCGCAGGCCATGTAGACATCGGCATCGTTGGTCGAAATGGCCGATGGCAGCAACACCTCGGTGCGTTCGCCGCCGCGCGACAACGGCCAGGGCATTTCACGGCCGGTGCGGTTGGACAGGAAGTTGACCGCCTTGTGCTGTGCCAGCTCGGTCAGATTCTGCGGCGTGCCAACGCGACGCAGATAGATCGGCGACGCATAGAACGCCAGCTTCAGCTGACCGATGCGTCGCGCCACCATCGACTCGTCGAGCGCGCCCACGCGCAGCACCACGTCCACGCCTTCCTTGAGCAGATCGATCGGCTTGCCATTGATGGTCAGCTCGAGCTTCAGGTCGGGATAAGCCTTGAAGAAGTCGTGCAGGTGCGGCAGCAGCACCATCTGCGCGAGCCCGCTCGTGGTGTCGACGCATAGCGTGCCGCGCGGCGAGTTGTTGTGCCGCGTGAGCGATTGTTCCGCTTCCTCGACGTCGGCCAGGATACGGACGCAGCGTTCGTAATAGGCGGCGCCATCGGTCGTCACGCTGATGCGGCGCGTCGTCCGATGCAGCAGTTTGACGCCCAGATGGGTTTCCAGATTCTGGATCAGGCGGGTGAGCGTGGCCTTTGGCAGGTCTAATGACTCCGCCGCACGCGCAAAGCTGCCGACATCCACCACCCGCGTGAATGCCTGCATGGAAACAAGACGATCCATGATTGAGAAGCTTTCGAAAGAAGTACGAGCTAGCTTGCGTTCAGAAGGATGTCTGGCGGGAATGGGTCCGCTGCATGTCAAGTGCGCGGCCTGGGTTTGCTGCCGGCGGTCCGCCAGTGGAGGCCGGAGCGGGGACGGGTGGAGCCTGGGGGCGTGGTGGACGCGCATGTTTCCCCAAACTGCGCGGCACCAAAGGACCGGAGTGAATCACATTTTGGGTGACCTTGCCAAGCATGTGGTTTCACTTCGACGATTATTCCAACTCAGAAATAGTGCGTTGGCAATAGCTCGCTTTATCCCATCATCGTCAATCACCATAATTCGGTGCATCGCAACACAGTATCGACGACCCATGCCGGTCGCCTGAACGCCATGACCAAGACCACCACAGCCCGTAGTTCCGCCGTGCAACCGGCCGCAGAACAGGGCGAACCGTACGTGGTGCAGCATATGGTCGTCAGTGGCGATCGGGAGATCAAGGTCTGCGTGTGTTACCCCGCAGGTTATTGGCCGTTGAGCGCAGGCTCGGCAACCTTGCCATGGCTGGTGTATCTCCATGCGGGCGGTTTTGTCGAAGGTGACGTCGAGGCAGCCAAGGAACTGGCGCGGGATCTGGCGGAGTCGGTCCCGGCCGTGGTGGTGACGCCGGGATACTCGCTGGCGCCCGAAAATCCGTTCCCGGCCGCGCCCGAAGACGCCGTGGCCACCGTGACGTGGGTACTGAAGCAGGCAAAGAAGCTCAAGGTCGACAAGCTGCGCTTCGCGCTGGTCGGCGAAGAGGCGGGCGGCAACCTGGCAATTGCCACGGCGCAGATGCTGCGGGATCGCGGCCTGCCGCAGCCGGCGGGCCAGTGGCTGATCCGCCCCGTCACGGACCCGTGCCTGTCGGCGATGTCTTCGACGCGTCAGGTGCCGATGGAAATGCTGCGCCGGCTGGCCTGCAACTATCGCGAATATCTGCCGACGCCGGCTGACAGCGTGCATCCATATGCGGCGCCGGCACTGGCATCGCGGATGGCCGGCCTGCCTGCCACGCTGGTGCAGGTAGCGGAACAAGACGCCTTGCGTGCCGAAGGTGAAGCCTTCGCCGCGAAGCTGGCCAAGGCCGGGATATCGGCCAGGGCCCTGATCATGCCCGGCGCCTGTGGCGACGGGGTGGAACAGTCCCATGAGAAGTGTCAGGCATGGGTCGAAGAAGGTGCGCGGTTCCTGCGCGATTGTTTCGCGAAGGCCGACGACGCCTCGTAACCGGTCCGAACACCGGCCGATACCGGGAGCATGACGGTATCGGATTCAACGGCCAGCGCCCTTTGAGGCTGGCAGCAGCAATCCCGTCCTGACCGGACGGGAACACCCCCGTATTCCCGATTTCCGGGCCACTCGGCCCGGCGGGCGGCGTTCGGCCTCGATTTTTTGCTTTTCCAGTTGAAGAAACCCGACGAATCACGGAGTGAAGAAAAATGAATCAACAGTCTCGACGCACGCTGATTGCGATCGCCATCGTGGCGATCCTGGGCACCGGCGTGGCAACCTCGGTTCTGCGTCCCTGGCACGGCGGGGAAGCACAGGCCAATACCCCGCCGCCGGCACCGGCGGTGGAAGTGTCCGCGGCGGTCGGCAAGACCATCACCGAATGGGATGAATTCTCCGGCCGCATTGAAGCCGTGGACCGCGTGGAGATCCGTCCGCGTGTTTCCGGCACGATCGAAACCGTGCATTTCCGCGAGGGCTCGATCGTGAAGAAGGGCGATCCGCTGTTCACGATCGATCCGCGTCCGTATGCAGCCGAAGTGGCACGCGCCGAAGCGGCTTTGGCGGCGGCGCAGGTACGCGCATCGCTTGCGCAGACCGAGAAAGCCCGCGCCCAGCGCCTGCTGGACGACAACGCGATCTCGCGCCGGGAGTTCGACGAGCGGATCAACGCCGCCAGCGAGATGTCGGCCGACGTGCGCGGCGCGCAGGCGGCGCTGGAAGTGGCGAAGCTGAACCTGAGCTACACGCGTATCGTCGCGCCGGTCTCGGGCAAGGTGTCGCGTGCCGAGATCACGGTGGGCAACCTGGTGGCCGCCGGCGCGGCGTCTCCGGCGCTGACCACGGTGGTGTCCGTGTCGCCGGTGTATGCGAGCTTCGACGTCGACGAACAGAGCTACCTGCGCTACACGGCGCCGGGCGCCAGCGGCGGCAAGAATGATCTGCCGGTGTTCCTGGGGCTGGCCAACGAGGACAACACGCCGCACGAAGGCAAGATCCACTCGGTGGACAACCGGCTGGATACGCGCAGCGGCACGATCCGCGTGCGAGCGATCTTCGCCAATGAAGATGGCCGCCTGCTGCCGGGCCTGTACGCGAAGATCAAGCTCGGTGGCGGCACGCCGCATCCGGCCGTGCTGATCAATGATCGCGCCATCGGCACGGACCAGGGCAAGAAGTTCGTGCTCGTGGTGGATCAGGCCAACAAGCTCACGTATCGCGAAGTCGAACTCGGGCCGACGTATGAAGGGCTGCGTGTGATCCGCAAGGGCTTGAAGCCGGGCGAGAGCATCGTCGTCAATGGCCTGATGCGCGTGCGGCCAGGCGACACCGTTGCGCCGAAGCCGGTATCGATGGCCTTCCGCAGCGAGCTCGAGCCGCGAGGCAACGCGCCGGACCGCAAGCAGGCAGCGGAAGAGAAGGCCGAGAAGCCCAACGTGAGCTAAGCAACCCAGTCTAGCCAGACACAGACAATTTCCCCCCTTCGTGGCATCGAATGGCGTCCGCTTGCGAGCGGACCGCCAGGGGGGCTGTTTTCGCCGAGACCAAGATGAATCTCTCGAAATTCTTTATCGACCGCCCCATTTTCGCGGGTGTGCTATCGGTGCTGATCTTCCTGATCGGCGCCATATCGATGTTCAAGTTGCCGATCTCGGAGTACCCGGAAGTGGTGCCGCCGTCGGTGGTGGTGCGCGCGCAGTTCCCGGGCGCCAACCCGAAGGTGATCGCCGAGACCGTGGCCACGCCGCTGGAAGAGCAGATCAACGGCGTCGAGGACATGCTCTACATGAACTCGCAGGCCAACAGCGACGGCACGCTGACGCTGACGGTGACCTTCAAGCTGGGCACGGACCCGGACAAGGCCCAGCAGCTCGTGCAGAACCGCGTCTCGCAGGCCGAGCCGCGTCTGCCCGAGGACGTGCGTCGCCTGGGCATTACCACGGTCAAGAGCTCGCCTGATCTGACCATGGTGGTGCACCTGGTCTCGCCGAACAATCGCTATGACATGACGTATCTGCGCAACTACGCGCTGATCAACGTCAAGGACCGCCTGGCGCGTATCCAGGGCGTCGGTCAGGTGCAGATGTTCGGCTCGGGCGACTACTCGATGCGTGTGTGGCTGAACCCCGACAAGATCGCCGAGCGTCATCTGGCGGCCTCGGACGTGGTCAAGGCCATCCGCGAGCAGAACGTGCAGGTGGCAGCCGGCGTGATCGGACAATCGCCCTCGCTGCCGGGCACCGATCTGCAACTGTCGGTCAACGCGCAGGGCCGTCTGCAGACGGTGGAGGAGTTTGGCGACATCATCGTCAACACCTCGCCGGACGGCGCGGTGACGTACCTCAAGGACATCGCCCGCGTCGAGCTGGGTGCCTCCGAGTACGCACTGCGTTCGCTGCTCGACAACAAGTCCGCCGTGGCGCTGCCGATCTTCCAGGCGCCGGGTTCCAACGCGATCCAGATCTCGGACGATGTGCGCAAGACGATGGCCGAGCTGAAAGCGAACATGCCGGAGGGCGTGGACTACAGCATCGTCTATGACCCGACCCAGTTCGTGCGCCACAGCATCGAGGCCGTGACGCACACGCTGTTCGAGGCCATCGCGCTGGTGGTGCTGGTGGTGATCCTGTTCCTGCAGACCTGGCGCGCGTCGATCATTCCGCTGCTGGCCGTGCCGGTGTCGATCGTCGGCACGTTCGGGCTGATGCACGCGTTCGGGTTCTCGATCAACGCGCTGAGCCTGTTCGGTCTGGTGTTGGCGATCGGTATCGTGGTGGACGATGCGATCGTGGTAGTGGAGAACGTCGAGCGCAATATCGAGGAAGGGTTGTCGCCGAAGGAAGCCACGTACAAGGCCATGCGCGAGGTAAGTGGTCCGATCATCGCCATCGCGCTGACGCTGATCGCCGTGTTCGTGCCGCTGGCATTCATGACTGGCCTGACCGGGCAGTTCTACAAGCAGTTCGCGCTGACGATCTCGATCTCGACGATCATCTCGGCGTTCAACTCGCTGACGCTGTCGCCCGCGCTGTCCGCGCTGCTGCTCAAGAGCCACGACGCGCCGAAGGATTGGCTGACGCGCGCCATGGACAAGGTGCTCGGCAAGTTCTTCGTCCGCTTCAACCAGTTCTTCCGCCGCAGCTCGGACAACTATGGCCGGGGCGTGAAGGGCGTGATTCGCCGCAAGGGCTCGGTGTTCGGCGTGTACGCGCTGATGCTGGTCGCGACCTGGGGCGTGTTCCAGATGGTGCCGAAGGGCTTCGTACCGGCGCAGGACAAGCAGTACCTGGTGAGCTTCGCCAAGCTGCCTGACGGCGCGACGCTGGATCGCACGGAAGACGTGATCCGCCGCATGTCGGATATCGCGCTCAAGCATCCGGGCGTGGAGTCGGCGGTGGCATTCCCGGGCCTGTCGATCAACGGCTTCACCAATAGCCCGAGCGCCGGCATCGTGTTCGTCACGCTCGATCCGTTCGACAAGCGCAAGAGCAAGGAACTGTCTGGCAATGCGATCGCGGCTGATCTGAACAAGCAGTACGGCTCGATCCAGGACGCCTTCATTGCGGTGTTCCCGCCGCCGCCGGTGCAGGGCCTCGGTACGATCGGCGGTTTCAAGATGATGATCGAGGACCGCGCCGCGCTGGGCTATGACGAACTGTTTAACGCGACCAACGCGTTCATGGCCAAGGCGCGCGCCACGCCCGAACTGGCTGGCATCTTCAGCAACTATCAGGTGAACGTGCCGCAGCTAGACGTGAAGCTGGACCGCACCAAGGCCAAGCAACTCGGCGTGCCCGTGACCGATGTGTTCGACACGCTCCAGACCTACCTCGGCTCTGCGTACGTCAACGACTTCAACAAGTTTGGTCGCACGTACCAGGTCAAGGTGCAGGCCGATGCGCAGTTCCGCCAGCATGCGGAGGACATCCTGCAGCTGAAGACGCGCAACGTGAGTGGTGAGATGGTGCCGCTGTCGTCGCTGGTGCAGGTCAAGCAGAGCTTCGGCCCCGACAGCGTGATCCGCTACAACGGCTTCACGGCTGCCGATATGAATGGTGGTCCGGCTCCTGGCTTCTCGTCGGGCCAGGCGCAGGCCGCCGCCGAGCGGATCGCCGCGGAGACGCTGCCCAAGGGTATCGCCTTCGAGTGGACCGAGCTGACGTATCAGGACATCCTGGCCGGCAATGCGGGCGTCTGGATCTTCCCGCTGTGCGTGTTGCTGGTGTTCCTGGTGCTGGCCGCCCAGTACGAAAGCCTGACGCTGCCGCTGGCGGTGATCCTGATCGTGCCGCTGAGCCTGCTGGCCGCCATGACTGGCGTGTGGCTGACCCGTGGCGATAACAACATCTTCACGCAGATCGGTTTCATCGTGCTGGTGGGGTTATCCGCGAAGAACGCGATTCTGATCGTCGAGTTCGCGCGTGAACTGGAACATCACGGCCGTACGGTGGTGCAGGCCGCGATCGAGGCCAGCCGCCTGCGTCTGCGCCCGATCCTGATGACGTCGTTCGCTTTCATCATGGGTGTGGTGCCGCTGGTGGTGTCCACCGGCGCCGGCGCGGAAATGCGCCATGCGATGGGCGTGGCCGTGTTCGCGGGGATGCTGGGGGTGACGTTCTTCGGCCTGTTCCTGACGCCGGTCTTCTATGTGGCGCTGCGTTTGCTGGCCACGCGAGGCCAGCGCCAGAAGGTGGCTGAGCAGCCTGCGTCGGCGTCGCAGGCGGTGGCATCGGCAGAATAAGGGTGAACAACATGAATAACGCAATGAAGCTGGTCCTGCCGAAGCTGGGTATGCTGGCCGCCGCGCTGGTGCTGGCGGGCTGCTCGCTGGCGCCGACTTACAAGGTGCCCGAGACGCCCACCGCGTCGACGTTCAAGGAAGCCGAGGCCGCTGCTGCGGAAGGCGCGCAATGGAAGACCGCGACGCCGGCCGAAGGCCAGCATCGCGGTGAATGGTGGAAGGTCTTCGGCGACGCCGATCTCGATCGTCTGATCGACGCGGCCAACGCCTACAACCAGGACCTCGCTGCCGCCGCGGCGCGTCTGAAGCAGGCACGTGCCTTCACGGGCGCGACCGAGGCGGACCTGTATCCGCAATTGAGCGCGGGGTTCAGCCCGACGCGCGCGCAGCCCTCGGCAGCCTCGCAAGGCTTGCCCGATGGCACGCGGGTGTCGCCGCAGACCGTGTACCAGGCGCGTCTGATCGCCAACTACGAGCTTGATCTCTTCGGCCGCGTGGCCAATAGCGTCAATGCAGCACGCGCCGACGAGCAGGGCGCCGAAGACCTGTATCGTTCGGTGCAGCTCGCGCTGCAGGCCGATACGGCGCAGGCGTACTTCGCGCTGCGCACGCTTGATAGCGACCGCGATCTGCTCAACGCGACGATCAAGCTGCGCGAGGACGCGCTGACGCTGCTGCGCAAGCGCTACGAGGCTGGCGAAACCACCGATCTCGATCCGGCCCGCGCCGAGGCCGAGCTTGGCACCGCCCGCGCCGATCTGGCTGGCATCGAGCGGCGCCGTGCCAACCAGGAGCACGCGCTGGCCGTACTGACCGGGGTGTCGCCGTCGCAGTTCGCGCTGGCGGCGCGACCGTTTGACACGCCGCCGGTTGCGGTTCCCGCCGGCTTGCCGTCGGAACTGCTCGAACGTCGCCCCGATATCGCTGCGGCGGAACGCCAGATGGCGGCCGCCAACGCACGGATCGGTGTGGCAAAGGCGGCGTTCTTCCCACGCATCTCGCTGACAGCGCTGTTCGGCTTCGAGTCGTCGGATATCTCGAACCTGTTCAAGTGGTCGTCGCGCGCATGGTTGCTTGGGCCGCTGGTGGGTTCCACTGTTGCCCAGACCGTGTTTGACGGTGGCCGCAACAGTTCGAACCTGGCCGGCGCGCGCGCGGCGCACGAGGAAAGCGTGGCGCGATATCGCCAGACCGTGCTGGTGGCGTTCCGCGAGGTCGAGGACAGTCTGGCCGACGTACGCTGGTTTAGCCAGCAGGGCGCGGCGCTCGACAGTGCATTGGCCGGCGCGAAGCGCGCGCAGCGCACTTCGCGCAGCCGCTATGACGCGGGCGCGGTGGACTACCTCACCGTGATCGATGCGGACCGTACGGTGCTGCAATCGCAACGCGATGCCAATGCGGTGGCCGGGCTGCGGGCGGCGGCAACGGTGTCGCTCGTGCGTAGCCTTGGTGGCGGTTGGGGCCCTCTGCCGGAGAATGTGGCGAAGAACTGAGAGCCGTACGCCGCAGGTAACATTTGGCGGCAATTTCACGCTGGCGTGGCGTTTCCGGAGCACTACACTGGAAACGTCGCGCCAGCTTTCGTTTGGAGGGCCGATATGCGACATCGAACGAGATCACTTACAGGCACGTATCCGCTTGCGATGGCGGTCACTATTGTCACCGTCGCCATTGCCTTTGGCATGACGGTGTCATGGCCCGCCGACGCGCAGCCGGCGAACACTGGCCCGATCATCGTTGGGGGATCGGCGCGGGTCGAAGGGCCGGCCACCATCATGGGGACGCTCCGCGTTGACGGTAACGTCTTCGCCAACGGTCCGCTCACCGCCGACTGGTTTGCCTCGCCTGGCGGGTATTCCCGCCCTTCCTCCCAGGGCCTGCTCAAGGTGTTCCATGGCCCGCTGACCGTGCAGGGGCCAATGGCGGTGCACGGCGACCTCTACGTCAACGGCCCCCTGACCGTGAATGGCGCCCTGGAGGCCGCCGGCAATATCAACGCGAACGGACCAATGGTCGAACGGCAGGGCGGACGCTAGCGCCGCCGCCCGGATGACAGCACAATGGCGGCTTCGCATATTTCATCGATTCCGCCATGGCTCACTCCGGATCGCCACTGGGGCTCAAGGGTATTGCACTGTTCGAAGCCGCCAAGGGGGCGCTCGTCATCCTGGCCGGTGTCGGCCTGATGGCGCTGCTGCACCATGATGCGCAGGAAATCGCCGAGACCATCATCCGGCGGATACACATCAATCCGGCCAGCCACTATCCCACCATTTTCCTGTCCTTGCTGGCGAATCCCGGCGATGGCCGTCTCTGGGCCATCGGCGGGTCCGCGTTCGTCTACGCGCTGATGCGGTTTGCCGAAGCCTACGGCTTGTGGCGGGGGCTGGCGTGGGGCAACTGGATCGGTGTCTGGTCCGGCGGCATCTATATTCCGGTGGAGCTCTACGAGGCGATCCGGCATCCCACATGGCTGCACGGCGGCCTGGCCATTGCGAATGCGCTGGTGGTCGTTTATCTTGCGCAGGGCTTGGCCCGGCACAAGGTCAGTGGCTGAGCCAGCCATGCGAATCTGCTAAGGTAGACGCCATGCGGCGCACGCCGGCGCCGCGCACCGTATCAGACTCCTGTCGACGAAGAACCTGAGAAGAGACCCATCATGATTCACGAAATCGCCCAGATCACCATCAAGCCCGGCATGGAAGCCCAGTTCGAGGCCGGCGTGGCGCAAGCCAAACCGTTGTTCCTGCGCGCCCGCGGCTGCCACGGCCTGAACCTGCAGCGTTCGATCGAGGAGCCGTCGCGTTACACGCTGGTGGTGGCGTGGGAGACCGTGGAAGACCATATGGTCCATTTCCGCGAATCGGACGACTTCCAGACCTGGCGCAAGCTCGTGGGCGACTGCTTCGTCGCGCCGCCGCAGGTGCATCACGTCAATACCGTCATCTGATCACTGCTTCAACCGGACCGATTCCATGTCGACGCCTCAACCGCGCCCCCGGCATTTCTCGATGCTGCGCGATCTGCAACTGGCCGATTTCTTCACGCTGGCCAACGCGGCGTGCGGCATGGGTTCGGTGTTCTTCGCCATGTTCTTCGTGGCGGAGCCTTCGCTCAGGACCTTCTATATCGCCGCGGCGCTGGCGCCCGCCGCGTTCATCTTCGATGTGCTCGACGGACGCATTGCCCGCTGGCGCCACGCGCATTCCGCGCTTGGCCGCGAGCTCGACTCGCTCTCCGACATCATCTCGTTCGGCGTCGGCCCGGCCACGCTGGCGTTTGCGGCCGGCATGCGCGGCGGTTGGGATCTGGCGGCGCTGATCTACTTCGTCTGCTGCGGTGTGAGCCGCCTTGCCCGATTCAATGTCACTGCCGAGTCGATGGCCGAGGGTACCGGCAAAGTCAAATACTTCGAGGGCACACCGATTCCGACCAGCGTTGTGCTGACCGGTGTGCTGGCCTGGTGCGCGTCCCAGGGCCGGATCGGCGATGCGCTGGTCGGCGGCGCGTGGGAGATTGGTCCCGGCACGCTGCATCCGATGGCGTTGCTATTCGTGCTGTCGGGCTCGCTGATGATCTCGAAGACCCTCCGCATTCCCAAGTTCTGAGCGCTTTTCTCCCGCACGTGTCGTCAGGCCGCTGATGGTGGTGGTAATGATGGCGGTAATGGTGGCGGTAATGGTGGCGGTATCGGCACGCCATCTGGCGGGATAGGCTCTATCTGTCATCCCCCGGTTTGCCTGACCATTGCCGGTGGCTTGCGGCGCGCGAAATTGCCCGCCGCAGCCACGACGACAACAAAGCAAACAGGAGAGAGACAGATGACCCCACGCATTGCGCGCGGCGCGGTCGTGCTTGGCACGGCTACGCTGGCGGCTGCGGCCTTGAGCGGTTGCGCCACTGGCAACGGTAACTGGAGCGAGCAGGGCCTTAGCGCCGAAATCCGCCGCACGTCCTACGGCATTCCCCACATCCGCGCCAACGACTACGCCAGCGTCGCCTTCGGCATGGCGTACGCCTATGCGCAGGACAACGTCTGCCTGATGGCCAGCCAGGTGGTGACGGTCAGCGGCGAGCGTTCGGCGACGTTCGGGCCGGACGGCACCACCGAGGTGTCCTTCAAGCCGATGCGCAATGCGGACGCCGATGCGTTCTTCCGCGCCATTCTCGACGACGATGCCCTGCAGGCCAGCGCGGCAAGGCAATCGCCCGAAGCGCATGAACTGCTGCGTGGCTATATCGCCGGCTACAACCGTTACCTGCGCGATACGCCGCCGTCGAAGCGCCCGGCCGCCTGCCGCGATGCGGCGTGGGTGCGCCCGATCACAGCACTCGACATGGCGCGGCTTGCCGAGGAGAAGAGTATCCAGGCCAGCGCCGGCGCGCTAGCGGCCGGCATCGTCGCGGCTGCGCCGCCACAGGTCACCAAGTCCGCCGCCAAGTCCGCCGCGCTACCCGCACGCATCGATATCGCCGCGATCGATTTCGAGGCGGTGAACCGCGACCTGCAGCTGCTCGATCCGCCGATCGGCAGCAATGGCTGGGCGTTCGGCAAGGCGGCCACGGCAGATGGTTCCGGCCTGCTGCTTGGCAACCCGCACTTCCCCTGGACGACCACCAACCGCTTCTATCAGGCGCACCTGACGGTGCCAGGCAAGCTCGACGTCATGGGCGCGTCGATTGCCTCGTTCCCGATCATCAGCATCGGCTTCAACAAGGACGTGGCCTGGACGCACACCGTTTCCACGGCGCGTCGCTTCACGCTGTTCGAACTGAAGCTGGCCGATGGGGATCCGACCACCTACCTGATCGACGGCAAGCCGCGCAAGATGACCACCAAGACGGTCAGCTATGCGGCAAAGCTGGCCGATGGCCGTACCGAGCAGCGTTCGCATACGTTCTACATGACCGAGTACGGTCCGGTCGTGGCCATGCCGCAGGCAGGGCTGCCGTGGACGGCGCAGAAGGCGTACACGCTGCGGGACGCCAACCAGAACAACACGCGCTCGATCGACACGTGGCTCGATATCGCGCGGGCGCATAACGTGGGCGAGATCCGCACCGCGATCGGCAACCTGGGCATTCCGTGGGTCAACACGATTGCCACCGACCGTTCGGGCCGCGCGATGTTTGCCGACGTCTCGGTCACCCCCAATGTCTCGACCTCGATGCTGGAAAGCTGCGCGCCGGCCGGCGACGGTGCCGTGTTGGCGAAGAAGCTGATGGCCGGCACGGGTATGGTGCTGCTGGACGGCTCGCGCGGTGTCTGCAACTGGACTGTCGATCCGGCGTCGCCGGTGCCTGGTCTGGTCCCGCCATCGGCCATGCCGGTGCTGGAACGCGACGACTTCGTGGCCAACAGCAATGACAGCTCGTGGTTGGCGAATCCCGCGCAGAAGATGGAGGGCTTTTCTCCGGTGCTCGGGCCGCAGGCGGTGCCGCAGCGCTTGCGCACGCGTGTTGGCTTGATGGAGATCGGCAAGCGCCTGAACGGTGTGGACGGCCTGCCGGGCAACCGCTTCGACATCCAGAACCTGCAGACGGTGCTGTTCCGAGATCGCAATCTGGCTGCCGAGCTTGTGCTGGACGACCTGTTGCGGGCCTGCCGCACCAAGGCTGTTCAGGGCGACAGCGATCTGCGTGACGGGTGCACGGCGCTGGGCAAGTGGGATCGCCGCAGCAATCTGGAAAGCCGGGCCGCGCCGCTGTTCCGCGAGTTCTGGATGCGCGCGCACGTCATTCCGAACGTGTACGCCATCGCCTTCAATCCTGCCGATCCGGTTAATACGCCGCGTGGCCTGCGCATGCAGGACGCTACGGTGAACACGGCCGTGCTGAAGGCGCTCAAGGATGCCGTGGGGGCCATGCGCAAGGCTGGCTTCGCGCTGGATGCCCCGCTTGGCGAGGTGCAGGCCGCGAAGTCGCCCAACGGCCTGATTCCGCTGCACGGTGGGGAGGAGTACGAGGGCGTGCTGAACAAGCTCCAGAGCCAGCCGGTGTCGGCCGATGGCCTGAAGGTGTTCTTCGGAACGAGCTATGTGCAGACCGTGGGTTTCGATGCCAATGGGCCGGTGGCGCAGGCGCTGCTGGTCTACGGCCAGTCGATCGACCCGGCTTCGCCCCATGCCTGGGACCAGATGCGGCAGTTCTCGGCCAAGCGCTGGATTTCGCTGCCGTTCTCGGAGCAGGCCATCGCGGCGGATCCGCAACTGAGCGTAACCAAACTGAGCCAGTGACGTAGCAGGATGCCGGCGGCATAAGGTGATATGGGGGCGGCCAGGACCGTATCCCATGCCGCCGGCAGGGTCAGCAGGGTTTTTCAGCGGCGACTACAATCGCCCGGACCAGAACACCCCGCAAGGATGGCCCTCATGCCTCATCTCTTCGATCCGTACCGGATCGGCAATCTCGAGCTTGCCAACCGCATCGCCATCGCGCCGATGTGCCAGTACTCGGCACAGGAAGGCAATGCCACCGACTGGCACATGATTCACCTGGGCCAGATGGCGCTGTCCGGAGCGGGCCTGCTCATCATCGAAGCCACCGCGGTTTCGCCTGAAGGCCGCATCACGCCGACCGACCTTGGCCTGTACAACGATGCCAACGAAGCTGCGCTGGGCCGTGTGCTTGGCGCCGTGCGCAACCATTCGCCCATCGCGGTGACCATCCAGCTTGCCCATGCTGGCCGCAAGGCATCGAGCGAAGCGCCGTGGGATGGCGGCGGCCAGATTCGACCCGACCAGCCGCGAGGCTGGCAGACCTTTGCGCCGTCGGCAGTGCCGCATGCGGCGGGAGAAGTCCCGCCGGCCGCGCTCGACAAGGCCGGTATGAAGAAGATTCGCGACGACTTCGTCGCGGCTGCCAAGCGCGCGGCTCGCCTGGGTATCGAAGGCATCGAAGTGCATGGCGCTCACGGCTATCTGCTGCACCAGTTTCTTTCGCCCATCGCCAATCACCGTACGGACGAATACGGTGGCAGCCTCGAGAACCGGATGCGCTTCCCGCTGGAAGTGTTCGACGCCGTGCGAGAGGCGTTTCCTGCGGAACGTCCGGTCTGGATGCGCGTTTCCGCCACCGACTGGGTGCCGAATGGATGGGACATCGAGGGGACGATCGCGCTATCGCACGAACTGAAGGCGCGTGGCAGTGCGGCGGTGCATGTGAGCACGGGCGGCGTGTCGCCGCAGCAGGCCATCAAGATTGGCCCGGGATACCAGGTGCCTTACGCGCAACGCGTCAAGGCGGAGGTGGGGTTGCCGACGATGGCGGTCGGGCTGATCACCGAAGCCGAACAGGCCGAAGCGATCATCGCCAACAATGAGGCGGACATTATCTCGATCGCCCGCGCCATGCTGTACGACCCGCGCTGGCCGTGGCACGCGGCGGCCAAGCTTGGCGCTAGTGTCAACGCGCCGAAGCAGTATTGGCGCTCGCAGCCGCGCGGGCTGGAAAAGCTGTTCAAGGACGCGCACTTCGGCCAGCGTTGATGGGCGGTCCTTGAGCCGACGGCCTTTGAGTGGGCGGCCTTTGAGCAGCTGGCAGGGAACGTAAAAGCGGGAAGGCAGATACTGCCTTCCCGCTTTGTTCTTTATGGTTTTTGGATCCGAGGTGTCAGATCAATATCAAGGGCGCGTCTTGCGCAGAATGGCGTAGAGCTCGTCCTTGATCCGCAGTTTTTCCTTCTTCAGTCTCTCGATCTCCAGCGGAGTGGCGGGGTCGAGACCCGCCTCCATGTTCAGGATCTTCTGGTCCAGATCGTTGTGCATGTCGAACAGCCGGGCGAAATGGGCGTCATGCACCTTGAGCATGGAAATCTGTTCGCGATATTCCGGAAACATTGGCAACTCTCCTGCGATGGATCAATGGATGGGCAAGGCTACGTTTGATTCTAGGCATGTCGCGACGGATGCTGTTTGATATCGGTCACGCCACACCGGGCGAACTGTCGCCGCTGCGCGCCCGCACAATTCCTCCTTGACTTTTCCCGACGCGGAAAGCGGTGATTCCGGCGCCACGAAGTGCCGCGCCGCAACATCGAAAAATGCCAGAAACGAAGGGATTACCATGATTGTCGCCCCAGGGCGACAAGCGCGACCATGGCCTCAATAGATTGCGTTGGGCAGTAGAGACGGGCTCCCCCCACGTGCAGGCCCGCCTTCACAGAAGTAGTCGAAGAACGAACTCTGGGAGACATCCATGCAAGTCTATGACGGCCTCGTCTTCGTTTGCGCCATGCTGCTGATCTGCATGTACGCCTATCTTGGCGTGCAGTCGCAGAGCATCGCGCTGAAGTATGTTTCGCCGGCGGTGGTCGGCGTGCTCACGGTCGTCTACTCGCTGTTGCCAATGCGGATGATTGGCTGACAGCCGCGTATCTGCGACAAAATCCCCGCCCATGTGAATCGGGCGGGGATGCGTCATGCGCACGCGCTACTTGTGCGCCACTGCGGCGTGCGCTGCTGTGTCAGCGCTCGTCTTATCGCAGCGAAAGCCAGATCGCCTTCGGTTCCGTGAAGTTCTCGATGGCGGCGTCACCGTGCTCACGGCCGAGTCCGGAATCGCCGGCGCCGCCCCAGGGCAGACGCACGTCGGTATAGCCGTACGTGTTGATCCACACTGTTCCCGCCCGTAATTCTCCGGCTACCTTGTGCACGCGCGCGATGTCCGCGCTCCATACCCCTGCGGCCAGGCTGAACGCGGTGCCATTGGCGATGCGCACGGCCTCGGCCTCGTCTTCGAACGGAATCACGCTGGCCACCGGGCCAAAGATCTCTTCCTGCGAGATCCGCATTTCGTGCTCGACGTTCGCGAACACGGTTGGCTCGACGAAGAAGCCGCGCTGGCCGATGCGCGCGCCGCCGGTCACCGCGCTGGCGCCTTCGCGCTTGCCGATTTCCACATAGTCGAGCACGGTTTTCATCTGCGCCGCCGAGACCACGGGGCCCATCGTCGTGTCCGGCGAGGCCGGATCGCCGACCCGTATCGCGCGGGCGCGGGTAGTCAGCCTTTCCACCACTTCGTCGTACACCTTGCGCTGCGCGAGGATGCGTGACCCGGCCGAGCAGACCTGCCCCGAGTTGAAAAAGATTCCGGATGCCGCGGCACGCGTGGCCGCATCGATGTCGGCATCGGCAAAGATCACGTTGGCGGACTTACCGCCCAGTTCCAGTGTGACGCGCTTGAAGTTGCTGGCCGCGCCCTGCATGATGCCGCGTCCGACCCCGGGCGATCCCGTGAACGTCACCTTGTCGATTCCCGGGTGGGCAACCAGCGCATTGCCCACCACGCTGCCCTTGCCGGTGACGACGTTGAAGACGCCCGGCGGCACGCCGGCCTCCAGCGCCAATTCGGCCACGCGCAGGGCCGTCAGTGGCGTAATCTCGGCGGGCTTCACGATCAGCGTGCAACCGCAGGCCAGCGCGGGGGCGATCTTCCACATGCCGATCATCAGCGGGAAATTCCACGGGATGATGGCGGCGACGACGCCGACAGGCTCGCGCACCGTGTAGGTCAGCGCGTCCGGCCGCGTTGGAATCACCGCGCCGTGGATCTTGTCGCACCAGCCCGCGTAATACCGCACAGTGTCGACAACGGCCGGCAGATCCTGTCGACGTACAGCCGCCAGCGGCTTGCCGGCATCCAGGCTCTCCAGCGTGATCAGTTCCTCGGCGTGGGCTTCCAGCAGGTCAGCGAACCGGTTGAGGATGCGGCCGCGATCGGCGGCGCGCATGCCCGCCCAGCTCTTGAGTGCCGCGCGGGCGGCCAGCACGGCGGTGTCGACGTCGGCGGCGCTGCCTTGCGCCACCAGCGCGATGGGTTCTTCGGTGGCGGGGTTGATGTCGGTGGAATACTCACCGCTGCCGGGGGGCAGCCGCTTGCCGTCGATCAGCAGATCGTGCTTCGGCAAGTCGGGGCGTGTGGCGGTCATGGAAGGCTCCTCGCTTGAGTCATGGTTTGAAATGACGTGCGCGTTGGCCGAGGGAATCAGGCCCGCAGTGCCTTGCAGTGTGGTGGGCCGCCAGACCTAAGTCCAATTAATAGGATTGATCTATTCATGCTTTGAATGCATGAATGTGGCTGATGCTTATTGTTGGACCCGATACCATTCGGAGCCCCGGAGCAGGGCGCCAATGGCCGAATGGAGTTCGCCCGGGACCACGGGCTTGTGGAGCAGCGCGGTGCCACCCGCGTGAACGTTGCGAAGCTGATCCGCCGCCGTATCGCCGGTGATGATGATGGCCGGCAGCGCCTGGCTGGTGCGCTCGCGGATCGCCGCAATGGCTTCGTGGCCGTTGCGATGGCCACGCAGCCGGTAGTCGGCCAGGATCAGGTCGGGGGTGAAGGTGCCGAGCAGGCCCAGCGCCTCGTCCTCGGATTCGGCGGGCCGGCAGTCGCAATCCCAGGCCGCCAGCAGTTCGGCCATTGCCTGGCGGATTGCCGGATCGTCGTCGATGACAAGCACGCGCAGGCCATCCAGGCGGATCACGCTGCCTGGGAACGTGACTTCCTCGGGCGCGGCCCAGGCCAGTGGCAGTTGCAGACGGAATACCGAGCCGCGTTCCGGTATCGAATCCAGCGTTACGCGGGTCTGCATCGTGCGCGCCAACCCGTCGACGATAGCCAGACCTAGCCCAAGCCCCTTGCGCTGGTCGCGCTCCGGGTTGCCGAGCTGGTGAAACTCGCGAAAGATCTCGCGGTGCTGCGCGATGGGAATACCGATGCCGGTATCCCAGACCTCGATCGAAGCATGGAAGCGCCGGGGCCGGCAGGCGATCAGCACGCCGCCGGTATGCGTGTAGCGGATCGCGTTGGCGATCAGGTTACGCAGGATCAGTTCGACCAGCGCCGGGTCGCCAAACAGCGTAGCCGTGGTATCGCGGGTGCGATAGACCAGTCCACGCGCATTCGCCTGCGGCGCGAACTCGTTCTCAAGCTTGTGCAGCATCGGCTGCAGCCTGAACGGGCGCGGTCGCGCGGTGATCACACCTGCCTCGAGCTTCGAGAAATCGAGCAGCGTGTTGAGCATCTCCCGCGCCGCGCCGGACGACGCCTCGATGTGGTCCAGCAACTGGCGCTGGTGCGCATCCAGCGGCGTGCGCCCGAGTGACACGAGAAACAGGCCCAGCGCATGGAGGGGCTGGCGCAGGTCATGGCTGGCCGATGCCAGGAACACCGATTTGGCGCGATTTGCGTTCTCGGCCTCGCGCAAAGCCTGTCCGGCGCGCGCGGTCTGGTCGCGTAGCTGCGAGATCAGTTCGACATTCTCGAAGCGCAGCGCAATCGAATGACACGCCACGCGCGAGTAGTTGCGCGCGAAGATCAGCAGCACCACCAGATACAGCGGCGTACCAAAGAACATCGGCAGGTAGGCAATGTCATGCGTGAGCAGGAATACGATCCATACGGGCAGGATCGCGGGAATGAAGAAACCGATGGCCACCGGCAGACAGGCCGAGAAGATCGCCAGCGCCGCCGCGCTCATGCCGGCAATCAGCGACAGCACGCAGATCACCACGGCGGGCGACCGGATATCTAGGTAGAGCCAGGCCACCAGTCCCCACAGGCTGCCGATCAGCACTAGCATGACGGTCATGGCGCGCGCGTAACGTCCCGCGCGCGCCTCGGTCAGACGATCGGGCACGGCCAGCCGGCCGAAATGGGCGATGGCGCAGAGCACGACCATCGCCGCGGCCCATGGCATGGCGCCGGGGTGTCCACCCGTGACCGTCAGGCCGACTGCCAGGATGATCGCCGCAAGCGAGCAGCCAAGCATCGCGATGCCGAAGCTCTGGTCGATCAGCTCCATCTGCGCCGCAAGCAGGCGCGGCTCGTCATAGTGAGGCAGCACGGAGGACCACATGCCGGGCGTGCGTCAGCGTTGTGCCTGCACCAGACCGCGGCGCTGGGCTTCGAGAATGGCTTCCACGCGGCTGACCACGCCGAGGTGGTCGAGAATCGCCGCCACGTGCACGCGTACGGTGTTTTCCGACAGGCCGAGGTGATAGGCGATGACCTTGTTCGAACGCCCCAGATTGAGCTGGTTCAGGACCTCGAGCTGGCGCGGCGTGAGCTGGCTGGGCTTGTAGGCCCGGGTGTGGGGGAGGCGGTCGCCGGGCTGTTCGGTCTGGAAGTACGTGCCGCCCGCCAGGCAGCAGGCAATCGCTTCCTCGATCTCGCGCGGGTCGGCGGATTTCGGCAAGAAACCAGCGACTTCCTTGCGTGCCTCGTCGGGAATCGCGTCGATGCCCGACGTGCCGGAGACGATCACGATCGGGGCGCGGGAGAAATGCCGACGGAGCACCTTGATGCCCTCGATGCCATTCAGCCCAGGCATCTGGATATCCAGCAACAGGATATCGACCGGCTTGTCGCCATGCGCCTCGGTGGCCTCCATGACCGATCCCGCCTCCATGATCGACGCGACGTTCGGGCTGGCGGCCAGCAATAGCTTCAGTCCGGTGCGGAACAGCGTGTGGTCATCGATCAACAGAAGCCGGGCTTGCGACATGAGAAAGTGCGGGGGGCGACAGACAAGGACGATTGGACTCGATTCCAGCGTGCTTGTCCATGATGCTTACCCCCCGGCTGTCTTTCCGGCGTTGCCCCGCATTTGGGGTAGTCCGGAAAGATTATTGGCAACGCGTAAAGTCGCTGCCACGATGCTGACATGGACGAATTCCGCGACTTGTCCATACCACTTTGAGTACCCGCTCCACCCGGCAGCGGGTATTTTTTTGGCCTCGGCGAAATATGCCGATTGGAATCATTCGTCGGCCTTCGCGCCGGAGCGATGCACGATCTCCGCCCACTTCTTGCCCTCGGAGACGTTGTACCGCGCGAAATCCGCCGGCGAGGACCCGACGGGTTCGGCGCCCATGTCGGCGTACTGCTGGCGCACGTCAGGGCGCTTCAGCGCGGCAGCGGCATTCGCCGCCAGCTTTTCGACGATCGGAGCCGGCGTGCCGCGCGGCGCCCACAGGCCATACCACGTGCTGATGTCGAAGCCCGGCAGGCCCGATTCGGCGACGGTGGGCACGTCTGGCAGGGCGCTGGCGCGGTGCGCGGTGGTCACCGCCACGGCACGCAGCTTGCCCGACTTGATAAACGGCATGGCCGACGGCATCGAATCGAACATCAGCTGGATCTGCCCGCCCATCAGGTCGGTCAATGCCGGCGCGCTGCCTTTGTACGGCACATGCTGCATCGGCACCTTGGCCGCCAGCTTGAATGATTCGCCAGCCAGTTGCTGTGCCGATGCATTACCGGCCGAGCCGAAGTTGAGCGCGCCACCCTGGCGCTTGGCGTACGCGATCAGGTCCTGCACGGTCCTGACCGGCGAATCGTTGTTGACCACCAGTACAAGCGGCACCTCGGCCAGTTGCGTGATCGGAACGAAGTCCTTGAACGCGTCGTAGCGCATCTTGGAGTAGATGCTCGGGTTGATCACGTGCAGCGAGGCATTGGCCAGGATCGTGTAGCCATCGGGCGTGGCGCGTGCGACCGCTTCCGCGCCGATCATGCCGCTGGCCCCCGGCTTGTTGTCGACGACGACGCTCTGGCCCATGCTCTCGCCCATCTTGACCGCGACCACCCGCGCGAGCAGGTCGGTCGGTCCGCCGGCGGGGTAGGGCAAGACCATACGCACCGGATGTTGTGGAAACGTCTGCGCGGACCCAACGGCGGGCAGCATGGCGAAGGCCGTTCCCACGACTGCCAGCGCAACATGCAGCCGTGACCAGGCCGGCGTCTTTGTAGATGGATGATTCATGTCTCTGTCTCCTTGATTTTTATTGCCACCTTGCCAACAACCTTGCGGGATTCCAGCGCGGCGAGGGCATCCCCCAGGCCGGTGATCGGATAGACAGCGGACACGGTCGGCTCCAGCTTCCCTTCCGCAGCCCACTGAAACAGGGTGGACATGACCTGCTGCAACGCCGGGGCGTGCTCGGCGCGCTCGTCGGACGGCGTCCAGCCGATGTATCGGCCGAAGAAGAAGCCGTGCAGCGTCAGGTTCTTGACCAGTAGCAGATTGACCGGCGCCTGCGGGATGGACCCGCTGGCAAAGCCGATGCTAAGAATGCGCGCGTTCGGCGCTGCGGCGCGCAGCGCCTGGCCGAACAGGTCGCCGCCGACCGGGTCCACCACCACATCCGCGCCACGGCCACCGGTAAGTGCCTTGACTTGAGCGGCGAGGTCCTGGGGCGCAACCGCGTGCGTGGCCCCGCGGCGCAGCGCGTCGGCGCGTTTTGCCTCGGTGCTGGCGCAGGCAACCACGGTCGCCCCAAGTTGCCGCCCGATCTCCACCGCCGCGAGTCCGACGCCAGCGCCAGCGCCGAGCACCAGCAGGGTGTCCTGCGGCGTCAGCGCGCAACGCCAGACCAGGCCGCAATAGGCGGTGCCGTACGAGAGCGGGATCGGCAGCGCGACCTTCGGCGGCAGCGAGTCGGGGACAGGGTAGACGGTGTACTCAGGTACCGTGAATCGCTCCGCGTAGCAGCCCCAGTCGGCAATGGCTACGACCCGGTCACCTGGGCGCAGCCGTGTGACGGCCTTGCCGCAGGCCACCACGCGTCCCACCGCTTCCGTGCCGGGCACGAATGGCAGCGGCGGGCGGCGCTGATACTGGCCAGCGATCATCAGGCCGGTGGCATGGCTGACGCTGGCGAACTCCACTTCGATCGTGACCGCATGGGGGTCGGCCAGGGCGGGTTCGGACACGGTCGCGAGTTCCACATCCTCGACGCCGCCGAACTGCTTGCATACGAGCGCCTTCATCATGCCATCGCCTTCGCCGACGTGGCCGTTGCCTGTCGCACCACGCCTAGCCGCAGCCATTCGTCGATGGCGTGGCTGCCGAAACCGGCTTCCTGCAGCAACTGCACCGTGTGTTCACCATTCTCGGGGGCTGGCCCGGCGGGCCGCCGCATGGCCCGGGCCGGGATCCCGGCGAAGGGCAGAGCGCCCAGCCCCGGTTGCTCGATCGACTGGAATGTCTGCCGGTGCGCCGCCTGCGGGTGCTGCAGCACATCGGCATAGCCGCGGACCGGGGCGTGAAGCACGTCGTGCCGGCTCAACTGTTCCTGCCACGCACTGGTAGTGCGCGTGACGATGATGTCGCCGACCTGCCGGTTCAGCAGCGCCGCGTGTTCCATGCGACTGGCGTTGTTGACGAAGCGCGGGTCAGCCAGCCAGTCGTCGCGGTCGAGGGCGTGACAGAGCTTGGCGAACTGCGCATCGTTCAGGGCCAGCAGCGTCACACTGCCGTCACGGGTGGCAAAGACCCCGTTGGGCGCGCTGACCGGGCCGGCAACGGCCTGGCCCGCGATGGCGTGCTCGAGGAGATTGTTGGCCTGCAGCGCGCAGCAGGCATCAAACAGATTCAGTTCGACATGACCGCCGCGCCCGGTGCGGTACCGCCGGCACAAGGCAGCGGCGCAGGCCTGGGCCGCGTAGAGGCCGGTGGCGGCGTCCGCCAGCAACATGCCGATGCGGCGGGGTGTTCCGTCGACGCTACGGTTCGCGAACATTAACCCGCTGTCAGCCTGCATCACCGAGTCGGACGCCGGGTAGTCGGCGTAGGGGCCATCCGGACCGTAGCCGCTGATCGAGACATAGACCAGCTCGGGGCGCAGCGCCGCCAGCGCGGCATGGCCCACGCCAAGCCGATCCGCTACCTGCGGGCGAAAGTTCTGCACCACCACGTCGGCCTGCAGCGCCAGCTGGCGCAGGACATCCTTGCCAGCTTCGACCGTGGCGTCCACGCAGATGCTGCGTTTGCCGCCGTTGTACGCAATGCTCAGCGCGCTCGTATCACCGCGCACGACCCCGACCTTGCGCCCCCAGTCTCCGGACGGCGGCTCGACCTTGATGATCTCCGCGCCCTGCTGCCAGAGGATATGCGCGCAGTACGGGCCGGCGATGCCCTGGCTGATGTCCAGCACACGCAGGCCGGCAAAAGGCAGATCGAGCAGGCCGTCATCGGTTGGATGAGTGGAGGCAAGGGCATTCGGCATGGGCGGTTCGGCATGATTTAGCGCGATGCCTATGCTAGGGTTACGCCTCCGCCGTGACAATCCGTCGTTTTGTGCCAGTGGTGTTGACTCATGATTGACAATAGCTTGGATCTCAACCTAGTACGGCTGTTCGTGACGATGGTGGAGTCGCGCACGTTGACGGCGGCTGCCGAGCGCAGTGGCATGACCCGCTCCAATGTGTCCCGCCGTCTGAAGGTGCTCGAACAGCACCTCGGTGCCCAGTTGATGCGCAGGACAACCCGGCACGTCGAGCTGACGGAGGCCGGGCAACTGCTCTATGCCCACGCACTGCGGATGCTCGACGAACTGCAATCGGCCAAGACCGCGATCGACAGCCTCGGCACGGTGGTGCGTGGCGACGTGCGTATCCGTCTGCCGACCGGGCTCGGTCATCTCTACCTGACGCCGCTGCTGCTGGAGTTCGCCCGCATCTACCCACAGATTTCGCTGCGCGTGGTCATCAACGACAACATCGGCGACCTGATTTCCGCCGAGGTCGACATGGCGCTGAAGATCACGTCCCAACCGCCAGATGACCACGTGGCGCGACGCATCTGCGACGTCGGCTGGTGCCTGTGCGCGACGCCGTCTTTCCTGGACAGCCGTGGCCCGATCCTGAGCGTGGCCGACCTGGAGAGCTGCGACATGATCGCGCCCGCATCGCTGGGCCGACGCTTCACGCTCAAGGTGTGGATGGCAGGCACCCCGACGACCTTGCGCGTGTCACCACGTATCCAGTCCGGCGACTATCCGTTTCTGCTGGAATCGATGATTGGAGGTCTTGGCGTGGCACTGCTGCCGCGCTATGCCGTCTGGCGTCAACTCCAGACAGGACAGGTCCGCGAGGTGCTAGCCGAATGCGAGGCGGAGGGCGTGGGGGACAGCGTTTACATGCTGACGGCATCGAATCGCTACCCGACGCTGGCGACCCGCACGCTGATGGATTTCATCCGCGTGCATCTGGAGCGGCAGGCGGAGAGTTGGCGGCGGAGCGGCAATCCGCAGTTGGTGTCGGCGTAGCCGACATGGTGGGAATGGCCGAGCAGATGTGGTGCTCCCTATCCCCCTATCGCCGCTGCGCCAACCAGATCCCAGCCCCGATACAAACAAGCCCCATCCCGTGATACCAATGAGGCGACTCGCCCAGCAGAACGGTGGAAAGCACGGCCGCAAACAGCGGCGTGAGGGTGATGAAGAAAACCGGCAGTTGCGCTCCAGCGCGCGAGATGGCGCGATCCCAGACGAAATACGCCAGCAGCGACGGCACGGTGCCCACATACAGCAGGATCCACGCGACCTTGCCGCTCCACTGCAGGGGTTCCGTCAGCCGGCCGAGTTCCCACGCGGCGACGGGAATGCTGGCGATGACGCCTGCCACGATCTGCGCAAGCAGAAGTACCGGCAGCGGCAGGTCGGGGCGGTGCTTGCGCAGTAGCCAGGTGTAGAAACTCCAGGTGATCGTCGCGGCGAGCATGTACAGGTCGCCGGGCACGAATTCGAGATGGGCCAGCCGCTCGGGCTCGCCGCGCATCAGCACGAACGACACGCCCAGCAGGCAGAGCAGGGCGCCCGCCACCTGCCACGGCCGGAAGCGCTCGTGGAAAAAGCAGGCGCCGATCAGCAGCAGGAAGAGCGGGGTGGATGCGCCGATCAGGGTGACGTTGATCGGCGTGGAGGTGGTGAGCGCCAGATACTGGAACGCGTTATAGCTGGCGATCGACAACAGGCCCATGGTGGCGAGCATGGCGAGATGCTGTCGCAGCGCGGCGCGATGCGTCATGACGCCCCGCCACGCGTAGGGGGCCAGCAGCAATGCCGCGATGATCCAGCGCACGAGATTCAGCGTGATCGGTGGCACGGTGCCCGCGGCGAGGCGTCCGACGATGGCATTTCCGGCCCAGGCCAGCGGCGGGAATGTCAGCAGGAACAAAGTGGTCGCGTCGATGCGGGTGGTCTTCATCTTGTGAGAGAGCGCGGCTGACGGGCCCCGCGAGTGAACGGGACAGTGACGTTGCGGGAGCCGGCAATATACGTCCGATACGGTGATCCGTGTTGTATCGGACGGTAGCCATCATGGGTACTCCCGTTCGGAGAGCGCTGGCCGGGAGGGAGGTTGGGCGGCGCGGTATACTTCCCGCCTTTGTCACGCCACTCAGGATTCCCCATGAGCGCATTGCCCGCCTGCCCGAACTGTCATTCCGAGTACACCTACGAGGATGGCGGCCTCTTTATCTGCCCGGAATGCGCGCATGAATGGTCGGCGCAGGCGTCCGCACCGGCCGAAGCGGAAGTTCGGGTTCATCGTGATTCGGCGGGCAACGTGCTGCAGGACGGGGATACCGTCACCGTTATCAAGGATCTCAAGCTGAAGGGATCCGCCGGCACGATCAAGATGGGTACCAAGGTGAAGAACATCCGCCTGGTCGACGGCGATCACGATATCGACTGCAAGATCGACGGCTTTGGTGCCATGAGCCTGAAATCGGAGTTCGTCCGGAAGGTGTGACGGCCTACTGATTCCGTTCCGGGGCAGCGGCTGAGCGCACGCATCAGCCTCCGGAATGATGCTCCACCTGAGGGCAGCAACACGCCCGTTATCGATCACATGCCGCCAACGCGATATGCGAGGGCCACGATGATTGGCCCAAGCACCGGCAGCATCACGTTGGCGATGGCATACGTCACCGTGTAGCCGAGCAGCGGCACCGAACTCTGGCTGGCGGCCAGCACGGCGCTGATCGCCGGCGTGCTGACGTGCTGCCCCGCGATGGCGCCGACCAGCAGTGGCCCCTGGATTTTCAGGAATTTGTGGCCGATCCAGAGTGACATGCATGCCGGCGTCAGCGACACGGCCAGGCCGACGAGCGGCAACACGGCGCCATGCTCGCGAATCAGCGTGACGGCATCAGGTCCGGCAGACAAGCCGACGCAGGCCACGAACATCGCCAGTCCCAGGTCTTTCAGCAACTGGACCGCGGCGCTTGGCATGTCGCCCACGCCGGGCCGTTTGAAATTGATCCAGCCGAAGACAAGACCGCTGAGCAGCGCGCCGCCGCCGCTGCCGAGCGAGATCGGGATGCCGGCTGCCTTCAGGGTGACGCTGCCGATCAAGAGGCCAATCAGGATGCCCGCGCACAGGAAGACGAGTTCGGTGGTATCGGTGGTGCGTAGATCCCTGCCCAGGTTGCGGGCCGCTGAGGTCAGTGTCGGTTCCACGCCCACCAGGCTTACCCGGTCGCCATGCTGCAGGCGTGTGGCGGGCGTGATCGGCAGGCTCATGCCGGATCGAACGATCTGCTGGACCCAGACGTAGCGAAGATGTTGCTGGGCGGCTTCCCGGCCGAGTTCGGCCAGCGAGCGGCCATTGACAGCGGGATTGTTGACGATCACCTGATGCTCTTCGAGCCGCAGCACGTCGGACTGGCTCAGCGGCAACGACACCTCCTGGCCAATCACCTCGCGAGCCGAGACGAGTTTGTCGCGCACGCCGATCAGCGCCACGATGTCGTCCCGTTTTATGGTCAGATCCGGCACCGACTCCATGAGCTTGCCGTCGCGCACCAGCCCCATCACCAGTGTCCGCCCGCCAAGCGCGGCTTCCAGTTGGCGCACGGTCAGGCCGGCCGCATGTTCCACGCGGTGAGCACGTCCCACCAGGCGGGGCAGCACCGGCTGCGTGGCGACGTCATCGTCGGACGCGGCCTGCAGTTCCTTGGCCAGTTCGCTCGATGCCTCGCGCAGGTTGAAGCGAAGCAGGAAGGGAGCCACCTGGCTGGTGAAGAACACGATGCTGATCAGGCCGACGAGGTAGGTCAGCGTATAGGCCGTGGCGATGTTCGATTGCATCCGGGCCAGTTCTGTCGGGACCAGGTTCAGATGTTTGAGCGCCTCCGCAGCCGTGCCGACCACTGCGGATTCCGTCGCCGCGCCGGCTGCGAGACCCGCCGCCGTGCCAGGGTCCAGATCCAGCATTCGCACGGCCACCAGCACGATTGCCAGTACCACGAACGCTTCGATGAGCGGCAGGACCATGAACCGCAGGCTGGAGCGGTTCAAGTTCGCGAAGAACTGCGGGCCGCCCGAATATCCCATCGCGAAGATGAAGAGCGCGAAGGCAACGTCCTTCAACTCGCCGTGCATCTGGCACCCGGTCTGCCCGACAAGCAGCGCCACGATCAGCGTGCCGCAGACACCGCCGAGCACGATCGGGCCGACGCGAAGCTTGCCAATGGCGTAGCCAAGGCCGACGGTGATGAACAGCACCGCCGTGGGCATCTGGTTGAAGAATCCGATTGAGCATTGCATGGGCGGGAGATCCTGTAGACACGAGGGTCGTGCGCAAACGCCTGCGGATACCGGAGGATCCTGACTCGCGGCCAGGGCTGTGGCTGGCACCCCCTGGCAAGGCCGGACTCTCCCAGTCTCGACAGCATATCAACGCGAGTATCGGCAACCCGGAGGTCGGGCGCCATTGGCACAAAGGGTAATCCCGCTGCCCTAAAGGGCAATCATTCGGTCGCCGACCCACGCCGCAATGCTCAGTGGAGCCCTGCCTCCGCGCTGAAATAGGTCTTCAGCAAGGCGGCTCCGCGCTCGCCCACGCGTGTCTGCCAGACGCCGACCGCGCTCAGCCCGGCGGCTTGCAGGGCCTGTTGCACGGCGGGCGCTGGATTGTCGTCGATGGTCACACCGTTGGCGCGCATTCGGGCGGTGTTCTCGGTCAGGCGGGTATTCAGCCGCGACCATTGTTTGCCTTCGGTCGCTCTGGCGGCGGCGGTCACGGCGTCTCGCTGGGCGGGTGTCAGGGATTGCCAGGCGGCTGCGTTGACGGTCGTAAACGACAACGGCATGGCGTAGCCGATGGCCGTGAAGTAGGGCAGGTAGTCCCAGAGCTTGCGGCCCGCGCCGCCATCGCCCGACGAAAGCACGGCATTGACCGAGCCATCCTTCAGACGCGGCATGGCATCGGCGAACGACAGGTTCTGCGCCTTCGCTCCCGCAGCGCGCATGACGTCGGCGGACGTTTCGTCATAGGCGCGCACGGACAGCGTGCGCAGATCGTCGAGCGTGCCCACGGGTTTGTGTGTCCAGAGGCCCGTTGGCGGCCAGGGTGTGATGTAGAGCAGGTGCTGGCCCTGCTTCTCGAATGCCTGCGCGTAGTCCGCGCGGGCCAGATCGGCCAGGCGATGGGCCTTGTCCACCGACGTCGCTACGAATGGCAGCGACGACAGCAGGAAAATCGGATCGACCTCGCCCAACGCGCCGCCGAAAGCATCGCCGGCCTGCAGTTTGCCGTCGCGGATGGCGGCCGGCATCTGGGCGGACTTGACGCCCGCGCTGGCGTCGAAGGTCGGCTGCGGCGCCAATGTGCCCTGCGTGCGGGTAGCGACTTCCTGGGCAAACGTGGTCAGTCCTTCGCCGGGCATCGACGTGGCCGGGTACTCGGTCGCCATCTGCCAGACGACGGGCGCGGGCTGCGCGTGTGCGTTGGGTGCGAAGGGTGCGATGAGTGCGACTAGGGCGGAGGCTGTGTAGCCGGTGGCAGTGGCAAGCGTCAGCGTGGCCAGGGCAAGACGATGGCGAAGAGGATGCATGGCGGGGCGGAGGGTGGGTGGGCAATGTCGGCATGCCGGGCTCCGCCTCTGCGGGCGATGCCGGGTGCCAGTGCATTATAGGCATCGCCATGGGGGGATGTCGCGTCGTCTCCCCGTCCCCCCGTCCCGTACCGGGCGCACCGATCGGGCAAGCGCGGCCTATCGCTTCAACGATGCCTGAAGACTGAGCAGGTTCTGCGGCAACACACGGATCAGGCCGCCGCGCGGGCTGTCGATATCCGAGATCAGCGCCAGTGACAGCGACACGGTGAACGGAAGCACCAGCATCAGGATGATCTTGGCGTTTTCAGATCGGGCGCCGTAGCCCTGCATCATGCTGCTGAAAAAGGCGATGACGATCATCAGGCCCCAGGCCGAGACCGGAATCCGGTTGATCCACGCGGCCTCGGCGTAGCCCTGGCTGTTGATAACGTCGTTCATGCCGGACACCACCAGGCCCGTGATCGGTGTGGGTTTCGCGCGTGCCGCCGAGCGCATCAGCTTCCACATCTCGTCCTCGATCTGCGAGGTGGCCGCTTCGATTTCCTGCAGTTGAGCGCTGTCGCGCGTGCGGTAGTAGAGAATGCGCTGGTCCAGGTATCGGACCAGAAGCGCCTTGACCTGTTCGGCTTCCGGCCCCTCGATCAGGTCCGCCCGCAGATATTCGGTGCCGATCGCATTCGCTTCTTCTTCCTCGAGGTTCTTGCGTTGATCGTACCGTCCCACGGCCATCGACAGCGTGAATCCGATCAGCAGGGCCAGCAGCGTCAGCGTGGCGCCCTGGACGATGCCGAAGTCGTCCTTGACTTCGGCAGGGAGTGGCCGGATGCGGCGCAGCACCAGCGCGCCAAGTGCGGTGGCCGACGACATGACCACCAGCATGACAACGAAAAGGATGGCTGGATGATTGATGAGCGGGTTCATGGGAATCTCTGCTCGTCGCATCGACGTCGCGCGGTTGCGGGAGCCCTACTTTGGCACGATCCGGGCGTTCTGGCGCGGCTCTTGGTTTTCTTTCATGCGTTTGAATGTGGCATACCGAACGCGGACATGCCCGGCCGCCCCATCAATCAATCAGTTTCCCGTTCGCGTCGAAGAACGGATGCAGCGCGCCATAGTCGCCGCTGGCGGCAAGGTGCGTCACCATTCCGTGCGCGGGATGCCACCAATGCAACAGGTACCCCGGCGGCTCCATGCGGAAGCGTGACGCGGCCTGGGGATCGAGGTCGAGGGCAACCTGATGCGCGGGCCCCGGCGCGGTCATGGCGATGGTGCCACCGAAGCGGCGCGTGATATGGCGGTGCAGATGGCCGCAGACCACGCGTTCCACTTGGGGGTGCCGCGCGATGATCGCCTCGAACGCCGGCGCGTTCTCCAGGCCCTGGTCGTCCATATGGCCAATGCCGGTGTGGAACGGCGGGTGGTGCAGCATCACCAGCGTCGGTTGCTTCGGTGCCGCCGCCAGTGTGGCATCGAGCCAGGCCAGCCCGGCATCTTCGGCCCGGCCCCCCGGTTTGCCCGGGACGGTGCAATCGAAACCGACCAGCCGCAGCGGTCCGGCGTCGATGGCGTAGTGAACCGGGGCGTCGCCATCGCCGTTCGCAAACAGGTAGTCGTGATCGGCGAATACGGCACGCAGCGACGGGCGATGATCGTGATTGCCGGGCAGAAGCCTGACCGGCATCGGCAGGGGCTGCAGGAGATCGCGCAGGAAGCGGTACTCCGATTCGCTGCCGAAATCGACCAGATCGCCGGTGACGATGACGATGTCGGGCTGCTGCGGCGCGGCGAGCAGCGTGTCGATGGCGGTGCGCAACGCGCCGGCGGTATCGACCCGGCGGTACGACAGCTTGCCGCCCGCCTTGATATGGAGATCGGTCAGTTGCGCGACCAGATAGGGAGCGGCGTTCATGGTGTCTGTCCGGGTCCTGCGGGTCATGCCGCTTCGTGAAGCGTGATCAGATGATCCGTGTCGATCCGCAGGCCGACACGTTCACCGGCCTGCCATGCATCGCGGCGGGCGGTTTCGACAACCATCGGCTGGCTGGTCCCCACGTCCACCAGCAGGCGGGTGTGGTTGCCAAGAAAGAGCGCGGTGACGACGGTGCCTTCCACATGGGCTTGATCGGCCTGAACCAGCGCCACGTCCTCGGGGCGGAACATCAGGCGTGCCTGCGCTGAGACCGGGGCATCGTTCGGGGCGGCCATCGGCACCGTACCGCCCGGCACGCGCCAGCGTCTGGCTTCGGCCACGGCGGGCAGATGGTTCATCGTGCCGATGAAGTCGGCCACGAAGGCATTCGCGGGCGAGCGGTAGATCTCCTGCGGCGTGCCGGCCTGCGCAATGCGGCCCTTGTCCATCACGATGATGCGGTCGCCCAGCGCCATGGCTTCGGCCTGATCATGCGTCACATAGACGGCCGTGATGTGCAGGCTGCGTAAAAGCTGGTTGATGTCGGCGCGCAGCGCGTCACGCAGCTTCGCGTCGAGCGCGGTCAGCGGCTCATCCAGCAGCAGCACGCGGGGCTGTACGGCGATGGCGCGTGCCAGCGCCACGCGCTGGCGCTGGCCGCCGGAGAGCTGGTCGACGCGCCGGTCAGCGAATGGCTCCAGGTGCATCATCGCCAGCATGTCATTGACGCGGCGCTTGCGCGTGGCCGAATCAGTACGACGCACCCGCAGGCCGTATGCGATGTTCTCGGCCACGGTCATGTTCGGGAACAGCGCGTAGTTCTGGAACACCATGCCGACGCCGCGCTGTTCGATTGGCTGGTCGGTGACGGCGGTGTCCCCGAACCAGACTTCGCCCCCGGCATCGGGTTGCTCCAGACCGGCGATGATGCGTAGCGTGGTGGTCTTGCCGCAACCCGACGGGCCGAGCAGCACCACGGTTTCCCCCGCGCCGATATCGAGGTCGAGCGGCTGCAGGGCGGTCGTCCCATCGGCAAAGGTCTTGGCGCAGTGGCGCAGGCGGATTGCGGTGGGCTCATGCATGGCGGGTCTCGGCGGATTGGGGTACGGCAGTCATCGGCAGTTCTGCGGTGGCTTCAGGTGGGGGAGCGTGGCGGCGGGCACGCGCGCCCAACGCGCTCAGCGCCTGCATGAACACCAGCAGCGGAATGATCATCACGAAGAAGACGATGGTGTAGGCCGAGCCGATTTCCAGCCGCATGGACGCGTAGCTGTCGGCCAGCCCAACCGGGAGCGTTTGCGTGGTGGGCGTATGGAGCATCCACGTCAGGTTGAATTCGCCCACCGACAACGTCACCACCATCAGCGCGCCGGCCAGGATGCCCTGGCGGCAATTGGGCAGCACCACCGTGAAGAAGCGCTGCAGGCGCGTGGCGCCCAGACTCGCGGCAGCATCCTCGATCGTGCGGATGTCAATGGCGGAGAGAATCGCCAGCACCGATCGGACCATGAACGGCAGCGTGAACAGCACGTGTCCGATCAGGATAAACACCCAGCTCGTCCGCAGTGCCTGCCAGCCGCCGTAAAGCAGGATCAAGCCCAGTGCAGTGGCCAGCCCAGGCACGGCGACGGGCAGCATCAGCAGTTCCTCGATCAGCCGGGTCACGCGGTTGCGCCGCAGCGCCATGTAGTACGCGGCCGGCACGCCGATCACGAGGGTGCAGGCCAGACAGGCCAGCGCGATACCCAGCGAAAGAAAGATCGTGTTGCGGTAGAGCGACCAGACTTCGACCAGCCAGCGGGTAGTCAGGCCGCTCGATAGGCCGACAAAGATGTTGTTGGTCAGGCCGGCCAGCACGGACAGCACCACGGGCACCGTCATGAACGCGCAGACCGCGAGTGTGAGTGTCAGTTGCAGCCAATAGGCGGTGCGGCGGGGTTTTGAAGTCATCGGGCATCCTCGGCAGGCATTGAGGCGCTATCAAGATGCAGCGAAGCGGTGCTGGCTAGACGCGCGGCCGCAGACATTGCAAGTGTTACGGCAAGGCCGCGCAAGGACGCCAGAATCATTTTGATAGGGCCTTCTAGGCGGTAGCGGCGACCGCATCGCCGGAGTACCAGCGGGCCAGCGCCAGCAGCATCCAGGTGACAGCACCAAGCAGGATCGACAGGGCGGCGGCCATGCCGAAGTTCGCGTAGTTGGTGAACTCGTTGTAGATCGTCAGCGGCAGCACGTCGAGCTGGGTGGCCAGCGTGAAGGCCGTGCCGAACGCGCCCATGCTGGTGGCAAAGCAGATTGCGCCGCTCGACAGCATGGCCGGCATCAGCGCAGGCAGCATCACGTCGCGCACCACGTGCCAGCGGCTGGCGCCGAGCGAGCGCGCCGCTTCCTCCAGCGAGGTGTCGAGCTTGTCGACGGCGGCCATCACCGTCAGGATCACGCGCGGAATCGAGAAGTACAGGTAGCCAACGAACAGGCCGGCGAGGCCATAGGCGAAGGTCCAGCGTTCGCCGGTCAGCGCATCGCCAATCGAAGCCAGCAGGCCGTTGCGGCCCCCAAGCATGATGACCATGAAGCCGATCACCACACCTGGGAAGGCCAGCGGAAACGTCAGCATTGCCACCAGCACTGGTTTGCCCGGCACCGGATGGCGTTGCAGGAACGTGCCCGATATGCCGGCGATCACCAGCGTCGCCAGCGTGACCAGCGCCGAGAGCAGCACGGTCACCATCAGGCTGTGCAGGTAGCGGCCGCTGGTCAGCACGGTCCAGTAGACCCCCGCGCCGTCCTTGCCGGTCAGGCTGACTTCGATCAGCCGTGCCATCGGCAGGCAGAAGAACGCCAGGAACACGACGAGCGCGGGCAGCGCGAACAGGAAGAGGGCGGGGGATCGTCTGGTCATGATGGAGTCTGGCGGCGCCTGGATCAGCGGACTTCCTTCAGGTACTGCTCGCTGAAGGCTTTCTGCACCTGAGCCATCTTGCCGAAGTCGACCGGCTTGGCGCGAGCGTACTCGGCGGCGGGCAGGAAGCGCGACTGCACGTCCTTCGGCATCGGCACGTTACGCACCGGGCGAAGGTAGGCGTTGGCCCACAGCGCCTGGCCCTGGTCGGACAGCACGAAATCAAGCACCTTGCGGCCTTCGGTGGCATGGGGCGCGTTGTTGACCAGGCTCATCACGTAGGGCACCACCAGCGTGCCTTCCTTCGGAATCACGAACGCCACGTTGGCGTGATCCTTGTACTTGGCGCGATAGGCGTTGAAGTCATAGTCGAGCAGGATGGGAATCTCGCCAGACAGCACGCGCGCATAGGCGGTCTGCTTCGGCACGATCGGCTGGTTCTTCTGCAACTCGCGGAAGTACTTGAAGGCCGGGCCAAAGTTGTCCAGCGTGCCACCCATTGCCTGATTCACCGCCACGGCGCCCACATAGCCGACGAAGGCGCTGGCCGGGTCGAGGTAGCCGATCAGGCCCTTGTATTCCGGCTTGAGCAAGTCGGCCCATGACTGCGGCACGGGCTTGCCACGCAGTGCGTCGACGTTAACCATGAAACCGAGCGTGCCGGAGTGGATCGCGAACCAGTTGCCCTGCGGGTCCTTGAGACCGTCGGGAATGTCGTTCCAGTTGGCCGGCTTGTACCCTTGCGTCACGCCATCGGCCTTGGCCTGGATGCCGAACGTCACGCCCAAGTAGGTCACGTCGGCCACCGGGCTGGCGCGCTCGGCAACCAGCTGCGCCAGCGACTGGCCGGAGTTCTTGTTGTCGAGTGGCACGGTGATGCCGGTCTTTTCCTTGATCGCGCGGATCTGCGCGGCCCAGTCGGCCCATTCGGGCGGGCAGTTGTAGCAGATGGCGGTTTGCGCGGCCACGCCCTGGCTGAAGGCCGCGGCGGTTGCGGTGATGGCCAGCCAGCGCAGCGGACGGCGCCAGAAGGATTGCGTCGACATGTGAAGCTCCCTGGTTGAAGGTTGAGACGGCAAGTGGTGCGTATGGCGCTTGTAGGCAGGTTTTATCGCGGCGCGCTGACGGTACCGTCAAGGCGCAGCATGTGTGGCAGCAGGAAAGCGCCTTCTGCTGCGTCATCGTGGTTCAGGTTGCGATGCTGGAGCCGTTGCAAAAGCTGGTGAACGGCTTGCGCGCCGATCTCGGCGTTCGGCTGCATGACGGTGGCCAGCGGCGGCTCCACCAGCGCGCCAAGCGCGATGCCGTCATATCCGAGCACGGATACGTCGCCCGGCACGCGGCGGCCCAGCCGCTTGAGATCGGAAATTACGCCGATCGCCAGCAGGTCGTTGGTGCAGAAGAATGCGGTGGGGGCGTCGGCACGCGTCATCAGTTCACGAATCTGCATGGCATTGCTGGCTGTGTGCGAGGGCAGGCAGACCGGGGCGAGCGGCGTCAAATCATGCGCGCGCATCGCGTCCTCATAGCCCGCGAAGCGCTGCCGCGCGCGATCGGAGGCCATGAAGGCGCCGGAGATCACGGCGATGCGCTGGTGGCCCGCGGTGATCAGCGCCTTGACGCCCTCGCATGCACTGGCGCGGTTGTCGACGGACACCGAGTGCCGGCCTGGGAGCGATACCTGGTTATAGGCCAGCACGTAGGGCACCGACTCCTTGTCGAGCTGGTCGAGAACAAGGCTCTGGGCGGCATCCGCAACGGTCAGCACCATGCCGTCGACACGATGACGGAGCAGATATTCGATCCGCTCGCGCTCGCGTTCGGTGTCGTAACCGCTCGTCACAAGCATCAGCGAGTAGCCCGCGACCATCGCCGATTCCTCGATGCCGCGCCAGCATTCGGCGAATACCGCGTTTTCCAGCGTGGGCAGCATGACGCCGAGAATGCGGGTCTGCTGCGCGCGCAGCTTGGCGCCGAGCAGGTTGGGGCGGAACGACAGCCGCTGCGCGGCCTCGTGAACGCGGTTGGCGGTGGTTTCCCTGACGAGCTGCGGATGGCTGAACACACGCGAGGCGGTGGCCAGCGATACCTTCGCCGCGAGGGCGACGTCGGCCAGTGTCACACCATGACCGGGCTCGGCGGAGGCAACGCTTTGCGACAACACGGTTCGGCGGGACGGCGCCATGGGCTTCCTCGTCGGGGGGTGGGGGCATGCAGCGATGAAAACGTTTTCATTGAAGCGCCGAAAAATCAGGCGTCAAGGTTTTCCGTTGCTGCGATGCCGCATCGTCGATGCGATTCGCCCGGGCCCTGCGCCTGTCATGAAGCCGAATTCTCGGATGCGAGTGTGACCGGGCGATGACAGGCCCAGGCGGAAAGCTCTCGTAACAGACTCGGTACCTTTGGCCGTCAACCAACCGCATCGTCCAGGCGTCAAACCGGCATTCCCATCTGTATCTGTCATAGAAGAGGGTGTCCTCATGGTTAACCCCAAATCGAGCGCACGGAAGTGGCAGCGCCTGCTGGCGCTGCTGGCCACGGCAACGTTCCTGGCGGCCTGCGCCCAGACGCCGCCATCGGGGGCGACGCAGCCCGGCAGCCTGTCGTCGGCCGACCTGCGCTGGCTGAACACGGTCAGCTTCGGCGCTGACCAGGCCAGCGTGCAGCGCCTCCAGACGATCGGACGCGAGCGTTATCTGGAAGAGCAGTTGCACACGCCGCTGGCAGACCCGCAACCGGTGGCGGCGGCAATCGCGGCGCTGCCCGTCAGCCAGGGCGATGCCGTACAGCGCCAGCAGGCCGTGCGCGCCGAGCGGGAGCGCATCAACACGCTTACCGACGAATCCGAGAAGCAGCAGGCGCGTCAGGCGATCAACCGCCAGACGCGGGAACTCGTGCTCGACACCGAGCGTCGTCATCTGCTGAGGGCGTTGTACTCGCCCGGCCAGTTGCGCGAGCAGATGACCTGGTTCTGGATGAACCACTTCAGCGTCTATGCGGCCAAGGGGCAGGTCGGGTCGATGCTGCCCGAGTATGAGGAGCGCGCGATCCGTCCGCACGCGCTGGGCAAGTTCCGGGATCTGGTGATGGCGACGGTGACCTCACCGGCCATGCTGGTGTATCTGGACAACGCGCAGAGCGCGGCCAATCGCATCAACGAGAACTACGCGCGCGAGCTGATGGAGTTGCACACGCTGGGCATATCGGGCGGACCCAGCGGCTCGCGCTACACGCAGCAGGACGTGCAGGAACTGGCACGCGTGCTGACCGGGCTGGGTGTGAACCTGCGCGGAGAGCCGCCGAAGCTAGGGCCGGCGCGCGCGGCCATGTATCGCAGCGACGGGCTGTTCGAATTCAATCCGAATCGCCATGATTTCGGTTCCAAGGTGCTGCTGGGCCAGCGCATCGAGCCCACTGGCTACAGCGAGGTGGAGCGGGCCGTGACCATCCTGTCGCGCGATCCGGCCACGGCGCGCTTTATCTCGGCGAAGCTGGCCACGTACTTCGTGTCCGATACCCCGCCGCAGGCATTGGTCGACCGGATGGCCGCCACGTTCACGCGTACCGACGGCGATATCGGCGCGGTGCTGCGGACGATGCTGCTGTCGAAAGAGTTCGACAGTGCCGCGGCCCACGGCGCGCGCAAGTTCAAGGATCCGATGGTTTTTGTGGTCTCGTCGATGCGCCTGGCCTATGACGGACGGCCAGTCACCAATCTGCGTCCGGTAATCAACTGGCTCAATCAGTTGGGCGAGCCGCTGTATGGCCACGTGACGCCGGACGGCTACCCGGCCGCCGAAAGCGCGTGGGCCAGTTCGGGCCAACTGGTGCGGCGCTTCGAGATCGCGCGGACCATCGGCAACGGCCCGGCGGGCCTGTTCACTGGCGAGGATGGCCAACCCACGCAGCGGCGTGGTTTTCCGATGCCGAATAGCCGCATGTTCTACGACACGATCGAAGCCACGCTGGGCCCCGCCACGCGCGGCGCGCTGGCGCAGGCCGGGTCTCAGCAGGAATGGAATGCGGTATTGCTGAGTTCGCCCGAATGGATGCAACGTTGAGTGCGCAAGGAGCATGTCATGAATCGACGTGATTGGCTCAGGACCCTGGGTGGCGCGGGGCTGGCCCTGACGCTGCCGACGATGTCGTCGCGCGTGTTCGCGCTGCCCGCGCAGGCCGATGCGCGCTTCCTGCTGGTGTTCCTGCGCGGTGGCTACGATGCGGCCAACGTTCTGGTGCCGGCGGGCAGCGATTTCTACTATGCGTCGCGGCCGACGATCGCCATCAAGCGTCCGGTGGCCGACGGTGCGTCGCCCGATCCGGCTGCGTCGCTGCCGCTGTCGGCGGACGGTTGGGCGCTGCACCCGGTACTGGGCACGACGATGTTGCCGCTGTGGCAGCGCCAGCAACTGGCGTTCATCCCGTTCGCGGGGACCAGTGACATGTCGCGCAGCCACTTCGAGACGCAGGACGGCATCGAAGCCGGACTGGCGGGTGATGGGCACGGCGGCGGCATGCCACGCGGAAGCGGTTTCCTGAATCGCCTGGCGCAGTCGATGGGTGGTCAGGCGGCTCCGGTGGCGTTTACCGATGGCTTGCCGATGGTGATGTCGGGCGCGCTCAGCGTGCCAAACGTGTCGCTGAAGGGCACCGGGCGTACGCCATTTGACGCGCGCCAGACCCAGATGCTGGCGCAGATGTACAAGGGAACACGTTTCGAGTCGCTGATTGCCGAGGGCTTCGAGTTGCGCCAGACGGTTGCCGAGCAGGCCGAGGCGATGCGCAAGCATGAGGCCGCGATGCGCAGCGCGGAGGGTGAGTCGATGTCGGGCCGCATGGACGAAATGCAGGCGGCCAACCGGCGCGCGCTGAGCGCCCGTGGCTTCGAGCAGGAAGCCCGCCGCATGGCCGGGCTGATGCGCGATAAATTCAATATCGGTTTCATCGATGTGGGCGGCTGGGACACCCACGTCAATCAAGGGGGCGCGCAGGGCCAACTGGCGAACCTGCTCGATAACCTGGGGCGCGGCATTGCCGGATTTGCCGAAGAGATTGGCCCGACCTGGCGCAATACGACGGTGGTGGCGATCTCGGAGTTCGGCCGAACGTTCCGCGAGAACGGCACGCGCGGCACGGACCACGGTCATGGCACGGTGTACTGGGTCGCAGGCGGCAATGTACGTGGTGGCCGCATCGTCGGCGAGCAGGTCGCGGTGACGCAGGCCTCGCTCAATCAGAACCGGGACTATCCCGTGCTGAACGACTACCGCGCTGTGCTGGGGGGTGTCTTCCGTCGTCTGTATGGCCTGGACGATGCGCGTCTGGCGCAGGTGTTTCCGGGGACGCGCTCGCGGGATATCGGTCTGGTGTAGCGCTGAGGGTGTGGTGGCAAATGCGGTGGCAGCCGGGGGCAGGGGGTGCGAAAGTGGGGGGTGATGCCCCCGTCAAGTAGGGTGCGTTGTGGCTCAAGTGGCGGAGGAGTTATGCCGATAGCTGCGGTGGGAGCGGATTCTTCCGATAGCAAGATCCGCATGAACCAACGCCAGTTTGAGTGCAAGCCTTGTCGCCACCATGACGCCAACCATCGCCGATTGCCTCGAACAAAGGTACCTGCGACCGGTTTTCCAGCCGATCGGGTCGCTCGCCACTGGCGACATCCTCGGGTATGAGGCACTGATACGCGGCCCGGTGGGCACGCCGCTGGAGAACCCTGTCGCCCTGTTCGCGGAAGCGGCCAGGGCGGGGGCGCTGGTGCGCATGGAGCGGCTAGCCGCGCGCACCGCGATTGCCGCATTCATGCAGGCGCGCCTGCCCGGCAAGCTATTCCTGAACTACAGCGCGGACTCCCTGCGTGATATCGAGGACACGCGGGAGGATGTGCGCAACTTCCTGCAGCGCGTGGACATGCCTTCGGACCGCATCGTGCTGGAGCTGACCGAGCAGGCACCACTGGGGCCGCTGGAATCGCTGACCAAGGCCGTCTTCTCGATCCGCGCGCGCGGCGCGCAGTTCGCGCTCGACGACTACGGCACCGGCCATGCCAACCTCGGCCAGTGGATCGCGATGAAGCCCGATTACGTGAAGATCGCCCGCGTCGTCATCGACGGCATTGCCACGTCGACGTTCCAGCTCGAAGCCGTGCGCGCGCTGTGCAAGCTGGCGAAGCTCAGTGGCACGAAGCTGGTGGCTGAGGGCATCGAGCGCGTGGACGATCTGCTCGTGTGCCGCGAACTCGGTATCGACTATGCGCAGGGTTACCTGTTGGCACGTCCCGCCGAGGTACCGGCGTTGACATTGTCGGAGGAGGCGCTGCGCGCGTTGCGCGCGGCGCCCTGAATCACTGCCAGCGTCTGTGTGGCTGTGTCAGTGCGCTGTAGCCGGCGCCGCATCCGACTGAGCCGGCTCGCCGGCCACCGAAGGTGCCACTGGCGGTACGGGCGAGACCACCGGCACGGACGGCGCTGATGCCGGGATGGCAGGCGCGGTTGGAGCGGCCGGGGCTGCCGGGGCGCTTGCGGAAGACGACGGTGGCGTGGCTTCCACCACTTCACCCGGGTCGAGTGCCATGCCGCCGTCGGCGATTGCCGCCGATGCGCTGGCCGGTGGCAATGCGTCGTTATCGGTCTCCGGCAGTGCCGGGCGGCGCGGCGCCGGACGTGGAACGGGCGCGGCGTCTTCCTTCTTGCCGGCGCCGAACAGCTTCTGGTACCAGCCCTTGATCTGATCGGTAATCGCGGAGTACCAGGTCTTCTCGTTGGATTCCGCGAAGCGCACGCGCGGGTCGATGATCCTCGCGCGCAGGGCCCGTTGATAGAAGTCACCGACGATCGGCAGCGCGCTATGTGCGCCCTGGCCCCAGTAGTCGCTACGTAGCGTCACGCGGCTGTCGTTGAAGCCGACCCATGCGCCGGCCACGAGCTGGGGATGCATCAGGATAAACCAGCCGTCGGCGTTGTCCTGGGTGGTGCCGGTCTTGCCCGCCACGTCGGCACGGATGCCGAAGCGGGTGCGGATCGCCGTGCCGGTGCCGCGGTCGATCACGTCGCGCATCACGTCGACGAGCGTCTCGTTGGCCGAGGTCGACAACGCGCGTTGCGGTGACGGATCGCGGAACTGCGCCAGCACATTGCCTTGCTGGTCCTCGATCCGCGTGACCATGGTCGGCGCGAGGTATTGCCCGCCATTGGCGATGGTGCCGTAGGCGCTGACCATTTCCTTGAGCGTCACCGGACTCGTGCCCAGCGCCAGCGATGGCACGGCTTCGAGCTTGCTGTCGCGCACGCCCATCGCACGGGCCAGTTGCGCCACGCGGTCCGCGCCAATCGTCTGCACCAGTTGGGCGGTGATCGTGTTCTTCGAGTAGACCAGACCGTCACGCAGGCTCAGCGCGCGGCCCGTGGGCGGCGATTCATCGGTGGGGCGCCAGATTTCGCCACCGGCCAGCTTGATCTCGACCGGCTGGTCGATAAAGGTCTCGTCGGGACTCTGCCCGCGCGCGAACGCGGCGCCATAGACAAAAGGCTTGAACGTGGAACCGGGCTGGCGACGCGCCTGGGCTACGTGGTCGAACGCGTCGACTGTGAAGTCGCGGCTGCCAACCCAGGCCTTGATTTCGCCGGTTGTCGGGTCCATCGCCATGAAGCCCGCCTGCACGCGCGTCTTCTGCTCGCGCAGCGCCTGCATAAAGGGGCGATCGGCCATCAGGCGCTTCAGCGCGTCTTCCTCGCTCTGGCCGCCAGCCACCGCGGCGCGGAACTCCGGCGTTTCGCGCACGAATGCCTGCACCAGACCCCGGCTCTCGGACCATCCCGCGCGCGGTGCCCAGGCAGCGTTGGCGATCGATTGCAGTTGGTTGCCCTGGCGCGTCAGTGCCTGGGTGGCCATGGTCTGCAGACGCGAATCGATCGTCGTATGGATGACCAGGCCGTCGGTATAGAGGTTGTAGTCGTTGCGGTCAGCCCAGGTAATCAGCCATTTGCGCAGTTGCTGGGCGAAGTGGGGTGCGGGGCCGGGTGCCTCGATCTGGCGCTCGAAGTCGATGCGCAGTGGCCGCTTCTTCAGCGTCTCGAAGCGGGCCGGGTCGAGCTTGCCGCGTTTCACCATCTGGGCCAGCACCGTGTTGCGGCGATCCAGCGCGCGCTCGGGGTTCAGCACCGGGTTGTAGTAGCTGTTGCCCTTGAGCATCCCGATCAGCGTCGCGGCTTCCAGCACGTCGAGCTTGTCGGCGGACTTGTCGAAGTACGTGCGCGCGGCCATCTCGATGCCGAACGCGTTGTACAGGAACGGCACCGTGTTGAGGTAGGTCTCGAGGATCTCGTCCTTCGAGTAAAGCGCTTCGATCTTCAGTGCCGTGATCGCTTCCTTGAGCTTGCGCGTCAAAGTGGGCGCGCGGCCGATCTCGTCCGGGTAGCGGTTGCGCGCCAGCTGCTGCGTGAGCGTGGAACCGCCCTGGCGGTCGCCCGAGAACGTATGCAGCGCGGCCGAGGCGGTGCGCCGCCAGTCGAGCCCGTGGTGCTGGTAGAAGCGGTGGTCCTCGGTGGCGATCAGCGCGTCGACCACATTGGGCGAGATCTCGGAAAGCTTGACCCAGTCGCGGTTGGCCCAGCGGTAGACCGCGATTTCCTTGCCGTCGGCCGACAGTACCTGCGCGGGCTGTTCGGACTTGGCCTTGCGGATGTCGCTGATGCCCGGCGTGAACGGGATCAGCAACAGGATATAGAGCAGCACCAGCGCCGGGATGGCGGCCACCGCCAGCACGACCTCGCGCCGCGTGGGACGGCGCAAATGCTGACGGATCAGCGACAGGCGTGAGGCGATGAAGGTCTTGATGGAATCCAGGCGCATTGACACAGGCACCTCGGTCCCGTTGCGCGCTGTCATCGGGGCGTCAAATGCCGTTCTCGGAAAAGTGTGAATGCTACCAAATTGTGGGCAGGGAAAACCCGAATCACGCATCGTCTGAAAGCACAACCCTCTATGAGGGTGGATTCCTGATATGGCAATAACTCTTGTTACGACACAAGAATTTCATACTGAATCGGAATAATTGCGATGCGCCCCTATCGGTCACCGCTCGCCGGCGTTGTGTCGCAAGCACTTTCCGGACGACTGCGGAGCGGGGAAGCATCTCAATGTCTTAAACAAAACAGAGAAATATACAGTGAAGAAAGCTCTATTTGCCTTGGCGGCTGCGGGTACGTGCGCCCTGTCCGGCGTTGCATCGGCACAAACCGCCTCGAACGTGACCCTGTACGGCATCGCCGACGCAGGTATTGAATTCGCTACCCATTCCCCGGGTGGCAACGGTGGTACCGCGGTGCGCGTGAGCTCGGGCAACATGTCCGGTTCGCGCTGGGGCCTGCGTGGCGTGGAAGACCTGGGCGGTGGCCTGAAGGGTATCTTCACGCTCGAGTCGGGCTTCGACATCGACACCGGTTTGTCCGGCCAGAGCAGCCGACTGTTCGGTCGCCAGGCCTTTGTGGGCCTGCAGGGCGGCTTTGGTGCTGTGACCCTGGGCCGCCAGCAGAACGCGTTGTATGACCTGTTCGGTGCCTACGACCCGATGGGCGTGGGTCCGAAGTACTCGCTGAACTCGGTTGACTCGGGCTTCAATGGCCGCGCCGACAACTCGCTCAAGTACACGGGCAAGTTCGGTGGCCTGACCGGCACCGGGTACTACAGCACGGGTGCCAACAATAACGGCGAAGTGCCGGGCAACTACAAGGCTGGTCGCGCATTCGGCGCCGGCCTGGCCTACACCGCCGGCGCCTTCTCGGTCGGCACCGCCTATGACCAGACTCAGAGCGGCACGCCGGCCATCTCGGACCGCGCCATCAAACGTCTGGCCGTCGGTACGTCCTACGACTTTGGCCCGGCCAAGGTGTTCGCCGGCTATCGCTGGATGCGTGACGATGGCGTGGCCACGGCTGCTACTGCCGCCGCGCGCAACAATGTCTACTGGCTCGGCGGCCTGTACCGCGTGACCCCGGCCCTGTCCCTGACTGGTGCCGCGTACTACACTGATGCGCATGAGAGCAACAACGATTCGTGGATGTTCGTGCTGTCGGCCGATTACGCCTTCTCGAAGCGCACCGATGCCTATCTGAACGTGGGCTACGTGACCAACAAGGGCGCATCGAACCTGGGCCTCAACGGTGCTGGCACGGCTATCGCCGGTGCCAACCAGACTGGCGCCATCGCAGGCATCCGTCACCGCTTCTAAGCATCCACGATCCGGCTAAAGGGAGGCACCGACAGGCGGGGCCTTTCCCCCCGTCCTGCCGGATAAAAAAACGCCCCTGGACCGACTTGGCGGCCCAGGGGCGTTCTTCGTTTTCAGCGGGGGCTTTTACTGGGCGGGGGGCAGCGCGGCGCGCGCATCATGATCGCGCAGGCGCTCCAGCGCGCGTGTCAGGCGGGCACCTTCCTCCACGTCTGTGGTCGTGTGCAGCGTTTGCACCGCGTGCAGCAACTGCTTCTTGTCGGTCGCATTCATCTTGCCACCGGCTTCCATCGCTTCGAGTTCTTTGTCCACGCGCTTGCCAAGCTTGCGTACGAATTCGGGATCGAGCTGCCCCTGACTGGCACTGTGGGCAATGTGATAGATCAGGGCGGCCAGCCCCTCTGGAGTTGTCTCGGTCACGGCAACGGCATCGCGTTTCATACGTACTCTCCGGGAAGCAGGTTGTTTCATTCTAGCGAGTGGATGGCGCCACGATAACGGACGCAACAGAAATAAGCGTGGATCTGATCCACGTGTGCGGTATCAGGCTCGGCAGCGTCTTATTTCCGAAATATTGCAGCGTCAGAATGTCATCCGTTGTTGGCCCGCTGAATAAGTCGGGAATCCAGATGCGACCGGAGGGGTTGCCGCGGGCCGACTTCGCTATCGCCGGTATCGTCCATGGAGGCCCGCAGAGACACCAGGATGGGCAGGTGGCGAATTGACACAAAGTACGCGGGGCATGGAGCCGTCTTCCGAGACGGCTCTATTTGTTTCCGGACCGCCACAGCCGGCTCGGCACTCTCTTTTCACGGCGCTACCAACGCCACTTGCCAGCGTCTTCTTGTTCACCCGCTGTAGGAGATAGGCCGATGGCGGCGCCCAAGGACCGCTATCTAAACTGGCCGCGTATTGTTTTTTTGTTCTTTTGTTCTTTTGCACATCCAGGAGGGACACACCATGTCCAGACTCATCATGATCCTGATGCTGCCGATCTGCGTTGCCGGTTGCGTGTCGTTCAGCAGCAGCGATCCCAGTCCTCCACAGAAGACTACCGTGGTGACGCCGGCCCCGGGTACCACGACAACGATCTGCAGTCCGGCGCCGTGCTAGTGGCCTAGCGCGCGGGCTGCGCGATCTGCCGGACCTGTCGCATGACACCGTCGGCGAACAGCACGGGACCAAGAATCGGGATGCCAGCCGCGCGCAAGGCGTCGGCGGTCCAGGTATTGCACGTATAGAAGCCGTCATAGTCCGCCGTGGCGCCGAAGTAGAGGCCACCTGGATAGGGGCCCTCTCCAAGGCTGATCGGCGCACCGGTATCGTTGGTCTGCACGGCGTTGCCCAGGAATTCCCGTAGCCGTTCCATGCCGGGCTCGCTGACGTCGAGCCGCACCACGTTGTCCGCGCCGAATGCGGCGGCCGGCGTATCGCGCAAGACCGTCAGCAGGATGGCGCCTGCGCCGGGGAGCAGCGCCGAGAGCAGCGTCATCGGGCCGCGCTCCCGACTGAGCAGGTAGTGTCGATCGCCAAAGCCGAAACATAGGTAACGCGAGTCCCCGTACCCGATCACCAGCCGCATCAGGCGCGTATCCGCATCCTCGGTGCGGATGCAGACGTCGGTGTGCCAGTCGCGCTCGACCACGTCGATGGTGGTGGCCGGGTCATTCGCAGCAGGGGTTTCGGTGGAGGCGGCGCAGCCCGACAGCAGTGTGATCAGCGCGGCGATTGCCACGCGGGCGCAAGGGCGAGCCAGCCCCGCGCGCTTCATTGGCTCAGGCCACCCCGCCCACATGCATCCCCCAGCCCGCCAGCGCGCAACCCGTCACCACGGCCCACGGCGGCACGCGCCACACGGTCAGCGCAGCCAGAGCGAGCAGTGCCAACGCGAAATCGGCGGGGGCATGGATCGCGCTGGTCCAGACCGGCTGATAGAGCGCGGACAGCAGCAGGCCCACCACGGCCGCGTTGACACCCGCGAGCGCCGCACGCGTGCCCGCGTGGCGGCGCAATCGCTCCCAGAACGGCAGGGCGCCAAAGACCAGCAGGAAGGAGGGCGCGAAAATCGCCAGCAGACACACGATGCCGCCGATCCAGCCAGTCGGCGCGGGCCCACCGGCTGCGCCGAGGAACGCCGCGAACGTGAACAGGGGACCCGGTACCGCCTGCGCGGCGCCATAGCCGGCCAGGAAGGTGTCATTGTTCACCCAGCCTGTGGGTACCACTGTCGCCTGCAGCAGCGGCAGTACGACGTGTCCGCCGCCGAACACCAACGCGCCGGCACGGTAGAACGCATCGACCAGCGCCAGGGCATGGTTCGGAATCAAGCTGGCAACCACGGGCAGGCCGGCCAGCAGTCCCGCGAACAGCAGCAGGAATCCGATTGCCGCGCCATGCCCAACGGGTATCGACAGTGGTTCGTGTGGCGGGACCTGTGCGGTGCGGAAGCGCTGCGCGCCGACCATCCCGGCGACCACCATCACACCGACCTGGCACCACGGCGAGGGGATCAGTGTCACGGCCACGGCGGCGAGAATCATCAGCGTGATGCGCGGAGCGTCGGGGCACAGCGAGCGCGCCATGCCCCAGACCGCCTGCGCGACCACCGCCACCGCCGCCACCTTGAGCCCGTGCAGCGCGCTCGGTGGCACCAGATTGCCATAGTGCGACAGGCCCAGCGCGAACAGGATCAATGCGATTGCCGATGGCAGTGTGAAGCCGACCCACGCGGCCAGCGCGCCGGGGTAGCCGGCCCGCGACAGACCGACCACCATGCCTACCTGGCTGCTGGCCGGGCCGGGCAGGAACTGGCATAGCGCGACGATATCGGAATAAGCGTGTTCGGTGAGCCAGCGACGGCGCGTGACGAAGGCGTCGCGGAAGTAGCCCAGATGGGCGACCGGCCCGCCAAAGGAGGTGAGACCGAGCCGCAGGAAGACAAGGAAGACCTCCCAGGCGCTTTGGCTGGCGCGATGGGTTTCGGTGGCGCGGAGCGTGCTCATGCCGGATGCTGGTTCTGACGATTTCCCGTCATTGTGGGCCAATGCCGATCAATACATGCCATTGAGGCGGATGGCAGCCACCAGTCCACTGCCGTCGCCGGCCTGACGGTTGGCGAACTCCAGCGCGAGCCCATGAAGCACGGCCACACGGCGCGCGATCGAAATCCCGAGTCCGTTACCTTGCTCCTGCTGGCCTGCGGCGCGGAAGAAGCGGTCGCCGAGCCGCCGCAGCAGTTCCGGTGCTACGCCCGGGCCACGATCGGACACGGTAATCCGGTCAGGTTCGAACGCCAGCGTCACCACCGTGCCAGCCGGACTATAGCGGATGGCGTTGTCCATCAGATTACGAAGCATCGTGCCGAGCAGTGTTGGGTCGCCGTTGACAGGTAGCGGTTGCTGGCCTGCCGGAGGCCACAGCACTTCCATGTCGACGTTGCGCCGTTCGGATAGCAGCAGGCAATCCGACAGCACCTGCCGCGACACCTCCCGCCAGTCCACCGGGCCACGCGTGGGCGGCGCCTCTTCGTCCTCGAGCCTGCTCATCGTCAACAGTTGCGAGACCAGCCGGCTCATACCGTCGATGCCGGCCTCGACGTTGGCGGCGGCGCGGGAGCGCTCGGTCGGATCGTCGGAGCGGCGTGCGACTTCCCACTGGGCCTTCAGGGCCGCCAGCGGCGTGCGCAGTTCGTGCGCGGCATCGGCGGTCAGGCGGCGTTCATGTTCGAGCAGCGCCGTGGCGCGGCTCAGCAGCTTGTTCATTTCCGTCACCAGCGGCACGAGTTCGCGCGGCACCTCATGCAGTGTCAGCGGGGTAGGATCGCCCGGCACGCGCGCGGCAATGGCCTGCGACAGCGTCAGCACGGGATGCAGGGCGCGGCTCACGCCCCAGAGCAGCAGCGTGGTCAGCAGCGGCAGACCAAAGACCCAAGGCAATACCTGCGCCTGCAGATACGCGACGATCAGTTCGCCACGCTCGGCCTTGACCTGACCGACGCATACGCGCCAGCCTTGTGCCGGGTCGTTCAGGTAGTAGAGCCGCCAGGGCACGCCGTCGATCTTGCGCTCGGTGAACCCCTGGACGTCGGGCAGCCGGGGCAGGTGATCTCCGTCCGGGTCGATGTGCAGGGGCTCCCCGTCGGGGCGCCATGCGGCGATCGCCAGATCACCAAGCCCGGCCGACCCCTCGTCGACCAGATCGGCATCTCCGGGGATCGGCCCGTTCGCCGCCGGCGGCGCCGGCGAGGTTTGCGTATGCACGCGCGGCAGCAGGGCCTGCATCTGCTGGGCCATGCGGACCATCGCGGTGTCATAGAGCTCGTTGATTTCTTCCTGGGCGCTCAGGTAGATCAATGCGCTGGTCAGTACCCATGCAAACGTCACGGCGGCCAGGACGGCCAGGATCAGCCGCCGCCGCAGCGTCATGCGCGATCCCCGCCCTCGGGTTCCGAGGTGCCGATCTCGATCGCCTCGAGCGTGCCCAGGGTGTAGCCGGCGCCGCGCAGCGTGCGCACGATGCCGGGATGGAGCTTCTTGCGCAGGTGATGGATGTGGACTTCCAGCGTGTTGCTTTCGGAGCCTTTGTCCCAGTCATAGAGCTTGTCGCGCAGGAATTCGCGCGTCAGCACACGGTTGGGGTAGGTCAGCAACAGTTCCAGCAGCATGGATTCCCGGCTGGTCAGGTCCACGGCCTTGCCGTGCCAGAGCGCCAGGCGCGCAGCGGGCTGGTACTCGAGTGGGCCATGACGCCAGACGGGCTCGGGCATCCCGGCCGCGCGGCGGGTGACTGCGCGAAGCCGGGCGGCCAGCTCGTCCAGTTCCACTGGCTTGACCAGGTAGTCATCGGCGCCGGCGTCTAGCCCGGAGATCCGGCTGGCCACGGCATCGCGCGCGGTCAGCACCACGACTGGCATCTGCCGGCCCTGCTGGCGCCAACGGCCAAGCAACGCCACGCCATCGTCGTCTGGCAGACCAAGGTCCAGCACTACGGCGTCGTAGTGCATCATGCCAATGGCACGGTCGGCTTCGGCGGCGGTGCCAAACCAGTCCACGGCATGACCTATCAGTTTCAGGCCGCGCTGGAGCCCGTCGCCGAGCATCGGGTCGTCTTCAACAATCAGGATTCGCATCTTATAGTGACTGAAACGGCTGTTTGAGATATTGGCATTAATCGCGCCGTAAGGTCCATATCAGCCGGTGGAAAGCGTAGCATCGCAGGCTGTGTGTCGCATTATTAATCTGACGTTAACGTTTCTCTCATAATCTGCGCGCTATTTTTAGCCGGTGTCATCGCGAGCGCCGGCTTTTCTGGGCATGGCGTCGCGCCAGAGATTTCCCTGATAGCCCACCTACCCATCCCTCCCTTTCATGCCGCAACCCACCTCTCAGCAACGCGCGTCCGTCGCATCCTCGCAGTCGACCCAAGGGGCGGTCGGCTGGTCGGCCGCCACAGGCTGGGTCGTGCTGTTTGTCGCCGTGGCCCTGGTGGTCTGGTTCGTCTCGCTGGACATGCGCCATCTGGTCGGGCCCGACGAAGGGCGCTATGCGGAGATTTCGCGCGAGATGTTCGCCTCGGGTGACTGGGTGACGATTCGTTATAACGCGCTGAAGTATTTCGAGAAGCCGCCATTCCATATGTGGGTAACGGTGGTGGGCTACGAACTCTTCGGGCTGGGCGAGTGGCAGGCACGGCTGGCCGTGGCGCTGTCCGGGTTGCTCGGCATCGGCGTGTCGATGATGGCCGCGCGTCGCTGGTTTGGCGCGCGTGCCGCGGCCTTCACCGGCCTTGCCCTGCTGGCCGCGCCGATGTGGAGCGTGGCGGCCCATTTCAATACGCTCGACATGACCCTGGCGGGCGTGATGTCCTGCGTGCTGGCCTTCATGCTGATGGGCCAGCATCCGGACGCCTCCGTGGCGGCGCGGCGCGGCTGGATGGTCGCCTGCTGGGCCGCGATGGGCGTGGCCATCCTGACCAAGGGGCTGGTGGGCATCGCGCTCCCGGGGCTGGTGCTGGTGGTCTATACGCTGGTGACGCGGGATTGGGGCCTCTGGCGCCGCCTGCATCTGGCGCTGGGCGTCGTGGTGATGCTCGTGATCACGGTACCGTGGTTCTATCTGGTATCGGTCCGTAACCCCGAATTTCCGAACTTCTTCTTCATTCACGAGCACTGGCAGCGCTACACGTCGAATATCCACTCGCGGTCGGGCTCGGTTTTCTACTTCCTGCCGCTGGTCATCGGCGGGTTCCTGCCGTGGGCGGGCATCTTCCCGAAGCTGTGGACCGCCATGCGCGCGCCGGTCGAAGGCACGCAGGCACGCTTCCGTCCGGCGCTGATGGCCGGCATCTGGGCCATCGCGATCTTCGTGTTCTTCAGCATTTCCCGCTCGAAGCTGCCAGGTTATATCGTGCCGGTGATCCCCGCACTGGGCATTCTCGCCGGGGTGGCGCTCGATCGCCTGAGCCCGCGTAGCTGGGGCAAGCAACTCATCGGCATGGCCATCGTGGCGGCTTGCGGGCTGCTGGCCAGTCCCGTGGTGGCCACACTCAATGCCAACCACATTCCCAATTCGTTCTACCGCGCCTACGCAGTCTGGGTGGCCGTGGCCTTTGTCGTGATGCTGCTGGGCATCGCGGTGGCCCGCCTGCTGCTGCGCCGTGGCGTGCTGCCCAGCGTGGCGGTCTACGCGATGGGCATGTACCTGGGCTTCACCGTGGCGCTGCTTGGCCACGAGACGGTCGGCCGCCCGGCGTCGGGCGCCGATATCGCGCCGCAGATCGCGCAGAAGCTGACGCCGGAGATGCCGCTCTACGGCGTGCAGATGCTCGACCATACGTTGCCGTTCTACCTGCGTCATCCGCTGATGATGGTGGGGCAAGCCGACGAACTGACGTTTGGCGCGACGGTGGAGCCGCAGCGCGTGGTGCCCGATGTCGACAGTTTCACCAAGCTCTGGAAGAACGGCCAGCCGGCCATGGCCGTGATGTCCCCGGACACCTATCTGGCGCTCGCGCCGACCTTGTCGATGTACGTGGTGGCGCGTGACTGGCGTCGCGTGGTGGTGGCGAACGTGGCATCGCTTGCCGGGCCCCAGTAAAACCTGCTCCGAATAACTCCCCGGCTGGCTTCAGGTCGGTCACTATCAATTTGGTTTCATATATATCCATGCAGCAGAAGCGAGTCCTGATTCTTGGCATCAACGGCTTCATCGGCCACCACCTGACGCGCCGCATCCTGGAAACGACGCAATGGGAGGTCTACGGCATGGATATGTCGTCGGACCGCCTGGGCGATCTGGTGAACCACCCGCGCATGCACTTCTTCGAGGGTGACATCACCATCAACAAGGAGTGGATCGAGTACAACATCCGCAAGTGCGATGTGGTGCTGCCGCTGGTGGCCATCGCCACGCCGGCCACGTACGTGCGCGAGCCGCTGCGCGTGTTCGAACTGGACTTCGAGGCCAACCTGCCGATCGTGCGCGCCGCGGTGAAGTACGGCAAGCATCTGGTGTTCCCGTCGACCTCGGAGGTGTACGGCATGTGCGCCGACGAAGAGTTCGACCCGGAAGCCTCGCCGCTGATCTACGGCCCGATCAACAAGCCGCGCTGGATCTACGCCTGCTCCAAGCAGCTGATGGACCGCGTGATCCACGCCTACGGGATGCAGGAAGGGCTGAACTACACGCTGTTCCGTCCGTTCAACTGGATCGGCGCGGGGCTGGACTCGATTTTCGAATCGAAGGAAGGTTCGTCGCGGGTGGTCACGCAGTTCCTGGGCCATATCGTGCGTGGCGAGCCGATCAAGCTGGTGGACGGTGGCGCGCAGCAGCGTGCGTTCGCCGATATTTCGGACGGCATCTCGGCGCTGATGCGCATCATCGAGAACAAGGACGGCGTGGCCAACGGCAAGATCTTCAACATCGGTAACCCGGGCAACATCCACTCGGTGCGTGAGCTGGCGGAGATGATGCTGAAGATGGCGGCCGAGTATCCGGAGTACGCCGAGGAAGCGCGCAAGACGAAGATCGTGGAGACGTCGTCGGGCGACTTCTACGGCAAGGGCTATCAGGACGTGCAGCACCGCGTGCCGAAGATCGACAACACGATCGGGGAACTGGGCTGGAAGCCGGAGGTGTCGATGGAGCAGGCGCTGCGCCGGATCTTCGAGGCGTATCGCGACAAGGTGGTCGAGGCACGCACGCTGGTCGACGCCAGCAACTGAGCGTCGCCCCGGACGGGGTGCGGCAGGCCATCAAAGAGGCTGCCGGGCCCCGGTTTTCGGGATGCCGGCGCGCACCCGCACGGCTTGTGGACTTGCCAGCGCGGCCGTGCGAGCCTATGGTTGCGGTTCGTCCCGTGCGCAGTAGGGCGCACGCACCGCCTCCAGCCCATGTCCACAGCCACGCCTGCCGACCACCCGTCCACGATGCCCATCGACCGCCGCCTGCGCTTCATGCTGTGGGTGGTGGCGGTGGGCTTCTTCATGCAGACGCTCGACTCGACGATCGTCAACACCGCCTTGCCGTCGATGGCGCACAGCCTTGGCGAGAGCCCGTTGCGGATGCAATCGGTGATCATCGCCTACTCGCTGACCATGGCGGTCATCATTCCTGCTTCGGGCTGGCTGGCGGACAAATTCGGCACAAGAACCATCTTCCAGATCGCGATCGTGTTGTTCGTGGCCGGATCCCTGCTTTGCGCCGCGGCGCCTTCGCTGCCGTTCCTGACCGCGGCCCGCGTGGTGCAGGGGGCGGGCGGGGCGATGCTGCTGCCCGTGGGGCGACTCTCCGTACTGCGTACGTTTCCGCGCGAGCAGTATCTGCAGGCGCTGAGTTTCGTGGCCATCCCAGGCATGATCGGTCCGCTCATCGGCCCGACGCTGGGCGGTTGGATTACCCAGACCTTCTCCTGGCACTGGATCTTCCTGATCAACGTGCCGGTCGGCCTGCTGGGCGTGCTGGCCACCATCCGCTATATGCCGAACTCGCGCTTGCCCGGCATCGGCACGTTCGATGCGGTTGGCTATGCGTTCCTGGCAATTGCCATGGTGACGTTGTCGTTCTCGCTCGACGGACTCGCGGAGATGGGCTTTCAGCACGCCACGGTGCTGATGCTGCTGATCGCCAGCATGGCCGCGCTCAGCGCGTACGTGCTCCACGCCAACAAGCGCAAGCAGCCGCTGTTCCCGCTGAGGCTGTTCCGCATTCATTCGTTCAGCGTGGGCCTGCTTGGCAACCTGTTCGCGCGTATCGGCAATGGCGCCATGCCGTTCCTGATTCCACTGACCCTGCAGGTCAGCCTCGGCTATTCCCCGTTCGATGCCGGCCTGATGATGCTGCCTGTCACGGCCGCCGGCATGGCGTCGAAGCGCCTGGCCACGTGGCTGATCGAACGGCACGGCTATCGCCGCGTGCTGGTGACGAACACATTCGTGGTCGGACTGGTCATGGCGTCGTTCGCGCTGATCACGCCGACGCGCCCATTGGCGCTCATCGTGGTGCTACTGGCGATTTTTGGCGCGGTTAATTCGATCCAGTTCACCGCGATGAATACCGTGACGCTCAAGGATCTGAGTGGTACCCGGGCGAGCAGCGGCAACAGCATGTTGTCGATGGTGCAGATGTTGTCGATGAGTCTGGCGGTGACATCCGCCGGCGCATTGCTGGCGACGTTCCAGGAGGGCATCGGCGAGCATCACCTGGACGTCCTGCCTGCGTTTCACGCGACGTTCGTCTGCGTCGGGCTCATTACGTCGGCATCGGCGTGGATCTTCATGCAGCTTTCGCCCGAGAAGGCGGAGCGGCACAAGGCCAGGGAAGACGTGAAGCAGGGTGGGGAGGTTTGAAGCAGGCCGGGGATGCGATTCCCGGCCCGAGTGCCTGACGTTCGGTTTGATGCGCGGAAGGATCAGGCTGACAGCAGCGAGCAGAATCGCTCCAGGTCGACGTTGCCGCCGCTGATCACTACGCCCACGCGCTTGCCCTTGAGCGCGTCCTTCATCTGCATGACCGCCGCCAGGCCCAGGCAGCCGGTCGGCTCGACAATCATCTTCATCCGTTCGGCGTAGAAGCGCATGGCCTCGACCAGTTGCGCGTCTGTTGCGGTCAGGATATCAGTCACGTCACGCTTGATGATGCTGAACGTGTACTGACCCAGGTGCTGCGTCTGAGCGCCATCGGCAATGGTCTGCGGGGTGTCGATATGGACGATCGAACCACTGCGGAACGATTGCTGGCCGTCGTTGCCCGCCTCGGGCTCCACGCCGTAGATCTGGCACTGTGGCGCCAGCGCGCGCGTGGTCAATGCGGTGCCGGAGAGCAGTCCGCCGCCGCCCAGCGGGGTGAAGATGGCGTCGAGCGCGCCCACTTCCTCGAACAGTTCCTTGGCGGCGGTGCCCTGGCCCGTCAGCACATCCGGATGGTCATACGGCGGGATCAGCGTCATGCCGTGCTTTTCGGCCAGATCGCGGCCGATGGCTTCACGGTCTTCCTTGTAGCGGTCATAGCTCACCACGGTCGCGCCATACCCCCGCGTCGCCGCTACCTTCAAGGCCGGAGCGTCGTGGGGCATCACGATCGTGGCGGGCATGTTCAGCAGCTTCGCGGACAGCGCGATGCCCTGCGCGTGATTGCCGGACGAGAACGCGACCACGCCGCCACGGCGTTGCTCGGCGGTGAACTTCGCCAGCGCGTTGAACGCGCCTCGGAACTTGAAGGCGCCCATGCGCTGGAAGTTCTCGCACTTGAAGAAGACTTCCGCGCCGAGCATTTCGTTGAGCGTGCGCGACGTGTTGACCGGCGTGCGGTTGGCAAAGCCTTCGATCCGTTTGGCGGCGGCTTCGACGTCGGCGTAGGTGGGCAGTTGCAGGGTCGTCATGATGGGCAGGGAGAGGAGAGTTGTTACCAGGGCCAGGCCAGGCGTGTGCCGGTGCCGTCGGCCCGCGCGCGTTGGTCCAGGAAGCGGGCGACCGTCAGGTCCTGCAGGGCCAGTCCGGTCATGTCGAATACGGTGATATCGGCGGGCTCGCGCGTGATCGTGGCCTTGCCGGTCAGCAGGTCGCCAATCTCGATGCATGGGAGATCGGGGGCCCATTGGCATTCGCCGATGCGGCGCGCCTGTTCGCTGTCGTCCACGACGATGCGCGCGCGTTCCAGCACGCCCGCAGGCAGTTCGCGCTTGCCGGTGGTATCGGCGCCGACACAGGTCAGGTGCGTGCCCGGCCGCACGGCCTGGGCGTCGAACAAGGGGCCGCCGCCCGGGGTGGCGGTGATTACCACGTCGCTGTTGGCCACGGCGTCATCGCGGTCCGTCGCCAGTTGGATGTCACACCGGTCCTGGAAGGCTGCTTCAAACGCCGCGTGGCGCTGGCCACTGCTCGAAACATAGCGCACCGTTTGCAAGGTGGGCATCAGGAGCAAGGCAAATTCGAGCTGAATGCGGGCCTGGACGCCGGTGCCAAAGACGCAGACGCGCGTGCTGTCGGGCCGGGCCAGTTGTTGCAGGCCGATGCCGCCGGCGGCGCCGGTACGTGCCGTGGTGATGGCGTTGCCGTCAACGATGCAGAGGGGCCGCCCCGTGGCGGGGTCGATCAGGACGATCGTGGCCTGGTGGGTGTCTCCGCCCAACTGGCGGTTGCCAGGCCAGAACCCGGCAGCCTTGAAGCCAAGCAGGTTCTGGCTGCCCACGTCGCCGGCCTTGATGCCGAACACCCCGCCTGTCGCCAGCTTTTCCCGCACCACAGGGAAGACGCGTCCCTCACGCTGGCTGTGCAGCACGAATGCCTCGCGCACGGCGGCCAGCACGTCGTCGGGCAGCAGCGCCGCTTCCACGGCGTGCTTGTCGAGCAGAAGCAGCTCTGCGGATCGTTGATTAGCGGACATAGCTGTAGACGGCTGCGCGCGACACGCCCAGATGGGCCGCGACGGTTTCCATGGCGCGTCGAACATCGAGCAGCCCCGATGCCTTCAACTCACCCAGCAGCGCGCGCCGCTCCTCGGTTTTCAAGGCGCGCGGCGTGGTGGCCAGCCGCGCGGCGAAGGCGTCGATGCGGTCGCGCAGCGCGTCGGTGCCTGCAGGATCGAGCGTTTCCTTCGGACCGTCCGTGGCGGTCTGGACGAACTGGCCCATGGCCATCTGCAGGCTGCGGAATAGCGTCAGGTCGACATTCATGCACAGCGCGGCAATGTAGTTGCCGCTGGCGTCCTTGATGCCGATCGACGTGCTTTTTGCCTGACGACCGTCCGCGAACTGGTTCGCGTAGTTGGCCAGAACCTGCGGGTAGTCGGGATCGGTGATGCGTGCCTGACCAAGCTCGGTGGTCGGATCGCCAACGGCGCGGCCGGACAGGTTGTTGTGGATGGCCAGGATCGACTGCTCGGGCTCCAGCAGGTCATGAACCACGACCTCGCAGAACGGCGCAAGCGTCTGGCCGAGGCCATCGGCAATCTGCTTGATCTGGTCGAGCAGGACACGCTGCTCGGCGGTGCGTTTGACCATGTCAGGCGGTCTCGGTGTATGAAGCCATGATTCTGGACAGTTTGTATAGAAATGGAATAAATGTCAAGAAATGGGCGAAAAAGAAGGTTCATCGCCGATTTCCGGGAAAGGCTGAAGATCCGACGGCTGAGGCCGGCCAGAAGGCGACGCTACTAAACAGGCCGTCGGATGTCCCTTCCGGTCGTTAGAGGCCATTCGCGCGCACGGATGTGGGGCGATGGCAAAGAGTTTCGGCAGTCCCGCCATGGGCGCTTTCGTTGTGGACTGTGTGGCCCTGCAGCATGGCATCCAGGGCAGAGCCGGGTGTTTGCCCAGGAACAGGGATCGACGACGCGTGGGCGCGCCGCAGAACCACGGGAGCTCGACGGGCCGAGACCGGCCATGAAGGGACATTCGCCTTTGTGGCGAAAATCCTGGCAATCGCGATTCGAACATGCCGGGCGATAACGCTTGCAGAAAGCTTGGCCATATTACAATACGCACCAGCGCGGCATCGAAAATAGCGACCGCATCACATTTTTGGCATCGTTTTTGGAATTCCTCATGGAAATTAAGGTCGACTTTCTCGATAAGCTGCGTCTTGAAGCTAAGTTCGATGATTTCACGGTAATAGCTGACCAGCCTATCCGTTATAAAGGCGATGGTTCCGCACCTGGTCCGTTCGATTATTTTCTCGCCTCGTCGGCTTTGTGTGCGGCCTACTTTGTCAAAGTGTACTGTGTGGCCCGCAATATTCCCACCGATAATATCCGCCTGTCGCAGAATAATATTGTTGATCCGGAAAACAGATATCAGCAGATTTTCAAGATCCAGGTCGAATTGCCAGCAGATATTTCTGCCAAGGACCGCCAGGGTATCTTGCGATCCATCGATCGCTGCACGGTAAAAAAGGTGGTGCAAACCGGACCCGAGTTTGTGATCGAAGAGGTGGAGAACCTGGACGCCGATGCTCAATCGTTGCTGACGTTGAAGCCGGCGTCTGGCGCCAGCACCTATATTTCAGGCAAGGATCTCCCATTGGAGCAAACTATCGCCAATATGTCAGGCATTTTGGCGGGCCTGGGGATGAAGATTGAAATCGCGTCATGGCGCAATATCGTTCCCAATGTCTGGTCGCTACATATCCGTGACGCGCACTCGTCAATGTGTTTCACCAACGGCAAGGGAGCAACCAAGGAAAGCGCATTGGCGTCGGCGTTGGGTGAATTTATCGAACGCCTGAATTGCAACCATTTTTATGCCGGTACATTCTGGGGCGAAGATCTCGCCAATGCGGCGTTTGTACACTACCCGAACGAGCGCTGGTTCAAGCCGGGACGCAAAGATGCGCTACCCGTTGAAATTCTCGATGAATACTGCCTGCCTATATACAATCCCGATGGCGAGTTACGCGGCTCGCATCTGTACGAGACCAACTCGGGGAATGTGCAGCGTGGTATCTGTTCGCTGCCCTTCGTACGCCAGTCAGACGGCGAAGTGGTGTATTTCCCCTCCAATCTGGTCGAAAATCTTTACGCCAGCAATGGCATGAGTGCAGGCAATACACTGGCCGAAGCACAGGTGCAATGCTTGTCGGAGATTTTCGAGCGGGCGGTAAAGCGCGAGATTCTGGAGGGCGAAATGGCACTGCCTGATGTGCCCCAGGAAGTGCTGGCGAAATATCCTGGCATTATGGCTGGCATTCAGGTGCTGGAAGAGCAAGGTTTTCCGATATTGGTGAAGGATGCATCGTTGGGTGGAATCTATCCGGTGATGTGCGTCACCTTGATGAACCCACGCACTGGCGGTGTCTTTGCTTCGTTCGGTGCGCACCCAAGCTTCGAGGTGGCGCTGGAACGGAGTTTGACGGAATTGCTGCAGGGTCGTAGTTTTGAAGGCCTGAACGATCTACCACGGCCCAGCTTTGTCAGTAATGCCGTGACTGAGCCAAACAATTTTGTCGAGCACTTCATTGACTCCAGCGGCGTGGTGTCGTGGCGCTTTTTCAGCGCCAAATCGGATTTCGATTTTGTCGAGTGGGATTTTTCTGGCCAGGGCAAGAATTCCAATACCGAGGAAGCAGCAACCTTGCTCAGCATCCTGGAAGGCATGGGCAAGGAAGTGTATATGGCGGTGTATGACCAGCTCGGCTCCGTTGCTTGCCGGATATTGGTTCCTGGCTATTCGGAAGTTTATCCTGTCGAGGATCTGATCTGGGATAACACAAACAAGGCACTGTCGTTCCGCGCAGACATTTTGAACTTGCATCGCCTGGACGACGAAAGCCTGGAGGCCCTGCTTGAGCGCCTGGATAACAGTGAGCTCGATGAATACGCCGACATCGCCACGCTGATCGGCATAGAGTTTGACGAGAATACCGATTGGGGCCAGCTGACAGTGTTGGAGTTGAAGCTGCTCATTCATCTCGCGTTGCAGCAATTTGAGGCGGCGCACGAACTGGTGGGCGCCTTCTTGCAATACAACGACAACACGCTCGAGCGCGGACTGTTTTACCAAGCCTTGGATGTGGTGCTGGAGGTGCTGTTGGATGACGACCTTGACCTGGAAGACTACAAGGTCAACTTCCGTCGGATGTATGGCAATGCGCGGATGGACGCGGTGCTCGGTTCAGTTGACGGCAGCGTGCGTTTCTTTGGTTTGACGCCAACCAGCATGAAATTGGAGGGGCTCGACAGGCACCACCGCCTGATTGACAGCTACAAGAAATTGCACGCCGCGCGGGCAAATGCAGCGGCTGCAGCCAGTTAAGGCCGAGGATGAAGACGGCGGTGAGGGCCTCCAGCGGGAAGCGCTCACCGTCAGTTCCGCTGTCGAGAAAGCTGAAAGGCCGCTCAGGGTCGTTCTGCGACTGTCAGTCAACCCGCAAATCGGCGATGAACCAAAAGAACGGACGAAAGAAAGGCGCGGAGGACACATGGCCCGCCGCGCCTTTGTCGTCTGCGTATCTGTTAAGCCGCTTCCACCACCCGGATTTCCACCAGCAGCTTGCGCAACTCCGGCACGCAGGAGCCGCAATTGCCGCCGGCCTTCACGCAAGCCGTGATCTCCGCTGGTGTCTTGAGGTCGTGTTGGCGCACCGCGTCGCAGATCGTGTTGCGGCCCACGCCGAAGCACGAGCAGACCGTGGGGCCCGCATCGGCTGTCTTTTCGAGTGGCTGGCCCAGTAGCAGGCCGATGCGATCGCTGTCTTCCAGGCGTGCCTGGCCGAAAAGCTGAGATAGCCAGGCGCGCGACGGCAGGTCGGGGCGGGTCGAGAGATAGACGCAAGCCTCAAGCCGGTCATCGACGATATAGCCAGCGTGATAGACGCCCGCGGCGCGATCCTCGAATTCGAGCCAATCCGCGTCGGGCGCCTGCGCTCCCAGTCGCTCACGTGCCCACGCGGCACGATCCGTGATGACATCGCGGCCCGCGAACTCGTGGCGATGGAAATGCTTGCCCTGGATGCGGGTCCACCAGGTCAGCGCGTCAGCGGGAAGCACCTTGCGGCTCAGCACGAAGCCGTGCCACGACACGCGGAATTCCTCCACTCGCACGGGCGTGTGCTTGAACTCGGGCTCGCCTGACACTGGATCGACGGCCGGATTGACCACCGCGCCAACGCGCGCGTCGGAGCTGAACTGGTCGTTCCAGTGGATTGGCACGAAGACGCTGCCGCGCGGAATGCCCCCGCCAAAACGGACTCGGCCGATCATCATGCCCCAACGGCTGGTCACGCGTGCGAGCTTGCCTTCGCCCACACCACAGAGCAGTGCGTCCTGCGGATGCATGTCGACAAATGGCTCGGGCAGGTGGTCCGACAGGCGGGCGGCTTTGCCCGTCCGGGTCATTGTGTGCCATTGATCGCGCACGCGACCGGTGTTCAGGATCAGCGGGAACTCATCGTCGGTGGCATGGACGGGCGCGCGCGCCGCCGTGGCGACGAAGCGTGCCCGGCCATCGGCGAAGGCAAAGCGGGCATTCTCGAACAGGCGTTGCTTGCCTGACGAAGCCATGACGGGCAGCGGCCATTGCACGGGCAACATGGCGTCGTACGCGGCCTGGTCCATGCCGGCGAGGCCGCCGATGTCGAACATGCGCGGTGCGTGCGCCGCATCGTCGCCGCTATCGTCACCATTGCGCCAGGCGCTGAGACGCGCGTGCTCGTCGAAGATTTCATGCTGGCCGGCGTAGTCGAAGCCGGCGAATCCCATGCGGCGCGCCACGTCGCAGAGGATGTCCCAGTCCGCGCGGGCTTCGCCGGGAGCGGGCAGGAACGCACGCTGGCGCGAGATGCGGCGCTCGGAGTTGGTGACCGTGCCGTCTTTCTCGCCCCAGCCCAGCGCGGGCAGCAGGATATGCGCGGCGTCGTTGGTGTCCGTGCGGGTGACGATGTCCGACGTCACCACGAGTTCGCAGCGGGCCAGCGCGCGCCGGGCCTGATCGGCATCCGGCAGGCTGACCACCGGATTGGTGGCGATCACCCACACGGCCTTGACCTTGCCTTGTTCGATGGCCTGGAACAGGTCCACCGCCTTCAGGCCGGGTTTGTCCGCCATGGCTGGCGAGTGCCAGAAGTCCTGCACGATGTCGCGATGGCGCGGGTCGCCCAGTTCCATGTGAGCCGCGAGCATATTCGCCAGTCCGCCGACTTCGCGTCCGCCCATGGCGTTGGGCTGGCCCGTGAGCGAGAAGGGCCCCATGCCGGGACGGCCGATCCGGCCGGTCAGCAGGTGGCAATTGATGATGCTGTTGACCTTGTCCGTGCCGGCCGACGATTGGTTCACGCCCATCGAGAACGCGGTGACGACCTTCGTCGTGGCGGCGAACAGTTCGTAGAACGCCTGCACATCCTGCGGAGCAAGCTTGCACGCGCGTGCCACGGCGGCGATATCGGCACCGTCGGCGTCGGCCACGGCCAGCGCATCGTTAAGGCCAGCGGTATGGTCCGCCACGAAGACGTCATCGCCATGACCGTGACGCGCGAGGTAGCTCAACAACCCATTGAACAGCCGCACATCGGTACCGGCGCGCAGCGGCAGGTGCAGGTCCGCCAGTTCGCAGGTGGCGGTTCGACGCGGGTCGATCGCGACGATTTTCATCTCGGGGCGCGCTTCCTTGGCGCGGGTCAGGCGCTGGAACAGGATCGGGTGGCACCACGCGGTATTGGAGCCCACCAGGATTACGAGATCGGCCAGTTCGAGGTCCTCGTAGCTGCACGGGACAAGGTCCTCGCCAAACGCGCGTTTGTGGCCAGCGACCGCCGACGACATGCACAGGCGCGAGTTGGTGTCGATGTTCGCCGTGCCGATGAAGCCCTTCATCAGCTTGTTGGCGACGTAGTAGTCCTCGGTCAGAAGCTGGCCCGACACGTAGAGCGCAACGGCGTCGGGGCCGTGCCTGGCGATGATCTCCGTGAAGCCACGGGCGACCTTGTCGAGGGCTTCGTCCCAGTCCACGCGGCGCAGCGAGCCATCGGCATCGCGCACTTGCGGATGCAGCAGCCGCCCGTTCAGGTCGAGCGTTTCGCCCAGCGCAGAGCCCTTGACGCAGAGCCGCCCGGCGTTGGAAGCATGATCGGCATCGCCGGCAATGTCGACCAGACCATCGGCACGCACGGTGGCGCGCACGCCGCAGCCTACGCCGCAGTAGGGGCAGGTCGTGGAGATTGTCTTGGTGGGGGTGGTGGCGACCACCGCGATATCTGACAGGTTCACGTCGATGTCCCGGAAAAACTACGCCGCAAGGGCTTCGCATTGCGCCTTGCCGAACAGCAGGCGCTGACGCAATGCGGCCACCGGCTGGCCGGTCTGGATCAGGTCGAAGTACCACGGGCCGTCCTGGACGTCGCCATAGAGCACGGCACCGACGAGCCGGCCACCTTGCAGCACCAGACGTTTGTAGACGCCTCGGCGCGGATCGCGCAGCACGAGGTCTTCGCTGTTGTCGCCGCCGATGAAGTCGCCGGCCGAATACAGGTCCACGCCCGTGACCTTGAGCTTGGTAGCCGTGGCTTGCTGGACATAGCGGCGGTGGCCGGCACCTGCCAGGTGGGCGGCGCACACCCGTGCCTGATCCCAGATCGGCGCCACCAGCCCGAACGTGGCCTGGCGGTGCTGCACGCATTCGCCCACGGCGTAGATGCGCGGGTCGAAGGTCTGCAGCGTGTCGTCAACGACGATCGCGCGCTCGCAGCGCAGCCCCGCGCTGGCGGCCAGTTCGATGTTCGGGCGCACCCCGGCGGTCATCACCACAAGGTCCGCCGGGATCTGGGTGCCGTCTTTGAACAGCACGCCCGTGACCCGCTCGCTGCCGAGCACGGCGGCGGTCTGCGCGCTGAGCAGGAACCGCAGACCCTTGCGTTCCAGCGCTGCCTTGAGCAGTTCGGCGGCAGGTTTGTCGAGCTGGCGCTCCATCAGGCTATCGGCCAGGTGCACCACGGTGACGTCCATGCCCTGACGCATCAGCCCGTTGGCCGCTTCGAGGCCAAGCAGGCCGCCGCCGATCACCACCGCATGGCGATGATTGCGAGCGGCGTGGAGCATTGTTTCCACGTCCTGGATATCGCGGAACGCGATCACGCCGTCGAGCGTGTGGCCGGGGACGGGGATGATGAACGGCTTGGAGCCGGTGGCCAGCAGCAGGCGGTCATAGCGGACTTCCTTGCCGGACGCGGAACGCACCAGCCGGCGCGGCCGGTCGATTGCAACGACCGGATCGCCGGCCAGCAACTCGATGCCATGCTGGCCATACCAGGCTCGGGTGTTCAGCATGATGTCGTCGACGGTCTTTTCGCCGGCGAGCACCGGGGACAGCAGAATGCGGTTGTAGTTGCCGTGCGGCTCGGCGCCGAACACTGTGATGTCATACAGGTCCGGCGCCAGCTTCAGCAGTTCCTCGACCGTGCGCATTCCGGCCATGCCATTGCCGACGACGACCAGTCGCGGCTTGGCGTGGGACGAGACGGGGGGCGTCATGAGCGTCTTCCTGATTCTGGCTGTTGGCGTGGGCGAGGGGTGTCGATCGAAGGTCAGGCGGCCAGTTCTTCCTCGGCCTCCGCCTCTGCCTCCACCTCGCGGGCCGTGGCTGCGGTGGCCACCCAGACCTTGCCGTCGTAGACCCGCGCGGTATAAGCATCCACCGAGTGCTCGGGCGCTTCGAGGCATTCGCCGGTGCGCAGATCGAAGTGGTGCTTGTAGATCGGCGACGCCACCACGGTGCGCGGGCCAAGGTTGCCGACCAGACCACGCGACAGCACGTTTGCCTGCGCGTTCGGGTCGAAGTTGGCCAGCGCGTAGACCTCCTCGCCGCGGCCGATGCGGAAGACGGCGACCTGCTTTCTGTCGACCAGGGCGCAGACACCAGTATTGGGCACGATATCGCGCAAGGTGCAAATCGCGGTCCAGGTCTCTGGGTGGTGGGCTTGGCTCATCACGTTCTCCTTGAAATCGGGGGCTTCACGCTGCTTTTGCGGGCACGGCAACCACGGGGATGTGGCTCAGGCGGGAACGTTGCAAGTTTCGTTCCTCCTGCGTGGCGGGGCGAACCTGGCCACGCTCCTCCAGGAACATGAGGTTGTCGTCGCGCAGGTCGCTGTTGACGAAGTGGCGGAAGCGCTTGCGCGTCTCGGGGTCGGTGACGGCGCGCTTCCACTCGTCTTCGTACGTATCCACCACGTGCTGCATCTCGGCTTCGAGTTCGGCGCCGATGCCGAGCTTGTCGTCGATGATCACGGACTTCAGGTAATCCAGGCCGCCTTCGAGGTTGTCGCGCCACGTGCTGGTGCGTTGCAGGCGGTCCGCTGTGCGCACGTAGAACATCAGGAAGCGGTCGACGTAACGGATCAGCGTTTCGCGGTCCAGATCGCCCGCCAGCAGTTCGGCATGGCGTGGCTTCATGCCGCCGTTGCCGCACACGTAGAGGTTCCAGCCGCGCTCCGTGGCGATGATGCCAACGTCCTTGCCTTGCGCCTCGGCGCATTCGCGCGTGCAGCCCGAGACGCCGAACTTGATCTTGTGCGGCGCGCGCAGGCCCTTGTAGCGGTTCTCGATGTCGATGGCCAGGCCGACGGAGTCGTCCACGCCATAGCGGCACCACGTGGAGCCCACGCACGATTTCACCGTGCGCAACGATTTGCCGTAGGCATGGCCCGATTCGAAGCCGGCCGCGATCAGTTCTTCCCAGATCAGCGGCAGTTCCTCCAGCCGCGCGCCGAACATGTCGACCCGCGCGCCGCCAGTGATCTTGGTGTAGAGACCGTACTTCTTTGCGATCTGCCCGACCGCGATCAGGCCATCGGGCGTGACTTCGCCGCCGGGCATGCGCGGGACCACCGAGTAGGTGCCGTCTTTCTGGATGTTGGCCAGGAAGTAATCGTTCGAATCCTGCAGGCTGGCATGTTCTTCCTTGAGCACGAATTCGTTCCAGCACGACGCCAGGATGCTGCCGACGGTCGGCTTGCAGATGTCGCAACCCAGCCCGGAGCCGTGCGCGGCCAGCAGGTCGTCGAAGGACTTGAACTTGCCGACGCGCACCAGGTGGTACAGCTCCTGACGCGAGTACGGAAAGTGCTCGCAGACATGGTTGTTCACGGCCATGCCTTGCTTTTTCATTTCCGCCTTCATGATCTGCGTGACCAGCGGCACGCAGCCACCGCACGCGGTGCCGGCCTTGGTGCACGATTTCAGCGCGCCGATGGTGGTGGCGCCATCGCACACGGCGCCGCAGATCTCGCCCTTGCTGACGTTGTTGCACGAGCAGATCTGGGCGGTATCCGGCAGCGCGTCGGCGCCGAGCGCAGGCCGGGCCTTTCCATCGGAGGCAGGAAGGATCAGGAACTCCGGAGATTCCGGCAGTTCGATCCGGTTCAGCATCATCTGCAGCAGCGTGCCGTACTCGGCGGCATCGCCAACCAGCACGCCGCCGAGCAGGAACTTCCCGCACTCGGATACCACCAGCTTCTTGTAGATCTGCTTGCGTTCGTCGGTGAACTGGTATGAGCGGCTACCCGGTTCGTTGCCGTGCGGGTCGCCGATGCTGGCCACGTCCACGCCCATCAGCTTGAGCTTGGTGCTCATGTCGGCGCCAGCGAACTCCGAGGCTTCGCCGCGCAGATGCCGGGCGGCTACGCGGGCCATGTCGTAGCCCGGGGCCACCAGGCCATAGATCTTGCCGTCCCACAGCGCGCACTCGCCGATGGCGTAGACGTGCGGGTCCGAGGTCAGGCAGTTGTTGTCGATCACGATGCCGCCGCGCACGCCGATCGTCAGGCCGCTGGCGCGTGCCAGCTCGTCGCGCGGGCGGATGCCGGCCGAGAACACGATCATGTCAGTGTCCAGGTGCGTGCCATCGGCGAAGTTCATGCGATGCGTGCCTTCGGTGCCATCGACGATCTCCAGCGTGTTCTTGCCGGTGTGCGCCGTCACGCCCAGTTCCTCGATCTTCTGGCGCAGCATCCGGCCACCGCCGTCATCGACCTGCACCGCCATCAGGCGCGGGGCGAACTCCACAACGTGGGTCTGCAGACCCATGTCGCGCAGCGCCTTGGCGCACTCCAGGCCAAGCAGGCCGCCGCCGATCACCACGCCCGACGTCGCGCGCTGGCCGCATTCGAGCATCGCCTCGAGGTCCTCGATCGTGCGGTAGACGAAAGTGTCCTTGCGATCCTTGCCGGGCAGCGGAGGTACAAACGGATAGGAGCCGGTGGCGAGCACGAGCTTGTCGTAGCCGAGCGTCTCGCCGGTGGCGGTGGTGACCGTCTTCGCGGCTGTGTCGATGGCCGTGGCCTTCGCGTTCAGGCGCAGCAGCATGTTGTTGTGCTGGGCGAAGAAGCCTTCAGGCACCAGCGACAGATCCTCGGCGGACTTGCCGGCGAAGAACTCGGACAGGTGGACGCGATCGTAGGCGGGGCGGGGCTCCTCGCAAAGCACCGTCACATCGAGGTCCTTCGCGCCGGCGTCCGCGAGGCATTCCAGGAACTTGTGGCCGACCATGCCATGCCCGACGATGATGATCTTCATGATGCTTTCCTTGTCCGAAGGGAATGTCTTGTGGAATTCAGTTGGCGAGCGCGCTGTCGTAGAGCGCCTGCTCCTGGGCCTTGTGCTCGGCACTGAAGCGCACCGCAATCGCGCACAGGGCGGCCAGCGTGGCGGCCACGCCGAGCCACGTCAGGGTCTGCTGCAGGTCGCCGAGGCCCTTCATCAGGAAGCCCGCCGCCACTGCGCCCACATTGCCGCCGGCGCCGATGATGCCGGCAACGCCGCCAAGTGCCTTGCGATCGATGAACGGCACCAGCGCGTACGTCGCACCGCAGGCCATGTGCGTGAACAGCCCGAAAACCAGCATCGCTGCTACCGCAGTGGTGGCCGTGGAGGCGTGAGCGAAACCGAGCAGGCCCAGACCCTCGCCGAGGATGAAGACGAACAGGATCAGGGAGCGGGCGTCGAGGCCGCGACGCATGGCCAGCTTGTCCGATACGTAGCCGCCCAGCGCGCGGGCAAACAGGGCCAGCAGACCGAAGCTCGCGGCGGCCATGCCGGCGGCCGAAAGCGACAGGCCGAAGCGATCGACATAGAACGTGGCGGCCACGTTGTGAATGAAGATTTCCACGCCGAAGCAGGCGCCGTACGTGATGAACAGCATCCAGACGCGGTAGTTGGCGCTGGCGGCGCGGAAGCTGGCCCAGCCGCCACCGCCCTTGCCACCGCTGACGGCGATGCCACGGGCACGCAGTTCGGAGAAGTTGCCTTCGGGGCAGTCCTGCGTGAAGCGCCAGTAGACGACGGCCATGACCAGCATCAGGATGCCAGGCACCAGCAGCGCCACGCGCCAGCCCATCGTGTGATCGACGCCGAGAAACAGGATCGTGGCCAGCAGCAGCGGCATCAGACCTTGCGCGGCGCCGCCACCAGCGTTGCCCCAGCCAGCGGACGCCGCATTGGCGGTGCCCACCACGTTCGGTGCGAACATTACCGACGTGTGGTACTGGGTGATCACGAAGCTGGCGCCAACCGCGCCGATCAGCAGGCGAAAGAACAGGAAGGTCTCGTAGTTCTGGGCGAAGGCCACGCCGAGCACGGGCAGGGCGCCAATCGCCAGCAGGCCGGTGTAGGTCTTGCGCGGGCCAAAGCGGTCGCACAGCGGGCCGATCACCAGTCGCACCAGGATGGTCACGGCGACGGCGGCGATATTGATATTGGCGATCTGGTTCGGTGTCAGGCCGAATTCGCCCTTGAGCACCGGCATGAGCGGCGCGCAGGCAAACCACGCAAAGAAACAGACGAAAAAGGCCATCCAGGTCAGGTGGAAGGCGCGCATCTGCGGCGTCTTGAAACTCAGCAGATCGATCCGGGTGGCTTTGCCGTTCATCCTTTTGCTCCAAAACCAAAAGGCGTCCCGAGAGTCCGACCCGATGGGCCAGTTCTGGGGACGCCGTTGTCCTGCCGGCGGCTCTCAAAAGGAGCTGCGGCTGTGTGGGGTGGGCGGATCGCCGTTGACCGGCCCGCGCTTAGTAACGCAAGCGTCGTGCCAGCGTGCGCGAATGCCGATTCGGAGGCTTATCGGGGCGTGGCCCGATCATCGAGTGGAAGGGCGTGCACATTGACGCGACATGGTGCAGCGCCAGTATTGGGCGTCCGCACGGCAATGGTGCGGTGCAATGTGTGCAAGCGGTGCGTTTGCTTAGGCGGCCGTGTCGGTGGAGGCGGGGACGGCCAGCAGTTGCATGTCCGAGGGTGAGACAGTCTCCCCAGCCTCGTCGATCAATGCGGCACGCACCTTGAGTCCGGAGAGTTTGGAGCGGACTTCGGCCGGGCCGCTACCGTCGTCTGCCATATGGGCATCGCCCCATTGCATCAGTCCGACCAGGACGGGAAGCAGATCGACCGCCGCGCGCGTTGGATGGTAGGCGAAGCGCTCCCGCTCTCCAGGCTCCTTGTAGCTGACCTTGCGCAGCAATCCTGCCTCGGTCAGCGTCTTGAGCCGTGCCGACAGTACGGCCGGCGAGCATTGCAGGCGCTCGAGGAAGTCATCGAAGCGGCGTACTCCGGAGAACACATCGCGCAAGATAAGAATCGTCCACTTCTCGCCAATCAACGAGAGCGTGGCGGCAATCGAGCAGTTCGTGAGGTCGACGGGCGGTGGCGTGGTCATGCTTTGAGCATAGCAGCCTAACTTCATTTGCAAAAGTTAGGGTTTCGACTATAGTCCTGACTATACAAAACGTAGTCAGGAGCGGACCATGAGCCGTGTCGAAGACGACAACCAGGTGGCGACACCGATCAGTGAAGAAAACTGGACCGGCCGCAGCGGCGTTCGGTTGACGCTTCGGGCCGCGCGCGGGGCAGATCAGGCCGGGTTGCGGATGTTTGTCGACAGCTTGTCACGCGAAAGCCGCTACTTCCGCTTCCTGACTGGTGGGCGGGTGACTGACGAGATCGTTCAAGGCTTCGTGAGCCATCGGAAGGCGCGGGATGTGGCGCTCGTGGTGACGTACCGCGAGGCGGATGGTGCCGAAACCATCGTCGCCAATGCCGAATATGTGGTGAACGAGGAGGATGTTGCCGAACTGGCCGTTGTGGTCGCCGATGCGTGGCAGGGCCAGGGTCTGGGTCGCCGGCTGATACAGCGGCTGCAGCAACTGGCCGGATCGGGGCAACTGCGTGGAATGCGGGGCGACGTTCTCAGCGAGAACCGCCGGATGCTGGCGATCATGCGGGATTGCGGATTTTCCGCACGCCGCAACCCCGAGGACAGCTTCCTGCATGAGGTCAGCCTGACCCTGGCAGAGGCGCGGGCGTCAGCGCGGGAACACCGGATGCCGCGCGACTGGTTCGCCGCCCATTAACGCTTGCTTTTCGACGTAGCCGTACAACCAATCGACGCGACGATGATCGCGGCAATCGCTACCCACTGAATCGGCGTCAGTTGTTCGTTCAGGAATGCCAGGCCCGCCAGGGCGCCCATGGCTGGCTCCAGACTCAACAAGATGCCGAACGTGCGCCGGGGGAGCCGCTTGAGGGCTACCATTTCCAGCGAATACGGGATCGCGCTGGAAAGAATGCCGACCGCCAAGCCGGAAAGCAGAAGAGCCGGGCTGAACATCTCCAGTCCGGCGTGGCCCAGTCCGAATGGCAAGGCGACCAATGCCGCCATGGTCATCCCCAGGGACGTGGCCTGGCCGCCATGGGCGTTGCCCGCCATCTGGCCGAACACGATATACAGCGCCCAGCCCACACCTGCGGCGAGGGCGAAGCCAATGCCTACGGGGTCGAGGTGCGTGGCGGCTTCGCCAAGCGGCAGCAGCAGAATCAGTCCGGTGACCGCGCAGCCAATCCACAGAAAGTCGATCGCGCGGCGTGACGAAAGCACGGCAACCGCCAGCGGACCGGTGAATTCGATGGCGATCGCCAGCCCGAGCGGGATCGTCCGCAACGACATGTAGAACAGCAGGTTGGTCCCGCCCAGCGCGGCGCCATAAAGGGCGATGGCGCGGGCATTCTTGCCGGAGAGCGGAAAACGCCAGGGGCGCCAGACGCAGATCAGGATTACCGCCGCAAAGCTCACTCGCAGCGCGGTGGTGCCCTGTGCGCCGATCGACGCAAACAGGCTTTTGGCAAATGATGTGCCGATGCAGAGCGACGCCATCGAGCCGATCAGGGCCAGCACAGCCAGCAGGCTGTCGCTTTGTTTTATGCGCGAGAGAGGCAATTCTTGTCCAGGGAATCAGTCCCCAATTGGGGCGGTGCGGCATCATGCCTGAGCGCTACGTCGGGTGCCATACACAGATGACGGTTGCACGCGCTGTACAGTTTCTCTTGCGACGTAGTATTTTTGCGAGACGGGCGGCAGAGGGCTATCGTTTAAGAACCCTCACCCTGGAGCGTTTCATGGACTCGACCGCTGCCCGTCGTCATGTCGTCATCACCGGAGCCGCCGGCGCGCTAGGCCGTGCAGTGGCCAGCCGCTTTGCCGCCGAGGGTGCCAGATTGGCGCTGATCGACCGGGACCTGCAGCACTTGCAAAGCGTATTCGCTCATCCCGAGCCCGATCACGGCGGCACGCTGCTTCACGCGGCCGATGTCACGTCGGACACCGCGATGGCACCGGTTGCGGCGGCAATCCTCGACGCCTTCGGTACGGTAGACGTACTGGTGCATGTGGCCGGCGGCTTTGAAATGGGCGAGGCCACTCACGCCATGAGCCGGGAATCGTGGATGCGGATGATGGACCTGAATGCGTGGTCGTTCGTTGCGGTCACCAGCCACTTCATTCCCGCCATGCTGTTCCAGAGGCACGGCAAAGTCGTTGCGGTGTCGGCGCGTGGTGCCATGGCCGGCGCGGCGACGATGGCGGCCTATGCGGCATCCAAGAGCGCGCTGCAACGGCTCGTGGAAAGCCTGTCGCATGAGGTAAGGGGTGCAGGCATCAACGTGAACAGCGTCGCCCCGAGTATCCTCGATACCCCGGCCAATCGTCAGGCCATGCCCTCGGTCGACCATACGCGCTGGGTATCGACCGGCGCCGCGGCACGGGCGGTGGCGTTCCTGGCCTCTGATGCGGCAGAAGCGGTTCATGGGCAGCATATGGTGCTGGATGGGTTGAGTTGATCTGGGTCTCGGACGATTTCACTGGGAATAGGGCAGTTAGAAGCCGTTTCAAAAAGATCCTGGCGTCGTTGCGGGGCCTTGCCTTACTACTTGTGCTGTCTGCTGCCCCCGCCTAGCCAGAACCGCTTCGCTTCATTTTGAAACTGCTTCTTAGCCAAAGGCATCGCTCTCAGTGATCGAACAGGATAGAGCAGTTCGGACTTCCCTTTATCTTGCTGATAGCAACACGAACCCTTGATCTCGGGCGGCCACCTTGTCAAAGGTCAGAGTGACGCTGCAGCCGAATTCGTTGCCCGCACGTTCAATCAGGCAGTCGGCAAATCGCACGAAACCTTCGCGAACCGGTGCGCCGCGCGTTGCACGATGTCATGTGCCTCTATCAGCAGAGCTGGCCAACCGAGGAGGGATTCGACCACGCGCTGGATCTCCCGGCGCGTGGCGTGGTAAGAGCGAGCCAGTACCCAGGCGAGTTCCGTAATCGCAATCAGCGAAACAAAGCCCGGGTGTTCTGGCGTCAGTTGACGGAGTAGCGCATGTGCCAGCTGTCCTTCAGCACTAGTTTCCTGAGCGATGAATCGAACCAGCACATTCGTGTCGAGTCCGATCATCGAGCAGATGTTCCGGCTTCCGCGATGATCTCGTTCATACGCTCAATGGTCAGTGGAACATTGGTCGGATTGATAAACCAACCGGCCATGTCAAAGATGTCCTTGACGTTGTCGAGCAAGCTTTCGTCGCGCTCAATGACCGGTCCTGGGGTTGCAGTTTCAAGTATGTTCTGGCCGGAATATCTCATTGCGTAGCTCCAGTAATCCCCATGCCCAATTGCATGGCTTCCCAGTCTGGAGCCTGCGAAATCTGCGCGATATGGGACGGTTCTCAAAATGCCCGCCCACGCCATGCTCTGTCGCCACGCTCACTCGTCATCGGTCCCCAATGGCGGCGCGACTTCCTCCAGCGGCTTTCGCTCGGCATCCACCCCGTACTTCAGGGCCATCGCCCCCGCCACGATGACCAGGGTTGCGCCGATGGCGTAGCCTACCGCCACGGCGCCTCGGCTACCTGTTTCGATCAACGCCCCGAACAGCACGGGTGCGATGAACCCACCGACGCCCGTGCCCACCGCGTAGAACACGGAGATTGCCAGCGCCCGCATTTCGAGCGGGAAGACTTCGCTGGCGGTCAGGTAGGCCGAACTGGCCGCGGCTGAGGCAAGGAAGAACACTGCGGACCAGCACAGCGCTTGCGATCTGGCGTCGAGCCAGCCGGACATGAATGCCCATCCGGTGGCGGCCAGCCCGATGCCGGAGAGCACATAGGTCAGCGCAATCATCTTGCGGCGGCCGATGCGATCGAACAGCGGGCCGAGCAACAAGGGCCCCAAGGCGTTGCCGATTGCGAACGGAAAGATATAGAGCGCGACGCGTTCCTCCGGCACGCCCAGGAAGCGTGTCAGCACCAGGGCGTAAGTAAAGAAGATCGCATTGTAGAAGAAGGCCTGCGCCACCATCAGGGCGAAGGTGACGGCGCTGCGTGTCCGGTAGCGACGGACCAGCAACCGCACGACGTCGCGCAGGGGAGGCACGGGTTTGCCCCCGTAGTAGACCAGCACCGCGTCATGGACCGGGGGCAGCGGACCGTGCCGTCGGGTGATCGCAGCCTCGATACCTGCGATCACCTGCTCGGCCTCGGCATGGCGGCCGTGCGTGGCCAGCCAGCGCGGGCTTTCCGGCACATGGCGCCGGATCAACACGATCGCCACTGCCAGCAGCGCGCCCAGCGCGAAGCATGCGCGCCAGCCCCATACGGGGCCCAGCACCCGTGGATCCAGAAGAAGCAGACTCAGGCCGGCACCGAGTGCCGCACCCAGCCAGAAACTGCCGTTGATCGCCAGATTGACCCTGCCGCGCACGCGGGCAGGAATCAGTTCGTCGATCGCCGAATTTATGGCTGCGTACTCGCCGCCGATGCCAAGCCCGGTCACGAAGCGGCAGGCCGCGAAGAACGCGAAGTTGGGGGAGAACGCGGTTGCCAGCGTCGCCGCCATGTAGACGAACAGCGTGGCCAGGAACAGCTTCTTGCGGCCGAGCCTGTCAGCCATGCGGCCGAAGGCAAGCGCGCCGATCACGGCGCCGAGCACGTAAAGCGAACCGGACCAGCCGACCTGCGTGGCATTGAGCGCAAGTGTGTCCGGCCGCTCGAGCACCGCGCCGACCGAGCCGACCAGCGTGACTTCGAGGCCGTCCAGCACCCAGGCGATGCCTAGCGCGATCGCGACGCGCCAGTGCCAGGCGGACCATGGCAGGCGATCGAGGCGTGCGGGAATGTCGGATTGCCGGCCGGGGATGGAGGGCTCCTTTCCGGGTGTGTTTTGCACACTATAGTGCTTTGCGTGCTGATCCTCTTCCTGCCGGGCAGGTTCCCGCGGGCGGAAAAGGGGCGCGACCGGACTTTCGACCATCCAATAGACAAGGGGGCGGCCCCTCGTGGAGCCGCCCCCTTTTCAGCGCGAAGGCAATGCCTTCGCGCCCTGCTTACTGCGCCGGGAATGTCAGCGCATTGGTCAGGTCGCCCATCGCCGGCTTGCCGTTTGCGATCAGCGAATCGTCACGCAGCTTCAGGCCAGGCAGCGTCGGCAGCGCGAAGCGGTGCGTGATGAAACGCAGCACCGAAGCGGTGTCGTATTGCGTGTGATCGACGAAGCCGCGCTTGGCGAACGGCGAGATCACGATGGCAGGGATACGGGTACCCGGGCCCCAGCGGTCGGCCTTAGGCACCGGTGCGTGGTCATAGAAGCCACCGTTCTCGTCGTACGTCACCACGATCAGCATGTTGTTCCACTGCGGGCTCTTCTGAAGCTGGGCGATCACGTTGGCGATGTGGGCATCGCCGTCGGTCACGTTGGCATAGCCGGCGTGCTGGTTCAGGTTGCCTTGCGGCTTGTAGAACGAGACGGCCGGCAGCTTGCCCGCTGCCGCATCAGCCAGGAACGACGAGTCGTAGTCCTTCAGGTGAGCCGCGCGATAGTCTGCGTGATCGATCGGGCTGAAGGCCGAGTAGTAGTTGAACGGCTGGTGGTGCGGCTGGAAGTTCGGCGTGGTGTTGTTGTAAATCAGCGCGCTATTGGCGGTCACGGCGCTCCATGCGCCCGAGTACCAGGCCCAGCTGATGCCGCGGCGGTCCAGCAGCGAGGCGATCGTGTCCTGGGTCTGGGCAGGCAGCGTGGTGGCCTTGGTCGGGTCGGCCAGCAGCTTGGTCGAGTCCGTCGACGCAGGTGCGTTGCCGCTCGGCTGGTACGGCGGCTGCATCGTGTTGACCGCGTAGTAGACGCCGGTGCCGTCCTTGGCGGTCAGCGTGCTGTCGTTCACGTACTGGGCGGTGCCGGTCTGGATGCTGGCGGGGCTCGTGGGCTTGAGCGACAGGCTCTTGAAGTTGCCGTTGGCGTCCGTGTCGACGACCGAAATCGAACCCGAGGCCACCGAGGTTTCGGCATTCGGGTAGACCGGCGCGCAGGCGCAGACCAGGTACTGGTGGTTCAGGAACGAGCCGCCGAACGCGCCCATGAAGAAGTTGTCGGCCAGCGTGTACTGCTGGGCGAGCTTCCACATCGACATGGCGCTGCCGTCGTAGTAGCCCATGACCAGGCCGCCGGCGTCGGAGAACGCCGTGAACTTGTCGTTCTTGCCGCCGTTGATCTGCATCTGGTTGTTATAGAAGCGGTGCACCAGGTCACGCGTGATCACGTTCTGGCCCACCACCACGCCCGTGCCGTTCACGCCGGCCGGGTCGTCGATACGGAACGGCTTGTTGGCCCAGCCCACGGTGCTGGCCTGCGGGAGCGTGACAGTCTGGCCGCTGGCGGTGAAGCCGCCCCAGGTCGGGGGCAGCGAGGCCAGCGTCGAGCCGTCAAAGTCCTTCTGCGGTTCCACGGTACCCACGGCCGTCGGGTTCACGCCTGGAATGCCGTTGGCGCCGGGGAACAGGCCGTAGAGGTTGTCGAAGCCGCGGTTCTCGGCGTAGATCACCACGACGTTCTTGATGTTCTGCAGCGCGACGCGCTTGGTCACGCCATCACGGATCGCGGTGCCGATGTCGCCGCCCGATGCCACGGCCGTGGCGATCAGGTCGATCGCCTGCTCGATCTCGGCCTGCAGCGTGGCCTTGATGTTGCTGTCGGTTTCCTTATTGTGGTCTTCCAGCAGTTTGTCGGCGGTGACGCCCAGGCGGGTAGCCAGTTGATTGCGTGCGTCGTCGAGCTTGCCGCCGTTGCTGTCCATCAGCGCGGCCAGTTCGGTCGAGATTGCGCTCACCACGGCATTGGCGCCGGCCGGGGCGCGGAACACGAGCTTGCGCGTCACGGCGTTGTGGGCGCCCGTGTCGTCGTTGCGGAAGGCATCCGTGCCGATCTCGGCCACCACGGCGCCCTGGCCCGTCAGCGTGAAAGCGCCCTTGGCATCGGTATAGGTCGATGCTTCGCCGCTATCGCACTGGGCGTTGGCGTTGGCGTCGATACAGACTTTCGCGTGCTCGAAGTAGCTGCCAGTCACAACGCCGGAGGTGGTGGCGGCGGGGGTGCTGGCGGTGCCGGAATCGCTGCCACCGCAGGCGGTCAGCGATGCGGCGGCGATTGCGGCCAATGGCCACAGACGAGTGAGACGGCTCATGGTTTTCCTCTTTCTTATGTGTGGGTATTCAATGCTTGGAAAGCAGAGGGGTACTACTGGGTGCGCCGCGAGTGTGTATGCGGTATGTGTCAAGTTGATGATGAGGCGGAAACCGGCGGTGGCGGCCGCCGCGAGTGGGGTGCCTGATGTCATTTCGATGACCTGACACGTGTGTGTCACGGATGTGACGTAGCCTCGCTGCGCCACTCAACCCTCATCCTTGCCGTCATCGTTCCGTCATGACCCTGCCGCCGCTGCTTTGGAATGCCGCGTTTCCCTCGCCGATCACGTGGCTGCGTGCCGCAGGCGGTCTGTTGATCGCGCTTCTGGTCAGCCTGACCTCGGGCTGCGGCAAGCAGGAGGCGGCTGCGGGCACGCCGGCCGCCGCAGCGCAACCGGTGGCAGTCGTCAGCACGGCAAGCGCGCCGAAGCCCGCAAGTCCGAAGCCGTTCTACGCAATGATGGCCGAGCGTCGGCCCAACATCCCGGCCCTGACGGCTCTCGGCAAGACGCTCTTCTTCGATCCGGCGCTCTCGGCGTCGGGCAAGCAGTCGTGCGCGAGTTGCCATAGCCCCGATCACGCCTATGGGCCGCCGAATGATCTGTCCGTGCAACTCGGCGGCGTTGACATGAGCCGCACGGGCGTGCGTGCCGCGCCGTCACTGCGTTACGTGCAGAACGTGCCGGCCTATACCGACCACTATCACGAGAACGACGGCAACGACGCCGAGGATCAGGGTCCGACCGGTGGGCACAACTGGGATGGTCGCGCGAACTCCGCGCACGAGCAGGCGCGCATCCCGTTGCTGTCGCCGCACGAGATGGCCAATGGCGAGCCGCGCGTGGTGGTCGAGAAGATCCGGAAGGGGCCCCATGCCGAGACTTTCCGCAAGGTGCTGGGGCAGGATGTGCTTGACGATGACGATACCGCGTTCAATGCAGTGCTGATGGCCCTGGAGGTATTCCAGGAGACGCCGTCGGAGTTCTATCCCTATACCAGCAAGTACGACGCCGTGCTGCGCGGGCAGGCAAAGCTGACCCCCCAGGAGGCACGCGGCCTGCGCGTCTTCAACGATCCGAACAAGGGCAACTGCGCCGCGTGCCATCCGGGCGATATTCGCGAGGGCGCATTCCCGGCTTTCTCGGATTTCGGATTCATCGCCGTGGGTGCGCCACGCAATCGCAAGCTTGCCGGCAATGCCGATCCAGAATTCCACGATTTGGGGCTCTGCGGCCCGGATCGCACCGATCTCAAGGATCGTGCCGACTATTGCGGCCTGTTCCGGACGCCGTCACTGCGCAACGTTGCACTGCGTCATGCGTTTTTCCACAATGGTGTATTCCATTCTCTGGACGAGGTGCTGCACTTCTACGCCGAACGCGATGTGAAGCCGCAGAAGTGGTACCCGCGCGGCAAGGACGGCAAGGTGTGGAAGTTCGATGACCTGCCCGAGCCCTATCAGGCCAACGTCAACATGGAAGCCCCGTTCGGCGGCAAGCCTGGCGACAAGCCCTTGATGACCGAAGGGGAAATGCGCGACGTGATCGCGTTTCTGAATACGTTGACGGATGGATACAAGGTGCCGGCAGCAGCGTCGGTGCGATGATGCCGGCCCAGGTACCCGGGGGCTGCGGTTGAAGCGTTAGTTCAGACGCCCTACGGCTTTGAGCATCGACATGCCGTGCGCGGTGATTTGCGGGCAGGCAATCCGCCCGCTATCGTCCTGGATGGACTCCAGCACGACGAGCCGTTGGGCGATCAGGGCGTCAAGATCCACGGGATCGATTTCCCGTGCGTGGGTCGCGGCGGTGTCGTCGCGGGTGTGGGGGCCATTGCCGATCAGCATCAGCGTGGCCAATTCATGTGGACTCAGCACAGTCATCTCCTTGGCGAGAGGGGAGCGGTTGCTGGGGACTCGGGGGCGCATCTGCAGTGCACGCCCTCGGCGGGATGTTGAGCCATCTTCACGAACCGTTCACGCTGCATCGCATCGTGATGGCCGGTCGACAGTCAAGGGGTTGGACGGGACCGCCGGCTACGGGTTCCGGCCGATACACGACGGATACATGTCAAAACGTTTCAGCGGGTACTCATGTGATACGCGCTTGTCGAGTGCCCACCAGGCGCGTATCCGTCGCATGCGGATGATCATACGGCCGATCAAAAAACCTCAGCCGGCGCAGGGACATACGTGGCGGGCGCGATGTCCGGATCAGGTCCCCGGATGAACTACGACCAGCAAGGCCGTTGCCACGCTTTTGCCCGGATTACCAATGGCATGCGCCACATCCGCGCCGTAGCGTGCGGTATCGCCGTGCTTCAGCTTCTTCTCGTCGCCACCTGACCGGACGGTCATCGACCCGGTCAGCACCGACAGATGCTCCTGCGTGCCTGCTTCATGTGGCTCCGACGCCAGCACGCCGCCCGGCTGGATCGACAGCTCATACCATTCGAAGCGCCCCGCCATGTCGATCGGACCAAGGATGCGTAGCTCGCAGCGGGTATCGGGGCTCTTGAGCGCCGGTGTGGCATGGGGTGGCACCACGGTGATGGCGGGCGCCTGTGGCGCTGCAGTCCCTTGTGCCAGGAAGTCCGTCAGGCTGACGCCGAGCGCGTTGGCCAGCCGCCACAGCACCGCCACGGTCGGGTTCGCCAGGTTCCGTTCGATCTGCGAAAGCATAGACTTGGAGACACCGGCGCGGCGCGACAGCTCGTCCAGGGACAGTTGCTGGCTCTGCCGAAGCGCCTGCAGCGCGCTGCCTACGGCTGGCGGCCCCTCGGCCGTCATCGGCGTTTTGGAGGGGGAGGGTTGCGACATCGTCATCTGTTCGTTATAGTGCACGACATGTTCGTTATATAGAACACGTTCGATTTATCGAATTGAGCGTTCCGAGACACTACCACCGGGAGTCTGGCCATGTCGAGTGCCGAGGCCTTTTATGCATCCATCCGCGCGGAGCTGGATTCGATCCGCGCCGCGGGCCTGTACAAGCGCGAGCGCGTCATCGCCACGCCGCAGGGCGCCAAGATCCGCACGGCGGACGGTCGCGAGGTGATCAACCTGTGCGCCAACAACTACCTTGGGCTGTCGTCGCACCCCAAGGTCATCGAAGCCGCGCACGAGGCGCTGCGCACGCATGGCTATGGGCTGTCGTCGGTACGCTTTATCTGCGGCACGCAGGATCTGCACAAGGAACTGGAGGGGCGTCTGGCCCGGTTCCTGGGCACCGAGGACACCATCCTCTATGGCTCGGCCTTCGATGCGAACGGTGGGCTGTTCGAGACCATCCTCGGCCCCGAAGACGCCGTGATCAGTGATGAACTGAACCACGCGTCGATCATCGACGGCATCCGCCTGTCCAAGGCGCGACGCCTTCGCTACCGGCACAACGATCTGGACGACCTGCGCGCCCAATTGCGGCAGGCCGATGCGGATGGCGCACGCTTCAAGCTCGTCTTTAGCGATGGCGTGTTCTCGATGGACGGCACCGTTGCGCGGCTGGACGAGATCCGGAAGATCTGCGACGAGCATGGCGCGCTGCTCGGCATTGACGAATGCCACGCCACGGGCTTCATGGGCGCGCGTGGGCGAGGCACGCACGAGGCGCGCGGGGTGTTCGGCAAGATCGACATCATCACGGGCACGCTGGGCAAGGCGCTCGGTGGCGCATCGGGCGGCTTTACCTCCGGGCGCAAGGAAGTCGTCGAGCTCTTGCGCCAGCGTTCCCGACCCTATCTTTTTTCGAATACCGTGGCGCCGGCCATCGTTGGCGGCAGCATTGCCGTGCTCGATATCCTGGAAGGCAGTACCGAGCTGCGGGACCGGCTGGAGCAGAACACCCAGTTCTTCCGCGAAGGCATCGCGAAGCTTGGCTTCGACATCAAGCCCGGCGACCATCCGATCGTGCCGATTATGGTCTATGACGCCGAAAAGGCGCAGCAGCTGGCTGACAGACTGCTGGAACTCGGTGTGTACGTAGTCGGTTTCTTCTATCCCGTGGTCCCGAAGGGACAGGCACGTATCCGCGTGCAGATGAGCGCTGTGCACGATGCGGTGACGCTGCAGTCCGCTCTTGATGCCTTCGGCCAGGCAGGCCGTGAATTGGGGCTGATTCGATGACAGCCGCCACAACAGCCGTGCCGAAAATCCTGATCATTGGCGCAAACGGGCAACTTGGATCGGAGCTGGCTCTGGCATTGGCGGAACGTCATGGGCGTGAGCAGGTGGTGACGTCGGACGTGGTACCGACCGGCCGCCACGTCCATATCGCGCACGAGATGCTTAACGTGACGGATCGCGGTGAACTGACGACTGTGATCGAGCGGCACGGCATCACGCAGATTTATCTGCTGGCGGCCGCGCTGTCGGCGACGGGGGAGAAGGCGCCCCAATGGGCCTGGAACCTGAACATGACAGGCCTGCTGAACGTGCTGGAAGCCGCGCGGCACCATGGCATTGAGCGGGTGTTCTGGCCCAGTTCGATTGCCGCGTTTGGGCCCACCACGCCGAGCATCGACACGCCGCAGAAGACGGTCATGGAACCGACCACCGTGTACGGCATCTCGAAACAGGCTGGGGAAGGTTGGTGTCGCTGGTACTTCGAGAACCATGGCGTCGACGTTCGCAGCGTGCGGTATCCCGGGCTGATCTCGCACAAGACCCCGCCGGGCGGCGGCACGACCGACTATGCCGTCGACATCTTCCACCATGCCGTACGCAGTGAGCCCTACACCTGCTTCTTGAAGGAAGACGAACGGCTACCGATGATGTACATGCCCGATGCCATCCGGGCCACGCTGGAACTGATGGAGGCGCCACGCGAACAGGTGCGCGAACGTGGCAGCTACAACCTGGCCGCAGTGAGTTTCACGCCGGCCGAAATCGCGGCGGCGATCCGGCTACGCGTGCCTGAATTTGAAGTCCACTACGCGCCTGACTACCGGCAGGCGATTGCACAGGGCTGGCCCGATTCGATCGACGACAGCGCGGCGCGTGCGGACTGGGGCTGGCAGCCACGGTTCGGCCTGCAGGAGATGGTCGACGACATGCTCGACAATCTGCGCAAGAGCTTCGCCGTCGAGCTGGCCCCCGTAGCCCCGGTAGCGACAGCGGTTTGAAGCCGCCGTCGCAGGGGTCAACGCATACCGGTGGCGTCGGCGAACGATGAGAGTGTCCAGCCCTGGCCCAGCAGGATCATGCGAGTGTGCAGATCGGCTTGCACGGTCTCGCTGACGGACTCGCCGAGATAGGTCATCGACTTGTCGCGTAGATCCACGTAGCCGCGGGTGTGACGCCTGGCCAGCGTCCCCCACAAGGCATTGGCGCCGGCAGACTGCCGCGCGCCGCTGATCAGGCAGAGACCGCCGTCCAGCGCCCAGCCGTAGATGGACGTGGCCAGGCCGCAGCGCTGATAGGCCGGACCGAGCTTTGTGTGGGGCGCGCGTACCAGACGGTCCGTGCGTCGGCTGACCTCGATCAGACGGTTGAACACCGTATAGCCGGCGATGCGTCCATATCGTGTGTCTTCGACGTACACGTAATACTCGCCATCGGCTTCGCGATAACGCAGGCGCACGCCCGGCAGTGCGGTTGGCACCGCCGGCATATCGTGCAGCTTGTCACCTGGCTGGCGGATGCGGTCATGCAGCGTGTCGAGTTCGCGCTCCACTTCGCCGGGCGACAAACTGACGTCGATGCGCAGTTCGAGTATGCGTGCCAGTACCTGCCCCCAGGAGGGCATTGCAAGCGTGAGTGTCATGAGGCGCCTCTTCCGTCAGCTATTGATCAGGACGTAGAGCGCGGCGACGGCCACGATGGCGCAGATGGTCTTTCGGTAGATGGGGGTCATGGCTTTCTCCAGGATGCACGATGAATTGCGGCGCCAGGGGTGGCGTCCAAATGCAAAGTGCCGTGCGGGAAAGCTCAGGTCCGGATGCCGGTGTCCCGAGTTGCCCGCACGGCCAGGAAAAGCACGGCGCGCGGGACCGGGGCGGTCAGGTGTGTGGCGGCAATGCCAGCCTGCATTCCACGGGCGCACGCAGTCCTGCCATGCGTAGCACGGCGGGAAACTGTGGCGAGGCGCTGGAAGCGGGACATTGGCTTTCTATTCGGGGGCGCTCGACTGGTAGTCAGCCGGCGTCAGGCGTTATGGGGCAATGGGTCTTATGCCATATTGCCCGGGGAAAGTCCAGCCCGGTTGCCCGGTGCTGCTTGCGATCTGCGGATGGTTCTTGGCGCGGACCCGGTCGAGGATGGCTCACTGTGGGGACCAATATCGACGATATCTGACGCGCGAGGTCACTTGCGAATCGTGGCATCCGTGCTCAGCGCAATCAGCGTGCAGCCGCACGCGGTCCGGTGTCCGTGCAGGGCAATCGCCTTGCCGTTGTCTGTCAGCATGTCGGAGCCTTCGATGATTGGATTGATGCCATGACCAGGTAGCGGGCAGGACACGAGGTCGCCCACCCGCGCAGCCTTGCGTCCCATGACGATCATGGTATCCGAGCCTGTGAGGATGACGCCGCCGTGAGTTGTGGCGTCGCCGACGAAAGCAATAGAGGTCATGGAATTACCTTTGTAAGTGCGAGGTCATTGTTCAGGCACGGAGGGTGCCGAAGACTACGATCGTCCCGTCCGGACTGGCTTCTAGATGGACACACCGTCCGCTGATCTCGTAGCCACGCCCATTGACGGCATGCATGTAGGACAGCACACCTCCACCGGCGAAATGTAGTGTGTGGGACACCGTGTCGTACACATGGGCGATGTCGTGTCGCTCAACCTGGGACACGTCCGCAATGGTGAGCATGCGTATCGACGGCACGTTGCCTTCAATATTGCCGTTTGGCAACCGGCGAACCGACAGGCCGTCCCCGGTCGGCATCGTATAGCCGCCGTCGATGTAGCTACCGTGATCAGGTGGGGCTTTGGGCGCCTGGTTCATTGGGGTAGCGGAAAATTTCGAGAGTAATGTCAGCCACGAACCGTAAAACGTACCGACACTGGGCCACAGTGTCGATGCATCTCTTGGCACAGGCCGGTTCATTGTTCCCATTCGATGACATCGACTAACGTGTCACCATTAATCTCAAAGTAATCCAGACTTATCGCTTTCTCCATGCCAACATCTATGAATATTAGGTCATTGATAATCTTGGGACCGAATCGAAACTCCTTGTTTATCATCCACGATTCGGCAATCCGTAATGCACCACAATATCTCCAGTCCTCGTCAATGAAAATGTAGGCGCCACCCTTGTATGTTTTGCTTATGGTTTCCAGAACCTCCTGTATCTCATGCGGAGAAATACGTCTCCTAAATTCCAGAAGTGCTGTTCTACGCGAATTAAATTCGACAAGTAAACTGTCAGTTTCCTCCAGTGAAATGAGGTTTTTATGATCGCTAGAGGGGCAAATTTCGGCGACCTTATGAAGATGACTGCTGATAATTTTCCTCCCGTTCGCACGTCTATAAAGCAGTGCTTTCCGGTACGCAGAAGTATCAGAATTATTCATAGCACCTTCTGTAGGACGCTTTGCCTTTTGGATTTGCGATTTTTGGTCTTCCGTAGTCATTCATCCTGGTTTCTCCGGAAATAGGATCGACCTTTACTTTACCTGCTTCCCAGTGGGGATCATCCATGTGGCTTATGTCCATCGTTTGCTGCTGGACTGTGGCCTGCACCATTCCTCCCCCCGATCGCGGAACCTCATACCTGTACTCCCGACCAGAACTGTTTTTCGATTAACTGATACGTTGCTGGCTTGTGGGAATTCCGGCTTGACGCATCGCCTCACGACGAGCGGCGGGAGATGAGAGAGCAGTTTGACATTTGAGCCCTAAAGGATCAATCCACCCCACCGGATTCGGCGCATACGCATAAACATTGATCCCACCCGCCAACCCAATAGGATCTTTGGAAATGAACCGCCCACTGCTCGGATCGTAATACCGGTGCCGGTTGTAGTGCAGCCCCGTCTCGACATCATGGTACTGCCCCTGGAACCGGATGGCGTTGGTGGCCTCGGTCGGGTCTGTCTGTCCATAGTGACAAAGTTCCCATCACCACGCCGCCATGGTCGGTCAGATCGCCGGCTCGAATGATTTCTCCCAGAATTTATTCGCTCCCTGACAAGGGTTTTAGTTGCTCTTTCAAAAAAAGCCTCAACTCCGTTTCTGATAGCTCAAACTCCGGTCCCGCATCCATTCCTTGTAGAAAATTTACTACGTGATTTAAATCTGGATCGTCAAAATCGAAATCTAAATAAAACTCATGTGCATAACGAGCAATTTTATACGGAGAATAACCACTCGAATTGATGATTAAATTTAGACCATCAATAAATTTATCTCTCATATTAGGCAAGATTGTTCTCCTTAGGTGCAGCCTCTTATAACCCTACCGGACGGCGTCGCTTTGCCTTGCTCAATATCGGATTTTGTTGGTGGATAGTGAGGCAATTCCAACACCTCGCCATTATTCATCTTAGGATGAACTCGGTTAACTTCACCAGCGTGGTTATATGTTTCCTCCCATGATCGAACCTGCCCTGTTGCTGGATTCCACTCGGTTACATGTGACCGTCCCCGTGTAGGTCCCTGCGTTAATGCCGGAACTTCTGTGTCGTAATATCTGATTCGACCATCAGGAAATCCTCGCGCGGAGGCGGCATTTCCCTGTGCTTTTTGAAGTGCTCGCAGTTTACGTGCGAGTTTATCCGCAGGACTATCGCATCGCAGCCCAAGCGGATCAACCCACCCCACCGGATTGGGCGCATACGTATAAACATTAATCCCACCCGCCAACCCAACCGGATCTTTGGAAATGAACCGCCCACTACCCGGATCGTAATACCGGTGCCGGTTGTAGTGCAGGCCCGTCTCGACATCATGGTACTGCCCCGGGAACCGGATGGCGTTGGTGGTCTCGGTCGGGTCTGTCGACTTGCGTGGGGTCTTTAGTCCGCCCCAGGCTTTGTACCGGGCGAGCCACACGACCTTGCCCGACTCGTCGACCAGTTCCTGCGGGGTGCCCAGGTGGTCGTTCAGGTAGAAGAGCGTCGCATGCCGGCTCTTGGCCGGCACCTGCACATACCGTCCATCGGTGCCCGTCGCCATGAAGGCTGGTTCCACTAGCGTCTCGTCCAGCCGCGCCAGCGGCACGAAGCTGTCTGGCTCGTGCAGATATAGCGAAGCTCCTTGCCACTGGTGGGATTGCGCCAGCGTGTGCTGGCGCTGCGCCACCGGCACCGAGTGCGCATCTTCGGGATGCTCCCGGATGACCGGGATCGGCTGGTATTCGTGCGGGGTGAACGCTTGCGGCTTTGCCTGGAGGAAGCGTTCCTCCATCAGCAGCACGTCGCCGTCCCACGTAAAGAAGGTGCGCTCAAGGCGGCCGGCCCGCTCGACCGCCTTGAGCGTGCGTCGCCCGAACGCGTCATACAGGAAGCGCACCTGCATGTCGGGTTCGACCCTGGCCGGGAAGGCGTGCAGCACGCCATCCGGGGTGCGCTCGATGCGCTTCAGTGCTTCAGCCGGCGGTGGCGTGGCGTAGCGGTCGGCCCGCTCCAGCCGGTTGGCGGCATCGTACTGGTACAGCCACGTCACGCCGTTGGGCTCGGTGCGCCGCACGAGATTGCCATACGCATCGTGCGCGTAGCGCGTGCGCGAGAGTTCGCGCAGCACGTTGCCCACGCAGCGCGGCAGCGACGCCTCCCAGGCTTTCAGCTTCTCCCTGTCCCGCGAGGTCCGCTCATCCCAGCGCAGCGGCGCATACTTCTCGCCCGGATGCTCGCGCAGCCACGCGGCATCCTCGGCGGCCTCCCGCGCGTGGCGCAGCACCTTGTCCGGCTTGCTCTCGACCTCCGGGCGTGGGGCTACCTTGTCCGGGTCCACCGGATTGCCCGCCGGATCGAAGGCAAACACCTCGGTCAGGTCCGGCGACACGGCCTTGAGCAGACGCCCGACCGGATCGTAGGTGTAGTCGGTCACGCCGCGCGCATGGTCCTGGATGCGCGCGAGATGGCCGGTCTGGCTGTACAGGAACTGGCGCTGGGCGATCCACGCGCCCGGCACGTCGATGTTTCCCTTTCCCTCTCCCGTTCCCGCGTGCACGGCGATCCTGTCCAGCCGCCCGTTGACATCGTAGGCGCGCGTCTGGCGCCAGCCCCGATGCTGGCGGGCGACTTCCCGATGCAGTCCGTCGCGCTCAACATCCAGCAGCGCCTGCCCATCGAGTTGCACGCCGTGCAGATGGCCAGAGCCGTAGCGCAGCCAGTCCACCGTGCGCGTGTTCGGCAGGGTGGTTCGGGTGCGATGGCCCAGCGCGTCGTACTCGTGACGGCTGACCGTGACGTAACCGCTCCCCGCACTCCCATAACGCTGCTGCTCGGCCACCAGGTTGCCGGCGTCGTCGTAGTGCAAGTGCACGGTGCTCACGCCGCTCGTGGCGGTGACCAGCCGCCCTTGCGCGTCGTAATGGAAATGCTCGTCCACGGACGAGCGCAGCCCCTCGGCACGTACGCTACGGCGGGTCAACCGTCCCAGCGGATCGCGCTCGTAGTCCGTGCGCATCTCGCCCTCGACGGTACCGACCAGGCGGCCTGCTGCGTCGTAGGCATACTGCACCGTGCGGTCATCGAAACCGGTTTGCTTCACGAGTTGGCCCACCGCGTCGTAGGTGAAGCGTGTTGCCTCGCCAGCCTCGTTCTGCAGGCGTGCCAGCCGCCATTGCTTGTCGTAGAAGTACCAAAGTTCACGGCCTGCGGCGTCGCGCCGCAGGGTCGGCTGGTGGCGCGCGTTATAGCTGTACTCGGTCACCTGGCCTGCAGCGTCGGTGTAAGCGGTGAGGTTGCCTTCGTGGTCGTAGGTAAAGCGCTCTTCGCTCTTGTCCGGGTGCGTCCGCGTCAGCAACTGCCCGCTGGCGTCATGTCGGTAGCCGGTGCTGTGGCCTTCGGCGTCGATCCGTTGCAGCAGAAAGCCGTTGGCGTCGTACGAATACCGGGTCTCGTGGCCCGAACAGTCCTGTACGCAGGTAAGCCGTCCGCCGTGGTCGTAGGTGAACGTCTGCACGCCCCCCTTTGGGTCGGTGAGCGCGAGCAGCAGTCCCGCGCCGCTCCAGGCGTATTGGGTCATGCGTCCGGCCGGATCGGTCACTGATACCGGGTGGCCCAGTTCGTCGTACGCGGTCTGCGTGACTTCGCCAGTCGGCGCCGTGACCTTGACGGGTAGTCCTGCGGCGTCGTATTCGGTACGCGTCGTGTTGCCCAGTGCATCGGTCACGGCGGTCGCGCGGCCCTGCTCGTCATAGGCAAAGCGCTGCACCTGACCCTCGGCGTTGGTCACGCCCACCACGTTGTTGTGGTCATCCCACTCGAAGCGCTCGCTGCTGCCGTCGGGGTGCTCGACCATCACGATCCGGTTGTGATAGTCATAGCGCTGATAGGTGATGCCGCCGTCCGCATCGGTGACCTTGGTGTACCAATGCTCGCGGTGATATTCGAAGCGCGTGTCCTCGCGTGGGTCGTCCGCGTGTTTGCCAATCCACGTCCGCACGCATTTTGCATCGGCTGGTGCCGGCAGGCCATGCGCGCGCCCAGGCCAGGACCACTCGAGGTGATGCGCGTTGCCGTTGAAATCGGTGTATTGGGTGAGCAGGTGCTGCACGTAGGCAAAGCTACGCGTATGACCCAGCACGTTCTCATGCCGTACGAGGTCGCCGGCCCGGTCATAGCGATAGCGCGCCAGGGTCAGCTGGATATCGCCATTGAGGTCCACCCGGTGGATGGCCGACACCCGGCCTTCGACATAGTCCAGCCGGATGGTGGCCTCGGCCCCGCCGGTCATGCCGATCAAATTGCCGTGGTTGTCATAAGACAGCATCAGCGCCATCCCGTCGCGCCGGCTGCGCGTGGTGAGGCGGTAGCGCGCGCCGTGCAGCGTGTAGGCCTCCGCGGCGCCATCGGGATAGGTGAGCCGCACCTGTCGCCCATCCGGTCGATGCAGGGTCAACTGCTCGCCCGGCACCTCGACCGACTCGCCCAGCTCAACCGCCGGCAGCGGCACCGGACGATTGTCCGGGTCGAAGAAGAGGAACGACCCATCGTCCTGCGGCGCGAGCGACAGGTGATAGGGGCTGCTCCAGCGCGCGCCCAGGGGGCTGTTGTCGTAGGCGCAAAGGCTGGAGCGGTAACGCCGCGTCCACACGATGGGTACGATGCCATCGAGCACGAAATCGGTTTGCGCCAGGTTCTCGTCGCCCATGGCGTAGTTGACCGGCTTGGGACTCGCCGTTACCGGGCAGCCGCAGCCGTCCCTGGCCGGTGTCTTGCCCGGCTTCGCGGGCTTCTGCGTGGTATCGCGGTGCTCCCCAGGCTTGCGGTGCGGCTCGGTCAATTCGCCTGGCGCAGCCTGGGCGGTGTGTGAGGGTGTCTTGCCACGCGCGCGCCGCGTCTTGATTTCCGCCACGATTTGCGCCGCCATGAACAGCAACGTGCCGGCCTTGGCCGCGTCGCCCAGCGCCGCGCGGATCATTGGCTCGGTATTGCGTTCGAACTCGTCCAGCCACGCCAGAATGGCGGTGCGCTGGCCGGACAGCTTGAGCAGTTCATCAATGCCGTATAACGCCACCTCCTCGGTGGACGGCACCCACGACCAGAAGCCCTTGTTCTTGCGGATCACGCCCATCTGCTCGGCGGCCGATATGGGGTTCTGCACAAAGGTGCGAATCGTGCGGGTCGCCTGTTGCACGCCCTTGATGATGTCCGCTTGCCAGCGCTTGAGGTGTTCGTCCAGATGCGCCATGAACTCGATCACATCACCGCCGGCGGTGGCCCAGAACAGATCCACCAGGACAGCGGTGCTTTGCCCCTTGGCGAAGGCGAGCAACACCTCCTTGACCACGGCGCGCGCAGGGCGGCTCGCATTGCCGGCGGCTGGCACCACCCCGATGGCGTCGATGACGAGAATGCCCCACTCGAACAGATTCCTGGCTGCACTCGGTTGGCTGCACAGCCGGTAGACGTCGGTGCCCACATCCCACAGTGACATGGCATTGCCCACGACGGGAACCATGTACAGGCACTGAATGAAGAGTTCGTGGCTGTGATCGGCCACCGAGTCAATGGCGCCATGGACTAGCGTGGGCGCGGTGACAGGTGCCGGGACAGGACTGAGGACCACGCGCCTGGCCTGGGCATTGTCGTGAACGGCCTGGGGAATCTGACGGGCGGGACTATGAGGCGTCTCGGTGGCGGCCATGGTGACGGGATCGGTGAAGAGAAGTGTTGTCAGGAATGCGTGTGGGCGGGTTACGTCAGTCTCTTTGCCTGAGCAGGCCGGCCTGCGGTCGTTGCCGTGCCAGTGCTGGCGTCTGCTACAGCCTTGTCGAGCGTGGCAACGACCTTCGCAGCCTTGCCGGTTGCGGCGCCAAGCGCGGACTTGGTCAGCGCTGGGCCGGCAACCGATTGCGCCTGACTGGCGGCGGTCGCCATGATTGGCCCGGTGAGGCTTGGCAAACCGTTGTTAGCGCCTGCAGGCATTGGCAGCGCGTTGGCGTTGAACTGAGGCTCCCGCCATTTCCTGGCCCGGCTCTCCAGGTCGCCGGGTTCTTCGAAATAGTGGACTGTGCCGCCGCCACGCGGCACGTTAGCCAGGGTGCCGCGTCCATTGGCATCCAGGGTGCCGTAGCGCGTGGTGCCGTCAGGAAACTGCACCACATAGCTGGCGTTCTTGACTGGCTCACCGTTCGGGTAGGCATGCCAGAGTTGCAGCCCGGTTTGTTTCTGCGTCGGCAACTGCGGCAGCGCCTGATGCCGTCCGGCCGATGGCCCGATGCGCAGCGGGCCATGGCACTGGATGTCACTGGTGCTGCCGATGGTGACCAGGCCCTGTGCCAGCTTGATGTAGGCACCGCCGCACATCAGCGTGAGCGCTTTGTCGGCAACGAGCGTGACAGAGTCGCTGGTGCTGGCAATCGTGACGCCCTTGAGCGCGGTAAGGCTCATCGCATCGCCCTGGGCCTGTACATCGACGGGTCCTGCCCCGGCATAGAATTTCATGCCCTTGGCGCAGGCAAAGAGCGAAACGGCATCGCTGGCGGCCACGGTGTAGTTGCCACCAACAGCCGCGTCGGCATTGCCCCCGGCCGTCGTGAAAAGGTGGCCTGCCGACGAGAACTGCATGTGCCCGCCGCTGGTCAGCGCAAGCCCTTGCGGGGCACTGCCGAGTAGCACCGCCTGCTGCAAGTCCTTGAGCTGGGTCTCCAGCATCGTCTTCTGCGCCTCGCAGTCGGCGACGACCGCTTTCGCCTCGCGTACCGCGTCGGACAGACTTTGCATGCGCGATTGAGCGGCGTGCAATTGCTCTAGCGCGGCGCTCATGTCAAGGACCTGTCCGCCCGCGCTAGCCTGTTTGTCGGCGCTCAGGAACAGTCCCTTGCCGCTGCGCACGGCCCCCCAGGCGTCGGTGCGCAGTTCGAATCCTTCGCCGCGCTTCTCGCGCTTGCCGTTGACGATGTGGCCGAGTGTGAGTTGGCTCTTGCCCGAATGCTCGGTGGAGACCTTGACGTGCTCCTGACCTTCCCAATCTTCTGCTTCGAACTCGTTGTCGCTCTGCGTGCGGAGGACGTTGCGCGACATCCACCGGTCCTGATTGGTGATCAGTTCGGGGTGCTGGCTGGTGTGTTGCGCGCTTAGAATGTATGGCTTGTCGGGGTTGCCGTCACGGAAGGCCACGTCTACGTACGTGCCGTCGATGAGCGGGAAGTGGAAGCCCGTTTGGTTCGCGCCAGCGAACGGCTTGGCGAACCACAGCGGCACGCTTTCGCCGCCGTTGGGCCAGGTGTCGAAATCGAAATCGAAGCGGACGATGTACTGACCCTGCTGCGTCAGGTAGGCGTATTTGTAGTCGCCGGGGGAGGTAATTCTTGCACTTAGCGTGCCGGAAATGCGCGGCCAATTGGCCTCGTCCAGCGGCAGGCGGAAGCGCCGGTCCGAGGGAATGGCCTTGTAGGTGTTGCGATACGCGGCGTCGCGGGCACCGGTGTGAACGACTTCCGTGATGACCTGCCCGTTGGGCGCATCGGGCAACGCCAGGTCGAGGCGCAGGATGCGCGCCGGGCACAGCGCGAGTACATTGCTTTCGCCCGCGTAGACCAGTTGTTCGGCGTACTTCGCCTCATGCCGCAGCAGCGCTTCCCACTTGGCCTCATCAAAGTCCAGATGGTTCGTGCCGAAGACATAGGACTGGCCGTAGGTATTCTCCTTGCGTGCGACGTTGGCGTCGCCGGTGAGCCGCTCCCACGCCTTGTTCTGGTTGTAGTCCGCCACCCGGAACGATTCGGGGATGGTCTTCGCATGGGTCTTGAGCGAGAAGACTGTCTCCTGCCCTGATTCGAGTCCGGCCGTCTCGCGGTACGGCACGATCCGTTGCGGCAGGTAGATGTAGTGGTCGATGTCGTCGCCGAAGACGATCTGCTCCCCGAACTTGCCCGGCGCGAAATAGCAATAGATCCCGTTTTGCTCCATCAGCAGCCGGATATAGTCCCAGTCCGAAAGCTGGTGTTGCATTCGGAAACCAAGCTGCGGATATTTGCGCCGCAGATTGAATGCGAACTGATGGCCCTTGAGGTCGTGGCGGCGCAGGACGGCCTCAATAATCTGCGGGGCGGTCTTCTGCTGGTAGATGCGGCTGGCCTGCGTGAGCCTCAGGCGCGACACTAGCGGCTCGACCACGATCTCGTAGCCACAGAAGTCGCGAGTTTGGCGGGTCTTCGAGAACTCGGAGATCCATCCCGCGAACTTACGGGGTTCGCTGTCATCGCCCGCATGGATGACGAAGGTGGCGTTCCGGTTCAGGTACTCAGCCCGATCCAGATCCACCGGGTGCGTCAGTTGGACGGTGACCCTGTAGGGATCTCCCAGCCGTTCGACGGCTTCGAACGACACGACTGAAAGCTCTGCCGCGCTCGATGCGCCAGGGACCTCCAGAAAATAGACTTGCCTGCCTGCTACCAGCTTCGCAGTGTCATTCCAACCTTCGACCATGTCGATGTCCTTGTCTCAGGAGCGCGCCGGGATGACGGCATCCTGTATCAGGCAATCACAGGCGAGGGGAGGGCCCAGATCGCCTGATCTGGGCGCGAATCATGGCGAAGTTGACCCGACGTGAATATCGGTTTTCTACGATTTTGGAATCGCTGGATCCTGGATTCAGAAAATGCTGAAGCGGGCACGCAGCGCTGGCCCCGCATCGCTTCCGCCCACGTGGTTGTTCACTGTGGGAGTGGCTACCTTTCCCGCTGCAAACACCAAAGCCAAGACGCTCAGCAGAATTAGGAATCTAAAGCTCGCGATACGGGGTGCCTTCATGCGTTACGCCGAGCGCTCCGCTGCGGACATCGAATACGCCCGCAATCGCGCGGTCTTCCAGCATCGTTGGTGATTGTGGATCGATTGGCGGCGGTACGATTTCCCAGTTGTCCGCGGTATGGGTGATTGGGTCCTGCGGAATCCTGTGCAAATAGGCGCGTTGCACTAGGGTGTCGAGGGACTGCGGATAGTGGCCATGGTCTACGTGGAATCGGGTGATCGCCTCTCTCATTGCCAACAGGTTGTTGCGGAGCGCCACTTCCTGGGAGGGTTCTGCCTCTGCGGTGAGGTGGGGCGCTATCAGCGCTATCTGCGCTATCAACCCAATCCCGATCAGCGCTGCGAGCAGTGTCGCCAGCGTGAACCTTGCTCGGCGCCGGGCGGTCGCCATGCTGATTGTCATCGTCAGTCCTTGTGGGCAGGCCATGTGGGTCTGGTTGGGGACTGTATTTCTATGAAGTTGAGGCGGATATCGCCGATCTGCGGAAGTGCCCGTAACGTTGCTGCCGACGGATGTTTTCAGATGTTTCTGAGGCGCTGCCAGTGGTGCCGAGGCGACGATTGCGTCCCATCTCCAAATTTCTGCACAGCACTGAGAGTCTCTTGATACACATGAACTAGTTCGCAAAGAAATCATTTGCATCCTAATAGATTCACATCTATCATTCTGCCCATGCCAAAGATCGATGCCCTTCTTTTCGCCTTCACCGGCCAGTTGATGCTGGCTGGGCGCCAGTGGCGGCAGATCAGCCAGGCCGCTGTGACCGCGCACGGGATTTCCGCTGCGGCCGCCGCGCCGTTGCTGTTCATTCGCCGTCTGGGCGGTGGTGTGCGCCAGGTGACTCTGGCCGATTACGTGGGCGTGGAAGGCGCGACGCTGGTGCGTCTGGTCGACCAACTCAGCGCGGCCGGGCTGGTGCGTCGCGAGGTGGATTCGAGTGATCGCCGGGCCAATGTGCTGTCCCTGACGGAAGAGGGCGAGCGCATGGCGGAGTTGATCGAGGTGGCGCTGAAACAACTGCGGACCGAGGTGTTCGCCGATATCAGCGAATCGGACATGGCGGCCACGTTGCGTGTGTTCGACGCCCTGGCGCGCGCGGCTGCATCTACATCGGGCAAGCAGGAGTCCTGAGCAACATGGGTAGTTGGCCGTCCGCGAGAGATTGGGTCTTTTCCATCAAGGCCTTCGTCGCAGCGATGCTGGCATTGTGGATTGCGATGTATCTCGGCCTGCCGCGCCCCTACTGGGCGATGGGCTCCGTCTATATCGTGGCGCATCCGCTGACCGGCGCCACGCGCTCCAAGGCGCTGTATCGCGTGCTGGGCACGCTGCTGGGCGCCGCCGCTGGCATTCTGATGGTCCCGCCACTGGTCAACGCGCCGCCTCTGCTGATGGGCGCCGTGGCGATCTGGACCGCCTGCCTCTTGTACGTGGCGCTGCTGCATCGCACGCCGCGCAGCTATGTCTTCATGTTGGCGGCCTATACGTTGCCGCTCGTCGCGCTGCCTTCGGTCGATAATCCAGCCGGTATCTTCGATCTTGCCGTCGCGCGGTCCGAGGAAATCTGCCTGGGCATCCTGTGCGCCAGCGTGGTTGGCGCGGTCGTGTTTCCGGCCAGCGTAGCCAATGTGCTGCGCGACAAGTCTCGCCAATGGATGGCCGATGCGACGCTGTGGGCGAGTGACATGCTGTCGGCAAGCCCCGGCAAGCAGGTGTCGCGCCACCATAGTCGCCATCGTCTGGCCGCCGATATCCTGGCGCTGGACCAACTCATCAGCCAACTGAGCTACGACGCCGAAAGTGCCCAGCGTGTGCGTGCCGCGCGTGAGCTGCGTGGCCGCATGACGATGCTGCTGCCCGTGATGTCGTCGCTGGCGACCGTCGTCGAATCGATGCAGTCCGCCGGCGGCGTGCCGGAACCCCTGGCCGCGCAGATGCGGGCGGTGAAGGCCTGGATTCAGGCGGGCGCCGCGGAAGGGGAGCGTCCCGAACTGACGTCCACGCCCGTCCAGGCGGGTTGGGATGCCGCCTTGGTCGCAGCAGCCGAAGATCGTCTGCAACAGATGGCGGCCTTGTGGCACGACTGCGTCTCGCTGTGCCGCCGCCTTGGTGAAAAGCACATCGAAGGCGAATGGCTGCCGGAGTTCCTGCGTTGGGATGTTGGCCGCGCCCGCCACTACGACCACGGCATGCTGCTGTTCTCGACCGTGACGGTGGCGCTGGCCATCTTCGCGATGGGCATGATCTGGATTCACACTGGCTGGGCCGATGGAGCTGGTGCTGTGGCGCTTGGCGCAATCTCGTGCTGTTTCTTCGCCGCGCTCGACGAGCCCGCGCCGATGATCCAGTCGTTCTTCAACTGGAACGTGGTTTGCCTGCTGATCTCGATGGTGATGCTGTTCGCGGTCCTGCCGATCGCGCACGATTTCGAGATGCTGGTGCTGATGTTCGCGGTGCCGTACCTGATCATCGGCCTGCTGGTGGCGCAGCCGCGCCTGGCGATGATCGGGATGCCGCTGGCCGTGGTTACGGCAAACGACATCGGTATCTCGGGCGCCTACAGCGCGAATTTCCAGAGTTTCTTCAACAGCAACCTGGCAGGTATCGCCGGGATTGCGTTCGCCCTGGTCTGGACGTTGGCGGTGCGGCCTTTCGGTACGCGAGCCGCAACGCGCCGGCTGGTGCGCTCCGGCTGGAGTGACATCGCCGAGAACGCCGTGAGTACGCGTCCGGAGTCTCATTCGACGCTGCGCGCGCGGATGCTCGATCGTCTGGCACAACTCGTGCCCCGGCTGGCTGCGAGCGAAAGCGAAGTATCTGCCGACGGCTTCAGCGAAGTGCGTGTGGAACTCTGCACGCTGGCGCTGCAACGCGAGATGGCGGAGCTGGAAGCCGATGAGCAGCATGCAGTGAATCGCGTGCTGCGCAGCGTGTCCGGCTATTACCAGTCACGTTTGAAAGGTGCCATCGATGCGCCGCCGCCGGCGTTGCTGACGCGACTGGGCAAGGCCCAGCAGAAGGTGCGTTCGCGTATCGCACTGGCGGCTCTCGTGGACCTTCAGGTTGCCCTGTTTCCGCCGGTCGTGGTGCCGGCAACCGTTTCCGGAAAAGCATGATGCCCGGTGAAATCAGTATCTATGGCGTGTACATCCCCAGCTTGCTGGTGTGGATGCTTGCCGCCTTCGTCATTACGAGCGCCGCGCGGGCGGTGCTGACGCGTGTCGGCTTCTACAAGCTCGTGTGGCACCGTTCCCTCTTCAACCTGGCGCTATATGCGATCGTCCTCGGTGGGGTGGTTGCGTTGGTGCCCTCGCTGCAATCATGAAACTGAGACTCTCCTCGCTCGGGCCAGTTGTGCTGACGCTGGCCGTCACCGCCGTTGGCGCGGTCGTCGTCAAACACCTGTGGGACTACTACACCGTGGCGCCGTGGACGCGCGACGGTCACATTCGCGCCGAGGTGGTGCAGGTGGCGCCCGATGTCTCCGGGCTGGTCACGCGGATCGCGGTCAAGGACAACCAGCATGTGAAGGCAGGCGACGTCCTGTTCGAGATCGACCACGAGCGCTATGCGCTGGCGCTGCGTCAGGCGGAAGCCACGGCGGCGGCGGTGCGCGCCAATCTGGCCCAGGCACGCCGCGAGGCGAAGCGCAGCCAGACGCTTTCCGAGGTGGTTTCCAAGGAAATCGTCGAAGAGGGGCTGGCCAAGGTGCAGCAGGGCGAGGCCCAGCTGGCACAGGCCGAGGCCGCGATCGGCGTGGCGAAGCTGAATCTGGAGCGCACCCACGTGGTGAGCCCGGTGGAAGGCTACGTCAACGACCGCCTGCCGCGTCTGGGGGATTACGTCGTGACCGGCAAGCCGGTGCTGTCGATGGTCGATTCGAACTCGTTCCACGTGGAAGGCTACTTCGAGGAAACCAAGCTGAAGGGTATCCATATCGGCAGCCCCGTCGATATCCGCGTCATGGGCGAGAAGCGCGTGCTGCACGGCCATGTGCAGAGCATCGCAGCCGGTATCGAAGACCGTGATCGCACCAATGGCTCGAACCTGCTGCCGAACGTGAATCCGACGTTCAACTGGGTGCGTCTGGCGCAGCGCGTGCCGGTGCGCATCCAGTTCGACCAGATGCCCGAGGATGTGCGCCTGGTGGCAGGACGCACGGCCACCGTATCGGTGAAGGCCGATGACGAGAAGAACATCGGGGAAACGGGAGACAAGCCGACCGCGCCGGCGGCCGGCCGTAGTGCCTCGCAGGACAAGGTTGCGCTGGCCGGCAAGCGCGCGCCCTCAACCGGAGCAGTGCAGTGAAACGCTTTGCCCGTGCCTCGCTGGCGGCGATGTTGCCGCTTGCGCTGGCCGCTTGCATGACCGTCGGCCCTGATCACAAGGTGCCCGACGATGCGGTCGTGAAGTCATCGGCCGCCAATGGACCGTTTGCCGGCACCGACAGCGATGCGGTGTCGATCGGCGACGTTCCGAACGACTGGTGGCGTCTGTACGACGATCCCCGTATCGACGAGCTGGTGCAGCAAGCGCTGGTGGCCAACACCGACCTGCGTGTGGCCGCCGCCAATCTGAAGCGCTCGATCGCCGTGTATCACGAGGTGGAAGCCGAGAATCTGCCGGAAACGAAGTTCCGGGCCAGTGCGGAGCGCGGCCAGATCGCTGGCGAACCGCTGCTGCACGAAGAGAAGATTCCGGTGATGAACTTCGGCGACATTGGTCTCAATGTTTCGTACCTGATTGACTTCTGGGGCAAGCTCAAGCGTGCCGACGAAGCCGCCTTGGCATCGGCGCAGGCCAGCCATGCGGCGCTGGACCAAGCTCGTGTGGGCGTGGTGGCGGAGACCGTGCGTGCGTATGTGCAAGGATGCACAGCCACGCACGAACTACATGTGGCCGCGCATCAGCTCGACCTGCAGGAACGCGGCGTGAAGCTGGCGCAGAAACTGGTCGATGCTGGCCGAGGTCAGCCGACCGATCTGCTGCGCGCCGAGGCGCAAGCCGACACCCTGCGTTCGGCACTGCCGAAGTATCGTGCGGAGCAGGAAGGCGCGGCATACCGCCTGGCGGTAATGCTGGGCAAGCCGCCGACTGCGCTCGATGTCAGCAGCGTGGCGTGCGAGCACGTACCGGCGTTGAAGCAGGCGCTGCCCGTTGGCGATGGCATGGCGCTGCTCAAGCGCCGACCGGACGTTCGCCAGGCCGAGCGCGAGCTGGCATCGGCAACGGCCAAGATCGGCGTGGCTACCGCTGACCTGTTCCCGCAGATTCGCATCGGTGCATCGGCAGGTTTCACCGGTATCCTCGACCACCTTGGTCAGGCGCCGACCGCGCACTGGGGCTGGGGCCCCGCGATCTCGTGGACGATCCCGACCAGCGGCACGCGCGCGCGCATCCACAACATGGAGTACGGGGCCGAAGGGGCGCTGGCTCATTTCGACGGCGTGGTGCTGAAGGCGCTGCGCGAGACGCAGACTGCGCTGTCGGCCTATACGCACGAACTGGACCGGAACGCGTCGCTGCGCTCGGCGCGCGACAAGGCCAATGAGGCAGCCCGCCAGAACCGGCTGCTGTGGCAGGCAGGCCGATCGCCGTATCTGCAGAGCCTGGATGCCGACCGCACGCTGGCCAATACCGATGCCGCGCTGGCCGCATCCGACGCGCAGGTTGCGATGGATCAGATCAACCTGTTCCTGGCGCTTGGTGGTGGATGGCAGGATGCGCCGGCCATTGCCAGTCATCCGGTGGGCAAGGAGCCCGGACAGGCCACGGAACACACCGAGGAGCACTGAGGAGCGCCGAGGAACAATAAGGTAAGCTTCGGCCTCGGCCACGCCTTGGCTGCACTATCGAACTGATTCCGGCGTCGTTGCGCGGCTTCGCCGTACGATTTGTACTGGCTGCGGCCAGGCGCCAAGCCAGAGCCGCTTCGCTTCAGTTTGATAGCGCCGCTTACCCGGCGAGGCCCGACCGCCATGACATCTGCGCTTGGCGGCTCCTCGATTCCCAGGAAAACAAGACCTATGAAAATGCTCTCGATTTCAAAGACCCTGGCTGCCGCAACCGTGGCGCTGGGTATCGTAGCCGCCGGCAACGCGGCGGCTCAGGAACAGACGATCCGCGTGGGCACCGTCAGTGGCCCCGACGCCGAAGTCTGGCAAGTGGTGCAGAAGGTGGCCAAGAAGAACGGCCTGAACGTGAAGGTGGTCGAGTTCAACGACTACGTGCAGCCGAACGCCGCGCTCGACGCGGGCGACCTCGACGCCAACAGCTTCCAGCACCAGCCGTATCTGGACAGCCAGATCAAGCAGCGTGGCTACAAGATGACCAGCGTCGGCTACACCTATATCTCGCCGCTGGGCATTTATTCGAAGAACCTGAAGTCGTCGAAGGATCTGCCGCAGGGCGCCAAGGTGGCCGTGCCGAACGACCCGTCGAACGAGAACCGCGCATTGCTGCTTCTGGCCGCCCAGGGCGCGATCAAGCTCAAGCCGGGCGTGGGCACGAATGGCGTCAACGCCACGCCGCTCGACGTGGCCGAGAACCCGAAGAAGCTGAAGATCGTGGAACTCGACGCAGCCCAGCTCGCCCGCGCGCTGCCTGACGTGGCCGCCGCCGTGATCAATACCAACTACGCGCTGGCCGCCGGCCTGCAGCCGACGAAGGACGCGATCGCGCTGGAAGACATCCACAGCCCCTACGCCAACATCATCGTCGTGCGCACGCAGGACAAGGACAAGCCGTGGGTGAAGAAGCTCGTGGCCGCCTATCAGTCGGAAGAAGTGCGCCAGTTCATGAAGGCCCAGTACAAGGGCGCCATGGTGCCGTCCTTCTAAGAAGCCGCTTCAAAGAGATTCTGGCGTCGTTGCGGGGCCTTGCCGTACTACTTGTACTGTCTGCGGCCCCGCCCTTGCAGGGCGCGCATGTGCTTGCAGGCACATGCCGTTCCGCAGGCGGCTCGCATGCGAGCCGAAACCCCTGCTTCACCCTAGCCAGAACCGCTTCGCTTCATTTTGAAGCAGCTTCCAAGCAGCAAAGTCCCATTACCTTGGCTTGATGCGGAACGGCGGCCAATGGTCGCCGTTTTTGCATCTATCCATAGTCGAATTGCTTCGTTCGCAACGCACGGACGGGGCGCTAAGGTAGGGGACCGATTCCCGCCCCGGAGACTTACCGTGTCAACCCCGCTCAAAGTCGTTGCCGTCAATGGCAGTGCTCATCAACCGTCCCGCACGCTCGTACTGGTGCAGGCACTGCTGGCCGAACTCGATCAACGGCTCGTGCTGGATACGCAGATTGTCGACCTCAGCGAGATCGCCCGACCGCTCGGCGCGTCGCTGACCCGCGACGAACTGCCGCCCGACATCGAGGCACAACTGGCCGCGATCGAATCGGCTGATCTCGTGATTGCCGCGGCGCCGGTGTATCGCGGTTCGTTCCCCGGTCACTTCAAGCATCTGTTTGACCTGGTGGGCATGGATGCGCTGGCAGGCAAGCCGGTACTGCTGGCAGCCACCGGTGGCAGTGACCGTCATGCGCTTGTGCTCGAGCACCAACTGCGTCCGCTGTTCAGCTTCCTGCAGGCGCTGACGCTGCCAATCGGTGTGTACGCTTCCACGGCGGATTTCGATGGGTATCAGGTGGGCAGCAAGTCGCTGGCCGACAGGATCACCCTCGCGGTCGAACGTGCCGCGCCGTTGTTTGCCAATGCAGCGAGGCAGTTGCGGCGGGTGGCCTGAAGTACCGTACGGTTTTCTCCCCTCCCTGCACGACGTGAGAGGGGAGCAGAACCCTCAGCCTTCGATAGCCGGCGGCAGGCGATCATTGACCCAGTCGCGCACCTTCTCATAGGCCGCTGCGAGTTGCAGCACACCCAGATCGTCGCGCGGCCTGCCGATCAGTTGCATCCCCATTGGCAATCCGTCCGCGCTGAATCCCACCGGCACGCTGATCACAGGGCAGCCCGATAGCGTCCACGCGACCACCACTTCCATCCAGCGATGGTACGTGTCCATCTGCCTGTCGGCGATCTGCTTCGGCCAGTGTTGCGTGACGTCGAACGGAAACACCTGTGCGGTGGGCACGGCGATGTAGTCGAACTGGGTGAACGTCCGTTGCAGCGCCTGGTACCACGCACTGCGATCGGTGCTGGCGGCGTACAGATCGCTGGCCTTGAGGTCCAGCGAGCCTTCGATTTCCCATATCGCCTCGGACTTGAGCTGCGCACGCGTGGACGGATTGGTGTACAGCCCCAGACGCGAATTCCCAGTCAGGAAATGGCGATAGACAAGCCAGGTTTGCCAGATTTTCTCGGGCGGGTAGGGTGCTTTGATGGCCTCGACGTCCACGCCGAAATCCGGGAAGAAGCGCAGCGCCTGCTCGCAGAGCGACAGGATGCCGTCTTCCATCGGCAGGTAACCACCCCAGTCGCCCAGCCATGCAACACGCTTGCCGGTGAGATCCGTTTTCAGTATGTCCGCGACGTTTGCCGGTGTCAGCGAAGCCAGCATCGGATCGTGTGGCAGCGCCTGCGGCGTGCGCGCGTCGGGGCCGGATTGCGTGGCCAGCAGTAGCGCGAGATCCTCGACATTGCGTGCCATCGGCCCTTCGCTGCCCAACTGGGGCAGAAACAACTCCGGCGTCGGGCCGTAAGGCACGCGTCCCGCTGAAGGCCGGAACCCATAGACATTGCAGAACGCAGCGGGATTGCGCAGCGACCCGCCAAAGTCGCTGCCATCGGCAACCGGCAGCATACGCAGCGCCAGCGCGGCGGCTGCACCACCACTGGAGCCGCCAGCCGAGCGCGTGGGATCGTAGGGATTCAGCGTGGCGCCATAGACGGGATTGAACGTGTGCGACCCCAGCCCGAACTCAGGCGTGTTGGTCTTGCCGATCAGGATCGAGCCGGCACGTCGCATACGCTCTACGATGACCGAATCACTGGCGGGGATATTGTCGCGAAAGATCGGCGATCCGTACGTTGTGCGAATGCCGCGCGTCATCGCCAGATCCTTCGGCGCCTGCGGGAAGCCATGCATCCAGCCGGAAGACTTGCCCGCCGCCAGCGCTTCGTCGGCCGCCGATGCCTCGCGCATCAGCGCTTCCTCGTCCTGCATGGCGACGATGGCGTTGCTGCCCGGGTTGACTCGGGCGATGTGCGCCAGATAGGCCGTCATGACTTCCCGGCTCGACACCTCCTTCTTGTGAATGGCCTCGGAAAGCTGTCGGGCAGACAGCATGACGATGGGGTCGGGACGGTAGGCGGACATCGGAGGAGGGCGCAAATTGGATGTGGCGGAAGACGGCATCATGAATGAATTGCCCGCGCTCGTGTATTGGGAGTTGACCGCGAGGCGTGTTGATCACGCCATGTCGTATCATTCCTGCCCAAAACCACAAAAATGACACTAGGGAGAAGCAATGCGCAAGCTGATATTGGTCGCCGCACTGTGCGCCGCCGGGTACTACTACTATCAGCACGACCGGCAGGCGCGCCTGCTGGCGGCAACGGAGATTGTGGCGGCAACGGAGACTGTGGCGGCCGAACCGTCTGCGCCGATCAGCCTGAGTCGGTCGAAACCGGCGGTGCAGTCATTCAGTTGCCAGGGCAAGACCAGATGCAACGAGATGACGTCCTGCGACGAGGCAACGTTCTATCTTCAGAACTGTCCTGGTACGAAAATCGATGGCGACGGTGATGGCATCCCATGCGAGAGGACGCTCTGCGGCGGCTAGAGGGATTCAGGCGTGAATGGATGCCGGCGCCGGGATGCGCCGGCATCAGTCCTTAAAGCTGCTCTGCGTGATGCCGCACGTGGTCGGCAATGAACGTCGAGATGAAGTAGTACCCGTGGTCGTACCCGTCGTGCCGACGTAGTGTCAGGGGCTGCCCGGCCTTTTCACAGGCGGCCTCGAACACTTCCGGATGCAGTTGCTCGGCCAGGAATTTGTCGGCGAGCCCCTGATCGATCAGGATGCCGGCCGGGAAGGGTGCCGACGTCTGCGCGCGCATCAGGGCACTGGCATCGTGCTGGGCCCAGCGGCTGCGATCTTCGCCAAGGTAGCCGGTGAACGCCTTCACGCCCCACGGGCAGTCCGACGGCGCCGCGATTGGCGCGAACGCCGATACCGATCGGAACCGCTGCGGGAAGCGCTGGGCCAGTACCAGCGCGCCATGTCCACCCATGGAATGCCCAAAGATCCCTACCCGTGCCGCATCGGCGGGAAGCTCGCGGGTCACCAACTGGAACAACTCATCCGCAACGTAGCTCTCCATGCGCCAGTGCATGCGCCATGGCGTTTCGACCGCATCCACGTAGAAGCCGGCGCCCACGCCGAAGTCCCACGCATCGGCCTCGCCCGGCACATGCGCGCCGCGCGGACTCGTATCCGGGCCCACCAGGATCAGGCCGTGCTCGGCGGCAAAGCGCTGCGCGTTAGCCTTGATCGCGAAGGTTTCCTCGGTGCAGGTCAGGCCGGCCAGATAGAACAGCGCTGGCAGCGGCTTCGCGCCGGGTTGCAGCGCCTGCGGCGGGAGATAGACCGAGAACCGCATCGGCAGCCCGATGGCCACCGACTGGTGCTGGTAGAAGCGCTGGACGCCGCCGTGGCAGCCGTGTTCTGACAGCAGTTCCATGGATCGCGTCCTCAGTACAGGACCACCGAGCGGATCGATTCGCCGCGCTTCATCAGGTCGAAGCCCTCGTTGATGCGGTCGAGCGGCAGCGTATGCGTGATCAGGTCGTCGATGTTCAGCTTGCCGTCCATGTACCAGTCGACGATCTTGGGCACATCGGTGCGCCCGCGCGCGCCGCCGAAGGCCGAGCCCTTCCATTCGCGGCCCGTGACGAGCTGGAACGGACGGGTGGAGATTTCAGCGCCCGCTTCGGCCACGCCGATGATGATCGACTTGCCCCAGCCCTTGTGGCAGCACTCCAGCGCCTGACGCATGACCTGCGTGTTGCCGATGCACTCGAACGAGTAGTCGGCGCCGCCGTCGGTCAGTTGGACGATGTGGTCCACCACGTTGTCGACATCCTTCGGATTCACGAAGTGGGTCATGCCGAACTTGCGTGCCATCGCCTCGCGCGCGGGATTGAGGTCCACGCCGATGATCTTGTCCGCGCCCACCATCTTTGCACCCTGGATCACGTTCAGGCCGATGCCGCCCAGGCCGAACACCACCACGTTCGCGCCGGCTTCCACCTTGGCCGTGAAGATCACCGCGCCCACGCCCGTGGTCACGCCGCAGCCGATGTAGCAGACCTTGTCGAACGGTGCGTCGGGGCGGATCTTCGCCAGCGCGATTTCGGGCACCACGATATGGTTGGCGAACGTCGACGTGCCCATGTAGTGGAAGATCGGCTTGCCATCGATCGAGAAGCGCGAGGTGCCATCCGGCATGAGGCCCTTGCCCTGCGTGGCGCGGATGGCCTGGCACAGGTTGGTCTTGCGCGACAGGCAGAACTTGCACTGACGGCATTCCGGCGTGTAGAGCGGAATCACGTGATCGCCCGGCTTGAGCGACGTGACGCCCGGACCAACGTCGGTGACGATGCCCGCGCCTTCATGGCCCAGGATGGCGGGGAAAATGCCTTCGGGGTCCGCGCCGGACAGCGTGTAGTAGTCCGTATGGCAGATGCCGGTGGCCTTGATCTCCACGAGGACTTCGCCCGCGCGCGGACCGTCGAGGTCCACCTCTTCGATGGTGAGTGGTGCACCGGCTTTCCAGGCGATGGCGGCTTTGGTTTTCATGAAGCAACTCCCGAGCGAATGAATTGAGGCGGCACGTGTCCGCGTGACAGGCTAATACCAAGGCCACGACTATAAGCCGAACCGCGCACACGAGCCAGACCGGCGGGCGATTATCGGCTGCCGGTCTGGCCCCGGGCGAGTACAGCCGGTGAGGATTTCTCGACTGTCAGTTCGGTCAGTTGACCTTCGTGCTGGCGGCCAAGCCACCAGCCTAGCCAGCCCCACACGATGGCGAGTACCGCGCCCGCCAGCGCCACGGTTGCGGGGTGCCCGGACAAGGCGTCGATCGCCGTTTTCACCCAGGCGCTGACGGCATCGCCGGCACGATAGATTGCGGTATCGATGACGTTCTTGGCCTTGTACTTGGTTTCCGGGTCGACCACCGTAAACAGCATCTCCCGGCCGGGGCGCAGCATCGCGTACTCCCCGACGCGCCGCACGATCATGGCAGCCGCGAGCACGCCGAATGTGGGCCACATCGCCAGTAGCAGGAAGCCGCCGGTCACGGCCAGCGGCACGGCGGTCAACAGGGCGGTCACGCCGTAGCGCCGCGCCACGCGTCCTGAAAAGAAGATCTGCACGAGGATCGTTAGCGCCTGCACGGTGGCGTCGAGCGCGCTGAATACCTGTGTCTGCTGCGCACGCGAGTGGAAGGTGGCCGCCACCAGTCGTGCCTGCTCGAAGTAGAGGAACGTGCTCGATGTGGCCAGCAGGATCACGAACAGGCTGATACCGATGAGGTACCGGGAACGGAGGACCAGGGACAGGCCAGCCCAGAGTCCGCCGCCTACCGGTTGCGCGGGGTCCGCCGCCGAAGCTGTCTCGCTGCCGGGCGCACCCGCTCCATACCTGCGTCGCCAGGCGAACAGGTAGCCGACCCCGGGCAGCGTCGCGGCCAGCAACGCGGCCGACAGCAACATCAGGCCAGTCAATCCGATGTGTCCCACGAGCCCGGCGCCGAGTACGGGTCCGGCGAGACCACCTGCGCTGGCGCCCGCCGCGATGATGGCGAACAGTCGCTTGGCCTGTTCGGGCCGAAATACATCGGCCATCAGGCTCCACGCCACCGATACCACAAACAGGTTGAAGACCGAGATCCAGACATAGAACACGCGGGCCAGCCAGACACTATCGGGCAGGGCGCGGGTGACCAGCGCGAACGCCACGAGGTTGGCGATGAAGAATGCGTAGACCCATGGCACGAAGCGCCGGCGCGGCAGCCACTTGCAACATGCGCCGTAGAACGGGATGGCCACGAGCATCACCACGAACGTCGCGGTAAACAGCCACTGCAGATTCTGCACGCCGCCAGCGATGCCCATCGTCTCCCGCACGGGCCGCAGCATGAAGTAGCTCGCGAACAGGCAGAAGAAGAATAGGAAGCCCGCCACCACGGCCGGGGTTTCGCTCCGATCGATGCCAAGCAGCCCGCTGGGGCCGGCGGGATTGGGAGGCAGGTCCGGAGTGTCCATGGCGAGGGCCGACGGTCAGGCCAGCAGTCAGGTCAGCAGTCAGGCCAGCGCCGCTGCGATGCGGGCGCGTTCGGGCGTATCGGGCATCCGCCCGAACGCGGCGCCTGCGTTGTCGAGCATATTGTGCGGATTGGAGGTGGCCGGGATGGCGGCGGTGACAGCGGGATGACTGACGATGAACTTCAGGAAGAGCTGACCCCAGGACTCGCAGTCGACCTCGGCGGCCCAGTCTGGCACGGGCTTGCCCTTGACGGCCGCAAACAGGCGCCCGTCCTGGAACGGGCGGTTGATCAACACGGCTACGCCGCGCTCCTGGCATAGCGGCAGCAACACGCGCTCGGCACCGCGTTCGCCCAGTGAATAGTTGATCTGGACGAAGTCGAGCCTCTCGGCCCGCACGATCTGCGCGACGGCATCCTGCGCGTCTTCCCGATAGTGGGTGATGCCGATATACCGCGTCTTGCGCTGTTCCTTCCATTGCCGAAGCAGCTTCAGGTTGTCGCGCCAGTCGATCAGGTTGTGCACCTGCAGCAAATCGACCGCATCCGTATGCAGATCAGATAGCGAACTGGCGAACTGCGCTGGTGCACTGGCTGCGTTGGCTGAGATCTTGGTGGCCAGGAAGACGCGGCGCCGCGCGTCGGCGGCTTGCAGCAGGTCGCCGGTCACCGCTTCGGCGCTGCCATAGCTCGGCGCGGTATCGACGACGGCGCTTGGCAGGCGTTGCAGCAGCACGGCCATGACTTCGGTCAGGGGTGCGCGTTCTTCGGTGCTCTTGCCGGTGTTGAACGTACGGGCCGTCCCCATGCCAATGACGGGCAATTGCACGGTCGAGCCCGGAATCTTGCGACGCATCGGCGCGTCGACGGTTGCGGCGCTGGCCGTGTTGCCGAGCGTGAGGCCGGCTGGCAGCGCGGCCAGCGAGGCGGAGATTCCCAGAAAGGTGCGGCGGTCAATCGACATGGCGATGTCCCCGGCTGTCAGGTGCAACGACCTTAGCGCTTGTGGGGGGCGAAGTAAACCGGCACCGGGTGCTGCGCGGGTCGCGCCCGATTGCAAAAATGCGGCGAGACCTGAACAATCGGCGCCAACCTTCCCGAACGCGCGGTCATCCATGAAAAGGACCGGATTGTGATATCGAGCTTGCCTGGCGTGCTGTTCGATGGCGTGGCATACGGCAGCCTGCTGTTCCTCATCAGCATCGGGCTGTCCGTGACGATGGGGCTGATGAACTTCGTGAACCTGGCACATGGCGCGTTCGCGATGCTTGGTGGCTACGTGGCGGTGGTGCTGATGAACCGGGCCGGGGTGCCGTTCCTGGCAGCATTGCCGCTGGCGTTCCTGGGCGCGGCGGCAGCCGGCTGGGTGCTTGAGCGCACGCTCTATCGCAGGCTGTATCGGGCCAGCCACCTGGATCAGGTGCTGTTCTCGATCGGCCTGACCTTCATGGCGATGGCGGGCGCCACGTGGCTGTTCGGCCCGGGCCAGCAGCCCGTGGTATTGCCGGATTTCCTGATCGGGCAGGTTCGCGTGGGCGGGGTCGACCTCGGCGCCTACCGCCTGTTCCTGATCGCGGTCGTGATCGCCATCACGCTGGCGCTTGGGTGGCTTGTTGCGCGTACCCGCTTTGGCGCGCAGGTGCGCGCGGCAGTCGATCATCAGCAGGCGGCGCGCGGGCTTGGCATCGACGTCGAACGCGTGTTCAGCCTGACCTTCGCGCTGGGATCGGGCCTGGCCGGACTTGGCGGTGGGCTGGGCATCGACGTGCTGGGCCTCGATCCGACGTTCCCGCTCAAGTACATGGTGTATTTCCTGCTCGTGGTCGCCGTTGGCGGTGCCGGGAGTATCCGTGGCTCGCTGGTCGCCGCGATCGTGTTGGGCGTGGCGGACGTGGCAGGCAAGTACTACGTGCCCGAGATCGGCGCGTTCGTGATCTACGCAATGATGGTGCTGCTGCTGGTAGCGTTTCCGGCAGGTCTCTACGGGAGGCGCGCATGAAGACCCGTGTGCATCGTCTGCCCGATGGCCGCTGGCATCCGGCGGAGATCGTGTTCTGGCTGGCGCCGGTCGTGGCGTTCTTCTTGCTGCCCGACTACCTGATCCTCGGCAGCCAGATCCTGATCGTTGGACTCTTCGCGCTATCGCTCGATCTGATTCTGGGTTATGCGGGCATCGTGTCGCTGGGCCATGCGGCGTTCTTCGGCCTGGGCGCGTACATGGCCGGTCTGCTTGGCGCGCATGGCTGGGGTGAGCCGCTCACGGGCTTGCTAGCCGCAGCTGCGGTGGCGGCGCTGGCCGGATGGCTGTGCAGCTTCCTCGTGATCCGGGGCGGCGATCTGACCCGCCTGATGGTGACGCTCGGCATCGGTCTGATGTTGTTCGAGGCGGCGAACAAGGCGGCATTTCTGACGGGTGGCGTCGACGGGCTCTCCGGCGTGACGATGAACAAGATCCTTGGCATGTTCGAGTTCGACCTGTTCGGCAAGACCGCCTATGTCTACAGCCTGGTGGTGCTGTTTGTGATCTTTCTGCTGGTGCGAAGGCTGGTGGCTTCGCCATTCGGTCTGTCGCTGCGGGGTATTCGCGAGGGTGCGCGGCGAATGCCAGCGCTTGGGACCGACGTGCCCGCACGACTTCGGGCGGTCTTCACGGTGGCAGCGGCGATTGCCGGCGTGGCGGGCGGCTTGCTGGCCCAGACCACGCAGTTTGTCGGCATGGATGTGCTCGGCTTTCCGCGCTCGGCTGAATTGCTGGTGATGCTGGTGCTTGGTGGCACTGGGCGGCTTTACGGCGCGTTGGTTGGCGCGGCATTGTTCATGATCGCGCAGGACGTCCTGGCTGGTATCAACCCCGTGTACTGGCAATTCTGGATCGGGTTGCTGCTGGTGGTCATCGTGTTGTTCGCGAGAGGTGGTGTGATGGGGGCGCTGTCGGCGCTCGGCCGGCGCAGGCATCCGTCCGAGCCAGCGCGAAAGGAGGTCGACGCATGACCGCGATCCTGCGCACGGAAGGGCTGAGCAAATCGTGGGGCGCGTTCGCGGCGAACAGCGACGTCTCGCTGACGTTCAAACCGGGCGCCCGCCATGCGCTGATCGGACCCAATGGGGCGGGCAAGACCACGTTTGTCAATCTGCTGACCGGGGCGCTGGCGCCGTCGGCAGGACGCATCTGGCTCGGCGAGCGTGACATCACCACGCTGCCGCAGCACGTGCGCGTGGAGCTGGGCATGACGCGCACATTCCAGATCAACACGCTGTTCCCCGGGCTGACGGTGCTCGAATCAGTAGTGCTGGCGGTCGCCGAGCGCACGGGGGCGGGGCGCGTCTGGAGGCGCACGGTGGCGTCGCAGGTCGCGCTAGTCGACGAGGCGATGGCAGTGCTGGCCATGCTCAGGCTCGAGGCCGACGCCGATGTCGAGACCCGGCAATTGCCCTATGGCAAACAGCGCCTGCTGGAGATGGCACTCGCGCTGGCCACGCGGCCTTCGATCCTGCTGCTCGACGAGCCCGCCGCCGGCATTCCGACCGGTGAGAGTGCAGAGTTATTCGCGGTGATTGCCGCGCTGCCCCGCGACATCACCATCGTTTTCATCGAGCACGATATGGATCTGGTGTTCCGCTTCGCCGAACGCATCACGGTGCTGGTGGCCGGGCGCGTATTGATGGAAGGGACGCCGGCTGAAGTCTCCACCGACCCAAGAGTGCGTGAGGTCTATCTTGGAGAGGCCGCCCATGAGTGATCTGCTACGGCTGGAGACTGTCAGCGCCGGATATGGCGAGGCGACGGTGCTCGAGCAGATCGATCTGGCGCTGGGCGCCGGCGACAGCCTCGCGCTGCTGGGCCGTAACGGCGTAGGCAAGACTACGTTGCTGTCCACGCTGATGGGCTTCACGCGATTGCGTGGGGGCAAGCTGGTCTGGCAAGGGCGGGATCTGGCCAGGGTGCCGCCGCATCGCCGTGCGCAGAGCGGCATCGGCTGGGTGCCGCAGGAGCGCTGGGTCTTTCCCTCGCTGACCGTGGAGGAGCATCTCGGCGCGGTGGCCCGGCCCGGGCCATGGGATGTCCAGCGTGTGTATCGGACCTTTCCGAGGTTGGGTGAGCGTCGGCGTAATCTCGGCAACCAGTTGTCTGGCGGGGAGCAGCAGATGCTGGCCATTGGCCGGGCACTGATGGTCAACCCCGCCCTGTTGCTGCTGGACGAGCCGATGGAAGGGCTGGCGCCGGTCATCGTGCAGGAGTTGCAGCGCGTGATCGCAGGGCTGATCGCAGACGCGGGCATGGCTGTGATCGTGGTGGAGCAACACGCGCGGTTGGCGTTGGGCATGACCCGGCAGGCGATTGTTCTGGACCGGGGCCGAGTGGTGCACCGGTCGGATAGCGCAACACTGCTGGCCAACAAGGCGTTGCTGGATCGGCTGGTTTCGGTCCGATAGCAGGGGGCGGGGCGTTCGCATTAGTGCTCGGACGATTCCGAACGTTTTCGGAATCGTCTTATATCCGTGTGGTCTCCCGGCTTTGACAATGCATGGGTCGCCGCAAGGGTGGCGACGCGGGCCACACGCCCGCCTGAACGCTTTGTCGAAAGAAAGGAGTTACGCCATGCATCGCCACGATGTCTGCATCTTACTTGCTGTTCCGGTCTCCCTCCCCCTGGGGAGGCCGGGGCATGGATAAGCCGGTACCCGGAGCCGCTTCGCGCAAGCCCGCCGGCAAGCGGCAGGCCGGGCCACCAGGGCAACCCCATGCGGGCTTTCCAGCGCCGGATGTGATGGCGTTCCGGCAGTTGCAGCGCGTCGAAGGGGCAATGGGTGTGGTGACGGTTGCAGTCGAGCACGCCGCCGCGCCGGAGTTTTCGAATGAAGGGGCTGCGCTGATCCTGCGCATGTTGAGGCAGGAGGCAGCCAGGGCTCTCGAGGAGCTGTCGCCGTACTGATTGGCGCCGGAGCGGATTCACGGTCTGTGGTATCCGCTCCGCCAATGCCCGTCAGTGCATCCGATCCGGTCTTGGGTTGAAGTTGGTAACAGGATTTTTATAAGAGGCGCTATCAAAATGAAGCGAAGCGGTTCTGGCTAGACGCGCGGGCGCAGACAGTACAAGTGGACTGGCCAAGGCCGCGCAACGACGCCAGAATCATTTTGATAGCGCCTCTAACAGGATTTTTGTCCATGGATGTTCGTACCATCGGTGTCGATGACCTCGACCTCATTTGCCAGCATCGGGAGGCGATGTTTCAGGAGGCAGGCTTTGCCCCGGGCACGTTGCGCACGATGACAGACCACTTTCGCGCCTGGCTGCGGCCACGCCTGGCGGATGGCAGCTACTTCGGCTTTCTGTTGACCGATGCGGGGCGCCCTGTAGCGGGTATCGGCCTGATGCTGGTCGACTGGCCACCGCATCCCGCGCATCCGACACAGGATCGCCGGGGCTATGTCCTCAACGTCTATGTAGCGCCAACGCGCCGGCGCCGGGGTCTGGCGCAGCAGTTGATGGCGTTGGCCGAGGCGGAGTTCGCGCGACGCGGCGTGGAATTTGCCGTTCTCCACGCTACCGAGGCAGGTCGACCGCTCTATCAACGGAGCGGCTGGAATCAGACTTCGGAGATGTCCAAGGTGATTGCCCCGCCCGCGCAGTGATGGCACGGGCGCGGCAACCACGCCGAGCGCCTTGGGGCTACTTCCCCGAGTCCTTCACGCCATCGAACTTGTCGAATTCGACGTTGTAGAGCTCGCCGTTCACCTTCTCTACCTTCCGGATATAGACCGTCTGGACCACGTCGCGGGTGGCGGGGTCAATCGTGATGGCGCCGCGCGGGCTCTGCAGTTTCATGCCCTTCAGAGCGCCAACGAGCTTGTCGCCGTCCGTCGCGCCGTTGGTCTTCTTCAGCGCATCGTAGATGGCGGCCATGCCGTCGTATGCGGCCACGGCCATGAAGTTCGGGCGTCCGGCCCCTGGGTTGGCATCGGCAAAGGCCTTCAGGAACGCCTTGTTCTCCTTCGAATCATGCGCCGCCGAGTAGTGGAACGACGTGATCACGCCCAACGTGGCATCGCCCATGGCCGGCAGCACGTGGTCGTCGGTCAGGTCGCCCGTGGCGATGACGCGGATACCGGCATCGGCCAGCCCACGTTCGCGGAAGCCCTTCATGAACGCCACGCCTTGTTCGCCTGCCGGCAGGAACAGGAACACGGCCTCGGGTTTGGCATCCTTGATGCGCTGGATGAACGGGGCGAACTCGGGATTTCGCAGCGGCACGCGGATCGATTCGACAATCTGGCCGCCACCGCCCAGGAAGTTGGTTTTGAAGGCCGTTTCGGCGTCGATGCCAGGGGCGTAGTCTGCGACCAGCGTCACGACCTTGCGGACGTTATTGCGAACGGCCCACGTCGCCATCGGTGCCGAGATCTGCGGCAGCGTCATCGACACGCGGGTGATGTAGTTTGACTTGGTGGTGATGACCGACGACGCCGCATTGAAAATCACCATCGGCTTCTTCGCCTGCTCGGCGACCGGGGCAACGGCCAGCGCCTCGGGCGTCAGGCCGAAGCCTGCCAGGATATCGACCTTGTCGCGCACCACCAGCTCCTGCGCCAGCCGCTTGGCGACCTCGGGGACCGGACCCGTGGTGTCCTTCATGATCACCTCGATCTTGCGGCCCGCCACGACGTCGCCGTTCAGCTTCTGCCAGGCCTTGATGCCGCCTTCCATCTGCTTGCCGTAGTCGGCAAAGCTGCCAGAAAACGGGGCGATCAGGCCAATCTTCACGGGATCGGCCGCAAGGGTGAGGAGGGGATACGTGAGGACGGCGAAGGCGCTGCAGGCCGTGATGGCACGCCGCATCGGACTGAACGTCATGAGAGTCTCCCGGAAGTGCAGCATCGGACGGCTGCATCGAACAGGGAGTGTAGGAGGGGTGGGGGCTTTGTGCTACCCCGGGTTTTCTCCCCCGCCGTCGGGCGGAACAGGGGAGAAAACACCGCCGCGAAGCCTCAGGTCACCGTCGCCAGTCCCAGCGTCAGTAGCAACGCCACGACCGAAATGATCGTTTCGGCGACCGACCAGGTCTTGAAGGTCTGGGTCACGGTCATGTTGAAGTACTCCTTGACCAGCCAGAAGCCGCCGTCGTTGACGTGCGACAGGATCAGCGAACCGGCGCCGGTCGTCAGCACCAGCAGTTCGGGGCGCGTGCCCGGCACGCTGGCGGCGATCGGGGCGACGATGCCGGCGGCGGTGGTCATGGCCACGGTGGCCGAGCCGGTGGCGATGCGGATCATCACGGCCACCAGCCAGCCCAATACCAGCACCGAGACGTTTGCGTGGGTTGCCACGTCGACGATGGCGGTGGAGATGCCGGAGTCGCGCAGGATGCGGCCGAAGCCACCGCCGGCACCCACCACGAGGGTGATGATGGCGGTCGGCGCCACGCACTCGTTGGTGAACTTCAGGATCGCATCGCGACCGAAGCCGCGGGCCTTGCCGAAGGTATAGAAGCTGACCAGCGCGGCGATCAGCAGTGCCATGACCGAGTTACCGATCAGCTTGAGGAAGTCGTTGGCGAAGGTCTTCGGCGTGGCAATCAGGTCCGCCCAGCTACCAATCAGCATCAGAATCACCGGCAGCAGGATCGTGAAGACAGTGATGCCGAAGCCTGGCAATTGGCGCGTGGCCTTGATGTTCTCGGCTTCTTCGGTGAACTGCGCGGCCAGCGGGTTGACCTCGGGCAGCTTCACGTGGCGGTCGATCAGCTTGGCGAACAGCGGGCCAGCGATGGCGGCTGTCGGGACACCGACGATCAGCGCGTACATGATCGTCTTGCCCATGTCAGCGCCGTAGGCCTGCACAGCCAGCAGCGCGGCAGGGTGCGGCGGAATCAGCCCGTGCACCACCGAGAGGCCGGCGACCATCGGGATGCCAACCAGCACCATCGAGGTATTGGTGCGCTTGGCGACGTTGAAGGCGATCGGGACGAGCAGCACGAAGCCTACCTCGAAGAACACCGGCAGGCCGACGATGAAGGCGATGACCACCATCGCCCAGTGCACGTTCTTCTCGCCGAAGAAGTCGACCAGCGTCAGCGCGATGCGCTCGGCGCCGCCCGATTCGGCCATCATCTTGCCAAGCATCGTGCCGAGCCCGATCACGAGCGCGATATGCCCGAGCGTGCCGCCGACACCCGCTTCGAACGACTTGATGATGTCGCCCATCGGCATCCCCACGGCGAAGCCCAGCGCCACCGAGACCACCACGAGCGTGATGAATGGGTTCAGTTTGAATTTGGCGATCAGGATCACCAGCGCGATCACGGCGATCAGCGCATAGACCAAGAGCGTGGTTCCTGTAACGGCACCCATGTCGTCTCCTTTTTGCGGGTGCCGCCGGTCCGGACGGTCCGCTTCCGCGTGTGAAAAAGCCGCTATGCCTTGTGTCGCGTAGCGGCGGGTTGAGAAAGCTGGAAAAGCTAAAAAGCTATGAAGCTGTGGCCCCGGCTCGGCTGGCTCGCCGACCACGTCCACGCCGGCCGGGTTCAGGCCGCCGGTTTCTTGTAAGCGATGCAGTCCACTTCGACCTTGCAGTCGACCACCATGCTCGATTGCACGCAGGCCCGGGCCGGCGGATTGGCGCCGAAGTATTCCTTGAAGATCTTGTTGAACGACGTGAAGTCGCGGGCATCGTCCAGCCAGACGCCGCAGCGAACCACATGCTCCGGGCCGTAGCCGGCTTCCGCCAGGATGGCCATGACGTTCTGAATGGCCTGGTGGCTCTGCGCGACGATGCCGCCGTCGATGACTTCGCCGTTGACCATCGGTACCTGGCCCGACACGTAGAGCCAGCCGTCCGCTTGCACGGCGCGTGCGAACGGCATGTGCGAGCCGCCCTGGCCGGTGCCACCTTCGACGCCGAATCGTTTGATATCCATGGAAACTCCTGTTTTCAGTGTTGTTGCTGGGTGCCGCGTGGCAGGAAGCGGCCGGCGCGTACGCCGGTGGCGGCGCGTTGCCGCCATGTCAACTCGCCGTTGACCCAGACGGCCGCAATGCCTTCGGCCGGTTGCTGCGGATCGGTGAAGCTCGCCGCGTCGCGGATCGTGGCGGCGTCGAACAGAACGAGATCGGCCCAGTAGCCTTCGCGCACGAAGCCGCGACCGGTCAGGCCGAAGCGCTCGGCCGACATGCCAGTCATCTTGTTGACGGCCACCGCGAGCGGGAACAGTTCGCGATCGCGCGCGTAGTGGCCCAGCACGCGTGGAAATGCGCCCCAAAGGCGCGGATGCGGTAGCGGGTCGTTGGGTAGCCCGTCGGACCCAACCACGGTGGCAGGATGGCTCAGGATGCGATCGACGTCCGCATCCTCCATGCAGTGATAGACGGCGCCGGCAGGCTGCAGGCGCCGTGCCGCCTCAAGCAGGTCGACGTTCCACTCGGCGGCGATATCGGCCAGCAGCCGGCCACCCATCGTGGGATGCGGCTCGGACCAGGTGACCTGGATGTCAAAGTCGTTGGTGACCTGCTTGAGATCGAGTGTCGACGAACTGGCGGTGTAGGGGTAGCAGTCGCAGCCAACCGGTTGCCAACGCTCCGCGCCTTCGAGCGCGGCGAGCACCTCGCCGCTACGGCCCCAGTTCGACACGCCCGCGCATTTCAGGTGCGAGATCACCACCGGCACGCGCGCGTGCCGGCCGATGCGGAAGGCTTCGTCCATCGCGTCCAGAATCTCCGCGAACTCGCTGCGCAAGTGGGTGGCGTAGATCGCGCCTGCCTTGGCCAGCGGTTCGGCCAGCGCCAGCACTTCGTCGGTGGGAGCGTGGAATGCGTTGGCATATGCCAGGCCGGTGGAAAGCCCAAGCGCGCCATGATCCAGGGCTTCCTGAAGCTGGCCGCGCATTGCGGCGGTCTCGGCCTCGGTCGCGGGCCTGTCGAGCCTGTCCATATGATTGCTGCGCAGCGCGGTATGGCCGACCAGTGCGGCCACGTTTACGGCTGGTTTCGCGGCGTTGACGGCTGCCACATACGTTTTGAAGTCGGGGTAGCGAAACGCGTCGGCGCGGCCCAGCAGGTTCATCGGGTCGGGTGGATCACCGGCCAGCGTGACGGGTGCGGCGCTGATGCCGCAGTTTCCGACGACCACAGTGGTCACGCCTTGCGAGATCTTCGGTGTCATCGCCGGCTCACGCACGACATTGGTGTCGTCGTGCGTATGGACATCGATGAACCCGGGGGAGAGCACCAGACCGTGACCTTCCACGACGTTTGACGCGGAATCGGGGTCGATCGCGCCAGGCTCGTCGATGCGGGCGATGCGGCCATCGCGGATCGCCACGTCGGCCAGGCGCGCCGCGGCGCCCGAGCCATCGAGCAGCAGCACGCAGCGGATCAGGGTATCGAACAGGTGTGGCATTGTCAGTCTCCGAGCGGCTGGCGGCTGTCCGGCCCGTCGCTGTCCTGGCTGACGCCTCGGTGGGCATCCAGCACGTATTTCAGCCGGCGCAACTTTTCCTTGCTTTGCTCCTGTTGCAGCAGCGCAAAGCGGGTGGACAGTACGTCCAGCACCATCAGCATCGCGTAGCGCGAGGCCGACGGCTTGAAGATGAAATCCGTTTCCAGCGTCCGCACGGGCAGGAGCACGTCGGCGCGCGCGGCCAGCGGCGAGCCAAGCGCGGTCACGGCAATCAGCCGCGCGCCATACTCGCGCGCGATATCGCAACTGGCCAGTATCTCCGGCACGCTGCCGCTGGCCGAGAACGCCAGTACCACGTCATCGCGCGTCAGTGTTGCGGCGACCATCTTCTGCAGCAGCGCGTCGTGATACGTGGCCACCGGGTGCCCCAATCGCGCCAGCCGATACCGCGCCTCGTCGGCCATGAAGGTCGAGCCTCCACCCATGCCAAAAGCGTAGACCATGCGTGCGTTGAGTAACAGGCGCGCGGCAATGTCAATCCGCTCGGGATCGATCAGCTTTCGGTTGACTTCGAGCGTGGCGAGAACGTCGGCGTGGATGCGCTCGGCCAGCGCGGCCGGTGCGTCAGTATCGACCGGGCCCGGCGCCGGTTGCAGGAAACGCGATCCGACTGCCGTGGCTTGTGCCAGGCGCAGTTTCAGATCGCGGACGTCGCGGCAACCGATGGCCTTTGCGAAGCGCGTGACACTTGCCTCGCTGACCGCCGCCTTGCGTGCCAGTTCGTTGATGCTGGCAGCCGCCGCCCCTGCAAGATCCTCAAGGATCACCTGCGCCACTTTCTGCTCGGCCAGTCGCAATGACGGGCCACGCTCGGCGATGCGGGTCAGGATGTCGAAGGGCGCGGTCATGGCGTACGGTGGGTGGGCGGGCCCCGCCGGTCACCTCGGCCGACGAAGCATGTTACTTTCTAACAAGGATGAAATATCGTAGTTTCAAGGCTATCATTACGTCAATTGAATTTTGACAGGGTGATGTCAGTCATGCGTGAAACAAAGTACCAGACCGGTATGATCGATCCGCTGAACAAGGCGATGGGGCGTCTGGACGCGCCGCTCACGCCGTCCGAGGCGGGTCAGCCGGGCTGGCGTCTGCTGGCCGAAGAGCTCAGTCTCCCGGCCGCAGTGCTCTATGAAGACCGTCTGACGCACAACCTGCAGTGGATGCGCAATTTCATGGGCGCATACGGCGTGCAGCTGGCACCGCATGGCAAGACGACGATGGCGCCGAAACTGTTCGCGCGTCAGCTTGCCGAGGGCGCGTGGGGCATCACGCTGGCCACCGCCCATCAGACCGCGGCGGCAGCCGCGCACGGCGTCAAGCGCGTGCTGATGGCCAATCAGCTTGTGGGGCGGCGCAATATGGAGATCGTTGCCGATCTGCTGGCCGCCGATCCGTCATTCGAGTTCTTCTCGCTGGTAGATTCGGCCGCGCTCGTCGACCAGCTTGGCGCGTTCTTCGACGCGCGTGGTCAGACGCTGCAGGTGCTGCTGGAACTGGGTGTGGAGGGCGGCCGGACCGGTGTGCGCGATGCCGCGCAGCAGGCGGACGTGCTCGATGCGCTGTCGCGCTGGCCGAACGCCCTGAAGCTGGCTGGCGTCGAGATCTATGAAGGCGTGCTGCAGCAGGAAGCCGATATCCGCGAGCTTCTGCAGCGCACGGTGGCCGTAACGCGCGAACTGGCCGCGGCGGGGCGTTTCGGACGCAGCCCGGTGGTGATGTCCGGCGCGGGCTCGGCATGGTACGACGTGGTGGCCGAAGAGTTCGCGCGCACCGATATCGGGATGCCGATCGATATCGTGCTGCGTCCCGGGTGCTACCTGACGCACGACGTCGGCGTCTATCGAGCGGCGCAGGAACGCATCCTGGCGAGCAATCCGGTGGCGCAGAAGATGCGGGAGGGCCTGCTGCCCGCGCTGCAGCTCTGGGCCTATGTGCAGTCGATTCCTGAGCCAAACCGCGCCATCATCGGCATGGGCAAGCGGGATGCCGCGTTCGATGCGGGCATGCCGATACCAGCGCAGATGTATCGTCCGGGTGCGGCCGGCCCTGTTGCCACGCCGGCGCGCTGGAAAGTGACGGGCATGATGGATCAGCACGCCTATCTGGAAATCGAGGCTGGCGATGACATCCGCGTCGGCGATATGATTGCCTTTGATATCTCGCATCCTTGCCTGACCTTCGACAAGTGGCGCCATATTCCCGTGCTGGACAGCCAGTTCCAGGTCATCGACATTGTTCAGACGTTCTTCTGACCCCGGTGTCAGTCCCTGTGGCCAGACCGAATGGAATGAAGAGGAGATGAAGCCGAGATGAGTATCGATATCCTTGCCTATGGCGAACCGCTGATCGAGTTCAACCAGCAGCCCGACGATCCGTCGCGTTACCTGCAGGGCTTTGGCGGCGATACCTCCAATTTCTGCATTGCCGCCGCGCGCCAGGGCGCGACCACGGGCTATATCACCGCAGTAGGGGCCGACAGTTTCGGTGAGCGGTTGCTGGCGTTGTGGACACGGGAACGTGTCGATACCCGACACGTGGTGGTCAATGCCTCTGCGCCCACCGGGGTTTATTTCGTCTCCCACGACAACCACGGCCATCGCTTCGACTATCTGCGCGAGCGTTCCGCGGCCAGCCGCTATCACCATGAGCAGTTGCCGCTGGCAACCATCGCGCAGGCGCGCTTTCTGCATCTCTCCGGTATCAGCCTGGCAATTAGCACCAGCGCCTGTGATGCAGGACTGGCGGCGATGGAACATGCGCGCAAGGCCGGGGCGAAAGTATCGCTCGACACGAATCTGCGATTGCGGCTCTGGTCGCTGGCCCGCGCGCGCGGCATCATGCGCGAGGCATTCTCCCTGACCGACATATGCCTGCCGAGCTGGGACGACATCACGATCCTGACCGGGCTCGATGACCGCGACGCGATCGTCGACTATCTGCTGGGTTGCGGTGTGGAACTGGTTGCGCTGAAGCTCGGAGAAGAGGGCAGTTACATCGCCACGCAGGAGTCGCGCGCGCTGGTGGCGCCGTTCCCCGTACGTCCGGTCGATGCCACCGGCGCGGGCGACTGCTTCGGCGGCAGTTTCATCGCACGGCTGGCTGCGGACGCTGATCCGTTCGATGCGGCTCGCTATGCCAACATTGCCGCCGCGCTGTCGACCACGGGTTATGGGGCCGTGGCGCCTATCCCCCATGCCGAAACCGTGCGGGCCCGGCTGGAGCAGGGCGTCACAGTGATTGCCTGATGCATTCGGCAACAGCCTTGTCCCGTTTTACGACAATTCGGCCCCTTGCACCAACGCACCAACGCACCAACGCACCAACGCACCAATTTATCGAAGATCCGTCATGCCCATCCACGCTTCCCCTCTGCTCGAACGACTGACCAATGTGCCGGTGATTCCGGTGCTCGAATACCACTCCGTCGACGACGCGCTGCATATCAGCGAGGCCTTGGTGGCCGGAGGCCTGCCGCTGCTTGAGATCACGCTGCGCACACCGGTGGCATTGCAGGCGATGGAAGCCGTCGCCAAGGCCTTGCCGGAAGCAGTGGTCGGCGCGGGAACCGTCCTGACGACTGACCAACTCCAGGCGGTACGTGATGCTGGCGCTCAGTTCGCGGTGTCGCCTGGGCTGACGCAGAAGCTGGCCGATGGCGCTCAAGATGCGGGTATTTCGCTGCTGCCGGGCGTGGCGACTGCGAGCGAGGCGATGTTCGCGCTCGAAGCGGGCTTCTCATTCCTGAAGTTCTTCCCGGCGGAGGCAGCCGGGGGCGTGCAGATGCTGAAATCGCTGCACGGGCCGTTCTCTCAGCTCAAATTCTGCCCGACTGGAGGTATCGATCTGGCGAAAGCGCCCAACTATCTGGCCTTGCCCAACGTTGTGTGCGTAGGCGGTTCGTGGGTGGTGCCGAAGGATGCGGTTGCGGCGAAGGATTGGGGGCGAATCCGCAAGCTGGCCGAAGAGGCGGCCCAGTTGCGGAAGGTCTGAGCCTGATGGCAGTCGTCGATAGGATGCGGCACTGGCAAGCCGCAACAGGAAAAAGAAAAGGGGCGCACGAGCGCCCCTTTTTCATGCTTCAGTTGGACAACCTGAGCGCTCAGCCGTCTTACTTGCGCTCGGCCGAATTCTCAAGCTTCTGACCGCCCTTCTGAATGTCCTGGCCAAGTCCTGCCATGGTATTGCAGCCTGCCAGCAATGTGGCGACCAGTACGCACCAGATCCATCCTTTCTTCACGAGGGGCTCCTTTCAGGGATAGTAATCAACGGGCACATTTTATCGCCGCGCCGATACTTGTCGATGCAGGATATGTGCCAAAGTGTAAGTCCATCTGTACTGCAATTGATGTGATCCGCGCGTTGCGCCTCACCTCAATGCCGGTTAGACCAAATTGGTTGGCCGCAGGAGCTGGCGAGCGCGCTCGGCCACGGCTGCGTGGGTCTGCACCAGCCATTGCGCGGGAAAGGGCTGCGCCAACAGATAGCCTTGCACGCCATCGCAACCCCAATCGCGTACGGCCTCAAGCTGGGCGCGAGTTTCCACACCCCGGGCATGGACCGCCACGCCCCGCGACCTGGCGAACACACATGCCGCGCGCAACAACGTGGCAGCATCGCGCGCCTGCGCCGAACTGCCCAGATGCCGTGCATCGAGCATCACCATGTCCGGTGCGACCAATGCCAGCGCGTGCCGGCTGACCTGGTCATCTGTGAAATCCGAAAGGGAAATCTGGATGCCGCAGTCATGTAGTCGTGCGGCTTTCTGCGTGGCATCGGCAACTGCGCTGATGCACTGGACTGGCACCTCCACGCAGAGACGGTCCGGGGAGATACCGGATGTTTCTACAGCGCGCTGCAGCATGGTGATTGCATCGTCGGCCAGGAGCTGCGGGCTGGACGCCAGCAGCGTGAACTGGACCTTTGCCACATGTTTGGACTCCTGGATCAATTGCAGCAACTGTTGCACCAGCCAGTGGCCGACTTCGCGCATCATGCCGAGCGCTTCGACGGCTGGCAGGAAGTCCTGCGGCGAAATACGCCCAAGCACTGGGTGATGCCAGCGTAAGCGCACCGTATAGGCGGCAATCTCCGCTGTGTCGAATAACGCACGAGGCTGTAACTGCAGGCTGAATTCGCCGCGTGAAACGGCCTCGGGCAGTGCCGCCAGCAGGGTCACCATGCGCGGGCTAACAGGCTGGCTGGCATTGGCAATACCACCACCGCCACGCCTGTTGATCTGCAGCATGGCATCGAACGCCTGCTGCAGATTGCGTTCGGTGGCGCTTTCCGGGCTGTCGATGGCGGTGCCGATGCTGCACGAGAGGAATAGCTCGAATCCGTCGACGGAGTAGGGGAGCCGCAGCGCTGTGGCAATGCTCTGGCTCAGTTCGGCCATCTCTTCGGCGGTTGCCGGCAGAAGGCAGGCGATGCCAAGGTCGGCCGGACTCAACCAGTGCATCACGGCGGGCATGACGCCGACACCGGCTATCCGGGATTTGACCTCAGCCCGCAGCAGGCGGGTGCGCCGGCTGCCGATCGTTTCGCAGGCAAACTGAAAACGGTCCAGGCGGACGATCACGATCGCCAGCGGATGTGCGGTGCCAATCTCCGCGCGATGCCCGGCAAGCGCTGCCAGAAAGGCGGCGGGCTGGGACTCGGACAGCGCAGGCTCGCGGGCGCGGTCATCCCCCCAATGCGCGTCTTTGGCTTCAGAGTCCATCGAATACGTTTGCTGGCAGCAAGTTCATGTTAGGCAATAGCCGCCGGCGATACCGCGACTGCGTTCCGTCCTGATGTACTCGCGCCCGGCGCGCCCCGGTGGTGCGGCAGGGTCTATGGGGTGTGCGCGGTCGCACTACCTATGCACGGCTGGTCAGATAATACGGCAGGAACCTGCGAGATCGTAATTCGACGATGTTGGCACAGGCATATCGTCGCAGCGAAAGTTGATCTTGAGCAATATCGGGATTGCCCGGCTGTCGCGTATCTTGAACACGGCAGTGGCGAGCGATAAACACACTCGGCTTGAAACAAGTGAAAACGGACACCGAAGTGTCCGTTTTGATCGATCAATCGAAATGATCGGTACCGGTCAGGTATTGCCGATCAGTATTGCCGATCAGCCGGTGGTATCGGGCTCGGGGCCGTCCTCCGCCGGCACGCGGGAGGCCAGCACCTTGTCGATGCGCTTGCCGTCCATGTCGACAATCTCGAACTTCCAGTCCTCCCACTGCACGGCGTCGGTGGTTTGCGGCAGTCGACCCAGAAGCAACAGGAGCATGCCTGATAGCGTGTGATAACGCTCCTTGGCCTCTTCCGGCACCGCCCGCAGGCCGATGCGGTCCTTGAGTTCGGGAATCGGGATCAGTCCGTCCAACAGCCATGATCCGTCGTCGCGCTGCACGGCCCATTCGTCGCCGGCCGCATCCGGCTTGAACTCGCCGGTGATCGCTTCCACGAGATCCTGGAGTGTGACGAGGCCCAGTACTTCGCCGTACTCGTCGATTACGAAGGCAACTTGCCCGCCGGACGAGCGGAAGTTCTCGAGCAGTTCCATGCCGGTCACGCTTTCGGGCACAAATACCGCCGGCTGCAGCACGGCTGTCAGCTCGGCCTTTTCGCCGCGCAGGCGCTTGGCCAGCATTTGCCGGGCGCTGACTACGCCGAGAATGTCGTGCATCCCGCCGCGTACCACCGGAAAGCGGGCGTGGTCCGATTCCTCGATGCGGCGCAGGTTCTCGTCCTCGCTCTCCTCGACATCCAGATAGACCACATCGCCACGGGGCACCATCAGCGAAGCGAGTTGGCGGTCGTCGAGGCGGAACACGTTGCGCACCATCGTGTGCTCCTGCTGCTCGATGATGCCGGCCTCCGAGCCTTCCACCAGTAGCGCGTGGATTTCCTCCTCGGTAACTGCCGGGCCGCGATTGGTTTTCACACCAAGCAGGCGCAGCACGAGGCGGGTAGAGCTCGACAGCAGCTTGACGAAGGGGGTGGAGGCAACGGCGAGGAACGAAATCGGGCGGGCGGCCATCCGGGCGATCGCTTCCGGCGCAAGCTGACCCAGCCGCTTGGGCACGAGTTCGCCCAGCACGATGGAGAAATAGGTCAGGCCGGCCACCACGATCGCGGTGGCAACGTATCCAGCAGTAGTGGCCGAAATACCAAATCCCTGAAGCCATACGCCAAGTGGCGCCGCCAGCGTGGATTCACCAACCACGCCGTTCAGCACGCCGATCGACGTAATGCCGATCTGGACAGTCGAGAGGAAACGGGTAGGGTCCTCGCCCAGTTTCACGGCAGCCATGGCGCCCCGGTCGCCTTCGTCGATATGGCGCTGAAGGCGGGCCTTGCGAGCCGTCACAAGCGCGATTTCGGACATGGCGAACAGCCCGTTCAGCAGAATGAGCGCCAAAAGTATGGCAATTTCCATCAGGGTGCGCGCCCTGTGCGCGCGGGAATTGAAAAGTCAGAGCATACCATCGGCATGTGACGGGGTACGGCCTTGGTGGCGTAAGCATCACTGTCGTGGTGGCGCAAGGGCAGGTCATGCTGTCAGCGGCTGGATGTCGCGCTCGATGTTCGCCCCTGCAGTCGCGCGCGCCAGCCGCAGTGCATATGCGGTCTGGAGGCCCGCCCAGAATTCCGCACTAGTGCCGAAATAGCGGGCCAGCCGCAGGGCGGTGTCTGGCGAGATGGCTCGCTGACGCCGCACGATATCGTGAATTCGTTGCGGCGCCATATGCAAGGCCACCGCCAATGCTTCCGCCGACAGTTCGTTTGGCGCCATGAACTCGGTTTCCAGTACATCGCCGGGGTGTGCCGGCGGAATCGGCTGGCCGGTGGCAATGCTGCGAAAATCCGCGCGCCGCAAGTCTTCGCGGTTGATTGTCATGCGCGCTCCTCATTCCTCGTATTCGGCGATGCCGACGTCCCAGGCTTCGCCGTTGATGAAGCGAAAACAGAGATGCCACGGACCTTTAATGCGGACGCGCCAGTGTCCGCGGCGCTTGCCAAGAACTGGTTCCAGCCGGTTTGCGGGTGGGGCGACCATATCGGGAAGAGACGACGCAGCGTCGAGGATCGCGAGCTTGCGCAGCGCGTCGGCCTGAATGTGAGCGGGCAGTGTGTGAACGGACTGGCCGCAATAGATGGCGGCCGTTGTCTTGTCGGAGAGCGAGCGGATCATGATGGTTGGCGGTACGGTCAGTCATTGGTTCCGGGATGGAGCCATCGTACGAATCGCGCGCCATTACCAATATGGGATGAATCTGAAACCCCGGATTCCCGAGGTTCTGAATCGTGGATGCGAAAACGCCCACCGGTAACGGTGGGCGTTCCGAGGCCGCCGCTATCCCGTTGCGCTCAACCTGCCAGCGCACGGCCTACGACCAGCGGGTCGACCAGGCCGACATGCTCCGGGCTGCGATTTGTATAGGCAAAGCGGTGGAGCACGACGCGCATCGCGTTCAGGCGCGCCCGTTTTTTGCAGTCCGAACGGATCACGGTCCAGGGGGCGTCGGCGGTGTCCGTACGGGCGAACATCGCTTCCTTGGCCTGGGTGTAGTCTTCCCATTTGTCGAGCGAAGCAAGGTCGACCGGGCTCAGTTTCCACTGCTTGAGTGGATGGACCTGACGCTCCTTGAAGCGGCGCCGTTGTTCCTTCTGGCTCACGGAGAACCAGAATTTGAACAGATGGATGCCGCTGCGGACGATGTGCCGCTCGAACTCGGGTGCCTGATACAGGAAGTCGTGATACTCGGCATTGCTGCAGAAGCCCATCACGTGCTCGACACCTGCACGGTTGTACCAGGAGCGGTCGAACAGCACGATCTCGCCAGCTGCCGGCAGGTGCTGGATATAACGCTGGAAGTACCACTGCGAACGCTCGGTGTCCGTGGGCTTTTCGAGCGCCACCACGCGCGCGCCGCGTGGGTTCAGATGCTCCATGAACCGTTTGATCGCGCCGCCCTTGCCGGCCGCGTCGCGTCCCTCGAAGACGATCACCACGCGCTGGCCCGTTTCGCGCACCCACGCCTGAAGCTTCAGCAACTCCACCTGCAGGAGGTACTTCTGCTTTTCGTAGTTGCGGCGCGACATCAGGTTCTGATACGGATACGTGCCCTGGCGCCAAGTGGGTGACAGTTCTTCGTCAGGATGGCGTTTTTTGCCGGCAGGCCACGTCGAGGGCTCGCCCTCGAGGATCAGGCGACGCAGTTCGGCGGCCTCGTCGGGCGACAGGCCGTCCATGACCGTGCGGACGGTGGCAAGGACAGTATCCGGGTCCTTGCCGGCGACATCGGCCAGCACGTCGCGTAAGCCACTGGCCACGAGCACCCTGGCGGCTTCCGCGCCATCGCGCACAGCGTGAAGTTCGGCCGAACGCGCCGAGTTGGTGGGAAGAACGTCCCCCTTGTTGACCGGACGCTCTTCGGCACTGGAGCCTGCAAGCGGTTGCGCGGCGTCGATGGACTGAAGCCCTTCGCTGGCCGCTGTGTTTTTCTTGCCAATGGCCATGTTAGTTTCCGGCGGTCTTGCGAAGAATCACGTACAACTGATCCTTCAGGCGCAGCTTCTCTTTCTTCAGGTTTTCGATGGCTTCATGGGTTCCGACGACGATGCCGCTTTCCATGTTCTTGATCTGATGATCGAGATCGTTGTGGAGGTTGAACAGACGCGAAAAGTGGGCGTCTTCAGTCTTGAGGCGGGAGATTTCTTCGCGGTATTCCGGGAACATGTTGTGTCCTGTTAAGCGGGGGGAGGGCGAGAGACTGTGCCGATTGATTACATTTTGTGTAGCTGGCGGCAGCTTGGAATTGACGTGGGTCATGCTTGTTGCGGCGCTCACGAAGAATCAGACATTTCCTTGTGAAGACAACGAAACCCGCTGTGGGCTGGTCTCGGAACCCCTCACTATCACTGTCGATCGTCGATAGTCCGCGCGTTCGTGGCAGCAATGGCAGTGTTTGCATGGTGGATGATTGAATTACAACGATTACCTCGAAGGTAGTCGCCCGGGCATGGCCGGCGTGCTGTAATCCGTCCCATGGATACGCTAACTCCCGGCTCCGAAGCCGCCCTCGATTTCCCCGGCCTGCTGCGCTACTGGCGCGGAAAGCGCGGCTATAGCCAGCTTGCCCTGTCGTTGGCGGCCGGCGTGTCGCAGCGCCATATCAGTTTTCTCGAGTCAGGCCGCGCCCGGCCCAGTCGTGAGATGGTGCTGGCGCTCGCAGAACGCCTGGGCGTGCCCTTGCGGCAGCGCAACCGGCTGCTGCTGGCCAGCGGCTATGCCCCGGCGTATAGCGAGCACGCGCTGGCCTCGCCTCCGATGCAGATGGTGCGGCACGCCATCGCGCTGATCCTGGCCAAACAAGAACCGTATCCGGCCGTGGTGCTCGACCGTTTCTGGCACCTGGTCGATGCCAATCAGGCCTACCGGCGCATGCTCGACAAGCTGCTGCAGGGCCGCAAGCCAGCCATGCTGGACGAAGGAGGGGGCCGACTGAACCTGATGCTGGCGGTGTTCGATCCCAAGGGTCTCTGGCCTGTGATCGAGAACGCGCGGCAGGTGGGCCGCTATTTGCTGCGGCGCGTCTGGCAGGAACTGCAGGTACAGGCGCAGGACCAGACCGCGCGCGAGATCCTGCGGCGGATCGCCGAATGGCATCCGGACATGGTCGGGCCAGGAGGTGTCCTGCTTGTCGAGGATGATCCGGCCGAAGGCACGCCGCCGCCCGTGCTGCCGGTGGCGCTTCATGCCGGGCGATTCCGTGCCTCGCTGTTCTCCACGCTGACCACGCTGGGTATTCCACAGGATGTCACCCTGCAGGAACTGCGGATCGAGTGCTTCTATCCCGCTGACGACGCCACAAAGGCGGTATTCGAAGCGCTTGCCGAGGTGCCAGCAAATCCGTTGGCAGCGTCGACGAATCGCTGAACAACTAAAAAAGCACAGTCGTGCTAAGATCCTCGGGCCGCTGCGAGGTCTCTCGCGGCGGCATCGTTACGTCTTCAGGGCGGGGTGCAATTCCCCACCGGCGGTATGTGGCCGGCGCCAATGGCGCATTGTCACGAGCCCGCGAGCGCCCACGCTCTCCGCGTGGGGTCAGCAGATCTGGTGAGAGGCCAGGGCCGACGGTTAAAGTCCGGATGAAAGAAGATGGGCGGAATTCGCATGACCCCATGCGCGCGCGATGTCGTCCATTGCGTGCTGTCGGGGTGTCTTTGCCGTTCTCGCTGATCATCCCCTGAAACGCCCATCCATGGAAATCCACGCACGGAGCGTTTCAATGCTGACCCTTACCAAATCCACCAGCCTTCCTGATTCCACCGCCGCACTGGCGCCATCCGATGCCGACGCGCGTCCACTGGCCGAGCGCATCGCGCAGGCCCTCGATGCGATGCGCGATGGCCGTCCGGTCGTACTGCTCGACGATGACGACCGCGAAAACGAGGCAGACCTGATTCTTGCAGCGGAGCGGCTGACGAACTCGAACATGGCCATGATGATCCGCGAATGCAGCGGCATCGTCTGCCTGTGCCTCACGCCGGAGAAGGTGCGGCAACTCGGCCTGCGGCCGATGGTCGAGAACAATCGCAGCCAGTACGGCACTGCGTTCACGGTATCGATCGAGGCGCGTGAAGGCGTGACCACCGGTGTCAGCGCGGCGGACCGGATCACGACCATTCGCGCAGCCATCGCCGATGAGGCGGGCCTTGATGCCGTGGTGAGCCCCGGACACGTGTTTCCTCTGGTAGCAGTGGAAGGGGGTGTGCTGGCGCGTCGCGGGCATACCGAGGGCTCGGTCGAGCTTGCGCGCATGGCGGGACTGTCGCCGGCCGCGGTGTTGTGCGAGTTGATGAATCCCGATGGCACGATGGCACGCAGGCCCGAAGCGCTGGCGTTTGCCGAGATGTATCAGTTGCCAGTACTGACGATCGCCGATCTGGTGGCGTGGCGGGAAATTAACGCCTGACCAGCCGCAAACAAATGACGCGGCGGGGATCTCAAAACGATGCAGATCGATCAAGATCATCGTCGCGCGCGAACGCTGTGCGAAAATGCGGGGACTTTTTCCCGTCCTTACGAGGGTTCCCAATGTTCTCCCGCTTTATTTCGCGCGCGGCCCTGCTCGCCGGCGCGTGCCTTTGTCTTGCCACGCCGATTGCCTATGCGGAATCGGATGGCATGGGTCCAATGACCCCTCCGATGCCCAATCCTGCGGTGCGCCCGGTAGCAGCCGGTGCTCTGTATCAATGCCAGGGCCCGAATGGTGGCACCGTGTTTCGCGCTTCGCCGCGTGAAGGGTGCACATTGGTGGCCTCGCCCGATCCGGCCGCACCAGACCCGCAGCGCTGGATGCCGCTGATGGGCGCCACTGGCATGGTTTCCTATCTCGATCAGACGGCCATCCGCCGGCGCGGCACCGAAGTGGGTGTGGTGCTGGTGCATAACGCACCGGCTGGTGTCATCAAGACCGCCAGTGGCGACACGATCCGCTCATCGCTCAAGCGCATGGTGCTTAACTGCGCGACGTCGATGTATGCAGTGATCGAACAGACCCTCTACAACAAGCGCTACGCGCGCGGCGAATCGCTCTATACGATTCGTGGGCCTCAGGCCGGGATGCCCCAGCCGGCAGCCCCCGGCACGCTGGCCGGTGAACTGATCGGCCGTCTCTGCCACTGAGTATTCGCGCTGAGTATTCGTCTACCGGCCGACTGCGGGAGTGCCACCCGGCACTCCGCGTCGGCCGGTGGCCTATCAGGCGTCAGTCCTGGACTTGACGCGCCTTCCAGGTGCCATTCGACTGCTTGCAGAACCAGCCTGACCAGGCCTCGGTGGCGCTTCCGCGCTTCAGTTCCGATTTCAGCCGGCGGCAGGATTGGCCCTTGTCCGTCTTGGTGGCGATCGGGCTGACCGTGCCATCCACGGCCTGACGACGACCCTCGCCGGGGAAATGCCATTCCACGACCTGGTTGTCTTCCGTTTCGTTGAGTGCCTTGCGCACGGTTTGCTGGAGTGAGGCAACTTCCTTCTTGTTCAACGTGCCCACGATGCTGCCGGACAGGTAATTGTCAAAATAGGCCAGGGCCGGCTGGCTGGCGCCAAGCAGCAGGGCGCAACCCGCGGTGGCTGCAATGGCAAGGCGGAAATGACGCCGGAAGGACATGACGGTTCCTTGTGAAATGACGTTGTCGATGGGCCGATTGTAAGCGCGTGGTGACGGATTGCGTGCAAAGGAAGGGCGTCCGCGGCACATTCTTCGATGCGGCCGTTAACGCCCGGCGCCACCTTGTCAAACCATGACCTATGCTTGACTTCAACCCGCAAACGCTTGTCCGGAGCGGCTTTCAGCCCACAGGTGTGACATTTTGTTGCAAACGTTGCGACACCGAAACGTGACTTTTAAGGCTCGAATTGTTAAGGTTTCGCATCGCAATGCAACAAAGCCATCAAACCTGTCCTGCGGTGGGCCTATCTGGCACTGGCACGGATATGCCGACGCGGGCGTCGTTGCGCAGCACCCTGGCTCATCTCTTGCTGCTTCCGCATGTTGAAGATTCACGATCCGGCCACATGATCGGGTCGCTGCTTCCGTTAACCCACTCCCGGGCCTTCATGACCGCCATTACACCTTCAATTCGCCACGACCAGATTCCGACCGCGGCGCCTGCGCGGCGCTTATCGGCGAGGATGTCCGGTCTTGGGCGATGGATTGGTGGCGGCCTGCTGGCGGCGATGGTGGTGACTGCGCACGCGTTCGACTTCGAGACCGTGGCGGCGCGCGCGCGTCAGTTGTCGGCGTCGCCGTACAAGCCGGTGAAACACGACTTGCCGCGCGAACTGAAGGATCTTCCCTACGAGCGTTATCGCGAGATCGAGTACAAGCCCGAACGCTTCGCGTGGCGCGGCCAGCGGCTGCCGTTCGAGGTGTCGTTCTTCCACGAGGGCATGGTGTTCGACCAGCCGGTGAAGATCAACGAGGTGGTCGGCAATAGCGTGCGCGAATTCCGATTCGATCCTTCCGCGTTCAACTATGGCTCTCACCGGGTGGATCCGGCCAAGCTCAAGGGACTCGGGTTTGCCGGTTTCAAGCTGCTGTATCCGCTGAACCAGGGCAAGCGCAAGGATGAGCTGGCGTCGTTCCTGGGCGCGAGTTACTTCCGCGCGCTGGGCAAGGACCAGTGGTATGGTCTGTCGGCCCGCGGCCTGGCGGTCGACACGGCCTTGAACTCGGGCGAGGAGTTTCCGCGCTTCGTCGAATACTGGATCGAGCGACCGGCGGCCAACGACAAGCAGCTGACCATCTACGCGCTGATGGACTCCCGCCGCGTGAGTGGCGCGTACCGGTTCGTCATCAAGCCCGGCAACGAGACCGTGATGGAAGTGAAGTCACGTCTCTTCCTGCGTGAGAACGTGACCAAGCTGGGTCTGGCGCCGCTGACGAGCATGTATCTGTTTGGCGAGAACCAGCCGTCTCAAGACACCGACTACCGGCCCGAGGTGCATGATTCCGATGGCCTGTCGGTGCAGCTTGGTACCGGCGAATGGATCTGGCGTCCGCTGGTCAACCCCAAGCGACTGTTGGTGACATCGTTCGCCGCCACCAATCCGCAAGGGTATGGCCTGATGCAGCGCGATCGTAGCTTCGACAACTACCAGGAGATCGGAGCCTGGTATGAGCGCCGTCCGAGTGCCTGGGTGGAGCCGAAGGGTAACTGGGGTTCGGGCCGCGTGGAGCTGGTGCAGATTCCAACGCCCGACGAGACCAACGACAACATCGTCGCGTTCTGGGTGCCCGACAGCCCGCCGAAACCCAAGCAGGCATTCGATTACGAGTACCGCCTGAAGTGGCAGAAGGATGGCGAGAACCTGCCGCCGCTGTCATGGGTCACGCAAACGCGCCGTGGGCAGGGCCTTACGCGCAAGCAGGATGACACCAGCTTCTCGCTGATGGTGGATTTCGAAGGCCCGGCCTTCAAGAAACTGCCCGATGACGCGAGACTGGATGCAGTGATTTCGGCGGACGCCAATGGCGAACTGCTCAAGACAACAGTCCAGCGCAATGAGGCCACGGGTGGCTGGCGCATGACGATGTTCATGCGGCGCAAGGACGAGAACAAGCCGGTTGAGTTGCGCGGCTATCTTCGCAACGGCAATACAACCCTTTCCGAAACATGGAGCTACATCTTACCCCCAGGCTAAAGCAGTTACCGGCCCAGGCGGCGGCAGTATGCGAGCGCTATGTCGATCGTCTGCCGGCTTCGCCCGAGGTACGTAGTGAACTGCTGGCCGATGCCCTGTCTCCGGCTGTGTCGAGCCTGCCGGCTGAGGGCATTGAAGTGCCGTCGGCGATGACGGAGTTGCAATGGCGCCTGGCTGGGCGTGACCCGAAGGAGAAGGACATCGCGGATCTGAATACGCGGAATACGGCCGGTGGTGCTGCATATGCCTCGGTGCCCCGACGCTTCGCGATGGCGTACGGCAATCCACAGGTCGATGGCGCCCCGTTGCTGCAGCGTCGGGATGATGGCACCGTGCGCGTGGACACGGGCCCGGAGCCGCAGCGCGCGTCCATGGTGCCGCGTCAGTGGCCACCGCATGTGATCTCGGGCTGGATTCGCAATACCTGGCGCAAGATGCTGGGCCGGCCGCCGGTCCCAGAAACCTGGGATACGCTGCATGACGGCCCGGATGCCGAAGGCAAGTGGCATCCCGCTGGGTCGCATCGTCGTTGGTTCCTGCTGGCGCTGGTGGTCATCCAGACCGCGCTGGCCACGTATTTCATGGCGAAGGTACTGCCGTATCACGGTGCGGATCCGCTCGAAGTGGCGATCCTGGTGCTGTTCGCCGTGTTGTTCTCGTGGGTGTCGGCTGGCTTCTGGACGGCGATGATGGGCTTTCTGGTACTGGCCAAGGGCGGTGACCGCCATCTGATATCGCGCAGTGCCGCGAGCGATGCGCCGATCGATCCCGCCGCCCGCACGGCCGTGATCATGCCGATTTGCAATGAAGACGTGACGCGCGTCTTCGCCGGTTTGCGCGCGACCTACGAATCTCTCGAGCGCACCGGCGAGCTGCAGCATTTCGATTTCATCGTCCTGTCCGATAGCGGCAATCCCGATCTGCGCACGGCCGAACATGACGCGTGGATGGAAGTGTGCCGCGCCGTAGGCGGATTCGGCCGCATCTACTACCGCTGGCGTCGCCACCGTGTGAAGCGCAAGACCGGCAACGTGGCCGACTTCTGCCGCCGCTGGGGCAGCAAGTATCGCTACATGATCGTGCTTGATGCTGACAGCGTGATGAGTGGCGACTGCCTGGCCACGCTGACGCGGCTGATGGAGGCCAACCCAGGTGCAGGCATCATCCAGACCGCGCCGCTCGCGGTCGGCCGCGACACGCTTTACGCGCGCGTGCAGCAGTTCTCCACTCGCGTCTACGGCCCGCTGTTTACGGCTGGCCTGCATTACTGGCAACTTGGTGAATCGCACTACTGGGGCCACAACGCAATCATTCGCATCAAGCCGTTCATGGAGCACTGCGGCCTGGCGCCGCTGCCGGGTAAGGGTCCGCTCTCTGGCGAGATTCTGTCCCACGACTTTGTCGAGGCAGCGGTCATGCGCCGCGCGGGCTGGGGCGTGTGGATCGCATACGACCTGCCGGGTTCGTTCGAGGAATTGCCGCCGAACCTGCTCGACGAGGTCAAGCGAGACCGCCGCTGGTGCCAGGGCAACCTGATGAACTTCCGGCTCTGGATGAAACAGGGCTTCCACGCGGTGCACCGCGCGGTGTTCCTGACCGGCATCATGGCCTACGTGTCGGCGCCGCTCTGGTTCCTGTTCCTGCTGCTGTCCACGGCCGCGCTGGCGAAGCACGCGCTGGTGCCGCCCGAGTACTTCACCAAGCCGTACCAGATGTTCCCAACCTGGCCGGAGTGGCATCCGGAGAAGGCGCTCGCGCTGTTCTCGGCAACGGCCACGCTGCTGTTCCTACCCAAGCTGGCCAGCGTGTTGTTGCTGCTCAAGGACGCCAAGCAGTATGGCGGTGTGGTGCGGCTGTTCATTAGCATGTTGCTGGAGATGACGATGTCGGCCCTGCTGGCACCGACGCGCATGCTGTTCCACACGAAGTTCGTGATCGCAGCCTATAGCGGCTGGGGGATCTCGTGGAAGTCGCCACCGCGCGAGGACGCCGAGACCACCTGGGGCGAGGCATTCCGTCGCCACGGCTGGCATACGCTGCTGGGACTGGTGTGGGGCGCAGGCGTCTACTGGATCAGCCCGGGCTTCATCTGGTGGCTGCTGCCAATCGTTGGGTCGCTTGCGCTGTCGATTCCGTTGTCCGTGATGCTGTCGCGGGTGTCCCTGGGTCGTGCCGCGCGTCGCGCGGGCCTGTTCATGATTCCCGAGGAAACTGTCGTGCCGCGCGAGATCGTGGAGACGCAGCAGCATGTGGAGAATGCACAGGAGGTGCCGGGCTTCGTCGATGCCGTGGTCGATCCGGTGACCAACGCGCTGATGTGCGCCACCGGTACCGCGCGCAAGATCCAGCCCGAAGCGGCACGGCTGCAACACGCGGCGCTCGTGCAGCACGCGCTGACGAACGGGCCGAAGTCGCTCTCGGCTGCGCAGAAGCACGTGTTGCTGGGCGATCCGTTCGCGCTGGCCAGGCTGCATGAGCTGGTTTGGGGTTCGCCACTGGCGGACAGCGCCTGGAAGGAAACGCGCGTGTTGATGCGCCGGGCGCCGAACGTGTTGCCATTGCGTCCACGGGCGGCCTGAGGGACGCATCGCTGGAATCAAAAACGGCAGGCTTTGAAGCCTGCCGTTTTTGTTTGTCCGGCATCCGGACGCGAAGGGGAGACCGGCGCTTTTCCAGTTATGCCGTGGCACGATATTGGCTCGGGCTGCGCCCTCACACTCCATGGCATCTTCGGGCGAAGGGACCACGACAGCATCGGTTTGAGGATGGCACTCTGGCCGATGCCGAATCCGCCTGCATGCAGGCGTGTGGCACTTGTTTGAAACGGGTTATCGCAACGCGGCGGTACAGATCGGGGCGTTGATATAGACGTCGCCGACACGACGCTCGCCGCGATCGTTGCGAGTCATATAGCGGAACATCATGCTGATGCCGAGCTTGGTTAGGATCTCGACGTCGCGGTTAGCGCAGATGTTGCGCTGTAGCGGCGCCGCGTAGTTGACCTCGAAGCTGGCGAGGTCGAGCATCGGGCCACGGTAGTTGGTCAGTTCCAGCTGAAACAGGATGTGCTTGCCTGGAATCGACTGACAGCGCCGCAGGCGAGTCTCTCCGTCGATCTCGATCGGCAGCGCATCGTTGAGCTGGCGGCAGGCGCGCGCCAGCACGCTGTCCGGGCGATTGGTATTGCGCAGGAGTTCCGGCACGCCGGCGGCGCCCGTGTTCTGACCGGTGGCGGCACCCTTGAGCATTCTCGCCAGGGCGTCGGCTTCGTCCACCGCCACGGGCGCGGAAGACGGAGCCGGCGTCGCGGTCGGCCTGCCCGGCGCGGCCCATGCGGGCAACGGCGGCAGGGCTGCGATCGCAACCAGGCTCAGCGAGGCAATTAACGGCTTATATCGTATGGTCATGCAGGATAACGGTGCCGGGGACGGTTCCCGTGATCCGTCTCCCGCGATGCGTCTGACTGCGTGGTCGGTGCAACATCCGAGCCGACAGGCAGGCATTGTACCCTCCACCCCGCCGCGCGTGAAAGCCAGTCCAACAATGTTCCGCACCGGTGGCGGGTTGCCTGGCGATCGATGCCAACATCCTTGCTTCCCCGACGGGTGGGCCGGTGCGCATTTGCCGGCTGTGCAACAATTGCGCCTTGCGTTTCCGGAACCCTTTCATGACGTCGACCAAGGGCGCGCCATCGTCCTCCCGTTTTCCCCTCTGGCTTCTGATTTGCGCATCGCTGACCGCCATCGCGCCGCTGTCCATCGATATGTACCTGCCGAGCTTCCCGGCGTTGGCAGCAGATCTGCATACCGACATCGGACAGGTGCAGCTGACGCTTGGCACGTTTCTGGTTGGGCTGGCGATTGGACAGGCGTTTTACGGCCCGATCAGCGATCGCTTCGGCCGCAAGCCGCCACTGTACGTCGGACTCACGATCTACGGCGCGGCGGCTGCAGGCTGTGCGATGGCGTCGACCGTCGATTCGTTGATGCTCTGGCGGTTCCTGCAGGCGCTTGGCGGCTGTACCGGCCTGGTAGTCTCGCGCGCGGTGATTCGTGACCGGATGGAAGCCCATGAGTCGGCGCGGGCGTACTCCTCGCTGATGCTCGTGATGGGCCTGGCGCCGATCCTGGCGCCGCTGATTGGTGGCGCGGTGCTGGCGGCTTCCGGCTGGCGTGCGATCTTCTGGATTCACTGTGGCGCAGCGGTGCTGCTGCTGTGGTTCGTCCACGTACGCATGGAGGAGTCGCTCGACGTGCAGCGCCGCCGGACACTGCATCCGGTTGCAGTGCTGCGCAGCTACTGGGAGTTGCTGCGCGATCGCGAATTTCTCGGCTATTCGCTGGCGGCGGGATGCGTGCAGGGCGGCATGTTCGCCTATATTGCGGGGTCGCCGTTTGTGCTGATCGAACTGCATGGCATCGATCCCTCCCACTACGGCTTTGTTTTCGGGGCGAATGCGTTTGGCCTGATCGGCATGTCGCAGGTCAATACCCGCCTGGTGCGGGCGCGCGCGCTTGACGATGTGTTGCGCGTGGCGCTGTTCGCGCCTTGCGTGGCAGGTCTCGTCCTGGCCGGCACAGCCCTGATCGGCTGGGCAACGCTTCCGGTACTGCTGGTCTGCTTCTTCGCATTCCTGTCGGGCCTTGGCTGCATCACGCCCAACGCCTCGGCTTTGGCGCTATCCCATCAGAGTCATCGCGCCGGCACGGCTTCGGCGTTGATGGGCACGTTGCAGTTCGGCTTCGGCACGCTGGCAGGCGCGGCGGTCAGCCTCTGGCACGATGGCACCGCGTTGCCGCTGGCCGTTGTCATGGCTGTCTGCGGCAGTGGCGCGGTCGTGCTGCGTCTCTACGGGCGGGCAGGTATGCGGCAGCGCTCCCAATCCGCAACCTGATCCCGCCGAACTTGCCTGGCCGGATCAAGCTCAGGCCGCCTGGTTTGCCGGCGTGCCCGATGCTACCGATACGGCCGGCGCGTTCTGCATCACCACGACCTGGGCCGGCATCGGCGCCTGGAAGCCCGCCTGGCCGAAGCTGTCGCGAATCGTGCGATTGGTATCGAAATAGACCTGCCAGTAGTGATCGGTATGGCAGTAGGGGCGGACGGCCAAGACCGGGCCAACCAACGTGAATTCAAGGATCTCGACATCGACGGGCGGTTCGGTCAGCACGTTCGGAATGGCCGCGATCTTTTCCTTGAGCAAAGCCGTGGCGGCTGCCACGTCCGTCGACCCGGCAAGTTGCGCCTTCAATTCGACCCGGCGGAACGCATTGGCCGAGAAATTCTGGATCGTGTCGCTGAAGATCTTGTTGTTGCCGACGACCGTCATGACGTTGTCGGGCGTGTCGAGCGTGGTGGAGAACAGGCCGATCTCGCGCACCGTGCCGGTGACACCACCGACGGATACAAAATCCCCGACCTTGAACGGACGCAGGACCACCAGGAACGCGCCGGCCGCGAAGTTCGACATCAGGCCAGACCAGGCCATACCGATAGCAACACCGGCTGCGGCGATCAGCGCCGCAAACGTCGTAGTCTGGATGCCGAAGTAGCCGAGGATGCCGATGACCAGCACGACATTCAGCGTGACGGTAACGATCGAGCCAACGTAGCGCAGCAGCGTCGGGTCTACCTTCTGCCTGGCCAGCGAATTCTGGACCATGCGCACCACGAAATGAATCAGCCAGCGGCCGACCACCCAGAAGGCGAGGGCGGCAAGGATCTTGACGCCGAAAACAGTGGCATAGCCATAAATCACATCGCGGATGCTTTGCAACGAAGAAGTATCCATGGGGGCACGCTCCAGTTCTTTATGGAAAAGTGAAAATCAGGCACGTCAGAATCAGCGCAAATCGGTGTGGATGGTGCCAGGGCTGCAAGACACGCCTGTGGCGGCGTATCTTCGGGAGTCCAAGGGCATTATTGGGCGCGTCGAGATCAAAGTTCAAGTTAATCTTTGTGAACACAAAGTAAAACGGCCGGATGATTCCGGCCGTTTTATTTGGGGCGATTCGAGGCTGCAAGCGCGTCGATTACCAGCTCGTTTCGCGCTCCGGTGTAGCGGAGATGCGGTGCAGTGTCAGGTCGGCGCCGTTGTACTCCTCCTCAGCGTCCAGGCGAATGCCGACGACCTTCTTCAGCGTGCCGTAGACCACGGTGCCGCCCACCAGGGCAATCACGATCCCCATGGCCGTGCCGATAAGCTGGGCCACGATCGAGACGCCGCCGATACCGCCGAGCGCGTGGCTGCCGAAGATGCCCGCGGCGATGCCGCCCCAGGCGCCGCACAGGCCGTGCAGGGGCCAGACACCGAGTACGTCGTCGATGTGCCACTTGTTCTGCGCCAGCGTAAACAGATGAACGAACAGCACACCCGCCACCGCGCCGGTAATCAGCGCGCCCAGCGGATGCATTAGGTCCGAGCCCGCGCAAACGGCGACCAGGCCTGCCAGGGGGCCGTTGTAGGCAAAGCCCGGATCGTTGCGGCCGGCCCACCACGCGGCCAGCGTGCCGCCCGCCATTGCCATCAGCGAGTTGATCGCGACAAGGCCGCTGATCTTGTCGACGGTCTGCGCGCTCATGACATTGAAGCCGAACCAGCCCACCGCCAGTACCCAGGCGCCCAGCGCGAGGAACGGGATATTCGAAGGCGGGTGCGCGCTGATGCGGCCATCCTTCTGATAGCGGCCGCGGCGTGCGCCCAGCAGCAGCACCGCCGGCAGCGCGATCCAGCCACCGACCGCGTGGACCACCACCGAGCCGGCAAAATCATGAAACGGCGCACCGGTCACGGAGGCGATCCAGTCCTGGATGCCGAATCGGTTGTTCCACGCGATGCCTTCGAAGAAGGGGTAGACGAAACCGACCAGCACGAACGTGGCTGCCAGTTGCGGGTTGAATCGCGAGCGCTCGGCAATACCGCCCGAGATAATCGCCGGGATGGCCGCAGCAAATGTGGCCAGGAAGAAGAACTTCACCAGCTCATAGCCGCTTTTTTGCGCCAGTACATCTGCCCCGGACATGAATTGCACACCGTAGGCGACCGTATAACCGATAAAAAAGTATGAAATCGTCGAGACCGCGAAATCGACCAGGATCTTGACCAGGGCATTGACCTGATTCTTCTTGCGGACGGTGCCAAGCTCCAGGAATGCGAATCCCGCGTGCATGGCTAGCACCATGATCGCGCCAAGCAGGATGAACATTGCATCCGTACCGGTTTTCAAGTTGTCCATCGTTGCCCCATGCTCAAAATGGGAGCATGGGTATGCAAAAGCCGTTCCAGATCTGGGCATGAACGCCGAAAAACCGCGCAAACTCAGTGCGTGGCGCACTTGGATGGCGTTTCGGGTCACGCTGAGCCGCGGAGTACCAACGCCCAAAAAGAGGGAATATGGCGTAAATGCGCCGTGATGGCGCACGTTGTGTTGTCAAAGCAGACCCGAAACGGTGCATTGCACCTGAACTGGGCGTTGTTGAGTCTGGAGGGATTGATGCCTGGCAAATGGGACCCGAACGTTCCAGTGACGGGTACGGCAATTTCTCCGGGAATGCCGATGTGCGATATTCGGTACAGCAGACAGCCGCAAAAAGTGATGTTTCGATTCTCGGAAAAGAGGGGGAGAACGCCCGCTAAGTCTTGCCACAGAACGATTTCCGGCAGTTTTCGTTGCATTGGTGCCACTGGGGATTGCCCAAGGCACAAAGGGCAGATTAGACTGCGCCGATCGGACTTCTGCCATGCGGTAAAAAGTCCGGTGACGACGACCAACAAGGGAAATCAGCCATGAATAAAGGTGAACTGGTATCGGCCATCGCCGCGGAAGCAGAACTCAGCAACGCCGCCGCCGAGCGCGCGCTGAACGCTGCGCTGGACAGTATCAAGAAGGCAGTAGCCAAGGGCGACTCGGTCACTCTGGTGGGTTTTGGCAGTTTCAGCTCGGGCAAACGTGCTGCCCGCACCGGTCGTAATCCGCGCACCGGCGAAACGATCAAGATTCCTGCGGCCAAGACCGTGAAGTTCTCGGCAGGTCAGGGTTTCAAGGACGCTGTGAACAAGAAGAAGTAAGCACATCGCGTCTGAGAAGCAAAGAAAGCGGCCTGAGGGGCCGCTTTTCTTTTGTCGGAAGTTTCTTGCATGGCTGGGGTGGACCGGGCTCCCATTCACGCACGCGGCGAGTTACACTGCCGGCGCCTGAATGCCCGAATCTGGATTTCCTGCGATGAACGATCTGTCCCACCAGCTTTCCATGACCGTGCTGATGACGCCGGACATGGCCAATTTCTCCGGCAATGTCCACGGCGGCACGATCCTGAAATACCTCGATATGGTGGCCTACGCCTGCGCCAGCCGCTATGCCGGCCGCTACGTGGTTACGCTGTCGGTGGACCAGGTGATGTTCCGCCAGCCGATCCATGTGGGCGAACTTGTGACGTTCCTGGCTGCCGTCAACTTCACGGGCCGCAGCTCGATGGAGATCGGTATCAAGGTGGTGACCGAGAATATCCGCAGCAAGGTCGTGCGCCATACCAATAGCTGCTACTTCACGATGGTCGCCGTTGACGACAACGGTGCGCCGGCCGAAGTGCCGCCGCTGCAGCCGCGTGACGAAGTGGAGCGCCAGCGTTTCGAAGCCGCCAAGCAGCGACGCGCGCTGCGCCAGGAAATGGAACGTCGCCACGACGAGATCAAAGGCTCCACACCGTGACCCCGACATGACCAGACTTCGTATCGGCATGGCCGCAGGCCTTGCCATCGGTATGCTTGCCTGCGCGGCACAGGCCGAAGAGATCGGCAGTGTTTCCACCAATTTCCGCATGACCGGATCGGATAAAGTTGTTATCGAGGCTTACGACGATCCGCAAGTCGACGGGGTGACCTGCTACGTCTCGCGCGCCCGGACCGGGGGCATCAAGGGCACGTTCGGCATGGCCGAAGATCCGCCAGAGGCGTCGATTGCCTGCCGCCAGGTGGGGCCGATTACGTTCAAGGGTCCGGTGAAGGCGCAAGAGGATGTGTTCTCCGAGCGCATGTCGATCCTGTTCAAGACGCTGCACGTGGTGCGCGCAGTGGACCGCAAGCGCAATACGCTGGTCTATCTGACGTATTCGGATCGGATCGTGTCCGGCAGCCCGCAGAACTCGGTCACTGCCGTGCCGGTGCCGGCGGGGACGCCGATTCCGGTGAAGTGATATTCAGAGACTGACGGTTTGCGCCCCTCTCCCGTTTGCGGAAGAGGGGGCGTCACCTCAGACAATCAAGCCGCGAACAGCTTCCTGAGGTTCGACTTCAGGATTTTCCCGTTCGGATTCCGCGGCAGCATCTCCTCCAGCACGATCACGCGCACCGGCACCTTGAAGGCCGCCAGACGCGCGCGCACGAACTCCTGCAGTTCGGCCTCGGTTGCCTTCATGCCAGGCTTCAGGCTGACCACCGCGCCGGGCTCCTCCCCCAGCGTGCGGTGCGGAATGCCTACCACCGCCGCATCCATGATGGCCGGATGATCGTATAGCGTGCTTTCCACCTCGATGCAGTAGATGTTCTCGCCGCCACGGATCAGCATGTCCTTCATGCGGTCGACGATATAGAGGAATCCGTCCTCGTCGATACGCGCCACGTCGCCGGTGTGCAGCCATCCGTCGACGAAGGTCTTTGCGGTTGCCTCGGGCTTGTTCCAGTAGCTGTGGACCACATTGGCGCCGCGGACCAGCAACTCGCCGACCTCGCCGGGCGGGAGTGCCCGGCCGAATCCATCGTCGATCTTCATCTCGCAGATCGGCAGCGCCGGGCCGGCGCTGTCGGGACGATGGATGTATTCCTCGGCGCTGTGGCTTGTGAACGTGGCTGACGTTTCCGTCATACCCCAGCCGATGCCCGGTGCGGCATGTGGGAATACCTCTTTGATCCGGCGCACGAGTTCCGGTGAGGCGGGGGCCCCACCATAGTTCATGTTCTCGAGCGACGACAGATCGAACTCGCCGCGCTGAGGGTGCTCCAGAATCTGCCACGCGATGGTCGGCACGCCACCCGCGCCGGTGCAGCGCTCCGCCTGAATCAGTTCCATGGCGCGCAGCGTGTCCCAGCGATAGAGCAAGACGATCTTTCCGCCGGTGGCGAGCGTGCCATTCAGGATGGACATGCAGCCGGTGACGTGAAAGAACGGCACCGCCAGCAATCCCCCTTTCTGTGGGGCGTCCGGATTCGGTTCCGGCACCGGCTCGCCACGGCGCAGCAGGTTGCGCAGCGGGCTGAATTGCGCGCACACGGCCACCGTGCAGGCGTTGCGGTGCGTGCCGACGGCGCCTTTCGGCTTGCCCGTGGTGCCGGACGTATAGAAGATCGTCACGTCATCGTCCGGATCCAGGGGGACGACCGGGAGCGATTGCGAGGGGAGTGCCGGCCACGCATCCGATTCGCCGATTACCGATGCCAGCGGCACGATACGCGGGTCGTCGAAGGTCGCATTGGCGGGGGCGCGCACGACGTAGATCCGTTCGAGATCGGGGCAGGCTGCCAGATGCTCCGTGATGCGATCCAGCCGTTCGTAGTCGACGATGGCAACGCGGCTGCCCGAATCGGCCAGGCCATATTCCAGCTCGGGACCGGTCCACCACGCATTGAGCGGGGTGACGATGGCGCCGGCGAGAATTGCCGCGTAGAACGCCACAGGCCACTCGGGCAGGTTGCGCATGGCCACGGCCACGCGGTCGCCCTTGTGGATGCCGTCGCGTACCAGTTGCTGGGCCAGCGTCGTGGCCGCCTGCGCGAACGCGCGATAGCTGACGCGCTCCTCTTCGTAGACCACGAAGGTCTTGTCGCCCCAGGCTGCCGCGATCAGGAACAGATCGCGCAGCGTCGGTGGCGCATTCTTCCAGACCGTGGTCGGGATGCCCCGGATCACGCGCGTCTCGGTTTCGAACGGCGCGCCCGGCGCGGTCAGCCGGGCGTGCGCTTCGGCCAGGGACATGACCGGCCATTGGCCGGCGCCAGCCTCCGGCGGCCGGGATTGCTGCGTCTGCTGCTGGTGCTCTTGGTGCTGCTGTTGCTGCGGTTGTTGCGACATGCATGGCCTCCCGCAAAAACAATCGTCAGATGGTAACGCCCCCGTCAACAACCAGTGCCTGGCCCGTCATGAACGTGCTGGCGGCGGAAGCCAGATAGCAGGCCGCGCCCGCGATTTCCACCGGTTCGCCGATGCGGCGCAGCGGCGCGTTCTCGGTGGATTGCTTGTAACGCACCGGATCTTCCCAGAGGGCACGTGCGAAATCGGTCTTGATCAGGCCCGGGGCAATGCAGTTCACGCGTACGTTGTGCGGCCCGAACTCCACGGCCAGATTGCGGGCCAACTGGAAATCGGCGGCCTTGGACACGTTGTAGACCCCGATCGTGGGCGAGCCGCGCAGGCCACCGATCGACGACACGATGATGATCGAGCCCTCGCGGCGTTCGATCATCTGCGGCGCCACCATCTGGATCAGCCAGTGGTTCGAGATCACGTTGTTGTCGAGCACCTTGCGGAATTGCTCGTCGCTCACGCCACTCATCGGGCCGTAGTAGGGGTTCGATGCCGCGTTGCAGACCAGCACGTCGACCTTGCCGTAGACGCGATTGGTTTCGTCCACCAGATGCTGCAGTGCATCCTTCGACGAGATATTGGCGGCCACGGCCAGCGCGGTGCCCGCGCCGTGCTTGGCGTTGATGGCGTCGACGACTTCCTGGCAGGCCTCGATCTTGCGCGAGGAGACGACGACCTTCGCGCCCTGGATGGCAAGCTGCTCGGCGATGGCCCGGCCGATGCCGCGCGAAGAACCGGTAATGATGGCTACCTTGCCCGACAGATCGAACAATGACATGGCGTCTCCTGTTGTTTGACAGCGGTCATTGCCGCTGTCTGGATGGGTGATTGGCCGGGACATTATGGGCAGGCGCCAGGACTCAGTCCATAACGAAAGCGGTGCCAGGATGCCTGTATCAGCAAACTTTCTGCGGGCAATTCACGCGATGCATGGCGTGTGCCGCTGCGCGGAATGGCGGCCGGGTCTCTATCCGAGCACCGCTGGCAGTCGTGTCGCCAGCGCGGCGCGCAAGGCGGGATCGAGCCGGATCTGGAAGCGCGTTGCCAGCGTGTCGATCACGGCGTCGGCCGACGCCAGGGCGGTTTTTCGCACGCTGCCGTCGGGCGAGCGCTCGCTCAGGTTGCCATTGGCGAGCGCGAGCCGGGTGTCGCCGTCGGTACGCGCGGCCATCAGCGTACGGGTGAAGTGGCTGTCTGGATGCGTGGAGACGTACCAGTTCCGCGCGATGAAATCGATCCAGGGCTGCGGGGTCAGGTCGAAACGGTAGATCGGTTGCCAACCCGAAGCGTCGTCGCTGACGTCGGGCACCGTCAGATCCAGGCAGTGAAAACCCGTACCCGTCAGCGCGTTTGCCGGGGAGGGATGCAGACGATAGGGCGTGTTTTCATCCGGCGGCAGCGATAGCGACAAGGCGCGGTCCGGCGTCGGCCCGCCGAAGCCCACATCGGCGATATAGCTTTCGTGCGCCACTTCTACGCGCAGGAGCATGTGCGACAGCCCCGTCGGCGTGGCTTCCGGCACATGCCAGCGCACGCGCGCTGCAAGCGGCGTCACTGCGTAACCGAGTGCCTTGAGGCCGGCGCAGAGCAGGGTGTTCTGCTCGAAGCAGTAGCCGCCGCGGCCCTGCGCCACGAGTTTTTCGAATACCGAGGGCAGATCGATCGACACCCGGCGGCCGAGCAGCGCGTCGAGATTCTCGAACGGGATGTGCGCGAGTTGGGCCGCGATCAGCGTGTTCAGCACCGGTAGCGTGGGGGCGTCGGGAACCTCTGCGATGCCGATGCGTCGCAGCCAGGCGACCAACTGGTCGGGGTGGAGAGCGGGGATTTCGTCGGCGGCAAGCATGGTGGGGGGCTGGCGGGAATTAGTGGGGGCGCTCGAACGGAAGGGGGAACGCTACCGAATCGCACGGGACGTGACTACTATAAGGCCGCAACGGCCGCGATGCGAACCTTGCGCCAAAGCATAAAAAACTACGGAGACGCCCGTGAAAACCCTGATCGATCACCTGTCGAACTACGCTGCCTATCACCGTGATACCCGCAACGTCGTGACGCATTTCATCGGCATCCCGATGATCGTCCTGGCCGTGACGGCGCTGCTTGGCCGGCCCGCGCTGCCGCTTGGTGACGGCGCTCGATACCTGACGCCGGCGATGATCGTCTACGCGCTTTCGTGCCTGTTTTACCTGCGCCTGTCGTTCGCTTTCGGCGTGGTAATGGCCGTGATTCTGGCGTTTTTCGTGTGGGCCGGCGCGTGGCTTGCGGCGTTGCCGACGGCCGCGTGGCTGGCATCTGGCATCGGTCTGTTCGTCGTGGGCTGGGTCATCCAGTTCGTCGGGCATTACTTCGAGGGTCGCAAGCCGGCGTTCGTCGACGATCTGGTTGGTCTGCTGGTGGGGCCGCTTTTCCTCGTCGCGGAGACGGCTTTCGCGCTTGGCCTGGCGCGTGAAACGCGCGATGCGATGCTGGCGCACGCGCATTGAATGACCCGAAAACGCGCCGTCGCGCGACGCTCGCGGAATGCGAAAGTGGGGGGACGTAACGCTCCGCAGCGTGTTTGCTGATGCAAACCAGCTACAAAACACGGGGTTTTCACTTGGTTTGCCCTGCGGCATGTACGAAAACCCCTTTACTTCTGGCCGTTTCCGCTATGATTCAGTGCGTACCGGCACTGACGTTCAGCAACATGCCAAACGTTGCGATCGGCCGGCACACTATCTTCAACTCTCGTATATAGACATGGCGACCAAAGCGAAACCGACCGCGAAGACCGCAACCAAGCCCGCTGCCAAGAAGGCCGCGGCACCCAAGGCACCCGTGAAGGCACCTGTGAAGGCTGCTGCCAAGAAGGCCGCTCCGGCCAAGAAGGCTGCTCCCGCCGCTGCCGCACCGACTCCGAAGCCGCTGAAGGACACCTTCAACAAGTCGAGCCTGGTCGCTCACCTGGTAGCCCAGACCCAACTGGAAGCCAAGGCCGTGAAGACGGTGCTGGCACACCTCGAAAACACCATCGTCAGCGCACTGAACAAGAAGGGTGCTGGCGAATTCACGCTGCCGGGCCTGCTGAAGGTGACCGCACAGCAAGTGCCGGCCAAGAAGAAGCGCTTCGGCAAGGATCCGTTCACTGGCGAAGAGCGTTGGTTCCCGGCCAAGCCGGCCAGCGTCAAGGTCAAGGTGCGTCCGCTGAAGAAGCTGAAGGACGCTGCGGCCTGATCGCCCGCATCTTTGGTAGTCGTCAGTCCGGTGCCGATCGCTCGGCGCCGGGCGACTTGAAACCCCGTGCCCGAAAGGCCCGGGGTTTTTTGTTGGGCGGGCGGGATCGAGCGGGATCAGTGCCTCAGTAGGCCTTGAAGTTCGCCGCGACTCTTTGCCGCAGGAAATCACCTGCCGTAATCGCCGGATACCGCTTCGACGGCCCTTCGATCACCGCATCGCGGTTGGCCTGGCAGAAGAACGCAAGGCTGTAGCGCGGGCCCATGTACTCTCCCGGCGCGGGATTCCGGACGCGATGGAAGTTCGACGGCAGATGGTCGTCGCTCCAACGCATCAGCATGTCCCCGATGTTGCAGGTGACCACGTCCTCGATCGGCGCGATCGGGGTCCAGGCCTGGGCATCCATCTCCTTGCCGGGACACACCTGCAGACCACCCTGGCCTTCGCGCTGGAACAGTAGCGTCAGGCAGTCGAAATCGGTATGGGCGCCGGCGCGCCACAGGTCGAGCTTGTCCTGCGCCTCGGGTGGAATCGCGTAGTAATGCAGCAGCCGTAGCGTGCTCTGGTAATCCGGCGCGGCCGGGTCATGCGCGCGCGAGAAGAAGTCGGTGTCGAAGCCGAGTCTGTCGGCGAAGCAGGACAGCACCTTCATTCCCACGTTCCAGCATTGCGCCTCGAATTCGAGCATCGTCTGCCGGAACCCGGGCAATTCGGTCTCCGAAGGCCAGAGTGGCGCCATGTGTGGGCGCGTGATCTGATAGGACTCCTTCTGGTCCGGCGTGCCGGTGGATGGCCTTACCTGCGCGCGCGATTCCCAGCCCGCGTTGTTGGCTTTCTGCAATGGATACCGGGCTTTTACCGTCTCCGGCAATGCGAAGAATTGTTCGGCCATGGCAAATGCCTGCCGTATGGCGGGCAGGTCGATACCGTGGTGCCGCAGTTGGAAGAAGCCGATGTCGGTGGCGGCACGCCAGAGCTGATCGGTAATCTCTGGCTTGCGGGTGTCGAAGTCCGACAGGTCGATGCAGCGGATCTCGCGCGTGTCGGTTTCGGAGCCATGGGCGCCCATGCGTGATTCGCGGGCAAGCTCGTGGAGGGGAAGGGTGGCGTTGGTCATGGGTGTCCGGGTTCGGGAATGTGGGCCGATCGGTCCGTCCCGGGAGCAAGACACACGCATATCGCGGCAATGCGGCTCTCGACTTCCGGGATGGACACGGAACTCAAGAGCAATTTCCTGCCGCCCCGGTGCCTGGAAAGGGCGGGGCGGTTGAACGCTTCTACTCTTCGATCGTAGGTGACGCAGGATTCGGGCCAGCCGGCGCGCGCCCCGATTCACCAGATTGGCGCGGGCGACGGCTACTCCGTGGCGTCGAATGCATCGTGATAGCGCACGGTGCCTACCGGCACGTCGGGCCCGAAGGCAAGGGTCTGGAAATACTCCTGCGGTACGCCGGGCAACACCAGCCGGGAATCGGCCTGGAAGCCGAATCTGCCGTAATAGGCAGGCTCACCCAGCACGACGCAACCGCGTGCGCCAAGGCGTCGCAACTCATCAAGCGCCGCCAGCATCAGCACCGAGCCAATGCCCCTGCGCTGCCGATCTGGCAATACCGAGACTGGCCCAATGCCATACCAGCCCGAATTGCCGGAGGAAATGGTGACGGGCGAGGCTGCAACGTGGCCGACGATCCCGCTTTCATCCTCCGCCACCAGCGAGAGCGTCAGGCATCCGGCACGACGCAAGCCGTTGATGATGAAGGCTTCGGTGTGGCTCGAGTGGGTCTCGCCCCTGAACGCCGCTTCCGTGAGTTGGGCGATGGTTTCAACATCCTCGGGACGCTCGGTCCGGACGGAGATGGTCATGCAGTTTTCCTCATTGATGCTCTCGCGGTGGACATCAACCATACTGCAATACGGTCAACCAATCATCCAGATCGTGGGAGGCGGGCAATGGGAAGTATTGGTGCGGTGGTGGTGGCGTCAGTCGCCTTCGTGGGCAGTCATTTCCTGCTGTCTCATCCGTTGCGGGGAGCGCTGGTTCGCGCGGTCGGCGAAAAGGGGTTTCTCGGCATCTATTCGCTGGTCGCCTTCCTGACGCTTGGGTGGATGGTGATGACCTACAAGCGAGCGCCGGTTTCGTCACCGCTGTGGGTGCCTGGCGACGGGATCTGGGCGGTGGTGACGGTGGTCATGCTGATCGCCTCGATCCTGCTGATGGGATCCCTGATCCGAAATCCGGCGTTGCCCACGGTTGGCCGCCCGGGCGCCTTCCCGGAGGCTGCGCGCGGCGTGTTTGCGGTGACGCGTCATCCGATGATGTGGGCCTTCGCGCTTTGGGGCGTGTGCCATATCGCTGTGTATCCGGTGACGAGGAACATCGTGGTCGCGCTGGCAATGATCGTGCTCGCCCTTGTAGGCGCCGCATTGCAGGACCAGAAAAAGGAACGGCTGCTGCCAGACCGCTGGCCGGACTGGGAGGCCAAGACGAGCTACCTTCCATTTGCGGCGATCGTCACCGGCCGGGCTCGGCTGGCCGGATTTGGCTCGCACGCGCTCCTTGGTGGGCTTATCGTCTGGCTCGCGGCGACCTGGGCCCACCTGCCGCTCGCCGCGATTGCGGCGGGCATCTGGCGGTGGTTGTAGTCGCCGCGGGGTTACAACATCGTACCGCCCCGACAAATGCCGGAGGGCGGGTCAAATCCACTGGTCGTTCTCGACGGTGCGCTCGCCCGCCGCACCGTCACCCGTGTTCACCACGCCGCGCGGCTCGATCAGCAGCAGTTTGACTTCCGCGTTCGCGCAGGGCTTGTGCTCGACGCCCTTCGGCACCACCGCCATCTGCCCGGCACGCAGCACGATCGACCCGTCGCCCGTGGGTCCCGCCCGGACGTCGATGCGCAGTTCTCCTTCCAGGACGATGAAGGTTTCGTCGGTGTCGACATGGCGGTGCCACTGGAACTCTCCCTCGACCTTCACGACCTTGAACTGATAGTCGTTCATTTCAGCGACGACGCGCGGTTGCCAGTGACCGTCGATCAGCGCGATCTTGTCGATCAGGTCGATGGCCCGGCACTGGCCACGGTCGGCATGCATGGTGGGATGTTTGGGGGCTTGGGGCATCGTTCTCTCCGCTCAAATGTTGACGATTCGAGCTTACGCACGATCCGCGCGACGGTATTGAACGATCGTGGGTGTGCTCAGCCGCGTTGCATGTACCCGGCGACTTGCAGCCAGCGCCCTGGCGTCAGTCCGAATGTCTTCGAGAAGTGCCGCGTCATGTGGCTCTGATCGGCAAGCACAAGGATTCTCGCACGGAGCATAGACATCTCCGCTGGCGCATGACACCGTCCTTCAACTGCGCCTGAAGGACCCAGATGTATCTATATCAGTGCGCCAGCCATCTGCGGCGACCCCTTCCCCGGGAACTGAAAGCACATTTCATATTGCGAAATCGCCGGAAAATTTCACCGCCGGGTTCTTTTCGTTCTCCGAAAACTCGTTCCACATCGCAAAAAATAGAGCTTATCTCTTTGAAAAATAAGGATAAATTAACTCTTATGTCTTATATAAGACCTTGCCGCGATGCATCAAAAACCCCCTACAATTATTTCCACGCTGCTTGCTTCGACACCCGTAGCGGCACAGGCAAACACTTCTTCAAACACGCTTCACTCTTAGGAAACTCGTATGGCTCAGTATCAAGACGACATCAAGGCAGTTGCTGGTTTGAAAGAGCAACACGGCAGCGCGTGGAATGCCATCAACCCCGAGTATGCCGCTCGCATGCGTGCCCAGAACAAGTTCAAGACGGGTCTGGACATCGCCAAGTACACCGCCAAGATCATGCGCGCCGACATGGCCGCCTATGATGCGAATCCTTCCAAGTACACCCAGTCGCTCGGTTGCTGGCACGGTTTCATCGGCCAGCAGAAGATGATTTCCATCAAGAAGCACTTCAAGAGCACCGAGCGTCGCTACCTCTACCTGTCGGGCTGGATGGTCGCTGCGCTGCGCTCCGAGTTCGGCCCGCTGCCGGACCAGTCGATGCACGAAAAGACCTCGGTCAGCGCGCTGATCCGCGAGCTGTACACGTTCCTGCGCCAGGCTGACGCACGGGAACTGGGCGGCCTGTTCCGCGAACTGGATGCCGCCACCGGTGCCGCCAAAGCCGCCATCCAGGAAAAGATCGACAACCACGTCACCCACGTGGTGCCCATCATCGCCGACATCGACGCTGGTTTCGGCAATGCCGAGGCGACGTACCTGCTGGCCAAGCAGTTCATCGAAGCCGGTGCATGCTGCATCCAGATCGAGAACCAGGTGTCCGACGAGAAGCAGTGCGGCCACCAGGATGGCAAGGTCACCGTGCCGCACGAGGACTTCCTGGCCAAGATCCGCGCGATCCGCTACGCCTTCCTCGAACTGGGCGTGGACGACGGCGTCATTGTGGCCCGTACCGATTCGCTGGGCGCAGGCCTGACCAAGCAGATCGCCGTGACCGCCACCCCGGGCGACCTGGGCGACCAGTACAACTCGTTCCTGGATTGCGAGGAACTGTCGGCTGACCAACTGGGCAACGGTGATGTCATCATCAAGCGCGACGGCAAGCTGCTGCGTCCGAAGCGTCTGCCGAGCAACCTGTTCCAGTTCCGTGCCGGCACGGGCGAAGCACGTTGCGTCCTGGATTGCGTCACCGCGCTGCAAAACGGCGCCGACCTGCTGTGGATCGAAACCGAAAAGCCGCATATCGCCCAGATCGGTGGCATGGTCAGCGAAATCCGCAAGGTCATCCCGAACGCCAAGCTGGTGTACAACAACAGCCCGTCGTTCAACTGGACCCTGAACTTCCGCCAGCAGGCCTACGACGCGATGAAGGCCGCGGGCAAGGACGTGTCGGCATACGAGCGCACCCAGCTGATGAGCGTGGAATACGACGACAGCGAACTCGCCAAGATCGCTGACGAGAAGATCCGCACGTTCCAGGCCGATGCATCGCGTGAAGCCGGTATCTTCCACCACCTGATCACGCTGCCGACGTACCACACCGCCGCGCTGTCGACCGACAACCTGGCCAAGGAATACTTCGGCGACCAGGGCATGCTGGGCTACGTGGCCGGCGTGCAGCGCAAGGAAATCCGTCAGGGCATCGCCTGCGTCAAGCACCAGAACATGTCCGGCTCGGACATCGGTGACGACCACAAGGAATACTTCAGCGGCGAAGCTGCCCTGAAGGCGGCTGGCAAGGACAACACGATGAACCAGTTCTGATCTGGGTCGTACTCCTAAGCAAGCTTCAGGCAGAACGCCAACCCTTCGCGGGTTGGCGTTTTTTTTTTAATTTGGCGACGCGCAAAAAAAAGAGCCGACGAATCGGCTCTGTCCAAACTCTCAAAGTGACGACCTGAGAAACTTACTGCGGTCCGAGCTTGCGGATCAGCGCATCCAGCCGTGCCATTTCGTCTTCGGTCAGATCGGTCAGCGGCGCGCGCACCGGACCGGCATCGTGGCCAACCAGCTTGGCGCCAGCCTTGACGATCGACACCGCGTAGCCTTGTTTGCGGTTGCGGATGTCCAGGTACGGCAGGAAGAAATCGTCGATCAGGCGACCCACCGTGGCGTGGTCGTCAGCGGCAATCGCGCGGTAAAACTCCATCGCGGTCTTCGGGATGAAGTTGAACACGGCCGACGAGTAGACGGGCACGCCCAGCGCCTTGTAGGCGGCGGCATAGACTTCGGCGGTAGGCAGGCCGCCCAGGTATGCGAGCCGGTCACCAAGCTTGCGGCGAACGCGCACCATCGCCTCGATCTCGCCCACGCCGTCCTTGAAGCCGATCAGGTTGGGGCAGCGGTCGACCACGCGTTCCAGCAGGTCGGCGCCGATACGGGAGTTCGCGCGGTTGTAGACGATCACGCCGATTTTCAGCGCCTTGCAAACCTCTTCGATGTGGTTGGCGATGCCTTCTTCGCTGGCTTCGGTCAGGTAGTGCGGCATCAGCAGCACGCCGTGGGCGCCCAGGCGCTCGGCTTCCTTCGCGTATTCGATCGCCACGCGAGTCGCGCCACCGGCGCCGGCAAGAATGGGTACCTTGCCCCGGCAGGTCTCCACCGCGGTGCGAATCACGTTCGAATAGTCCTGCTGCGTCAGCGAGAAGAACTCACCCGTGCCGCCGGCGGCAAACAGCGCCGACGCACCGTAGGGCGCCAGCCATTCCAGGCGCTCGATATAGGTATCGGGGCGGAAGTTGCCTTGCGCGTCGAAATCGGTGATAGGGAAAGAGAGCAGGCCTTCCGAGATGATCTGCTTGAGTTCTTGCGGTGTAGTCATGTCACGCTTCCTGATCGCCACATGGCAGATGGCGGTTGGTGGGGAACAAGGTGGGTTATGGCCTCGTTCCATCTGGTCGATGGCTTCGAGATAAGTCATCGTACAACCATAGCGAAAAGCGCGCAAGCATCGACAGGGAAGTCTGAGGGAAAACCCCGGGTTTGACTGCTTCGGAAGCACGCCTGCGCTCAAATGGAAAGTGACGGCCTGAAGAGAAAATTGCCCTGAGAGCCCATAAGCAGGCTGAAAGAGGGTGATATGTGTCGGACTACGGAGTCGGAGAATGCGCGGAGTAGGGGTAAACGCGCACTGCATTCATTCGAGCCTCGTTCTTATAATTCAAGTCGTATGACGACATATCTCAAGCCGGTCCAGAAGCACTCCCGCATCCAGGAACCAGGGCTGTGAGGAGACCTCTCATGAATGCCACCCCCACCACAGGCGCTGCAGCCGCATCCACCGCGCGGCGCACCAATGTCCGTTACTGGATTCTCGCGCTGATTTTCATCGTGACCACGGTCAACTACGCGGATCGTGCCACGCTGTCGATTACCGGGCCCGCGATGCGCGAGGAATTCGGTTTCTCGGCCGTCCAGATGGGCTATATCTTCTCGGCCTTCAGTTGGTCGTACGTGATGGCGCAGATTCCTGGCGGCTGGCTACTCGATCGCTTTGGCGCCCGGCGCATCTATGCCGTGAGCATCTTCCTCTGGTCATTCTTCACGCTGCTGCAGGGGTGGGTCGGCATCTTCGCCTCGATGGGAGCAACGATGACGGCGCTCTTCATGCTGCGTTTCGCCGTGGGCCTGGCCGAGTCCCCGGCATTCCCGGCCAATGCAAAGGTGGTGGCAAGCTGGTTCCCGACCGCCGAGCGCGGCACCGCGTCGGCCATCTTCAACGCCGCGCAGTACTTCGCCGCCGTGGTGTTCACGCCGCTGATGGCATGGATCGTTCACAGCATGGGCTGGCATCACGTCTACCTGTGGATGGGCATCATGGGCATGCTGCTGGCGATGCTCTGGCTCAAGGTCATGCGCAGCCCGGTCACGCATCCGGCTGTGAATCGCGCGGAACTTGAGCACATCGAGCAGGGCGGTGGCCTGATTCACATGAATGAAGGGGCAGGCAAGTCAAAGCAGGGCGCTAATCCCGCTGGCTGGTTCTATGCCCGGCAGTTGCTGTCGAACCGGATGCTGGCCGGGGTCTATCTGGGCCAGTACTGCATCAACGTGCTGACGTACTTCTTCCTCACGTGGTTTCCGGTGTACCTGGTGCAAGCGCGCGGCATGTCGATCCTGAAGGCGGGTTTCGTCGCGTCCCTGCCGGCCATCTGCGGTTTTCTCGGCGGCGTGCTGGGCGGCGTGATCTCCGACCACTTGCTGCGCCGCGGCTACTCACTGACCATCGCCCGCAAGGTGCCGATCGTGGCGGGCATGTTGCTGTCGGTGTCCATGATCGCCTGCAACTACGTGGATGCCGAATGGCTGGTGGTGGGCATCATGGCGCTCGCGTTCTTCGGCAAGGGCATCGGCGCGCTGGGCTGGGCCGTGGTGGCTGACACTGCGCCCAAGGAAGTGATCGGCCTGGCGGGCAGCATCTTCAACACGTTCGGCAATATCGCCGGCATTGTGACGCCGATCGTGATCGGCTATATCCTGAGCGCGACAGGCTCGTTCAACGGCGCGCTGGTGTTCGTGGGTATCAATGCCCTGGTCACCGTGCTGAGCTATCTGGTGATCGTCAAGGACATTCGCCGCGTCGAGCTGAAGCACCCCCAATAAGGAAGGAATCCCCAACATGTCGGACTTGTCGGTACAAAACGCGCAGGGCCAGGCCGCCGAACGCGCGCCGCTCTACATCCGCATTCACGCCAATGACAACGTGGCCATCGTCGCCAACGACGGCGGGCTGCCAGCCGGCTCAGTATTCCCGTGCGGTCTGACGCTCGTGGAGCGCGTGCCGCAGGGCCACAAAGTGGCGCTGGTGGATCTAAAGAAAGGTGACGCGGTTACGCGCTACAACGTGACCATCGGCTACGCCTTGCAGGACCTGCCGCGCGGCGCGTGGGTCAACGAGCGCGTGATTGAAATGCCAACCGCGCCGGGACTGACCGATCTGCCGATCGGCACACGTGTGCCCGAGCCGCTGCCGCCGCTGGAAGGCTATACGTTCGAGGGTTTCCGCAATCCGGACGGATCGGTCGGCACGCGCAACATTCTGGCGATCACGACCACGGTGCAGTGCGTGTCCGGCGTAGTGGAGCACGCGGTGCACCGGATCAAGACCGAGCTGCTGCCGCGCTATCCGAACGTCGACGACGTGATCGGCCTCGAGCATACCTATGGCTGCGGCGTGGCGATCGATGCGCCCGACGCGATCGTGCCAATCCGCACGCTGCGCAATATCGCGCTGAATCCGAACTTCGGCGGCACCGCCATGATGGTGAGCCTGGGGTGCGAGAAGCTGCAGCCGGAACGCCTGATGCCGCCGGGCACAATCCCGATCCAGACCGGCGCCGGCGAGGTGCAGGTGGGCGTGGTTTGCTTGCAGGACGACAAGCACGTGGGTTTCGCGTCGATGATCGACTCGATCATGGCGATGGCCGAGACCCATCTGCAGACCCTCAATGCCCGCAAGCGCGAGACGGTGCCCGTATCGGAACTGGTGGTGGGCGTGCAGTGCGGCGGTAGCGATGCGTTCTCCGGCGTGACGGCCAATCCGGCTGTCGGCTTTGCCACAGACCTGCTCGTGCGCGCCGGCGCGACCGTGATGTTCTCGGAAGTGACCGAGGTCCGCGACGGTATTGACCAGCTCACCGCCCGCGCCGCTACCCCCGAGGTGGCCGAAGCGATGATTCGGGAAATGGACTGGTACGACCGCTATCTGGACCGTGGTCGCGTCGATCGCAGCGCCAACACGACGCCAGGCAACAAGAAGGGTGGCCTGTCGAATATCGTGGAAAAGGCCATGGGTTCGATCGTCAAGTCGGGCAGCGCGCCGATCTCGGGCGTGGTGTCACCGGGCGAGAAGGTCAAGCAGAAGGGCTTGATCTACGCGGCGACCCCGGCCAGCGATTTCATCTGTGGCACGCTGCAACTGGCTGCCGGCATGAACCTGCACATCTTCACGACGGGGCGCGGCACGCCGTATGGTCTGGCCGAGGTGCCCGTGATCAAGGTCGCAACGCGCAGCGATCTGGCGCGCCGCTGGCACGACCTGATGGACGTGAACGCAGGCCGCATCGCCACGGGCGAAGCCACGATCGAGGATGTGGGCTGGGAGTTGTTCCACCTGATGATCGACGTGGCCAGCGGCCGCAAGCAGACCTGGGCCGAGCACCACAAGCTGCATAACGCGCTGGCGCTGTTCAATCCGGCGCCGGTGACCTGAGTGGTGGTTTGTTGAGGGGTGTCGCCTCTCTCCCGCAGGTGGGGGAGAGGCGGAAGATCGCCAGGCTTAGCCGCCAATGATCTGCTTGGAGTACGTCGCGCGCTCCATTTCCACGACGTTCACAGACACCTGAACGCTTTGCGCCGACGCGCCGGGGCGGACCATCTCCGAGATCGCATTGCACACCAGCTGGCCGAGTTCCTTGCGCACAGCCTGCTCACGGCCGTCCAGGATCTGCAGCGTGGCGTGGACGAACGCGCGGTCCACGTTCTCCGTTCCCTGGCGATAGGTGGAGAGCGTCACGCAGCGCGACTTGATATCGGGTTCCTGGAATTGGCCGCTGGACAGCAGCGCGGCGTTCGCCTCGTCGAGCAGCTCTTCTTGAGAGCAGGTCAGGCGGGTGTTTTCCGTGAGTTCGATGACGAGATGGGGCATGGAACCGGGTCCGGTTGATAGCGGGAAACCCGCATCGTACGGCATTCCGGTGCGGCGTGCCCGCAACCGTTTCCCATCCCGTCAGTGTTGCGCTCCGTTACCGTGTGACACCGAACGCGGCTTCGATCTTGCGGATATGGTCACGCAGCAGCGGACGCACTTTCTCCAGCAGATGGGCTGGCGGCACGATCGCATTGGGACCGCTGCAGCTCAGCGTCATCGGGGGCAATGAGGGACCCGGCCGGAACGCGTGGGCGATCGAATTGATGTCGGGCAGCCATTCACCAAACGACGTGGTGCAGCCAAGCCGGCGTTGCTCGTCACGGCTGTTCGCGAGGATGGCTTCTGCTTCGGCAGGGGCGACCTTCTCGTCCGTGCGGAATGCCGTTAGCGCCTGACGCTGCTCGGCTGGCGGCAATGCCACCAGGTAGGCACGGCCTGCTGCCGTATTGAGCCCCGATACGCGGCTTCCCACGGCGACGCGCAGAGTCAGGTAGGTCTCGGACTGGCAGTTCTCGAATACCAGCATACGTCCGCGGTCGCGCACGATCAGTGAGGCGACGCCTTGCGACAAATCCGCCAATTCCTGCATGTAGGGCCGCGCCACCGCCAGGACCTCTGCACCCTGCTGCGCGGCGGGCGCCAGCGCCAGTGCGGAACTGCCCAGGCGGTAACGAACGGGGTCCGTCAGGGCCTGGAGGTAGCCAAGTTCGGTCAGCGTGTGGGTCAGGCGCGAAATCGTCGATTTCGGCAGGCCACAGCGCTTGGCGAGTTCGGCATTGCCAAGTTCGCTGTCGAATGCACGAAAGCACGCCAGCACATCCAGACCACGCGCCAGCGCGGTCACGAAATGGCGGTCTTCCTTGCGTTTGCTTTCCTTGGGTGCGGCGGCGATCTCCGCCATTTCGATCACATCTTCCATGGCGTGCTCACTCTTTGCCCGTGGCAAGTTGCACGTGCAGCTTCGCCTGGATGGTGGTGCCTGCGAGCAGGCGTGGTCTTGCGAAAAGGGGGAAGGACGCGAGACCAGAACGGTTCGCGGGTACTGCGGTACTACGCATGATGTCTCCGGGTAAGGCGTCCGGTGTTGATGACTCACCGGTATTCGATGAGTCGAATCGTCCCACCGATACTCGGCAATTGTCAACCGCAGCGCGGAATCATAATTCTGCATTGCAGAATTCAACGGCTGAATCTAGTGCTCGGAGGCTTGCGTCTGCAGCCATTCCCGTGGCGATTTGCCAACTTTGGCCGCGAAAACACGCGACAGCGCAGAGGGGTTGGCATACCCAAGTTCGTTGGCCAGCAGCTTGATCGGTACGCCATCACGCAGCCGGGCCTGTGCAAGGCTGATACGCCAGCCGGCCAGGTAGTCGGCTGGCGTTTGTCCCACGATTTCGCGGAAGGCGGAGGCGAATGCGCTGCGCGACATGCCGGCGCAGGACGCCATGCGGTCCAGGTTCCAGGTCTCGCCAGGGGCTTCGTGCATCGCCACCAGTGCGCGGGCCAGTCGCGGATCGGAAAGCCCGGTAATCAGGCCCGCCTGGATGCCTGCATCGGCCGGATGATCGAGCATCCAGCGCAGTAGCTGGATCAGCACGACCTCGAACAAGCGGTCTGCCAGCAGCCGCTGGCCGCAGCGGACACGCCCGGTCTCGGCGAACAGCAGCGATAGCGCGGCATCCAGCCCCTCGACCCGCGCCAGCGGCAACACGATCAGCGGGGGCAGGGCCCTCGCAACCGGGTTCATTGCACCTCCGGCGAACTCGAGCGTGGCGCAGGTGAACTGCGAGCCTTCGATCGGCGGATTGTGGAAGGTGTGGACGACGTGCCGCGGATAGAACAGCAGGGACGGTTCGCGGATTTCCATGCGCCGAGGCAGGCCACGGGCCGAGTGCGAGAGCGTCAGATGGCCTTCGCGCAGCACGTGCAGGAATCCGCGTTCCTTCACATCGAACCGGCTGATCCCGCAGAGCGCCCCGGTATGGAACAGGTGGGCGCGAACGCGGAAGCGCTCCAGCAAGCCGGAGAGGCGGTCAGGAGTGGATTCGATCGGGTGGGACATCTTGATGGATGAATTGGTATGTTTCGTGGACGTATGGTATCCGATCGTGTTGCGCCCGGCGGCATAGTGGAGCCCATGGACGGCACGGCCCGTCCGGTTCCCAGTACCACTCCACTTATCATCCAGAAAGGAGCTTCATCATGACCGCACGTGTTCCCCTCGTAGACCAACGCACTGCTCCGGCCGCAAGCGTGACTGCCATCGAACAGATCCAGACCGCGTTCGGCGTCGTACCCAATATGTTCCGCGCCGTGGCCAACTCGCCGGCCGCGCTGCAGTCGATGTGGGGCAGCTTCGGCGCGCTCGGTGGTGGCACGATCTCAGCGCAACTGGGCGAGAAGATCGCCGTAGCCGTTGCCGACCGCAATCGCTGTGAATACTGTCTGGCCGCGCATACCGCGCTGGGCCGCAAGGCGGGCGCATCGGCCGAGGAGATGGCCGCAGCCCAGGCAGGTCTGTCGGACGAACCCAAGACGGCCGCCGCGCTGGCGTTCGCGGTGAAGGTCGTGGAAGCGCGCGGGCAGATTAGCGAGACCGAAGTGGCATCGCTACGCCAGGTCGGTTTCGGCGACGAAGAGATTGTCGAGATCCTGGCACACGTCGCGTTGAACCTGTTCACGAACTACGTCAACGTGGTGTTCAACGTGCCAGTGGATTTCCCGGGCGTGAAGCTGATTGCGCGTTGAGGTTGCGCCGAGATTGCGCTGATGGCGCTGATGGCGCTGATGGCGCGCGAGGCTGAAAGCCAATGAAAAAAGGGCCGCAATTGCTTGCGGCCCTTTGTCTCTTGCTGCGGGACCGATTGAGCGTCAGTGCTGAATCAGCCCTGAATCAAGCGTGAATGGCACCCGATTCGAGCTGCTTGCCAGTCAGGCTGGCCACCGCGATGGCCATGGCGCGCTCGCGGGCCTCGGCTGCGGCGGGCGCCGGCATGAAGCGCTCCGGTGCCTCGCGTGCCAGTTGCTGCAGATGGCGCAGCTTGGCCTTGAGATCCGGGTCGACGCGCGAATCCGGCGTGATGGTGGAAGGGCAGGCCACACCGAGGATGTCGAGCGCCTTGCGGAAGATGTCGACGGTCAGACCTTCGGCCGGATTCACCTGTACCAGGTGTGCGCGCTGCTCGTCGGTCAGGGACTCCGGGGCAGCGGTCGAGATGATGACCCATGCGCCCGGCGCCGGGTGTTGCGCGAACCAGGCGTCGATCTCCGCGCCGTGTCCGCCTGCCACCGGCGGCGTCATGCCTTCGACCTGCAGATCCAGCTGCTGGAAGATGGCGGCCGGGGTGCCACGGCGCCAGGCGTCCGAGACCACGACGCGGGCGCCGGCAATGCCGAACAGGCGGCGCAGGTAGCCGAGGGCGATGGGGTCGAAGTACCTGACGTCTCGCAGGGTTCCCGTGTTTGGCGTGCCGCCCAGGCGGGTAGCGGAGCGGTCCGAATACAGGACGCCGGGGACGTCCAGCATGATGAGGCGTTCAGACATGGGATTCCTGTGTTTGTCAGTCGCAGTTAAGCGGTTAAGTTGAATCAAGCGTATCTGGCTTTAGGGTGCGATGGGCTACACAAATTGTGCTCAAGTGCAACAGCCGTGTAACTTGGCCACACAACTCGTAAATGCCGGTTAGCGCTTGATATCAGTTGTTTCGTGCAGACACACTGCCCGGCTGCAGTCCGCATTGTCTCGACAATGTCGACGCGCGGATACAGACCCGATGCACGCCTCAACGAGTGGTTTGGCGGGTCGGTTGACAGGAATTTGAAAGGAAATGTTCGCGGATGTGAAACATTTGATGCATTACAAACGAGGGGAAGGGTGTTCAGCGCTTGCGCAGCAATTGCATTTCGAAATGCTCAAACGAGTACTGGCACGTGATGCCGCAAAACAGTTCGGCTCGCCTGACCGGCTGCTCGCAGGCGTGGCAGGTGCCGCAAGGCTTGAGCCGGGGCGCCCAATCGCGCCCGGCGTTCTCGAAGTCTTCCAGAAAGCTGCTGTCGTCCTGTACGGCTTTGCGTAGCATTCGCTTGTCTCCGCGGAGGCATTTCCTTGGCCAATGACGCAATGCCTTCGGCCTGTGGGTCATGCTCGCGGGGCGTTATGCGTCGGTCAATAGGCGTGTTGCCATTTACGGACGACAAATGCGAAAACTGAAGCCTTGCCCCGGCGTTCTGCACCCTCAGGGCAAGGTATTGCGGCGGTGCGAAACCTCAGAAGCGGAAGCGCGCGACGTCTGCCTCCAGCGCTGCGGCCTGTTGGTCGAGTTGCGCCGCCTGGCCAGACACCGCCTCCACGAGCGTGCCGTTCTGGGCGCTGGTCTGCTCGAGCCGTGTCAGCGCATCGGCGACGTGCCCGATGCCGGCCGCCTGTTCGTCGGCCAGCAGGCGCAGTTCTTCGGCAAGGGTGTGGCTGTGATTGACCGCGACATCGATGCCTTCCATGGCGCCCACCACGCGCGTGCTGAGGTCCGCACCGCGTGCGATCTCTTTCGCCGCGTCGCCGACAATGCCGCCGATTTCGCGCGCAGCCGTGGCGCTACGCTGGGCCAATGCGCGGACTTCCTGCGCGACAACGGCGAAACCACGTCCCGCAGCGCCCGCGCGAGCAGCTTCCACCGCTGCATTCAGCGCCAGGATATTGGTCTGGAAGGCAATCCCTTCGATCACCGTGACGATTTCCGAGATGTTGCGCGACTGCGCGTGAACGTTCGCCATGGCGCCGCTCATGTCGCGCACCGACGCCATGCCTGTAGTGGTGGCTTCGCGCGCGCGGCTGGCCATGTCGCTCGACTGTCGGGCCTGTGCGTGCGCCTGCTGGACCAGTTCGGTCAGGCGCGCCACGTTCCCTGCCGCCTCGGCAAGCGCTGAAGCCTGCGTGCCCGTGCGTGCAGCCAGTTCGCGGTTGCCGTTTGCGATACCGTCGCTGGCACTGGAGATTTCATGCGCGCATTGCTGAATGCGCGCGAGCACGCCGGCCAATTGATCGCGCATGCCGGCCAGGAAGTAGAGCAGGCTGCCTTGATCATGCGCGCCCACGGCGATCCGGGCGGTCAGGTCGCCATTGGCGATGCGATTCGCAACGGCCGCGGCGTCGCGCGGTTCGCCTCCGAGTTCGCGTGTCAGGCTACGTGCAGCGATCCAGGCCAGCGCGGCGGCGGCAATGAAACTGGCGACGAGCAGTACCGCCATCACGGTCTGGGCGGTGACTTGCGCGGCGGCCACGCCGGCAACCGTGTCCGCAGCTTGTTGATCCAGCGTGGACCGTGTCTGTTCGATCAGGCCGGCGAGCTTCTGCAGTTGTTCGCCGACGAAGTGTCCGTCGACCGAGACCGATGAATCGAATTGCAGGGCGTCGAGCGGCTGCTTGCCGATCAGGGCCACGAAGTTGTTCATCAGTTCGCCGGCAGTCGCGCGCTCTTTCTGCAGCGCGTCGGCTTGCTGCGGGGCGGCCGAGCGGACGCCGTCAACGGCCTGGTCGAGCCGACGCAGCGCCTGGGCGATCTCCGACGCGGCGGTGTCGCGCTCCGCGGTGCTGGTGGCCAACGTCAGCGACAGCTGGGCGCGGCCCAGCGTGGCCAGCGCCGCCTGAGCACGCTCGGCGGAGATCGCGCCGCGCATGTCGCGCTGGTAGAGCGTGTCCGTATCCTGCTTCAAATGAACCAGATTGATGATGCCGGTGAGTCCGACGGCCGCGCCGAAGGCGTAGATCAGCACGAATGCCGCTGACAGCCGCATGACCAGCGGCAGGCGCGCCAGTCCTTGCCACAGGGATTTGCCTCCCAGTCCAGGCAGACCCAGCTTGATGGCTTGCAACACGAGAAACACTCCTTCGGGGCCGCGACCCCGTCATTCCATGACCCGATGCGCTGCGGCATGCCGGCCTCTCGGTCATTCCCTGGAGAGTGCGGGGCGTCGGTCGTGCTGCGGTGCAGCGCGATCGTCGTGCATGAATGTGACGATAACGTGACACCCCCTGAATGGGTGGCGTCGTCATACTGGCGACACATTGCTGTCATGAAATGGCGGACGCTCCATTTATCGTTCGCGCCGAAAGCCGCCTCGTGGCATCACGGCCTCCCGGCCGATAACCTGCCATTCAACCCTTATCCGCATGTCATGCTGACCGTCGCCTCCTCGTTGGCCACGGCCCGAGAGGCTGTGTGCCTGCCTTCGCTGCAGGCGGTATTCCAGCCTATCGTGTCGCTGGGCAATGGGGACATTCTTGGTCATGAGGCGTTGATTCGCGGCCCGGCCGCATCGTTGCACGAGATGCCTGACGCCTTGTTCCGACGCGCGCAGGCAAATGGGACAACCGTGGCGCTTGAAGTGGCGGCAGCCCGTACCGCGCTCGATGCGTGGTCGTCGCTGAACCTGCCCGGCAAGCTGTTCCTGAACTTCAGTCCATTGACGCTGCGCCATCTTCTGGTCGGGCGTGGACACGCCATGGCCGCGTTGCTGGGGGCCGATGGCATTGTCGGCGGAGCGGCGGCTATCGCACCATCCCGGGTCGTCATCGAGATCACGGAGCAGACTGCCATCGGCAATGCCCAGACCTTTGGCGAGGCCATGGCGTTGCTCGGCGAGCTAGGCGTGCATTACGCTCTGGACGATTTCGGCTCGGGACATGCCAATCTCGACATGCTGGCCGATCTGTCGCCGCAGTTCATCAAGCTGGACAAGTCGCTCGTGCGCGGGATAGGCACGTGCTCGCGCCGGCTGGAGATACTGCGCGGGATGCTACGCATGATGGGAGCATTCGGTGGGCACGTGATCGCAGAAGGCATCGAGCGGGCCGAGGAACTGGCCATGGTGCGGGATCTTGGTGTTTTCGCGGGCCAGGGCTACTTTTTGGGGAGGCCAGTGGCGCAGCCTGAACGGCAAGCGTCGCTGGAGGTGCGGGCTGTGCTGGCCTCGCGTCAGATCGCGGTGTTTCCCCAAGCCTTGCGCTCGGGGTGGTCGGGCATGACAGCCGGGCAACTCCTGCGCCCCGCGCCCACGATTCATCCGGCTACCTCCAATAACGACGTCCTGGCGCGGTTTCACAGCCAGCCCGATCTGCACGCCATGGCGGTGGTGGACGAGGCCATGCGGCCGGTGGCGATGATGAACCGGCAAATCCTGATCGACCGCTACGCCACGCCATTTCATCGGGAACTCTATGGCAGGAAGGCCTGCATCACGATCGCCAATCCGGCGCCAGTTTGCTTCGACCGCCGCACCAGTCTGGAGGATATGGCCGAACTCTTCGCGGGCGAGCAATCGCATGTGCTGGCCGATGGTTTCGTGATCACTGATCAAGGCAGATACGTGGGTCTTGGCACCGTGGCCGATTTGCTACGCGCCACCACCGAGGTACGCATGGAGGCGGCACGTTATGCGAATCCGCTGACGTTCCTGCCCGGAAACATCCTGCTGAACCAGCACGTCGACCGACTCATCGCAGCTGGCAGCGCGTTCCATGCGTGCTACGTCGACCTCAACCAGTTCAAGCCATTCAACGATCGCTACGGCTACTGGAAGGGCGACGAAATGCTGAAGGGCGCGGCCGCGATTCTGGCGCAGGCTTGTGACCCCGCGCGCGACTTCCTTGGACATGTCGGCGGCGACGACTTCCTGGTGTTGTACCAGGGGGACGATTGGGAGGTGCGTATCCGGGACGCCATCGCACGCTTCAACGATGCGGCACTGATGTCGTACTCGTCGACGGATCGTGCTGCTGGCGGTATTCACGGCGAGGACCGGTTCGGCAATCCGGCGTTTTGCGTGCCGGTAACGATGGCCGCCGGCGTGGTCAGTGTCGGTGCGGAAGCAATGGCGACGCTGCGGCTATGCAGTCAGCATATCGGCGCGGCCTCGGCGGTGGCCAAGCGCAGCGCCAAGCGCGCGCCATCAGGCGTTGCGCGGATCGATATCGCCGAACTGGCTGCGCGCGGCGCGCTCGATATCTAGATCTGGATTTTCAGGCGGTCTTACGAAAGCAATTTGAACATCCGCGCAGGGGTCGATGACGCGGAGGCCGCGCGAGCGGCAGCGGACAATTCGTGGCGCGCAGCTTGATCGAGGATGTCCAGCCGATACCCCTGGGCATAGACGACGCTGACCGTGACGCCGTTCTCCGCGCACAGGTTCAGGGTACGACGCATTCGCGATACCAGTCCGGCCAGCGCGCGGGAGTAGGGCGGCAAGTCATGTCCCCAGATTGTGTGCTCGATGCGGCGGCTGGCCAGAATGCGGCCCGCGTTGGCGAACATCAGCATGGCCAGGTCGAACTCCTTGGGCGTCATCGGAATCCGGCCGCCATTGAGCGTGGCGTAGCGACCGGGGTTGCTCAGCTCGTATGGCCCGGCGCGCAACGGCATGGCTCCGCGCAAGCGCGTGCCGCTCATGCGCCGGCGCAATGCGGCGATGCGGGCCAGCAGCACGCGCGCGGCCAGCGGGCGAAGCACGTAGTCGTCGGCGCCGGCATCAAGGGCCTCGACGAGGTCGTCGTCATTGTTCTCGCTGGCAAAGATCACGATTGGCACGTCGCGGTTGCGCACCGCCCGGACGGTGCGAATCACGTCGATGGCGGAGATGTCGGCCAGCTCACGGTCGATCAGGAGCATCTCGTAGGTGTCATGGCCGAGCCCTTGAATCAGGTCACGCCCGGCGTGAAAGACGTTGCATTGGTAGCCGGCGACGGCAAGGAGTTCCTGCAGCGGATGCAGGGGTGACGAGCTGTTTGCAAGCAGCGCGATGTTCGTTCGGGCATTCATGCGACATTCTCTGGAAAGCGAAGTAAACGCGTTGCAGCGTAGCCAGCGTTGGCAGGGCGAACAATCGGTGTTTCCTTAAATGGATGGCGTTGACGTCGGAATGAAACGAAATCGGGCGTCCGGCCGGCGACGCGTGCGTGGTGTCGCTTATCCACAGATTGTGTGGATAACTGCGTCGGCGCCTCCGCCAGTCGCGCCGGGTCATGGGAGCGCATCGGACTGCCTAAAAATTAAGCAGCATGGATTCGGGTGCGAGGCTTGGGGATGTTGGAAGTGATGTGCTGTGCCAGAATAGCGTCCATCCCGTCCGGCCCCGGCTGCCTATGTTGACCCCTAGTGTGATTGCAGCGATCGTCGTGTCTCTTCACGTGCTGGGCGTGATTGCGGCGCTGCACGCCGTCATGACCGTACGCACTGCGCCCGGGGCCATAGCCTGGGCTGGATCGCTGGTCATGATGCCGTACTTCTCGCTGATCCCCTATCTGATCTTTGGACGAAGCCGCTTCGCGGGATACGTCAATGCGCGGCGCTTCAACAATCACCGTCTGCGCGAGATCCGCCAGAACATGAGTACCCAGGAGCTGGATTCGCTCAGCGCCTGCCTGGTGATGAACCCCGACCAGGAATGCATGCGCGCATTGCCGCGTCTGACTGGCATGCCATGCCTGGGTAATAACGACGTGCGGCTGCTGGTCAACGGCGAGGCGACCTTCCAGGCGATCTTCGCCGCGATCGATGCCGCCACGCAGGTCGTGGTGGTCCAGTTCTTCATCGTTCATGATGATGAGCTTGGACTCGAACTGCAACGCCGCCTGTGCGCGCGTGCCAAGGCGGGGGTCAGGGTCTATTTCCTATACGACAGCATCGGCTGTCACGCGCTAGGCCGGGCCTACCTGCGTGCGCTGGAGGAAGCCGGCGTCCACGTGCGCTCATTCGCCACGCATCCCGGCTTTGTCAATCGCTTCCAGCTCAACTTCCGCAATCACCGCAAGCTGGTCATCGTCGATGGCGAGCGCGCCTTTGTCGGGGGTCATAACGTCGGCAACGAGTACCTCGGTCGCCGGCCACCACTCGCGCCCTGGCGGGATACCCATATCGAGATTCGCGGCGCGGTGGTGCTCGAGCTGCAGATGACGTTCGCCGAGGACTGGTACTGGGCCGCGCACGAGGTGCCCTACCTGTTGCTGCCACCGCCGAGGCGTTTCGGCGACATGGTGTGCCAGATCGTGCCATCCGGGCCGGCGGACGCGCAGGAGACATGCTCGCTGTTCTTCGTCGAGGCGATCCAGGCCGCGCGCAAGCGGATCTGGATTACGTCGCCATACTTCGTGCCCGACGAAGCCGTTTCCGCGATGCTACGGCTGGCAGTGCTGCGTGGTGTGGACGTGCGCATCCTGATACCGGCCCGGCCGGACCATTACGTGGTCTATGGGGCGTCGACGATCTATGCCCACCAGGCCGTCTGCGCCGGCGTGAAGGTGTTCCGCTACCAGCCGGGCTTCCTGCACCAGAAGGTCATCCTGGTCGACGACGACGCGGCGGCTGTCGGCACCGCGAATCTGGACAATCGCTCGTTCCGGCTCAACTTCGAGATGATGGTCATGACGGCTCACCCGGCATTCGCGGCCAGCGTGGCCGAGATGCTGGAAGCCGATTTCGCGCAGGCCCGTCAGATCGACCGCGAGGACTTCCTTGGCGCGCCCGCGATCCTGCGCGTGGCGATGCACGTGGCCAAGCTCTTCGCTCCCATCCTTTAGTGACGCGGGAAATACGCGAACCGCGCGGACGAACGGCGCTGGAAGTGTTTGTGTACACTGTCTACTATTGTTATTCGTTGCCCTGGACGTTGTCCGCATGGGAGCTAGCATGAATCGAACCGCCGCGCCCACACCGCCCACACCGCCCACACCGCCCACACCGCCCACACCGCCCACACCGCCCACGCGCACCACTTATCGCCATGGTGACCTGCGCCGCGCCCTGCTCGAAGCAGGCATCGATCTGGCACGGCAGGGCGGGCCAGATGCCGTTGTCCTGCGCGAGGCGACACGCCGAGCGGGCGTGGTGCCGAATGCGGCATACCGGCACTTCGCGAACCGGCAGGATCTTTTGCAGGCAGTGCGCGCGCACGCGCTGTCCGGCCTGGCGATGGCGATGGAAGCGGAGTTGGCGACGATTCCTTCTGATGCCGCGCCTGCCGAGCGCGCGCGGGCGAGCCTGCGGGCGGTAGGCGCGGGCTACCTGCGCTTTGCCTTGGGTGAGACAGGGCTGTTTCGCACCGCATTCTCGGTTCCCGACGATGTGGAGGAAGATTCCGATCCGGCAAAAGCCGGCAATAGCGGACTGAACCCGTTCGAACTGCTTGGCGCCGCACTGGATCGCTGGGTAGAGGCAGGCCTGCTGCCAGTCGAACGACGTCCGGGTGCGGAGTACCTTGCGTGGTCGGCCGTACATGGCCTGGCGATCCTGCTCATCGACGGGCCGCTGCGCGGCCGGGCAAGGGAGCAGGCGGGAGTGCTCGGCCAACGACTGCTCGACCTGGTGGAGAAGGGCCTGTAAAAAAAAGATGCCACGGGGCGGGGACCGCGTGGCATCGTGAAGCCTGAGTCTCAGGGGGAGGGGTCGACCCTGAAACCGGGTGGGTCGCCCGTATTGCACGGGCGAGGGGCAGTGTAAGAAGACGATTCTCATACGAGAATCGGAAGATTCCGAAATTTGGACTTCTCGATGCAGCTACTGTCTAAGTGACTGTCGGAAGTCAATTCCGACCGGGTATCGACAGGAGGTTGTGATGAGGGGCGCCCACGGGTGGGTCCTGGCGGCAGTGACCGCGGCAACGATGCTGGGCGGTTGCGCGACGTATCCCGGCTATGACAGTCCGTACGGATATGACCCCAACTATCCGCTGGGCGACCTTGGTTCTGTCTACGGTGGGTACCCGGGCTACGAATATGACTACGCGTATCCCTATTGGTACGGCTACCCGTACGCGTATGGCGGCGGTTATCCATACTGGCCCGCTTACTGGCCGGCGTACACTGGTGGCGTATTCTTCGGCAGCTTCTGGTATGGCTGCTGTCACACCTCTTACTACCACCGCTACGGATGGTATGGGCATGGGTACCGTGGATACTACGGGCACGGCTGGTATGGGTATCGCGGTGGCTACTACGGCTACCGTGGATCGCCGGGCTATCCTGGGTATCGCGGGTACGCCGGCTACCAGGGCGCAGGTGGAATGCCGGGATGGGGGGGCGGTGGTAGGGGCGGACGGAGCGGTGGTGGCCGCGGAGGCGGACATCGCTGACACGCATCACCAGCACTTTTCAAGGAGCCGATGCTATGAGCAAACTGGATTCCACCAAATCTCTCACACCTGCTTCAAGAAAGGCACGCGAGTCGCATGATCAGAAGGTCGAGCAGGAACTCGACGAGGCCTTGCTCGAGACATTTCCGGCCAGTGATCCGATCGCGGTGCATCCTGTGCCGCACGAACCGGCCCACAAGGGGCCGGGCGCAAAAGGGTGATTGGAGGGCGTCGGAGAGCGTTAGCGAAAGTGGCCAGGCAACCAGGGCAACCAGGGCAATTTAGGGCAACTGGCGCAATTGCCCGATGACGGACATCAGCCGGCCGTGCGCGACGGTGACCGCGGCTTCATCCTGCAGCGCTTCCTGATAGCGCTTGCGGAAGTCCGCGTCGCCACGTTCGCTGAACAGCTTCTGCGCGGCGGCAGCCACGGCCCGGCAGGTTTCGTCGTGATGTTCTTCACCATCGAGTTCTTCGTCGATCTCGATGATCAGTCTCGATAGCGGATCGAGCCAGCGGAAGAAGGACTCCTCGGTCACGAGTTGCACGAACTGGCCGGCTGGAATCGGACCGTGCAGCCGCTCGTACTGGCCACGGTCATAACCGATGACTTCCTTGTGAACCTGGAGCAGCGCCGCGCGCAATGCCCGGAGCCCCAAGCGGCGGGTTTCCTGGATTGCAAGGAACTGTTCGCTGGGCATGTCCATCTTCACTTTCCTCTTCAATGGCAGGCCGAATGGACATGATCATCCGTGGCATCCTCCCTGGGCCGCCAGAGCCTGCCCGCTAGTGTTATCGGGCACACTCGTAGACAGCGTGATGCTGTGTACGGTGCGAAGTCAGTATAGGCAGCGGGGCAGGCGCGATCTAGCGTTGAAGCCTAGCGAAATACCCGTATTGCGGCCCCGCGACAAAGCGTGCCGGGCTTGCTGCGCAGGCGCTCGCCACGCCTCGCACGTTGCAGTGCGGCACTCGGCCGCACGGGCGGGACGGGCGAACGTGGCGCTACTTTTGCGCGGGTAGCGACTTCAGCAGTTCAACGAGATACGGCTTCCAGACCTCGGGGTGTTGCAACGTCTGATGGCCATATGTGTTCACGCTCTCCGGCATCTCCACGTACTTGCCTTGCCGTACCTTCGGCACGGTGCGTTGCATGACGCCGAGGTCCACCGCGTTGATCATGTCGTCGGCGAAGTTCACCGCGTAAAGCGGCGCGCGGATCATGCCCAGATCCGGCTCGGGGTTGTAGTCCCATGATGATTCGAACCAGTACAGGTAGTCATTGGCGTCCACGCCGCGGCTGTCCGCCACGGTCTTGTCGACGTACTGGTTGACCTGGTCGCGCGTAGGAGCGGCCTTCTGCAACGTGGCCGCGCTTTGCGTCATCAGGGCGAATACCGGCGTGGTGCGGGTCCAGTGCGTGGGCTGCCGCGTGTAGTTGCCGCCGTTCCAGTCCGGGTCATTCCGGATCGCGTCGATCAGCATCCGGCGCCACAACCAGTTGCGGCCCGACATCGCCACGGGCTGGCTGGCGATCGGCATCAGCGCATCCATCATGTCCGGATGCCGTTCACCCCAGACCCACGTCTGCATGCCGCCCATCGACGTGCCCAGTATCAACCGCAGGTGATCGACTTTGAGTCCCTCGGTCAGCAGGCGGTAGTGGCCTTCCACCACATCGTTGTAGCCATAGCGCGGAAAGTTCGCGCGCAGGGCGTCGCTGGGCTTGCTCGATCCGCCACGGCCGATGCCGTCGGGCATGATGATGTAGTAACGCGAGGCGTCGAGCGGCTGTCCCGCCGCGAACAGTTCCTTCTGCATCAGCGGCGTCAGGTACGCGCGTCCGGTGCCGGTAGTGCCGTGGAGCAGAAGCACGGCGTTGTTGACCTTGCCGTCGGCGCCGCGAGTGGGCGTGCCCAGTGTCGCGTAGTGAAGCTTGACGGTCGGCAGCGTCTGGCCGCTCTGGAAGTGGAAGTCGCGTGCTTCGAAATCGCCTTCGGTGGGTTGCATCACCGGCACCGTCGATTGCGCATGGACTATCCCGCAGGCGAATAGCGTGGCAACGGCGAGGCGCTTGAGCCCGACCGTCGTGATCGTTGTCTTCATGGTTGTCTCCCCGTTTTGGTTCGCTGGTTCGCTGGCTCGAACACGCGCGCATCATACGCGCGGCGGGAGAAATCTGCAGATCAGGCCAGCGCGGCGGCCCGCCACGCACCGGGCGGCTTGCCGAACCGACGGGCGAATGCGCGTGTGAAGGTGGTCTGATCGGGATAGCCAACGCCATAGGCGATATCGGCGAGCGGCATCGTACCGGCCATCAACCATTGCACGGCCTGGTCCAGCCGCAGCCGTGTCTGATAGCCGTGCGGGGTATCGCCAAACGCCTCGCAAAACAGCGTGTGGAACCGACGCGCGCCCCAGCCCATGCGCGCGGCAAGCTGGTCTACCCGCAACGGCGACGCGAGATTGGCGCGCAGCCATGCATCGATGGCCATTGCCGGAAAATGCGTGGCATCGTTACGGGCCGCATCGAGACCCAGCGCCGATGCCAGATTGCCCGCGAGCGCCGTTGCGCAATGCCACGCGTGCTGGAGTGGCAGGTCGCCAGACGGGCGATGCGTCGCCAACGCGCGGACGCGGGCAGCGAAGCTGGCATCCATGGCGAAGGCACGCGGGTTCTCCATTAGCCGCGCAGGCAGGGCGACGGAACTGGCCGGAAAGTCCGCCACGAGCTGGAGGTTTTCGGTCAGGCCCGCGCAGACATGGTGGGCGCCCGCAGGCACAACCAGGCCGTGTTGGTCATCGACGCGGTACGCATGGCCGTCAATTTGGAGTTCGATGGCCCCGTCCACGCCGAACAGCAACTGATGGTAGTCATGCGCATGACCGAAGGGCCGCGGCGAATAACGGCGCGGCTCGACCAACGGCGAGGCGTGTTCAACGAGCTTGGGCATGTCGGGGGTTGCCCTGCGTCTGACAGAGCCACACGCCAATACCGGCCACGGCCATGCCGAGCCACTGGAGCGGGGCGAGCCGATCGCCGAACAATAGCGCGGCCTGCACGGCGGCAAGTGGTGGAGCCAGGAACATCAGCGCCGCCGCATTGGCGGCCTGACCACGGCGCACCAGGCTGAGCAGCAGCCAGGTGCCGATCCCAGACAGCACGAACGCAGCCCAGGCCAGCGATGCCCACAGCGTCGGGCCGGTTTCCCAGCGCAACGCGCCGATCCCGCCCGTGGCGCAGACCAGCACCCCGGCCACAAGCATGGCGCCGACATTCTGCCAGGCCGAGCTAGCGCGGATATCCGCGCGGGCGATCGAGGTTTTCTGGAGGAGGGTTCCCATCGTGATGGAGAGAATGGCGAGCACGCCCGTCAGTATGATCCATGGCGACACGGTCTGCGGCGTGCCAGCCTGCATGGCCGGAAGCACCACCAGCCCGACGCCCAACGCGCCGAGCCCAAGGCCGCGCCAGGTACGGGACGAAGGTTGCTCCTTCAGCAGCGGGATCGCAAGCAGGGCGGTCAGCAGCGGCTGCAAGGCGCCAAGCAGCGCCATGATCGAAGGAGACAGTCCATGCGCCACCGCGCCGTAGCCCGCGCACAGGTAGATGCCCTGCATCAGCGCGCCGGCCAGCAGATGGCGTGGCACCTGCTTGAGCGCAGGCCACGTGACGCCGCTGGCCATCGCCGCCAGGGCAAACATCAGCGCGGCCAGCGTGAAGCGGGCCAGCAGGAACAGGTTGGCGTCGGCAACCGGAACGACGGCCTTGCCGACGATGAAGCCGGTGGACCAGATCAGGACGAAAGCCATGGCCGGGAGCCAGGCGGGGAAGGGGCGCGACATCGGTTCGAATCGGGTAGGGCCTTGGTGGAGCCTCGGGATGGCATTTCTTGGGCCGGAATGGTCCGCGGAATGGTCCGCATTGTCCGGGAGCCTAACCCGCCACGTGCCGGGTCGTCTTGGCGAATCCTGCAATGCCGGGGCCATGCCGCCATCGGCCGACATTCTGTCATGCCTGGCTTTCGGGTAAGGTGGCGTGTCAGTCATCCGATCCACACACCAGCCCCCCGCAGCCCCTGCAGCCCCGGAAACAAGTCATGCCTACGCGCTCACCGCAGCAACGCCTGATCGACGAACTGTCCCTGGTCCCGCACCCGGAAGGCGGCTATTACCGCGAGACCTACCGGGACCCCGCGCGTATCACACGCGTGGCCGACGGAGCCGAGCGCTCTGCATCCACGGCCATCTACTACCTGCTGTGCGATGGCGCCTATTCGGCTTGGCACCGCATCCAGTCCGACGAAGCATGGCACTTTTACGCAGGCGATGTGCTCAATGTCCACGTGCTGGCACCTGACGGCGCGTTCACCACGCACCGGTTGGGTAATCCGCTGTTCCAGCCAGGGACCGTCTTCCAGGCGGTGGTGCCGGCCGGCTGCTGGTTTGCCGCGGAACGCGTGGTGGGCGCGGCCGGCTATGCCCTGGCCGGTTGCACGGTAGCGCCGGGATTCGAGTTCAGCGAGTTCGAGCTGGCGGACCGCGATGAACTGGCGCGGCTGGCGTCATCCCATCCACGTCACGCCGCGTTGATTACCCGGCTGGGCAAGGCATAGGCATCGGCCCGGCGCTTGCCTTACCTGTCCTGTCCGTCCGATCAACGAGGCCAATTCACCATGAATGCACGGAACGCTGTCCTGCTGGCTGTCCTGCTTTGCGCCACGAATGCGATGACCGCGTTCGCGGCTACCCGGTGCGATGGCCCAGACCACAAGGTTCTCTATCTCGACGATGGCGTGACGTGTCCGACCGGCTACCGCAATACCGGCGAGCCAGGTGGCACGCTCTCGATCATCGGCAAGACGGCGGTCACCCGGCAGCAGGAGGAAACCTACCTCCGTCGCCACGACGTCGAAGCCAGGCAGTTGCAGCAGGCCAGCGCCCGTGAACAGCAGATGACGATCGCCGCGGAGAACAACCGCCGCTCCAGTTGCACCATGCTGTTCAATCAGCTCCGCCAGAACGACCTCGCCATGCGTCAGGGCAACGCCTGGGACAACATGGCGCAACTCAAGGCCAACCGCCAGGCCATCGTGAATCAGCGTGGTCAGCTTGGCTGTTAGGCGGATCGGATACCAGAGTGCTGCAAGCTGCGCGACATATATCGTGGTATATATCACCTCATAATCATTGATATATCCACAATCGATATATAATTAAGCGGTTTTCCTCACTTCTTAATTTTTCATTAATGTATTTTCTACAGACATTCAAAATAACGCCGGATGTCTAATGAAAAATGCATTATTCATTCCTCAGATTGGTATCTTTTCTGGTGTTTCTCTCCTAATCTTGACTCAGGGAAGGAGAACGCGCGGCGTCACCATGACCAAGACATGGAAAGCCGAACCGGGAGGGCGCCGCTGCCTCAAGCGGACAGAAGTCGAAGCACGCAATGCACCCCTGAATTAGGGGGAGGCCGCGTCCTGTGTGACGCGCGCCGGGCACCTGGACAGCGCGGAATCCTGTGAGCCAGCAAGGGATTCCAGTTCGGTTCGTGACTGCCCCAAGCATTGCCGGGCGGGCCTCCGCGGGCCCGATCTGTCCCAGGCAGTATCACCACCTGACAGGCTGATTCATGCTGCCCCCGCGTTGAAATACGTGTCGCCTCGGACACGTTTTCAATGTGGATGCCGCTCGCACTTCCGCGTAGTTCGAAGTGGGAGGCGCAAATGAATAACAACTGCAGTGTGCTGATCGTGGAAGACCATAATCTTCTGCGCGCGGGTTTGCGTTCGATGCTGTCCGCGCAAATGGGATATCACGTGGCGGGGGAGGCAAGAGATGGCCGGGAGGCCTGCCAATTGGCAATCTCGCTGTGCCCGGATCTGATATTGATGGATCTTTCGCTCCCCGGCATGAACGGTATCGATGCCATTGCAGCAATCAAGCGCCGATCTCCTGGTATTCGGATAATTGCGCTTTCGGTGCACCAGAACGACGAATATGTGCGCGAGGCATTGCGGGCAGGCGTCGACGGCTATGTACTGAAAGACACCTCCTTCGATGATCTGGTGACCGCGATGCGCGTCGTCCTGCTGGGCAAGAAACATCTGAGCCCGGAGCTCTACGGCAATCTTGTGGAGTCCTACGTCAGCGGCCATGAAATGTCGACCGCCAAGACCGGATGGGACCTGCTGACGGCACGGGAGCGCAGCGTTCTCAAGCTGGTGGCCGAAGGGCGCTCGAACCGGCAAGTCGGCATCTACATGAATCTCAGCCCGAAGACGATCGAGAAGTATCGGGCGAGCTTGATGCGCAAGCTCGGCATCACCAACCTGACGGAACTGGTGCTGATCGCCATCAGCATGGGGCTGATCACATCGTTGGCGCGGAAGTATTGCGACGACAATCATCCATCCGTGACGAACCATGACGGGCTGGATGCCGTACCACTTCCCGCAGTACGCCGGCAGATGCTGGACGAGGGGCGCGCCGCCGGTTCGGATGGTGAGGCTTCCCCATGACTGCGGAACGAGTGACAGGGTAGCGGGAGGGTCTGCCCGATCAGACCCTCCATGCAGCGCTGACCAGGGTTCCGCTACCTTGGCCTGACGTCAGCGCAAAGCTCCCTCCGTTCGATTCGACCCGCTCGCGCATGCCCAGAAGACCAAGGCCGGAGAATGTCGGGCCGTCGGGTGAGCTGGATAGATCGTCGAAGCCAATGCCATTGTCCTGAATCGTCAGCAGAATCTCCTTCGCGGCGCGGCGCAGGACGATGTTGATCTCCGTGGCCAGCGCGTGCTTGATGATGTTGTTGATCGCCTCTTGGGCAATCCGGAAAATGTCCGCCTTGAGGTTGTCGGGCACCTCGTTTTCAACGATGCGACAGTCGAAGACCACCAGCAGATTGCCGGTGCATTGCTGCGTCTGCTTGCACAGCGCCTCCAGCGCCGGCACCAGGCCCAGATCGTCCAGCAGCCGTGGGCGCAGGTCATTGCAGATGTGCCGGACCTCGCCGATGGTTTCCCTGATGCGTAGCAGCGTGGTTTCGAGCAGTGACTCCGCCTGCTCGGCGCTGCCATGGCGCATCCGCCCAAGCGCATCCTCCACCATCAGCTTGACCAGCGTCAGCGCCTGCCCAAGGCCGTCGTGAAGCTCTGAAGACAGGCGCTTGCGCTCGTGTTCCTGACCGGTCAGCAGGTGCGTGTACAGACGCCGGAAATCCGCTTCCGACCGCATCAGGGCATCCACCAGCCCCTGCTGCAGCACGACAGGCTCCTCGAAGATGACAAGCACCGCGCTGCAGTTGCCCCTGCCATCCATCACCGGCTGAAAATGCAGCAGGACACTGGCTGCTCGATTGTCACGGCCATGCAGCACGACATTGAACGAGCGGAGGGTGCAGGAGATGCTCGCGGCCAGGCAATCCACGATCCATGCGCGATCGCCGTCGTCTGCCATGTCGGCCAGTGACCGGCCGATCAGCTCCGCGCAGGTGTAGCCGAGCAATCTGGCGGCGCCATGGTTGACAGATACGAAGTACCCGTCAGGCGCCAGAACTGCGAGCGCCGTGCCTCGTCCGTCGGTAATGGCACGAAAGCACCGGTGACCCGTTTCGATGGCCGCGCTCATCCGGCGCATCGCATCCGTGACGTCACGCAACTTCAGGGGCTCGGCTCCATGGGATGGCTTGTCTTCCATTGGCCCTCCGATACAGATTCGCGCGATTCCCACGTTCCGATGAAAGGCGCGCCATGGTGGCCCGGACCACGCGGGCCTGTGTTCCCGACTGCGACGGGCCGGCACTCCCGATGCGTGCCTTGTATCGTTTGTGATCATTCTAGGCGCGTGAAAAATGCAATGCCATGAAAGCGGCCCGTCGGAGGAAGAAGGAGGGTCTCTACCCATGCCTAAAGGCGGACCTCCCTACTACTTGGCACCCGCCCTGTATCCAAGAATGTCACTAAGGCCCCAGGTTGGATCGCAGCTCTCCACCAGGAGGAAGGGATTTGCCATGCGTATCGACACGCAACCGAAGCGGCTGGCGCAGCGCCGATGGCGATGGGTAACGCGCCGCTTCCCGGATCATCGCCCATATCGGCTGGCGGTGGGATGCCCGCCAGGGTTCACGTTGCTCGAGTTGCTTGTCGTCATGGTCATCATCGGCTTGCTGGCCGGGCTGGTGGCGCCGCGCTACTTCGAACAGATCGGCAAGTCGAACACCAACGTGGCCAAGGCGCAGGTCGACTCGTTGAGCAAGGCGCTGGACGCATATCGCCTCGACGTGGGGGCATACCCCACTACCGAGGAGCGTCTCGACGCGCTGGTCACCCGGCCCCAGAACGCGCCGCGCTGGAATGGCCCCTATCTGCAGAAGCGTGTGCCGCTGGACCCATGGGATCGGCCCTATCAGTACAGGTCGCCGGGGGAGCATGGCGACTACGACCTCATGTCGTTTGGCAAGGACGGACAGCCGGGAGGGACGGGAGAGAACTCAGACATTACTTCGTGGTGAAAGCGTGAGGGGCCGGCCCGCCGGCCTGACGTGGAGAACGACGGTGACCTACATGTTGTGCGTGTTCGACAGCGGTGGCCGGGTCAAGACCATCTATCTGGACGGCGAGTCCGCTGCCAATGTGGTGACGCAGGCGGAATCCCGAGGCCTGCGCGTGGCATCCGTCCGTTCCACCGTCACGACCACGAACAGTCTCCGCGGATGGCGCGTGCTGCCGGGTGTGCGGTTCGACGTGGAACTGTTCGCGCGGGAGCTTGCCGCACTGCTCGATGCCGGTGTTGGCGTGATCGACGCCTTGCGCACGCTGGGCGGCAACGATCGCAGGGAGGCGTCGGCACGTGTCTACGGGAATCTGCTCCGGCAGCTTGAGGAAGGCCATTCGCTATCCGCAGCCATGGTGAACGCCGCGAACGTGTTTCCCGATGTGCTGATCGCCTGCGTCAAGGCCAGCGAACAGACCGGTGGTCTCGCGGACAGCCTGCGGCGCTACTCACGCAACAGTGCCACGCTGCAGGCGTTGCGCGCGCGCGTGATCTCTGCAGCCATCTATCCGTCGGTTCTGCTGGTGGTGGGGATGGCGGTAGTCCTGTTCCTGCTGGCGTTCGTGGTGCCACGGTTCGCCGCGCTGCTCGAGCACAGCGGCCGCGAACTGCCGTTGATGTCGCGCTGGTTGATGATGTGGGGCGGCGCGGTGCACCGGCACGGCTCAGCCATCGCATTGACATTCGCCATACTGCTTCTGGCCGGCATCGTTGCGCTACAGCGTCAGTCCATACGCGATCTGCTGGCCGACCGGCTGCTTGCGCTGCCTGGCATCGGGCCGCATTTCCGCATCTATCGCCAATCCCAATTTTTCCGAACGTCGGCGATGCTGGTGGAAGGAGGGATTCCCGCGGTACACGCCTTCGAGCTGTCGCAAGGGCTCGTGAGCCAATCCGATCGCGCCGCGCTGAGCACGGCACTGCACGCGGTACGCAGCGGCAGGAAGATTTCGGAAGCCTTCCAGCAGTGTGGATTGGCCAATGCCATCACTTCTCGTTTGCTGACCGTCGCGGAGAAGACCGGTGGCCTCGGCCCGGTGCTGGACAAGATTGCCGGATTCCAGGAGTCGCATGTCTCGCGCGCCATCGACCTGATATCGCGGTTGATCGAGCCGGTGATGATGATTTTCATCGGCGTCGTGATCGGCGGCATTGTCGTGCTGATGTACATGCCGATCTTCGAGCTCGCCTCCAGCGTTCAGTAGACCATCATGGACCCGATCGGCACGCATCCGGAGCAGCATGGGGGGACCACCCTCCGCGCAACGCTGCGCGAACTCGCGGCGTCCTACGGGTCGGGCACCCGCGCGCTGGAAGCGTATATGTCCCAGAGCGGCGTGGGCGCGGACGAGAGCCTTGCCGAGCTGGCAAGCGCCTTCCGGATGGAGCCCATCGGCATTCGCGACCTGCAGGAGATGGAGCCAGACTTCGAGATCATTCCATTCGTCGAGGCCGTGGCACGCCTGTGTGTTTGCTTCCGGTCCGGGGACGGGCTCGTGTTCGTGATCGCGGACCCGCTCGATGCGCAGTCGCGCGGGCGGGTTGACCAGCGGATGCGTGCCCGGCCGCACGTGCGTTACGAATGGCGCCTGGCGACCGTCGGCGACGTGACGGCCTATCTTGCGGCGCGTGAGAAAGACGTCCACGCGCTGGATACCGTTGCCTTCGAGGAACTGGAGCACCGCGCGGCGGAATCGTCCGCGCTGGCGCTGAGTCTGCAGGGCATCAGCAATGACGACAGCTCGGTCGTCAGGTTGCTCAATTCGACCATCTATGACGCCTTGAAGATGCAGGCCAGCGATATCCATCTGGAATGCCGCGCTAACGGCCTGGTGATCAAGTGCCGCATCGACGGCGTGCTGGCGGTGGTGGGCAGGGTCGACGGACGCGCACCCGCCGATCAGGTGCTGTCGCGTGTCAAGGTCATCTCGGAACTCGATATCGCCGAGCGGCGCGTGCCGCAGGATGGTCGCTTCAAGGCGCAGTATGCCGGGCGGGAGATCGACTTCCGCGTATCGATCATGCCGAACCTGTTCGGGGAGGACGCCGTCCTGCGCATTCTGGACCGCTACCAGCTATCGCAGTCCGCGCAGGGCCTGACGCTCGAAACACTGGGTTTTCAGGCTGCCGATACCGGTTTCATGCGGTCGGTGGCGTCAATGCCTTATGGCATGTTGCTGGTGACCGGCCCAACCGGTAGCGGCAAGACCACGACGCTGTACGCCATCCTGACCGAGATAAACGATGGTCTGGACAAGATCGTGACCATCGAGGACCCGGTCGAGTACCAGCTCGGGGACATCCTGCAGATCCCGGTCAACGAGGCCAAGGGCCTGACCTTCGCGCGTGGCCTGCGCTCCATCCTGCGTCATGACCCGGACAAGATCATGGTGGGCGAGATCCGCGATGCGGAGACCGCGCAGATCGCGGTGCAGGCGGCGCTGACCGGACACCAGGTGTTCACGACCGTCCACGCGAACAACGTGTTCGACGTGATCGGTCGTTTCACGAACATGGGGGTGGATCCATACAGCTTCGTCTCGGCGCTGAATGGCGTGGTCGCCCAACGGCTGGTGCGCAAGTGTTGCGATGGCTGCGTGGTCGAGGAAGCCGGTGATCGGGACTTGCTGGCACGATCTGGCATCGACCCGGACATGGCGGACGGGTTCCGCTTCCGGCGCGGACTGGGTTGCGCGGCCTGCCGTGGCAGTGGCTATCGTGGCCGGCGCGCGATTGCGGAAGCGCTGCGGATGAACGACGAACTCCGGGCGCTGCTCTCGGAGCGCGCGCCACTTGCGCGCATCAAGAGCGTGGCACTGCGGCAAGGTATGCAAACGCTGCGCAAGGCCGCGATCGAGATGGCGGCCGCAGGGGAAACAACGCTCGAGGAGATCAATCGTGTCACGATCTCCGAGTAACCGTCTTGCCATCGGCATTGGCACGTGCGATGTCGCGGTCGGCGTGTGCCAGTCCAGGGCCGAGCGTCTGTGGACGCTGTTGCAGCGACGCGAAGTCAAGGCGCTGTCGCTGGGCGGCCTCACGGCGCCGCTGGCTATCGTTTCGCACCGCAGCGTCGAGACGCCGTCCGACCGCTGGTATAACGAGGAGGGCGCGCTCGATAGCCTGCGCATGGCACTTGCCGAGGCGCATTCCCCGTCCAACCCGCCTTTGGCGGGGCGCAGACACCATGCTGCGATCGTACTGGACGACTTCTGGGTGAATCATGGGGTGCTGCGTGGCGATTTCCGCAGTATGCGCAAGCGGGACGTGGAAGAGGTTGCGCGCGCGTACTTCTCGGATGCGTTCGGCCTTGAGGGTGTGAGTCTGGCGATCGCCATCGCAGTGCAAGCTGGCGGTGACGCTGTCTTTGCCAGCGCGATGCCGAGATCATTGCTGACAGGCATCCAGGAAACCTGTGCCGAAGCCGACATCAAGGTGACGTGCCTGTCTCCCAGGCTGCCCCGACTGCTCGACCGGACCCAGCGCGATATGCCGGATCTTCCGGGCATGATCGTCGTGGTAGCGGACGATCTGCTGCAGGTGGCCATGACCGATGGCAGCCACTGGGTTGCCTATGACGCGCAGCGATTGTTTCCCGGCGAGACGGCTAGCGATACGCGGCTCGCCGATCAGGCCCGCACGATGTTGGAGAGGTGGTCGGACGAGAGTGCGAGTACGTGCACGGTCTTTCTCAGCGGCAATGCGGTGGACACGGCACCGTTCGAGCGCTGCTTCGCCAAGGTGCATCGGGCGACGGGGATGGATGCCACGTATGCCTCGCCGGCGTTAGGCCTGATGGGGCTTGCATCATGAAGCCGCGCCTGGACATCGACTTCTGCGCGGCACGCTGGCAGCCGCCACTGGCTGGCATCGTACTGTTGCTCGTGTCCGGCATCCTGCTTGGGTCGGGGGTGTGGGAGCTTTGGCGGGCGGGCGAGAGCAACGAGATCGCGCGAACGGATCTCGAAACCGTCATGCGCCGTGCCAGCCCGGCGAGGCACACCATCGCTGTTGCCTCCACGCCAGCCGCGAAGCTGGCCGAGAAGCAGTCTCAGGCGATCCTGCGGGAGCTGACGGTGCCCTGGCAGGACCTGTTGTCGATTGTCGAGAACTATCCCGAGCACGATGTGGCGCTGATCGGCATCGACCAGAATCCGGCGCAGGGGCAGATTCGGATCGTCGCGGAAGCCAAGGACGCCGATGCGATGATCGCCTATCTCAAGTACCTGCAGAGTAGCGCGCTGTTGCGCGAGGCGGTCCTGAACGCGCATCTGGTGGAAACCAATGTGCCTGGCACGCCAATACGGTTTCAGGTTGCCGCTGTCTGGAGAAAGCCATGACAGCCGCCCAGGTACGCGATCGCCTGCTGACGATCCGTTTCGCGCTCTGGCGGACACTGGGGACCCCAGGGCTGCTTGGCATCGCCGTTCTAGCGGCGGCGATTGTGGTCTGGTCAATGGTGCCCGACCTGATGGCGGACACGAAGGCACTTCATGCGCAGACATGGCAGGCCCGCAAGGTGGCAGGAATTCGTGCCGCCGAGGCGGCGCAGGCAAAGGCCGATATCAGCGCGCCGGACAAATTCCCCGAACTATTCTCGACCTTCTCCGGCAGCGGCGAAGACCTGACCGTCATCTTTGCCCAGGCGCGGGAGAGCCACCTGACGCTCGGCTCGGCCCAGTACCAGTTCAGTGCCGAGCCGGGCGCGCGCTTCGTGCGCTATCAGGTCACGCTGCCGGTCAAGGATCAGTACGGCGCGATTCGGCGCTTTATCGCGTCGGTGCTGAACAGTGTGCCTAACGCGGCCTTGCAGGAGATTCACGTCGAGCGGCCGGCCGTGGATGGCAATCAGATCGAGGCGCGTATCCGCTTTGCCTTGATCTATCGGACGGAGCGGCCATGACGCACGATCTCGCCCGAAAGATCCTGATCGGCACGACTGGCTTCGTGTTGGCCGCCGTCGTTTCCTGGTCGGTGATGCCCGATCCGCGCACCAACCCGGCACTTGCAGCGATCAATACCGGCCCTTCCTGGGGCACGATGACGCGGCACGGCGCCTCCAGTGATGCCGCAGCGGCCAGTCACGCGCATCATTCCGCGGCGAAGCACCCACCCGCCAGCGCCGCCGTGGCCCAGACGCAGACCCATGCCGCACCACGCGAGCAGCTGGAGAAGCTGCGCAAGCCGATGTCCGCCGAGCCGGGGCACGATCCCTTCACGGCGTCATCGTGGTTGCCGCCGCCGCCCCCACCGCCGCCTCCGGAACCGGTCGTCGAGCCACCGCCAACGCCGCCGCCCCTGCCGTTCAGCTTCCTTGGTGCGCTGGACGGCAATACGCCCAAGCCGCAGATTTTCCTGGGCAACGGCGACCGCCTGTTGATTGTCTCTCGCGGCGACGTGATCGACGGGCAGTACCGTATCGACGCGATTGCGACCGAGAGCATCACGTTTACCTACCTGCCGCTCAATATGAAGCAGGTCCTGCCCACCCAGAGCGAGGGGAAATAAATGCATACCTCACGTGGGCCCAGGCTGATCCGGGCGAGATGCAAAGCGCAGCCCATCTGCATCGGCGTCATCCTGTTGGGAACCTGCCTTGCCGGTTGCTCGCCCATGTACCAGCGATTCCCGCCGGACCCGAGCACCAATGCAGAGCAGATCGTCGGCGCGCTGCGCGAGCGGGACAGGCAGGTCAATGCACTGCTCGAGGAGGCGGAGCGACTACGCGCGGCAGGCCAGTACCAGGACGCCGTTCCGCTGCTTGGCGCGGCGAACCAGCTGGACCCCACCAACGAGCGCGCGCGCATTCTTGGCGCGGCGCTGCAGCGTGACTGGCGCGACGCGGCCATCCTGCAGGAAGCGGAGCGTATGTTCGATCGTGGCTCCTACGATATTGCAGCGGAGCGCGTCCGCTACGTGCTTGCCGAGAATCCGAACAGCATTGCCGGCAGACAACTGGCCCAGCGTATCGAGGAGCAACGCCGTCTGCTGCGGCTTGCGCGTGAGGAACAGCGCGCGGCGGGGTCCATCATGCGCACGCCGGTGACCCTGCAGTTCCGCGATGCCAACATCCGCATGGTGTTCGAAGCACTATCCCGTACCTCCGGTCTCAATGTCATCTTCGACCGGGATGTGCGTGCCGATCTCAAGACCACGATTTTCGTGACCAATGCGGCAATCGAGGACGCGGTGGATCTGATCCTGCTGCAAAGCCAGCTCGACAAGAAGGTGCTGAACGCCAACACGCTGTTCATCTACCCAGCCACGCCCGCCAAGCAGCAGGAGTATCAGGAGCTCAAGGTCCGCACATTCCAGCTGTCGAATGTCGACTCCAAGCAGGTCCAGTCGCTGCTGAAGAGTCTGCTGAAGATCAAGGAAGTCGTGGTCGACGAACGCGCGAACACCGTGACCATTCGCGGTACGCCAGACACGATTCGCGTGGCGGAGCAGATGATCGCCGCGCAGGACCTGCCGGAGCCGGAAGTCATGCTCGAAGTCCAGGTTCTGGAGGTGTCGCGCGAGCGTCTGACCGACCTTGGCATCGCATGGCCAAATTCGTTCACGATGGCCACACCAGCCTCTGCGACGACATGGGGCGTGCTGCACCACCTGACCGCCAACGAGCTTGAAGTGAGTCCGTTGTCGGCGACAGCCAACTTCAAGCTGACCGATACCGATGCCAATCTGCTCGCCAGCCCGCGGATTCGTACGCGAAACAAGGAGAAGGCAAGGATCCTGATTGGCGACAAGGTGCCGGTGATCTCCAGTTCCAGCACGCCCAGCACGAGCGGACCATCGTTCACCCAGACGATCCAGTATCTGGATGTCGGCATCAAGCTGGAAGTGGAGCCCCAGGTGTATCGCGACAACGACGTGGGCATCAAACTGGCCCTGGAGGTCAGCAATATCACCAAGACGATCCAGAGCGGCAACGCGCAGACGGGCCTGAGTTCGCTGGCTTACCAGATTGGCACGCGCAGCGCGTCCACGAGCCTGCGACTGCGGGACGGCGAAACGCAGATACTCGGCGGGCTGATCTCGGATCAGGATCGGACGTCTGCCGACAAGGTGCCCGGGCTGGGGCAGTTGCCGGTGGTTGGGAGGCTGTTCTCCGACCACAATGGTGACCACGTCAAGACCGAGATCGTGCTGCAGATCACGCCGCATATCGTACGCCCGCAACTGACGATGGATAGCGACACGCGCGAGCTCTGGTCCGGCACCGATACCAATGTCCGCACCGAACAATTGCGGCTGGACCCGAGCCGTCCCGTCGCATCGACGGCATCCGGCGCGCCTGCGTTGCCCTATACGCCGGTCAAGCCTGGACAGGTAGGTGGCGGAACCATGGGGCCGCCACCGGCCGCAAGCGGCAGCGCTGCAGCAACGCCAAAGAGTGCATTCGGGCAGCCTCCGCCGCCGATGCGGACCACGCCGCCACCGGCTCCCTATAACGGTCGCTTCTCGGGCACGCCTGCGGTGCCGCAGGGGCAGGCAGCGCCAGCCGGCACAGCCGAGCCGGCGCCGCCACCACCCGTGCCGGCGTCTGGCAACGCCGACGGCTCGGCCGAAAATACGGCGCCGCCGCCAGCGCCACGTGGTCCGGTGCAGGTGGAGCTGATTCCACCGACGCCGCCCGCGCCAATGCCCCGGCAGCCGACGGACATCCCCAGCGACAATCCGCTGTACTCGATCCCCGGCGGCAGCCCCTGAACCATGAATGCCAGGCCCGGATCTCTCTGCATTGCGCGTCGCGGCCCGCTGACGGGATGCGGGGGGCGCGGCTTCACGCTGATCGAGCTGGTGGTGACCCTGGCGCTGGTGGGCATCGTGGCGCTGGCGGTGTTGCCGTTCTCCGAGCTGATTGTGCAGCGCCAGAAGGAGCAGGAGCTCCGCGTTGCCCTGCGCGAGATCAGAACAGCGCTGGATGCGTACAAGGAGGCCAGCGACTTCGGCTCCATCGAGAAGAAGGCAGATATGTCCGGCTATCCGCCAACGCTCGACGTGCTGGCGACTGGCGTCGTCGATGCCAAGGACCCGAAGGGTGGGCTGCTGCAGTTTCTGCGACGGGTGCCGCGCGATCCGTTCTATGCGGGCGATGTCGATGTGCCACCCGAGAGTACGTGGAATGTCCGCGCCTACGGCAAGGCGCCAGACGGCAGCCAGGCGGGCAGTGCCGATGTCTATGATGTGTCGTCGACGTCCACGCGCGTTGGCCTCAACGGCATTCCGTACAAGGACTGGTGACGGCCATGCGATTTCCGGCTTTCACGTGGCGGCGAGGATTCACGCTGATCGAGATCGTGGTCGTGATGGCGATCCTTGGATTGCTGCTGACCATCGCGCTGCCACGCTACCTTCACGCGATCGACCGTGGCAAGGAGCAGGTTCAGCGGCAGAACCTTGCGGTGATGCGCGATGCCATTGACAAGTTCTACGGCGACAACGGGCGCTATCCCGAGACACTCGACGAGCTGGTGACCCGGCGCTACCTGCGCAATGTGCCCGACGATCCGGTCAGCGGCAGCCGCGACTGGGTGGTCGTTGCATCGCCAGACGGCGAGAAACCCGGCGTGTACGACCTGGCTCCCGCCAGCGCGCCGGAGGCGGTAAAGCCCGCCGCTGCCACGACTACCGCAGCCGGGGGAGCTTCCGCGGCAACTGCTGCAGCCGAACGGCCAAGCCAATGAGCCCGATGCCTAGTGCGCGTCTGGTGCGTGGATGCCTTCGTCGCAGGCGAGGGCAGGGGCTGGTCCTGCTGTCGCTTTTGATCGCGCTGTTGCTGATGGCGATCGCGATGGAAGGGGCGCTGGACGTGTGGGCGCTGCAACGACAGCGACAGATGGAAGAAGAACTGCTCTTCGTTGGCGAACAGTACAGGCAGGCGATCCAGAGCTATTACCTGGTGGGACGCGCGCTTCCGGCATCCATCGACGATCTGCTCGAGGACAAACGGTTTCCCGTGCCGTTGCACCACTTGCGACGCGCCTATCCGGACCCGATGACGGGCAAGGCCGACTGGAAACTGTTGATCGAAGGTGGCCGGATCTACGGCGTCTACAGCAGCTCGACCGCCGAGACGATCAAACGGGCGAGGTTTCCCAGACGCTACGCCGAGTTCGCGAACGCCAAGACCTACGCCGAATGGCAGTTTTTCTATGTGCCTCCTGGCCGCGGCATTCCGGGCACGAACCCCGGGCCGCAGACGCCAGCGCCGAACACGCGCGGTGGGAAAGGGGCAGTGCCGGGCAACGGGAACAGGACCTCTCCATTCGCGCCATTGCGGCCGGGCGGTTGAGGGTGTCGAAGACGGGGCAGTCTTTGATGGATTGCCCTACCGCATCAGTAGGGTGTTGCCCCATGCCAAGCTTTCGTCGCGCTTTCCAGAATGGAAGCATCGGGCGATGGATGTCCTGGACATCGGCCATTCGCCCGGATCGTTCGGCTGCGCGCGCAGACAGCCGGGGGCACCGGACCAGGACCGAGGCTGCCGCCAGGAAGGAGGCCGTATGTCGAGTTCCCGCATATTGCGCAGCGCGTTCACCGCGCTGCTGCTGACCAGCATCGCCTTGCCCGCACTGGCACAGTCGTTCCGGGTCCAGTGTCCGGACAGCACGACACTGCATCCGGCACCCGCGCAGGGCGGTGGCGTCGCGGCAGGCATCAAATGCCAGCAGATCTCCGGCGGCGATGGCTACGCCACGATGGGCGATGGCACACAGACCTACCTGTTCTCGTTCGGGCCACTGTCTGGGCTGGCCGATATCAAGAAAGGCCTGCCCGGCACCCAGCCAAACTCCGTGTTCAATACCGTGGGCAGCCCACAGACCGATCCGACCTACAACGGCGCGGTGGGTCTGGTGCCGGATCCGGAGGCAACGGACGCCAACCATCCGCTGACCGGTCACGTCGATCCGAAGCAGATCATGGACGTAGGCGTCATGAACGGCAACATGCCGGCGCCGACGATGGCGATCGACGAAGACGACGAGTTCTTCCTCACGTTGACGAACGTCGGGATGATCATGCGCCCAGACCTGTTCGAGCAGCACACCGTGCACTTCCACGGCTACCCGAATGCCTCGTCGTTCTATGACGGCGTGCCGGACGCATCGGTCGCGATCAATATCGGCGGAAGCTTCACGTACTACTACCTGGCGCCGGACGCCGGAACGTACTTCTGGCACTGCCATATCACGCCACCGGAGCATTTGCAGATGGGCATGGTCGGGCAGATCTACGTTCGGCCGCGCCAGAACCGCGTGCCAATGGACGGCACCACCACGCTGTACGCCGCACTGATGTCGCAGCAGGCGGACCCGCGCACCCGCTGTGGCACGGACATTCTCTGCGCCACGCCGCTGCCACCGCAGAACACATTCAAGCGCGTGCCGAACAAGAGCGGAACGCCCACCCTTTATGCCTACAACGATGGCGATGGATCCACCGCCTATGACGTCGAGTACCCGATCCAGATCCACGGCTTCGACCCGAACTTCCACTTCGTGGGGATGACCTTCAATCCCGAGCCGTTCACCGACATGAAAGACAAGTACTTCCTGCTGAACGGACGGAGCTACCCCGATACGATCAACCAGGCGGCGATGCATACCCAGGTGGCGGACGGTACCGAGCACTTCTCGCAGCCGCTGCCGACGCTGATCAACATTCCCGTTGGCGGGAAGGCACTGCTGCGGATCTCGGACCTCGACGTCAGCGAGTTCCAGACGCTGGCGTCGCTCGGCATCCCGATGCACGTGATTGCCGTCAATGCGCGCCTGCTGCGCGACATGGCCGGCAATGACATGACCTACTACACCAACTCGATCACGCTCGGCGGTGGCGAATCGATCGACGTGATCCTCGATGCCAGCGATGTGAACAGGTTCCCGGTCGGTTCGACCTTCTACCTGTACACGCCGAACCTCGATCACCTCTCGAACGATGCGGAGAACTTCGGTGGCCTGATGACGGAAGTCCATATCTGCAACGCCGTCGACCCCGCCAGCAAGGTCTGTTCCTAGGAGAGATGCCGTGAGCCAACTATCCAGAAACAGGGGGGCGTCCAGGGTGGCATCGCTGGCCTGTGCCGGTGTGGTTGCACTGGCCTGCGCATCGGTGCAGGCCGCGGCGCCCGGCATCACTGGCCCGGTGTTCAACCTGAACGCCGAAGCGAACCGCATCAGCCAGCCTGACGGATCGAGCATCTATTCATGGGGCTATGGTTGCAAGACCACGCCGACCGGCTTCCTTCCTGCCAACATCACGGGTACGTGCTCCTCGATGCAGATTCCGGGGCCGACGCTTATCGTCAGGCAGGGGGACACCGTCACCGTCACGCTGACCAACAACCTTCCTGCGGCGGCCGGTACCACGTCGATCCTGTTTCCGGGCTTCCAGGTCTGCGCGGCGGCGCTGAAACCGGACAAGACCTGCCCGAACACACCGACCGGTGTCCCGGGCCTCCTGACGCGCGAAGCGGCCAACGGTGGTGGCACGGTGACCTACAGCTTCGTTGCCACCACGCCGGGTACCCATTCCTACTACAGCGGCACGCAGGGCGATCTGCAGATCGAGATGGGGATGTATGGGGCGCTCATCGTACTGCCCACATCGGGTGGCGGTGGCGCGACGGTCGTGCCGCCCGGATGCCGCGCGGTGGCTGCCACGCTGCCGGATGGCCAGACCGACTACCGCAATGCGGCAGCCGCCTACAACAATCCGTCGGCCTGCTACGACCGTGAGTACCTGTTTCAGTTCTCCGAGCTCGATCCGCGTATCCATGAGCAGGCGGAGCAGCAGGCCGCCAAGACGTGCAACCAGCCCAACGGGTGCATGTCCGTGGTCACCGAGCCGTACCATCCGGCGTACTTCATGATCAACGGTCGCTCGATGCCGGACCTCATGGACCCGAACTATGCCGTGCAGTACCCGCATCAGCCCTATAACGGCAATCCGCATATGCATCCTGGGGAACTGGTGCTGTTGCGGATTATCGGGACTGGCCGCTGGCAGCACCCCTTCCACGAGCACGGCAATCACGTGCGCGTGCTGGCCAGGGACGGCAACCTGCTGTTGAGCCAGACCGATTCGACCAAGCTGGCCGGGCCGCTGCTGTTCACCACCACGACCACGCCGGGGCTGGCCATGGACGGCATCTTCTACTGGACGGGCAAGGGCCTGAACTGGGACGTGTACGGCCATGTGGCTGGCGCTGTCTACACCGATCCGGCTTTCCCCGCGTACGCCGGCAAGCCGGTGGTGTGCCAGCCGGACGCGAATGGCTATTACACGGTCGATCCGCACGCGCCGAACTACTACGAGTGGTGCGCCGACCATAACAAGGCGCTCGAGGCGCATCCGTTCGGCAATGTCGCCAGTGGCGGGCCGGTGACGCTACCCGACGCCAACATCCTGACCAACGGCGCGTGGTACGGCGGCAGTCCATACCTCGGCCCGGACGCCACGATCCGCGCCGTGGGCGCCAATGGCACCACACCGCCTTCCGGGACCATCGCCAATTCGCCTACGAGCGAGGCTGGCTTCGCCTTCATGTGGCATTCGCACAATGAGCGCGAGATCACCACGAACAATATTTTCCCGGGCGGAATGATGATGATGATGCTTGTGGACCCACAGGCATTCACGATTAACGAAGGCAACTAGCGGGCGGGAGAAACGCGATGAGATCCGATCAGTTCAGGGCCAGGGTGCTTGACCTGGTCAAGGCAGGACTCGCGGTGTCGCTGCTGCTCGTGGCGAGCGGCGAGTCTCTTGCACAAACCGTCAACCTCACGGCCCAGGCGGCCACGGCGGCAATGCCTGATGGCCAGGTCGTGCCGATGTGGGGCTACAAGTGCGGCACCGCCACCGGCGCGACATGCGTGGCGTCCAATGCGAACGCCGGTACGGGCTGGTCGCCGGTCATTATCCGGGTGCCATACATTGGCGCCGCGACCACGTTGACCATCAACCTCACCAACAGCCTGCCGGTGCCCAAGAACGCCACGAGCGGGGTTCCGACCTCGCTGGTCATCGCGGGACAGCTGGGAGGCGGCCTCGGCAAGACGGCCACGACCACGGCCAGCCCGGCCCACCCGGTGCAAAGCGCAACGTGGCCGATTGCCGGCGGATCCGCACAGTTCACGCCGCCCCAACAGGCCGCGCGCGTCCAGTCGTTCTCGACCGAAGTGGCGACGGGCGGGATGGCTACGCTGACGTGGAGCAACCTCAAGCCTGGCACCTATCTCATCGAATCGGGCACGCACCCGTCGATTCAGGGTCCCATGGGGCTCTACGGGATGCTGATCGTGACCACGCCGGCCAGTGCCGGCAACCCCGCGCTGGCATACACCAACGTCCCTTATGACGCTGACCTGCCGCTGCTGCTGAGCGAAGTCGACCCCGTGCAGAACGCTGCGGTGGCAGCGGCGGTGGCGACGCCGAACTTCAGCGAGACCGCAGTCTGGTCGGGGCAGGCCGGCAGTTGCGGGGACCCGAAGTCCCCAACGTTCGGCACCTGCTACCCGCCTGCCGTGAACTACGATCCACGCTACTACATGATCAATGGCGTGGCCTTCGATCGCACGAACCAGAACCGGTCCAGCTTCCCGGTCAGCACCACGCCCACCACGGGCAGGATTCTCGTGCGCTATGTCAATGCAGGGCTGCGCGCGCACGTGCCGGTGATCGTGGGTGCCCAGACCGGCAACGCCGGCTCGTCCGGTGTTGCGTTGATCGCTGAGGACGGCAACGTGCTGCCCGGCACGCCCAAGGTGCAGAGCGCCACGTTCCTGGCTGCCGGCAAGGCCTACGACGTGATGATGAACGCGCCTGCGAGTGGCGCGCTGGCCCTGCCGGTGTTCGACCGGCAACTCAGTCTGTCGACGAACAACCAGCGCGATGGCGGCATGCAGGCCTACATCGCGGTCAATGGTGGCGCGCTGCCTCAGGCGTCGTCGTCGACGAATGCGGTGGCCAACCCTGATACGTATTTCCTGGTCCCCGGCAATCCGGTCATCGTGGCGGACCCGGCCAAAGGCGTGATCGCCAATGATGTTGGCGTCTATGGGGTGACGGTGCAGCAGGGGCCTTCTGGCGGTACGCTGACATTGAACCCGGATGGGACGTTTACATACAGCCCGGCTAGTGGCACCACCACTGACAGCTTCATCTATCAGGCCAATGGCAATCCAGCGATCAAGGCCAAGGTCACGCTGGCTGCCTGCACCTCCAATTCAAAATGCCTGGGCAAGGCGCCCGTGGCGGTGGACGACGCCTTCTCCAGCAGTACGGCCTCGCGCTACCAGTCAGGCGCGCCCGGCGTACTGGCCAACGACACTGATCCTTCGGGTCTGCTTCTGACGGCTGCCATTTCTGGCGCCGTGCAGGGCGGCACGGTGACGCTGAATCAGGATGGATCGTTTACGGCCATTCCCTCGGCGCCGCCGTCGGGCAACGGTACGGCAACGGTACGTTTCAGCTACACGGCCGTAAACTCGCAGAAGACATCCAGCAAGCCGGCCACGGTGACCGTGACATTCGCGGGCGGAAGCGGGCTTGTCGTGGCCGTCAAGGATGCCCCGACCGGAACACCGATCAACGACTACCGCTGGATCATCGAGGAAGACCGCACTTTCTACATCGATCCTGCCTGTCAGGTTAACAGCACGAAGCGACCGGCCAACTGTCCGCCGCTGCCCGTGCCGAGTCTGGGCACCAACTTCCACACCAGCTACATGCCTGTGGTTGCCTCGGGATGCGTCGGCGTGGTGGCTTGCGAATCCGGGCAGTCGGTGCTTGACCCGAACACCGGCACGCATTCGGCAGCGACCTGCGATGTCGGCAACGGTACTTGCCGTACCGATGCCGCGCAGAAAACCCCGCTGGACCCGAGTCAGGTGGTGCTGGACCCCGCCAAGCGCTACTACATCTCGATCCTGCCAGGCGATGCCGGCAATCCGTTCAGCGCCGGGGCGGGCGCGCCGAAGCCGGTGGACCCGAACAACGCGAACAGCCCGCTGCGGCCGTTCAGCATTGCCGCGGATTGTCCGTCCGGCCCCGCAGGCGCGGATTTCGCGCCGGGCTCGGGTACCTGTGGCCACGGCATGGGCGGCGCGCCCATCGCGGCGGGCCAGAAAACGGTGAACGTCCTGCTGCAGCAGACGCCCTTGCAGACCGCGAAGATCTCGGTGTTCGTGTTCGAGGACGACGCGCCGCTCAATGGCGAAGTCGATGTCAGCGGCGGCACGGACGGCTTCGGCACGGCCCGCGAACCGGGCCTGGGCGGCTTCGAGATCAAGCTCTTCGACGATGCCGGCGGCACGGGCGATCCGACCGGACAGATGACCTACGACATGTTCAACATGCCGTTGTCGAACTCTCTGCAGGGAACGATCGATCCGCTCACGGGGCTGGATGCCTGCCCGATTTCGAAGTCTCCGCCCAATGGCACGCTGGTCGGCATGATCCCGACCTGCCCGAAATTCGAATCCGATGGCAAGACGCTGTCGCCACTGGTGGGGCAGGCGATCATCGCCAACCTGATGCCGGGCCGCTACGGCGTTGTGGCAACGCCCGCAGCCGATCGGATCGGCCGGGGCGAGGAGTGGCTCCAGACCAATACGCTTGACGGCCAGAAAGCACACGATGCGTTCATCAAGGTTGGCGGGCCGTCCTACTTCCAGGAGTTCGGGCCGGCTGGCTTCCATGTATCGGTCGGCTTTGCCAATCCGAAGATCATCAATGCCCGCCTGAAGGCAATCTGCGCAAGCGCGGGGTCAGGCTGCGTCAACAGTGTGAAAGGCAGGATCACCAACCTGCACTACAGCCGGCCGCCCAACCAGCATCTGTACGGCAGCGGATCGCGCGATTCGCTTGGCTTCACGCAATGCTATGTGAGCGTGGGTGACCCCGACGGGGAGGATATTGCCTTCGCGAAGTGCAATGCCGACGGCACCTTCTCCGTATCGGGCATTCCGGACGGGACATACCGCCTGACCGTCTTCGACCAATGGAACGACCAGATCGTCGATGGCCTGGCTACCGCATTCCAGGTGAAGGGCGGTCAGAACATGGTCCTGGGCGATATCCCGGTATTGCAATGGCACACCAACCTGTACACGCGCACCTTCATCGACACGAACAAGGATGGCGTGTCCCAGAGCGGTGAACCGGGGTTGACGCTTGTTCCCACCAATATCCGGTTCCGCGACGGCAGCTACTCGAACTTCAACAACACCGATCTCAACGGCTATGCGGCGTTCAACGAGGTGTTCCCGCTGTTCAACTGGTACGTAGTCGAAGCCGATACCACACGCTTCAAGCAGACGGGCGTGCACGTGGTCTATGACTCGGGTGGTCCGCCGGACGGCACGCCGGGCGGGGGGACGTCTTCGATCGCGTCGAACTATGCCAACACCCTGGAATCGAGCACGGCTCATCTGCCGAACCCCCTGCGGGTACCGGGATCGGTGTACTGCGACAACGCGGACTGCAATGGATACTCGATCCAGAACGGACCCGGCAGCAGCGCGCACCAGCCATCCACGGGCCGTATCGATCCGCCGTGGATCACCACCATGGGCTGGCAGGGCTTCTCGGGCCAAAGCGGATTCATCGAGTTCGGCAAACAGCCATTCGCCGCGAACGAGAACGGTGGCATCCGTGGCGAGGTCATCTACGCCTCGACGCGTCCGTTTGATGATCCAGCGCTGCTGATCCATACGAGCTGGACGCCGAACGTGCCGAACGTGACGGTGAATCTCTACCAGAAGACGGTTGCGGCTGACGGCTCGGTTGCGCTCACGCTGGTCGATACTACGAAGACCAGTAGCTGGGACGACTTCGCGCAGGGCTTCCGCACCAACAACGTGCCGAACATGAACTGCCCTGGGCAGGAGACGCAGGCCAAGGACCCGTTCTTCTTCACGTTGCGCAACAGCACGCAGTGGCTGGACCCGACCCAGAAGCAGTTGCCGTCGAACGCGCAGTTCAAATGCTATGACGGGATGCACGCCTTCAACCAGCTGCAGCCTGCGCCGTACGATGGGATGTACAGCTTCCCGAGCGTTACCGGCCGCAACCCTGGCAACGGGAATGCCACCGGGACCAACTGCACGATCTGCGTGAAAAACCCGACCGGCGACGGCACCATGATGCTGCCCCCGGGCAAGTATGTGGTGGAAGTCATCCTTCCACCCGGATACGAGCTGGTCAAGGAAGAGGACAAGAACATCCTGATTGGCGACAACTACATCGCGCCGGTCACGCAGCAGTTCGGCGCGCTTGGCAATATCTTCATCCTGCCCGACCAGGCCGCGGTAAACGCCACCTACAACCGCTTCAATGCCCAGAATCCGACCACGGGCCTCGGTTCGTCGCCACGGCATGAGGGCGACACGGGCAGCGTGGAAACGTTCTGGCCGTGCGTTGGCGCGTTGCGCGTCGTGCCGGACTACATCAGCCTGTTCCCGGGCTCGAAGGAGGTGGCGCCGTTTGCAGGTGCTTCGCGGAACCTGTGCGATCGCAAGGAAGTCATCCTGACCGACCAGATGACCGTACTGGCCAAGTTCTGGGTCTTCAGCTCCACCCATGTGGCCGCGCACTATACGGGCTTCATGCTGGACGACTTCTCGTCCGAGTTCGATCCATACTCGCCGCAGTTCGGTGAGAAGTTCGCCGTGCCCAATGTGCCGATCTCGATCAAGGATTTCGGCGGCACCGAAGTGGCGCGCGTCTACTCGGACCAATGGGGCATTTTCAACGGCCTGAACTATTCCACCTGGGAGGTCAATCCGCCCAATCCGACTGGTTACGCGCCGACCATGATGGTGGCGTGCATGAACGATCCGGATATGCCCGACCCGGCGCACCCCGGCAAGACCATGCGCGACCCGCTCTACAACCCCGGCTACAGCCAGTTCTGCTACGAGATCCCGTTCATGCCGGGCCAGACGCAGTACATGGACACGCCAGTGGTGCCTGTCCAGGCGTTCGCGGATGGCTACAACCAGCCGGACTGCGCCTATCCCGACGCCACGCCAGCCATTTCGACCGTGCAAGGCGATACGGTGGGTACTGGCAGCGGGCCATGGGTGCAGGCGGCAGGCAACAGCCTGACCATCAAGGCGCTTGGCGATCAGACGGTGACCAACCACGCCTACAGCGGCCCATCGGCCACGACGGCGCCGTTCAACGCGAAGTCCATCAGCCGGCATTACGGCTTTGGTAGCCGGCCTGCCGGTTGCCCGGCTTCGGGTCCGTGTCCGAACGTGACCATCGGCGGCAAGCCGATGACCGACGTGACGTGGAGCGACCTCAGCATCACGGGCAAGGTGCCCGCCGGCGTGGCGGCGTGCTCGGTGCAGCAGGCGGGTCAGTCTGCGGCCCAGTGCGGCGAACTTTCGATCGTGGCGGCCAATGGCAAGACGTCGATCGACACCGTTACCGTCACTATCGGTGGCAAGGCGCCGACGTTCGTCAACGGAGAGAACGGATCCAACAATGCCATCCAGACTGCCATCGACAAGGCGAGCCCGGGCGACATGATCCTGGTGGGCCCCGGCACGTACAACGAGATGCTGCTGATGTGGAAGCCTGTGCGCCTGCAAGGTGTCGGCGCTCCGTCGGTCGTGGTCAACGCCAATACGCATCCTTCGGGCAAGCTCGATCCGTGGCGCAGGCAGGTGCAGTGCCTGTTTGGCGTGGCGACGAACGGCGGTCTGATCTCCGCGACCAATCCGTATGACAAGTCGGGAACGTACACCTGCCCGGCGAACATGCAGCGGCAGGTGGATGCGATTCCGCTCGAACCGGTGATCGGCTGGGATGGCACGCTGAATGGCAACCTGGGCGAGCTGCTTATCGAGCCGACGCTGATGGGCGCCTACGAAGGGGCGGCGATCACGGTCCTGGCCAAGGGGGTACGTGACGTGTCCGTGAACGGCGTGCTGCAATCCGACCCGAACTGCAGCGCCAACGGCATCTGCACGCCGCTGACCAGCAGCGCGGCGGATTGCTCCACCTATCCGAGCAACTTCCTCTGCAACCCGTCGCGGATTGATGGCATCACCTTTACCAATAGTTCGCAAGGCGGTGGCGGGATTTTCCTGCACGGCTGGAACCACAACATGGAGGTCTCCAACAACCGCGTGTTCGGCAACGCCGGAACGCTGACAGGTGGCATCACGGTGGGGCAGGTGGAAGTGCCTGACGGCACCATCGCCGCCGACGGCTTCACGCAGCAGCCGTTTGCCTACAACACCAACGTGAAGGTGCACCACAACGCTGTCACGTCGAATGCCTCCTACGGCGACGAGATCAACTCCACCACGCCGTCTTCGGCGGGTGGGGTGACGTTCTGCTCGGGTGCCGACAACTACAAGTTCGACTACAACTGGGTGTGCGGGAACATCAGCAGCGGCGACGGTGGCGGCGTGGCTCACTTCGGCTTCAGCTACTTCGGCGAGATGTCGCATAACTGGGTGCTCTTCAACCAGAGCAACAACCCCACGCTACCCACCTATGGCGGCGGCATCATCGTTCAGGGGGTTCCGCCGGATGGCACCTTCTGCGAAAACTCGGCAACCGACCTGGATTGCGCGCCGCAGTTGTCCGATGGCGCGGGCCCGGGGATAAAGATCGACAGCAACCTGATCGTCGGCAACACGGCGGAAAGCGGCAAGGGTGGCGGGCTGCGGCTCCAGTCGGTCAACGGCACCGACGTGGCGCGTAGCCCGACGAACCCGAGCCGCTGGTACCAGGTGTCCGTCACCAACAACATCATCGCCAACAACGTGGCGGGTTGGGCTGGAGGCGGGGTGTCGATTCAGGATGCGGTGTACGTGAGCTTCATCAACAACACGGTTGTGTCGAATGACTCGACGGCGTCCGCCGGCGTGCTGTTCAACACCGCCGCGGCAAGCCAGGCCAACGTACCACCGCCGACCAACTGCACCACCGTGGGTGCGGAAACGACCTGTGACCCGATCACGACATCCACCTATCAGCCAGCGGGACTGGAGACCGCGCGGCATACGCAGAACCTGCTCGGCGCGTTCAATGGACAGAGCGTGAACTGTCCGGCCGGGCTCCCGGGGTGCAAGACGTACTCGAACCCGGTGATCGCCAATAACCTGTTCTGGCAGAACCGGTCCTTCTACATCAAGGTGGGCGCGCTCGACCAAGGGATACCCGGCCTGCAGAACATCGTGACCCTGATCCCGACGCTGAACCAGTCGGGACATGCCACCGGCTACTGCGCGCCCAAAGCGGTGTACTGGGACATCGGCGCCTATGGCGACCAGGGGCCGAGCGACCACTCGTCGGGACTGACGCTTGCGCCACGGCAGTCGATCCTGACGGATGCCGCCGACTATCAGGGGCAGGGGAATCTGGGCTCCAATCCGGCCCTGGTGAGCCAGTACTGCAATGGCTCGCGCAAGCCGCCGGAAGCGGGTGGCAACGGCATCTCGGTGCCACCGGGCATTGCCGATGCGGTGATCCCGAACCCGCTGTTCAGCCTGACGCCGTCGGCCACGCCGGACGAGGGTAACCAGTGGATCAACATGTCCTACGGTCCGTTGTCGCTGGTGAATGCCTCCGTCACCGCGGGCAGCGCGGGGTACGGCGTGCCGCTTGGCAATTACTCGATTACGGGCGCGTCTCCGGCGATCAATGCGGCAGGGGCGGGTGCGCCGGACCACGACTTCTTCGGGACGCCACGGCCGCAAGGCGGTGGGGTGGACATCGGCGCGGTCGAGTACGTGCCCTCGAAATAAGGCGGCAACGAAATGACCTGTTTCGCATGCATCCTGACCACCACGGCGTTGCTGCTTGCCAGCGGCGCCGTGCCCGGCGCGCTGGCCGCGTCGGGCGATGCGACGGCGGCCAAGGCAGGCTCCGCGTCCGCGTATCGGCCCGTCAATGTGCCGAAACGGGCCCAGTCCTACTACGAGCTGAATCGCGGCGTGGACAACCTGCGGGTACGCCGCACGGCGTCGGGCAACCTGCTGCGCTTCAGTTTTCGCGTCGTCCAGCCTGAAATCGCTCAGGTGCTGGGCGACAAGAACGCCACGCCGTATCTGATTGGCCAGCGCACCCACGCACTGCTCGAGATTCCGGTGATGGACAAGATCGGCCAGTTGCGGCAGACCGGGCAACTGGAAGCTGGCCAGGAGTACTGGATGGTGTTTTCCAACAAGGGCAACGTGATCAAGGCCGGCGACCGGGTCAGCATACTGGTTGGCACGTATCGCATCGACGGCCTGGTGGTGGAATAGGTGGACGGGCTCGGACAAGTCGACGCCTGAACCGGGGAGGAGAAACCCATGAACCGAAATCTCTTTGTGGCGCTGGGTCTGGCCGTGCTCGTGACACCGGTCGCGGCCGCCGCCGCCGATGCAGGCCGGATGTCCGCCGCCCAGATCGTCGACCGGAACGTGGCCGCGCGGGGCGGCCTTGCGGCCTGGCGGGCGGTCAATACGCTGACCATGTCGGGCGAACTGGACGCGGGTGGCAAGAAGGAGACGAAGCTACCGTTCGTGGCCACCATGAAGCGCCCCCACAAGGTGCGATTCGAGTTGCGGTTCCAGGACCAGACGGCGGTGCAGGTCTACGACGGCACGCAAGGGTGGAAGGTCCGGCCGTTCCTGGGGCGGGACGGCGCCGAACCGTTCACGCCCGCCGAGGCAAAGGCAGCGGCCGAATGGGCTGAGCTCGACGGGCCGCTGGTCGATTACGCCCGCAAGGGGTCTACCGTCGAACTTGAAGGCACTGACACCGTGGAAGGCCATCGTGCTTACCGGCTCAGGCTGACGACGAAGGATAGGGTGCAACGCAGGGTGTGGGTAGATGCGTCGAGCTTCCTGGAGGTGAAGATGGACGGCGAACCCCGCGTGATGGACGGACGGCCGCGTCCGGTTGCGATCTACTACCGCGAATACGGCAAGGAGAACGGCCTGATGATGCCGCACGTCGTGGAAACCGTGGTTGTTGGCGTCAAGCCGGGGCACAAGATGAAGATCCAGCGAGTGGCCGTGAATCCGCCGGTAGACGATGCGGCGTTCGCCAAGCCGCAGGCTGCCGTTCCGGGAGCCGCAGGCCAGTAGCAGGGGGCGAACGCCATGAGCACCATAGCAACACGCGCCCGGACCATGGGCACCAGGGCGATGGCTGGTAACGCGCTGGCCGCCTGTCTGCTGGTACTGGCAGGCGCGCAGGGCTGCGCGGCGGAGCCTACCGCTGCCGAGGTCGTCGAGAAGCATGGCAAGGCCATTGGCGGCGCGGAAGCCTGGCGCAAGATCGATGCCATGGTATGGGTCGGGCACGTGGAAAGCGCGCAGGCCCCCGCCCAGTTCGTGCTGGCCCTCAAGCGGCCCAACAAGACGCGCTTCGAGATTCGCGGCGGCAGTCAACAGGCCGTGCGGATCTTCGACGGCAATCGCGGCTGGAAGGTGCGTTCGGCGCAGGGCAAGCCGAGCCTGACGCCCTACACGCCGGAAGAGGACAAGTTCGCGCACGACGAGCAGGTCATCGACGGGCCGCTGATCGACTGCGAGGCCAAGGGCATTACCGTGGTGATGGAGGGCACTGACGAGGTTGACGGGCACAAGGCCTACCGGCTCGGTGTCACCTTGCCCTCCGGCAGTTCGCGCCGCGAGTGGATCGACGCGCAGACCTATCTCGATATCAAGTCGGAGCGGCAGTCCCGCAACGCCGCCGGACAGGCGCATCTGGTGACCGTGTACTACCGCGATTACCGGGAGGTGGACGGCGTGCGCCTGCCATTCGTCATTGAGAGCGGCGAGGGCATGGCGCGTGCCGGGGAACGGCTCGTGATCGATCGCATCCAGATGAATCCGCCATTGCAAGACATCATGTTCGCCAAGCCGCCGTCGATGCGTGGCAGCGAAGAAGCGGCACGACCCACTGCGGCGCCCCCATACGGCTTCCGCCCGGCCCCGATGCAATGAACCCGCTTGCTTGCCGACTCTGGCGGATTGCCGCGTGGCTGGCGCTGCTATTGCTGGCGGGCCTAGTCCGTGCCGACCCGCCGCCAGACGCTGGCGAGCGGATTTTCCGGCAGGGCACGCTGGCCTCGGGCGAGCCGCTTCAGGCCATCCGCGATGGCGGGATGCGCATGGAGGGCCAGGCCGCCGCCTGCATGAACTGCCACCGGCGCAGCGGGCTCGGCGCGCGTGCCGGCCTGACGGCGATTCCCCCGATTACGGGCAGGTATCTCTTTCACCCGCGCGCAACTAATCCCGACGATCTCGACCTGCCATTTGTCGATGGCATCCGTATCGACCGCGAGCCCTACACGGAGGCTACGCTGGCACGGGCCATCCGCAGCGGGCTCGACTCGGAAGGCCGGCCACTGAGCTACCTGATGCCGCATTTCGCATTGGACGATGCCGATATGGCGGCGCTGATCGGCTTTTTGAAGCGCCTTGACGCACGCACGCTGCCCGGCGTCGATGGGACCATGCTGCACTTCGCCACGATCATCACGCCAGACGCGGACCCGGTCAAACGCCAGGGAATGCTGGACGTGTTGCAGCACTATTTCGCTGACAAGAACGCGTTCCCGCTGGGCCCCACGCCGCGTCTGCGCGCGTCGCGCAGCATGATGTTCATGGTGAACCGGCGCTGGCAGCTGCATGTCTGGGAACTGAGCGGTGCGCCCTCCACGTGGCAGGCGCAATTGCAGAAACATCTCGCGGAACAGCCCGTGCTCGCCGTGGTATCCGGGCTTGGCGGTTCGAACTGGGCGCCGGTGCACGCGTTCTGCGAGCAGGCAGCCGTGCCGTGCCTGTTTCCCAATGTCGAGGTGCCCGCCGAGGAGGGCAAGGGGTTCTATTCGCTCTACTTTTCCAATGGCGTCACCCTTGAGGCGCAGTTGATGGCACGGTCGATCCTGCGCGGCCAGGACGGCAAGGCAGTTGGCCCGGTGCTTCAGGTATACCGCGAGGGCGATAGCGGTGACGCTGGCGCCAGGGCGCTCGCGGCAGCGCTCATGCCCGCAGGCGTTACGGTGTCGAACCGCGTGCTGAAGGCGCACGAGAGCATCGCCAGCGCACTGCGCAAGGTGCCAAAGGGCAACGTACTGGTGCTTTGGCTGCGCCCGCCGGATGTGGCGGCGCTTGGCGGCAGCCCACCGCCCGGAACGACCGTGCTGATGTCGGGGCTGATGGGCGGGCTGGAACATACGCCTGTCCCTGCGGGCTGGCGAGCGGTCACCGAGTTGGCGTATCCCGTCGACTTGCCCGAACGCCGGCGTGTGCGCGTCGACTATGCGCTCGGATGGTTCACGATCCGGCGCATCCCGCTGGTGGCCGAACAGGTGCAGGCGGATACGTTCCTGGCTTGCGGGCTGCTAGCCGAGACCCTGAACCATATGGCCGATACCTTCCAGCGCGACTACCTCGTGGAGCGCGTGGAGGACATGATCGAGCGCCGCGTCATCACCGGATACTATCCGCGCCTGACTCTCGCGCCAGGGCAGCGATTCGCATCCAAGGGCGGCTACATGGTCCGCTTCTCGGGGCCGGATGGCACCCGGGTTGCGGCGGATGGGGACTGGACGGTGCCCTAGGCGCGCCGGGCGGAGGTTTACCTATCCCAGTTAGGGGAGGGTTCCCCATGCCGCCCTTGGCGCTGCTTGCCCACAATGGAGTAAACACCCGCCAGGGTGCGCGTCAGCGAAACGTCGAGGAGGGGACTCCCATGAAAGCGTACGCAAAGCGTTGGAGCAAAGTGGCGGCAGTGACCGCCGTTGGGCTGATCGTGTGCGTCTCGATGGGCGCCGTCGGTCATGAATCCGACGATCCGCATTCCCATCACGAGATGAAACGGGAGATGCATACGTCCACGGTGGACTATCGCCTGCCGCCGGTGACGCTGGTGCGTGACGATGGGCAGGCCGTGTCGCTGGCCAATGAACTCGATGATGGCCGGCCCGTGGTACTGACCTTCATCTACACCACGTGCACGTCGATCTGTCCGGTCATCAGCCAGACGCTGTCACAGCTTCAGGCGGAACTGGGTCCTGACCGGGACAAGGTGCATCTGGTCTCCATCTCGATCGACCCCGAGCACGACACCCCGGGACGGTTGCGGGAATATGCGGCGAAGTTCGGCGCGGGCCCGGAGTGGCAGCACTACACCGGCGCAGTGTCGGCCAGCGTTGCCGCCCAGAAGGCCTTCAACGTTTATCACGAAGACAAGATGAATCACAGTCCGGTGGTCCTGCTGCGCGCGGCGCCGGGCAAGCCCTGGCTGCGGATAGATGGTTTCGCGACGGCGGACGAGATCCTCCATGCGTACCACCATCTGATGGCGTCGAACTGATCTCGCCGGGCGCACGAACATCGCGCCAGTCGTCCGAATGCGGAGGCCCACCATGAATGCGATTGCCCTGTCTCGTCTGTCAGGTCCGGCACGTCTGGCGCTCGGCCTGATGCTCGCTGCGTGCCTTGCGCCATGTCAGGCAGCGGATGACAGCGGGAGCGGGGCGGGCACAGGCCTGCCGCCCGGAACGCTCGCCGTCGTCAACGGCGTGCCGATTGCGCAGACGCAGCTCGACGACGCCTTGCGTGTGGCGCGCCAGGCAGACACCCCGCAGATGCGCCAGTTCTTCACACAGGAACTGATCGTGCGCGAAGTGCTGCGGCAGTCGGCGGAAAAGGATGGGTATGACCGGAGGCCGGAAGTCGTGCAGGCCGCCAACACCGCGAAGGCGTCGGCGGAGGCGGAGCTTTACCTGCGCGACAACCTGCGCCTCGATCCGATTACCGATGCGCAGGTCAAGGCGCGGTATGACGAGGTAGTCAGCATGATGGGGAAGGAGGAGTACAAGGTCCGCATCATTTCGGTGGCGGACGATCGGACCGCCCGTACCGTGCTGGAAAAGCTCAGGGCGGGCGTGTCCTTCGATGAGCTGGTCCGGATGTACAGCGTGGCGTCGAGCAAGGAGGGCGGGGGCGAGATGCCGTGGATCACGTTCCGGGTGCCCGTGGTCGAAGGCAAGAGCCAGGGCGTGCCGGTAGCCGTGGCCGAAGCCGTCTCCCATCTGGAGGTTGGTGCGGTCACGCAGGAGCCAGTCGTGGTCGACAATCTTCGTGTCATCGTCAGGCTCGATGCGAAGCGTGCCACGCAGGTCCCGGCATTTGACGACGTCAAAGACGACATCCGCAGGCAACTGCATATTGTGGCGCTCAACAAGGCCAGGGCGGATGTGGTCGGCAATCTGATGCAGGCGGCGACGATCCGGCAGTAGAGCCGTAGAGCCGTAGAGCCGTAGAGCCGTAGAGCCGTAGAGCCGTAGGGCAGTAAAGCAGCAGCACCGGCCATCGCCGGCGCATTACCCCGAGGCCAGCAGCCTGCGGTAGTGCGCCATGACCATCGGTACGTAGGCCTGCGTTTCCGCGTAGGCCGGGATCCGGTTTCCCGCCTGGATCACCGCATTCTCGCCAGCGTTGTAGGCCGCCAGCGCAAGTTCCAGATCATCGCGGAACAGGTCCAGCAGATAGCGCAGGTACTGTGCGCCCGCGAGTATGTTGTCGCGCGGATTCAGCATGTCGCCGGTCGAGAACCGCTTGGCGGTATCCGGCATCAGTTGCATCAGTCCGATCGCGCCCTTTCTGGATACCGCATTGGGATTGAAGCGCGATTCGATGGCAATCACGGCACGGATCAGTTCCGGCGGCAGGTGGGAGTTGCGGCTGGCTTCCGAAATGAAAGTCGCGAACAGCGCGGCGTCGGTGGGCAGATCCCTCGGCTCCCGGGGCTTGCGCTCGGCCGGTGGATTGCCGGCGACCAGCAGGTGCAGATGTGGATTTCCCGCCGTATTGGTCAGCGTGATGGACCCGTCCGCACTGACCGCGCCGAAGATCTGGGCCCGTGCCACGCGCGCAAAGGCAAGCCCCACGATCACCACGACCGTGAAAAGGATGGTCCTCGGCAACGTTGATGGCTTGCGCTCAGTCATTGGCGTCCCCTCCCAGTACATTCTGGTACGTCCCGACCCATTGCGGCAGGAGGAAGTATCCCCATGACGCAGTAGGGATTGTGGGAGTTGTAGGGATTGTGGGGTTCCTGGCGCCCCGTGCAGCGTTTGCGCACTCCGGGCCAACCCTGATTCACTCATGTTTACCTTGACGCGGGCAGGCGCGTCTCCGACACTTCGCAGAACTATGCAATGATCAGTTTGACGCGCTCTGGCGTCCGGATCACTTGCTGCGACGCACCGCCAGTTGGAGACTGGGAAAGGACCCGCATGAGCGCATTCTTCTACGCATTACGACCGGTATTGTTCGACTCGCTTGGCGTGATCGTCTTTGCCGTACTGTTTGCCATGAAAGTCGATGTCGTGGTGGCCACTGCGGCAGGTACTGCCGTGGCGGTCGGCGTGGTGCTCTGGGCGAGGTTTCGCGGTGAGCCCATTGCCGCGCTGCAATGGATCAGCCTGATCAGCGTGCTGGTATCGGCCGCTGCCACGTTACTGACGAACGACCCCCGCTTCGTGATGGGCAAGCCCAGCGTGCTGTATGTGCTGGTCGGCGTGGTCATGCTGCGCGGCGGCTGGATGCACCGCTACGTGCCACCGGTCGCGCGGGAGCGCATGGGCGATCTGCTGACCCGTTATGGCTACCTGTGGGCCGGGCTGATGCTGCTCACCGGCTTGCTGAACCTGGTGGTGGCAGTGGCGTTCACGGCATCGTGGCCGCTCTTTATCGGCGTGTTTCCGCTGGCATCGAAGCTTGCGCTGTTCGGCATCCAGTTCACGCAAATGAAGCTGGCCGCGCGCCGGATGGGCATCGTGCAGCCCCAGGTCGGCGGGGAGGGGGCCGCCTGACCCCTCGGTTCATCGGGCTTTGGTTCATCAGGCTTCAGAACGACCCAACCCAACTCCCCAGCGCGATCACCGCCGCCAGCGCCAGCATCGGGCCGACGATCCCCACCATCACGATGCCGCCGTAGCTTTCCCGATGCGTGGCGCCGCATACGGCCAGCAGCGTGACCACGGCCCCGTTGTGCGGCAGCGTGTCGAGTGTGCCAGCGCTCATCACGGCCACGCGATGCAGGATGGCGGGATCGATGCCCAGGTCGAAGGCACGTGTCAGGTAGGTGCCACCCAGCGCATCGAGCGCAATGGTCAGGCCGCCAGAGGCGGAGCCGGTCAGCGCCGACAATACGTTTGTTGCCACGGCCAGCGACACGAGCGGGCCTCCCTCGATCGACAATACCCAGTCCCGCACGACGCCGAACCCGGGCAGGCTGGCGACCACCGCGCCGAATCCCACCAGACTGGCCACGCTGAGCACCGGCAGGGCGGCGGCGTGAGCGCCAGCCCCCATGCTGTCGCGCAGCTCCGGCAGGCGCCGGAAATTCAGCGCAATCAGGCAGAGAATGGCAGCGGTCAGTGCGACGATAACGGACCACACGCCGCTGACTGCCTGCAGCGTGGTCGCGCCCCACTCGGGCAGGCCGAGGTAGTCGGCATCCACCCGTGGCAGCACCACGAAGCTCATGAGCAGGTTCACCACGATCACCACGGCCAGCGGCAGCAGCGCGATAAAGGCTGCTGGCGGCTCGTCGCTGCGACTGCCTTGCAGCGCCTCGGCCGGGTCGAATTCGCGTGCGGTACTGGCAAGCTCACGGATCAGCGGGCGCTCCGCCACCTCATCGGGCGAAGCCTCCTCCTCGGCAATGGCGTAACCCTCGCCCCTGCGGCGCGCAGCGTTCTCGCGCTGCGACAGCCACCACAGCCCGAACGTCAGCATGATCGCGCTGGCCACGATACCCAGGCCGGGCGCGGCGAACGGCGTGGTGCTGAAGAACGGCATGGGAATCGCGTTCTGGATCGCCGGCGTTCCCGGCAGCGCCGACATCGTGAACGTCGACGTACCCAGTACGATGGCGGCGGGCATCAGGCGTGGCGGGATGTCCGCCGCGCGAAACAGCGCGTGCGCCATCGGCGCCAGCACAAAGAACGCCACGAACAGGCTCACGCCGCCGTAGGTCAGCAGCGCGCCCGCAAGCACCACGGCCAGCATCGCACGCTGGGGACCGAGCACGCGCGTCATCCATTCGGCGATGGCCGTGACGGAGCCGCTGTCGTCCATCAGCTTGCCGAACAGGGCGCCGAGCAGGAACAACGGGAAGAACTGGGCGACGAACCCCGCCGCCGTGCCCATGAAGGTCTGGGTCCAGTGAGCCAGCAGCGGTTCGCCCGCCGTGGCCGCGGCCAGCAGGGCCGCCGCCGGCGCGATGATCAGGATGCTCCAGCCGCGAAACGCGAGCCAGATCATCGCCCCCAGGGCGATGACGATGCCAAGGAGACCCATGGTTCAGATCTCCTCGAGCAGTTCGTCGAGATTGAACGAAGAGCGCTGACCGAGCGCGTCGCCGTGCTCGGCCAGGAATTGCGCAGCCGCTTCACGCCCTTCGTCGCGCAGCAGGCACAGGAACGACCACTCTGCATTCATCTTCGATGCCGTGCCGTACTCGGCGATCTTGTCGCTGGCAATGCGGTGGATGCGCATATTGGCCCATTGAGCTCCTTCCGCGTCACCGGGATCGGCCACGCGCTGCAGCACCGCCATCATCCGCAACTCCTTGAGCAGCGCGGCGTTGAACGAGATTTCGTTGAGGCGGTTCACGATGTCCCGGGCGCTGCGTGGCGCGCCGGGGCGGGCCACGGGGTTGATCTGCACAAGGATCGTGTCGTGCGAGCAGCATTCCCGCACCAGCGGCGTGATCGTCGGATTGCCGGCGTAGCCGCCATCCCAGTACGGCACCCCGTCGATTTCCACGGCCTGGAATACCGTGGGCAGACACGCCGAGGCCAGCAGCACCTCGGACGTGACCTCCGCGTTCTTGAACACGCGTCCGCGGCCGGTTTCCACATTGGTGGCGGTGACGAACAGGTGGATAGGCGCGCGCGCCAGCAGCTCGAAGTCGATGCTGGCCTGCAGGATATCGGCCAGCGGATTGCTGCCGGCGCGGTTCAGGTCATAGGGCGACCAGATCCGAGCCGCCAGATCGGCGGCGACGAACAGCGGGGAATCGTCGAGGGTCCAGCGGCCCAGGATCACGTCCAGCGGACTGCGGCGGAACGGGCTGAAACGCGCCGTCTCGGAGACGCGCTGCCAGAAGTCCGACAACGCCTGCCGGGCGCCTTCGGCGCCGCCAAGCGCGTGGCCATGCACGAGCACCGCGGCGTTCATGGCGCCGGCCGAGGTGCCGGAAATGCCGTCGATCTCCAGCCACGGCTCTTCGAGCAGCCGATCGAGCACGCCCCAGGTGAAGGCGCCGTGCGCGCCGCCGCCCTGTAGCGCCAGGTCGATCAGCAGCGGCTCCCGCCCTGGCGGCGGTGCGGCGGTCTTGCCATCGTCGGCCATGTGTCTCTCCGTTGGGTGAATCACGTGAGGTACAAGCCGCTCTATTATTTGTGTTGCGCTGCAACTTAGGCAAGCGGAAAGAATGTCGTGTAGACCAGACGTTCCTCCACCACCCGGCGCCGCAACGATTTGCCGGCCCGGACTTCTGGCACGGTGCGGTCGGTGTAATACCGCTCGAACTCCCGGATGGCCAGCCGCGCGGGCTTGCCTGCGACATCGGGCAGTGTGACCGTGCCGGACCAGATCACCGGATCGAGCAGGTCGCCCAGCGATGGCCGTGTCACGTCGATTGCTCCAATGGCGCCAATAGCCCCAATAGCCCCAATAGCCCCGGTGACGGCAGCGGGCGGTGCGATGCGGCCAAGCCCTAGCACTTCCGGGACGATGCGCTGCGGCGCCTGCCCCACCAGATGCTGGCCGACGGTGCCGATATTCAGCGGGGCCTTCGGGTCCAGCAGGCTGTCCGCCAGCACGCGAACATCCTGCCAGGCCAGATCGCTGTCGATGGCCGGATCCCGCGTCTGCAGCACGACTTCCACCTTGTTGCGCCCGGTCTCGCCCTCGGTGCCGAATGGCGGGATAAACGAGATGTCGAGATATTCGCCATCGGCCGACCACTTCATCGGCCCGTGGGCCGGCACCGTACCGCGCAGGCTGACGTTGACCTGCGTCCCCGTGCGGGCGAAGGTGGCGCGTCGGCGCGGCAGGACCTGGGCGAACTCGCAGAGCACGACTTTCGACACCAGCGCCTCGTCGATCGCATTTGGCTGGTAGCGGACCAGCGCCAGCCGCACGAACGGCATATAGGTCAACCCCGGGTCCAGCTCGATATCGCAGTACCAGCAACTGCGTTCGGCGTGCCAGTGAACCCGATGCCCGACCACCATGACCTTGGGATTGCCCGCTTCCTGCAGTGGGGCCAATGCCGATGTCACCCGCGCCGGGAAGTCGGTGTCGTGGATCGACATTTTCGGCAGTACCGAATCCCAGAGCGGATCGGCGCCCCACTGGGTCACGAGCCCCTCAAGCGGCAGCGGGATGCTGGCGAAATCCCCGCTGGCCGGCAACACGACGCCGAGCAGTTCGCCTTCGCCGGACGTGAACCACGGGCGATCCAGCCATACGCGCACGCCGTTGCCGAGCCGGGTGGTGTCGAAGTCCGTGCTGGTGGGCGTGCCGCTCCAACGGAACGTCGGCACGCAGTAGCGCACGCGCGGCGCATCCGGCGGAGCGCTGGCGGGTATGACGGTATAGGCGTCGGTGCCATCGGCAGCCCGCAGCATCGGTGCGCCCGGATCGTCGTCGGCGCCACGCACCATGCGCGGCCCCTGGGCGAATTGCCCGGTACGGGTGATGGCGTTCGGGTCCGCATAAAGGGCCGCCGGCAGGTACTCGCGGAAGCGCGTCGTAGCCCGCAGGCAGTACGACACCAGACGGCATTTCGTATCGCCGAATTCGTGCTGGTCGCCGCGCGCGCGGGGTCGTTGCGGATCAGCGATCATCGCATCGACAAGTGGGCCGAGACTGTCGAGGTTGGGTCCGTTCTCCGGCAGGGCGATCTCCGCCAGCGTGCCCTCGCATTGCGCGATCCGGGGGCCTGCTGCGTCTGCGGGGTCATCGATCCATTCGGTCCATGTCGCCTGCAACTCCAGCTTGCCCGTGCTCGGCCCATGCACCCGCACACGCGCGCCAAGTTTGGCAAAGCGATCGCCCGGGCTGCGTGCTGTGCCCAGTCCGGTCAGGAATTCCGGCGTGCAAACCGGTTGCTGCGTCGCGTGAACCAGTACCAGCGGCCGGTACGGCGTGAGCATCCATGCCGCGCCCGTCAGTGCCATCTGCTGTAGCAGCGCCTTTTCGGCGGCGGTATCCACCCAGTCTGGCAGGCCGAACGTGCCGATCAGGTCGGGATGGACAAAGCTGGCATAGGTCAGCCTCGCGATCTGGCCCTTGGGCAGAAGGAACGTCAGCGTGCGGGCGTCGGCGTCCCAGCGTGGTGCGCCGTCGTCGGGATACGTGACCTGACAAGGTGGGTCGGCGAGCAGTCCGATGCGTTCCGCCAGCACGATGCGCAGCCCACGTGTATCGGGCCAGCGCTGGTCGAACGCCACCATCAGGACGAGTTCGTTACCCGGAATGGCGACGATCTCGGCGCCCGCGCCCAGTGACATCGGCCCGGTCACGCCGGGCAGCCGGCTGCCCGGCGCGGCGCGCAGCGCGATGCCCCCGGCTGCGACATCGGGCAGCCACGGCGTTGGCACCCGTGCCTCGCGATGGATCACGTACTGGCCAGCCGCGAGCCGGTCGCCAGTCGGGTTGTCCGGCGACGGCAGGGCTGGCGGCACCGCGACGGTGGTGGCAACGTTCGCCAGCGCCGTGGGGGTGATCAACGCCACGTCAGCGCCCGGACCGGCGTCGTAGAGCGTGCCCGATTCGCGCGCGGCTAGCGCGTACGCATCGCGGATTCCCGATGCGGACCCGAACATCGGATCGAACAGGCCGTGGGTCTCGCACAGCGTTTGCGACGCCTTGGGCGGTACCACATGCCGCTCGTTCGCGGGTGTGTAGGCGAAATCGGCGGAAGCCGGCAGCTTGATCGCATCGGCAAACGCGCCGGTCGTCAAAAAGGTGGCCGGATCGGCGTCGTAGTTGCTGCGAATGACCATGCGTTCCAGCGACTCCCCCTCGCTGGCACGCGCGCGTTGCACCAGCACGGGCGGGTCCACCGGCTCGAAACGCCAGTACGTGACTGGCTGCGTGACCTCCAGTTCGTTTTCTCCGTCACCGAGCGAGGGGTCGTCGACATCGAGGCTGTTACCGGCGAGATCGACCAGCCGCGCGCGCAAGCGATAGGCAAAGCCGAAGCGCAGCCGGGGCAGACTGCCTTTCGCGGCCACGAAGCTGGCCAGGATGCCGTTCCCATCGGTAGCGGCCGCGGCATCGGTCACATCGGTCGGCACTTCGGCCTGCACGCCCGAATCGCCATCCTGCGCGCGCAGCGTGCGGCCCGGACGCGGCACCACCAGGCTCCATCCAGCCCAGCGGAACAACGATTCGTGCAGATAGTGATCGTCAGGGTCGGCGCCGCTGGCAGGGTTGGCGGTACTTGTCGTCGATGCGCCCTTGACGTAGCCCTCGTCATCGGCAGGCAGCGAGAGCTTCGCGCCCGTCGCGGCAATCTGGTATGCGCCTTGCCGCCGACACAGCGATTGCCAGCGACCCGGCTTGCCTCCGATGATCGGCTGCACGTCGACCCTATACCCGCGCAGCACATCTTCCGTGAACAGGGCAATCCCGGCCGAAGCCGCCGCGCCGCTGCGGACGGCGCCATCCTTGGCGGCGCTGCTGGCGGCCCCGAAGGCCAGCGCGGCGGCACGCCCATGGCGGGAGACACCGATCCCCCCGGCACGCAACGCGGCAACGGGCTGGTCGTCCCCGGTGGTGTAGGTCACCGCGCCATCGGTGCCGGTCTTGTGGCTCTTGTCGATCAGCCGCTGCGCCGACAGCACGAAATCCACGGTCTTCAGCGCGGTGCCGTCGGGGTCTACCTGATAGACGTCGAACGGAATGCGCTTCGACTGATCCCAGCGATCATTGGCGCCGCCCAGCCGCAGCATTCCCATGTGGTGATCGTTGGTGCGCGGGCGGGCCGTGAAACGTTGCGAGTCGGCCTGCCACGCGGTGGCCGGGCAGCCATCCACGCCGGGATCGTGATCATTGGCCCAGCGCAGATCGAGTTGCATCGTCCCTTGCGCGTTGCCTTGCTGGCCGACCTGCTGATCGATCGGGTTTTCGGCGGGCAGGACGAAGTCGAGCAGCACACCAAGTCTGCGCAGCAGGGCTGGGTAGTCGCTGTAGGACGCCAGACGCTTGTGGAAGTCGAGCGTCTGGGTCTCGGGCGGCGGGGGAATGCCCTTGCCGCTCGGCCGGCGCATGGCAAGCGCATCCGCCGAGAGGGGTTCCCGGCGATAAAAGCGGTCGGCCTGGTACAGCGTGTATTCGGCGGCGGTGGCCCAGTTGGCCATCAACGCCGTATCGGGCGTGCCGTTGGGCGGCTGCCAGTCCGGCGGCAGCACGCGCACCGGGAAACTTGCCCCGTTGACCGGGTTGCCACCCCTGTCGACACCGATGCCGGCCGCGGTGCCCGAGTATTTCGAGTTAGGGCCGAATACGCTATTGCGCAGCACCTGCTCGATGCCACCATCGCCATCGTTGAAGAAACGGGCGAAGCCACCCTGGCGCTCCGCGCCCACCTCGCGCGGTGCCCCCATGTCGATCAGCATGGCGCGTAGTGCCGGATTGGCCGATGACCAGGGCAACAACGTCGGGTGCCGGCTGGTGGCGCCCACGGCCAGTTGCGCGTAGTACTTGCGCGCCAGACCGAGCACGTTGCGCACGGCGTAGGAGCGCAGGTTGACCCGGCTCATGTCCTTGAAGACGAAGCCATCAACCGGCGTCTCCGGCGCGAAGAGCTGGCTCCACAGATCGACGTCGGGCTGTGCCTGACCGGCAAGCGGCCCAAGTGGCTCGAGTGGCAGCAACGTGGTGCCGATGCGTAGCCCGAACTTTGCCTCGGCCACGGTCCTTGGCCAGAGCAGCCATTCAGGAAAGGCCCGGAGTTGTCGCTCGTTCGCGCGTTCGGGTGTCAGTCGCGGCGAAGCGACGACCGACACCTTGAGGCGCCCCTTCAAGGCCCCCTCGGTCACACGCCCGGCGGGCAGGACCGTCCAGAGAATCGTTTGCGTGGCCATGCGCAGCCCCCTGTTTGACCAACGTCGGGTCAGGCAAATGCCTCGGCGTACTGCCGCCAGGCGTACTCGGTGTCGTCGTGGATCAGCGCCAGTTCGTCCGTCAGCGGCAGGGCCGGCTGCAGCCCCATGAGTTCGCGGAAGGTCGGGTCGCCGTTCGCGCCGGCGAACTTTCGCTCGCAGCTGATCGTGACGCTGGTGGAGAACAGGAACACCTCGACTTCGATCGTCAACTGCGCGCGCCCCACGCACTTGCCGCTTTGCGATTCGTACGCCAGCGCAAGGTACAGTTCGATCGACGCCGTGATCAGCCCCAGCACGCTGACGCTGCCGCCAAGGCGGAAATAGCCGGTCAGGGCGCAGTTGTCCTGCTCCATGCGGAAGTAGATGCCGGCCATGACATGGACACCACCGGATGCCACGCCGAGGTTGACCGAGATGCTGGCGCCAAACTCGAACGAGGCTTCCAGCAGCTGGATGCCGCCCGGATCAAGCGTGATGCCGAAGAACCCGCCGCCGCCAAACATGCAGACCGACAGATTGAACGGCTGCTCGCGCGTGCAGAAATTGAACCGCACCGCCAGCGGCTGGCCAATGAACGGCACCGTGAACCCGGCGCCCAGCGCGAGGTTGCTGAGATTGAACATGCCCACCGAGATCGACGGCAGGGCCACATTGAAGCCCGCATCTATCCCCTGGGTGGAAATATCCAGGTAGGGCGGGTCGGAGAAGCCGTCGAGCGGTATCAGGTCGCGCAGCGTCTCCACGAATGAGAGCGGGCCGATAAATTTGATGTCGTTGAGCAGCACGTCGACGTTCATCTTGTCGGCGGTGCCAACGCGGAATTCGATCTTCTCGAAATTCAGTTCCAGGAAGCCGGCAGCGCCTATCAGGATCAGGTCGAAATGCTTGAGCGAACTGACGACCGTGAGCTTCGGCTGCCCGCCGCCTGATTTCTTGACCTTGGCCTCCACGGCCACCGAGAAGCCGGCGGGGTCGTTGGGGTGAAAGATCGGGCCGGAGGCTGGCCAACTGGCGATGCGCGGGTTCCAGTTGAAGCGGATGGTCAGTTCATCGCCGAACAGCACCTGCAAAAGCGTGCGGAGCACATCATCGCTCACTGCGAGCGCCAGCATCATCGCGTCGAGTACGTTCAACAGCGTCTGCCGCGCCGCGCCTTCGAGCAGCCGGAAGTTGGCGAGGGTATCCCGCAGCGGCGCCAGCGCGTTCTGCACGGCCTTGAGGTGGGCAAAAAGCGCATCCGCATCGCTCAGCAGGGCCTGGAACGCCTTCGGGTCGCCGAGGATCGCATCGAGCGCGGCGAACAGCGCCTTGCCTTCGGCCACCAGCGCGGCCACCGTGCCGAGGTCGCCGGCAAGCGCCGTGGCAACGTTGGCGGCCTGAATCAGCGACTGACGCAGGCCAGCGGGTAGCGAGACACCGGCGACCGTCGCACCTGCGGTGGCGCGCAATTGATCCGAGGCGCTCTGCACAGCCGTGATCGCCGTGGCGAGATTGGGCAGAGCAGGCGCTGCGTCGATCGACGTGTTGACCAGCGGCGCGATAGCGTTGCTGAGTGCGGTCAGCGCGGCTTGCAGGGCGTCCAGTCGCGCCTGCGCATCGGCAACGAGGCCCGGCGCGTAGGTGGCGGCCTGCTGTTTCAGGTCTGCCACCGTCGAGCCAATGGCGCTCACCCCGCCCGTGGCGGCGCTGCCTGTCTGCCCGGCCAGCCCAGTCAAGGCGGCATAAAGCTGCGCCAGACCGTTCAGGAATAGTTCGGCCTGGCTGCCGCACTCCGAGACAAAGCGCGGCACCTGCTCGGGCGTGTCCACCAACGACGTCACTGTCTCAATGACCGCGCCGAGTGGAATGCATCCGAACAGCAACGGAAGGTTGGGCAGTCCGGCGCCGGGGAAGGCATCCGACCCGGTCATGCGCCCGCCCACGAAATCGTTGACAGAGCCGGTGACCGGCCCGGTCAGGCGAGACACCGCGCTCGGACTGAGGTTCGGCTGGACGAAGCCGCCGGCGCGATCCCCCTGTGCGGAGAAATCGAGCCGGGCCTGGTTCTTCGGATCGCCTGGCACGATGTTGACGAACACCTGTCCCTTGTTGTCCGCGCCGAACTCGCTGGCCAGGTAGGTGTTGTTCCATTCCACCACGTTGGCGTCGCCGCTGCCGGTAAGCTGCGCCAATGCAGGAATGCGCACCGTGGCCCGAACCACCTTCGGATAGAAGGCGGGACGCTGCTGGGTCTGGCCGTACGCCTTCAGCGTTGGATTGCCGGTGCCGGCTTCCGCGCCGAAGCGTAGCTCGCGCACCTCCAGCATCGTGTCACCGGGCTGGGCGCTGCGCGCCAGCGTCATCGATTGCGGCGCCATCGTCGCGCCACGTCCCGTGCCGGGGACCTCGCCGGGTGGCAGCCCTTGATCCCAAAGCGTCTGCGCTTTGGCGAACGTGTCGTTCGCAGTGCTCGGGTCCATGGCGATGGATTCATACATGAACACCATCGGCAGGTCGAAGCGGATGGCGCGCCCGTCGAGATCCGTGCCTTCGCAGCGGAACGGAAACGGCACGCCGCCGACCAGGGGCCAGATCGGGGCCGTCGTCGGCGTTACCGGGCTCAGGTCCGGCGTCACCAGGCTCAGGATGCGCACGCTGGTCAGGGGCATCTGCAGGTGCAGTTGCGTACGGCCATCGGTACCGCTGCGCAGATCGGTCTCCGTGAAGGCCCGCTCGCGTTCGCGCACGATGATGAACGTACGCTTGCGTAGCACCGCCGCATTGCCGGGCACACCGCCATGCTGGAATTTTCGCTCGGTGACTTCGACCAGCACCGCGCGGTGCCCGAAGGGCCATAGAAACCCGCGCTTGACCGTGCGCACGTAGTGGTCGCGCCCCATGCTGCCGCGATGGGTCCAGGCGACGAGGTCGATCGACTGGGGGCCGTCCCATACGCCACGCACGTTGATCCACGCGCCCAGCGCGGAGAGCATCAACTGATCGGCAGGAATCGCGGCGGGGGTGTAGCCAGAGCGCGAGAAGTTGGACGACAGATGGACAATGCTGTAGCGGTCCATGTCGTTGAGTGCTGCCTTGAACGGCATGTCCACGGGAGCGGGCAGTTCCCCGACGGCGGCCGGAAACTTGGCCTGCATCGGCTTCGACGTCCCTTCACCCGCCAGCGCCCAGACCGCGCGCACGATGCGGTTGGGGTCGGGGTGCGGGGGCACGATGGTGCCCTGATCGGTGGGTGCCACGAGCTGGGTGTGCCATAGCTCCGTATGCCCGTCCGGCGTGGTGACTGGCGCCACCGCGTGATGCCAGCGCTCATCGGCATCGGGGCTCAGGATCAGGCGCCAGGGTACCTCCAGCGCGGTCTGCTGGGCGGTAGGCTCGGCGGGACGGGGTTTCAGGCCCGACAGGATCGGACCGAGCCCGACGTCCGTGGTAACGCCCCGGCGAACGTCGATGGCCGGCAGGGCCGCACGGCGCCGTGCCGTAGCCGGGGCCACCTGCCGCCGCTCAAGCGTCGACGTATCGCGCTGGACCGATGCGAGCTTCAGGTTGCGTAGCGTGATGCTCGGCAGGGCGGCGCGCTGGGCCAGCGTCAGGCTGCCGGTTGCCTGCGCGATCAGTCCGCCGAGCCATTCGGGAAAAGACAGGGGCGGTTGCGCGGCCGTGGGCGGCAGGGCATTGGCGCCCACGGCCAGTGGCAGATCGCGCACGGCCGTAAGCACGCCTTCAAGCGTGTATGGGATATCGAAGCCATCAGGCACGGCAAACGCGATCCGCGATTCCCCCGCGATACGCGCGCGCGCGGGCAGCGTGACGGGGGGATCTACGGCTGGCGGGGAGGATTCGGCGAACGCCTGCTCGAAGATCGACTGAGGTGGAAAATGCAGGACCAGCGTGGCCACACCGCTGCCAGTCTTGCGCAGCCGAGGCGGGCTGCCTCGCTGCACGGTCAGATTGTTCAGTTCCACCCGCAGCACGAGCAGGTCGTCCTGCCGGACCACTGGCTGACCGGGGCGGCCCGCGTCGAAGAAATTCTGATTGGGATCGGGCGCGACAGGGAGCGGGATCGGGATCGGAATCGGCCGGATTACCACGGGGCCATCGACACGCGTCTGGACTGAAGTTGTCTTGCCGGCGGCCGGCGTCGGCTTGCGCGGGACTCTGCTGACCATCGCAGCCCCCTTTCAGAGAATGTTCTGATTGTTTGCAAGAAACGGGGTCACGGGCAGCGTCCCGGGACACAGCCAATATATTCAGTCCGCGCGTTTGCGGAATTCGATATCTTGCAGATCAGATCTGAGACGGGCCACGCGCGGGGGGCAGGGTGTGGCCGTGGCGTCTCACCAGCGCAGCAGGCGCGGGCCGAGCAGCCAGCCCAGCGCCGCCGGAATCAGCATCCCGGCCAGATACCAGATTGCCCAGAACGGGACCTCCATTTCGGGGCAATGCAGGCAATAGACGATAGTCGCCACCGAACCGGCGAGCAGTCCGGCCAGGGCGCTGGCGGCGCGGAGGTTCGTTGGGGCCATCTGCCGAACCGCCCAGACCAGCGCCACGCACAGCGGCAAGGACAGGAACACGATATTGAACGGGCAGGTCCTCCACGTCATGCCGAGCATCAGTGACAGCCGCTCGGTTGCCGGCACATTGGCCAGCACCGCCAGGGCGCCGATCCACACCGCCAGCACCGGCACGCCGGGCACCGCCCAACGGGTACCCACCTGCGCGCCGGGCACCACCAGCCGTTTCAGCACAACGAATGCGCCGATTGCCAGCGACAGCGGAAACGCCACCTTGAGCCAGAAGATCGGCGTGACCAGCATCACGCGGATGTCTGGGCGCACCCCATACGTCATGGTCAGCAGCAGGAGCGCGCCGGCGGCACCGGCGCAGAGCGCCCGGACGAATGCCCGGTGCATGATGTGCGGGTCCACCGGGCGGATGCCGGTGGCCAGCAGGGAGATGAGATCGTCTGTCTTCATGATGTGAACAGGCGGGCTTTGGCGGCCAATGCCTTGAGCCCGCGATGAATACCTACCTTGACCGCCGATTCGGACAGCCCCGTCAGCCGGGCGGTCTCCGCCACCGACAGGCCCTCCAGTTTCACGTGCAGGATCGGTAGCCGCTGCTTGTCCGGCAGTTGCTCGAGCAGGCCGCTCAGGTCGAGTCGTGCATCGTGCGCCGGCGCGTCGTCGCTATGGCAGAGGATGTCCGCGACATCGTCCAGCGACTCCGTCGCCCCGTGACGGGAACGGCTACGCAGGAAATCCAGCAGCTTGTAGCGGGCAATCGCGTAGACCCACGCCGTCAGCGGTTCCTCGGCGCGGTAGGTGTGCCGGGCGTTGTGCACCGCCAGAAGCGTTTCCTGGACGATGTCCTCGACTTCATCCTGCAACTGATAGAGCCGCCGCCGGACAAAGGCGCGCAGCCGGCCGGTCAGTTCGGTCAGGAATGCATGATAGGCGGCCTGATCGCCACCCAGGCCGGCCAGGAGCAGCGCACGCAGGCGCTGCTCCACCGCATCCATCGCCTCCATGCCGGCGCGCTCGGGAGCGGGCTTCATGCAGGCGACGACTGCGCGGAGATTTGATCGATCAACATCGTCACGAGGTTCAGGGGTGATCGCTTCGAAATGATATGTGAGTGCACCCATGGCGACAATCCGCGTGCATGTGCTTCTCCGTTATTCGTCGGCGGGCGCCATCCGGTTACAGCGGACCACAAAAAAATATTCTCCCGGGCGGCTGTAACCGGTGACGGATCCCCCGCGAATTGACAGTCAGATCATCCGACCACCGAGCCCAACAACCTTGCGTCGCAAGGCAGGCCGGGCGGGACCACGGATATCTGACTTCCCTTCACATTGATCCGCTCTCAAGGAGTATCGCCATGAACACCATCAAGCTCGCCGCCGCCGTGACCCTGGCCGCCCTGACTTCGGGCGTCGCCCTGGCGCAGAACAGCACCATGCAGCCGTCCAAGGACAAGCCCGCCATGGAGAAGTGCTACGGCGTGGCCATGGCCGGCCAGAACGATTGCAAGGCGGGGGCGGGCACGACGTGCGCCGGTACCCAGAAGACCGATTACGAGCGCGACCACTTCAAGTCCGTGCCCGTTGGTACCTGCGCGACGATCAAGACGCCGCACGGCATGGGCACGCTGAAGCCGATGTAAGCCGGATAGCAGCCCGTTGGAGACGTCTACCATGACAGCGACACCACGCGCGGGGCTTGGACTCAAGCCGCAACACTTCGAGCAGGCGCTGCAATGCGCCGAGCCGGGCCTGTGGTTCGAGGTCCACCCGGAGAACTACCTGATGGCCGGCGGTCCGCGCCTGGCGTGGCTGACGGCCATCAGGGAGCGCCATCCGGTGGCACTGCACGGCGTGTCGCTGTCATTGGCGGGCGATGCCCCGCCGGACGAGGCGCATCTCGATCGGCTTCACGCACTGTTGCGGCGGATCGAGCCGGTGCTGGTTTCCGAGCATCTGGCGTGGTCGACGCTGGACGGGCGCTACGTGCCGGATCTATTGCCGGTGGCGCGGACCACGGCAAGACTGGCGAAAGTGGCGGCCAATATCTCCCGCGTTCAGGACCGCCTTGGATGTGCCATCGCGCTGGAGAACCCGTCGCACTACCTGCGCATGGACGAGCACGACTGGAGCGAGACCGATTTTCTGGCCGAACTGGTGCGGCGCACCGGTTGCGGGCTGCTGCTGGACATTAACAACGTTTACGTCAGCGCCCGAAACATGGGTTACGACGCGTGGGACTACCTGACCCGCGTGCCGGCCGAAGCCGTGCGGGAGATTCATCTGGCCGGACACAGCTTCGACGACGAGTTCGGCGCGTCACTGCTGATCGACTCGCACGATGCGCCGGTGGCGGAGGCCGTCTGGTCGCTATATCGCCGCTTCGTGGCGCGGGTAGGTGAGCGTCCGACGCTGATCGAACGGGACGACAACATTCCCGAATTCGCCGACTTGCTTGACGAGCGGGATCGCGCACAGTCCATCCTGGACGCGGAGGTCGCCACATCATGAACGCCAACGGACATCACTTTCAGGACGATTTCCTGCGCGCCATTCTGGCGCCGCCGGGCATCGCGCCGCCGTGGACCCCAATCACGCCGCTGACGCAGCAGCCCGGCTTCAAGGTCTATCGCAACACCGTGCTCAAGGGCTGTGTGGATGCGCTGGCCGCGAATTTCCCGACGGTCCTGCGGCTGGTAGGAGAGGACTGGTTTCGCGCGGCGGCGCTGATCCACGTCTGCGCGGAGCCCCCGCGCAGCGTCTGCCTGATTGAGTATGGGCAGGAATTCGCGGATTTCCTGTCGGGATTCGAGCCTGCCGCGGCACTGCCATACCTGCCGGACGTGGCACGTCTGGATCGCCTCTGGACCGAGTCCCACCTGGCCGCCGATGACGAGGCGCTGGACGCGGCGGCACTGGCCACGCTGAACGGGGGCGATCTCCTTGGCGCGGCGCTACGGCCATGCGCCAGCGTGCGCTGGCGCTGGTTCGAAACGCCTGCCTTCACGATCTGGCGGGCAAATCGGGAGCAGCGTGACCTTGATGGCGAACTCGAATGGATCGGGGAGGGCGCCTTGCTGACGCGGCCAGAAGGTGCCGTGGTCTGGCAACACGCCACGCAGGGCATGTGCGCCTTTCTGGATGCCTGCGCCGCAGGCGCCAACCTTCAGATCGCCAGCCAGTCCGCCATGGTTGCCGAGCCCGGCATCGACATCGCCCGCCTGCTGGCCACGCTGCTTGGCGCGCGGGTTTTCGCAGACATTCACGGCGCAGACATTCACTGAGCCTATCCAGCTTGCCGAGGTAGCCATGTCAAACGTATCTCATACCGATTCCCCAGTGCGGGCCGATACCACGCTCTGGTCGAACCTTACAACGCGGGCCTCGCGGCTGATCAGCGACTCGTTTCTGGCATTGCTGGCACGGCTGGCAATTGCCTCGGTGTTCTTCCTGTCGGGCCGCACCAAGGTCACCGGGCTGCTGACGATCAAGGACAGCACCTATTCGCTGTTCGAGCAGGAGTACAACTTGCCGCTGATCCCGCCCGAACTCGCGGCCCATCTGGCCGCGTACGCCGAGCACCTGTTTCCGGTGCTGCTGGTGCTCGGCCTGTTCACGCGATTTTCGGCGTTCGCGCTGCTGGGGATGACGCTGGTCATCGAGATCTTTGTCTATCCCGATGCCTGGCCCACGCACCTGACCTGGGCCGCGTTGCAACTCTTCCTGATTGGCCGGGGTGCCGGCGCCTTTTCGCTCGACCGCCGATTCGGCATCAAGTAGCCCTCAAGTGGACCTCAACCTGGCCCGAGAAACCTCTCGCGTCTTCTCCTTCCGCCCCGGCACGCTCGTTGGCCGGGGCATTCTCCTTTCTGCATGGCGGTTCTGTGCGGATATCGGCCAGATCTAGGCCGTCCGTCCGCACGTCAATGCTGCACTGCGCAATCCGATTGCTGGCGTATTTACAAGGCCAGAAGCCCTGGGTCACGCAGAGCATGTCGCGCTGCAATGCAGCATCGGATAGTTGTGACTTTCGCACTAATTAAGCAATTCATTAACTTGACTTTGCGCATTCGGACTCTTACGCTCCCGATCTTCATACAAGACGTTCGCATGTAGAACGCTAGTTCGATATGCGTTCATTTCGGATTTCGTAGGAGACAGATCTTGAGTAAGGTCGCCGGGTTCTTTACTGAACTGATGCGCCGGTATTTGCCGGACCCCTTTGTATTCGCCATCGGCCTGACGTTGCTGACGATGGTCATGGCAATGCTGGTAGAAGGACAGGCCGCCCAGGCGGTCATCACGAACTGGGGCAAGGGGTTCTGGAACCTGCTCTCGTTCACCACCCAGATGGCGGTGATTCTGGCGATGGGCTACGTGCTGGCCACCGCGCCGCTGGTCGACCGCTTCCTCAATGCCATCGTCGCCCGCGTGCAGACGCCGCGCGGCGCCATCATCGTGGCCACACTGGTCGGCGGTATCGGCAGCTACCTGAACTGGGGCTTCGGCCTGGTGATCGGCGGCATCATCGCCCGCAAGCTGGCGCTGAAGGTCAAGGGCGTGCATTACCCCCTGATCATCGCCTCGGCCTACAGCGGCTTCACGATGTATGGCCTGGGCCTGTCTGCCAGCATCCCGGTACTGATCTCCACCCCGGGCCACCCGATGGAAAAGCTGATGGGCGTGATCGGTCTCAAGGAGACGATCTTCTCCACACCGATGCTGCTGACGAGCCTTGCCGTCATCGTCACGCTGCCGCTGCTCAACGCGATGCTGCACCCGCGTGACGCCAAGGAAGTGGTGGAAATCCGCGAGGAGAACAGCTCCGAGGACCGCGCCGCCGGGCACGGCCACAGCATGGGCATCGAGAACACGCTTGCCACGCGCATGAACAACAGCCGCCTGCTGAGCCTGATCATCGGCCTGTGCGGGCTGGCCTACGCGGGTCTGCATTTCTCGCAGGGTGGTTCGCTGGACCTGAACCTGATCAACTTCCTGATCCTGTTTATCGGCGTGCTGTTGCTGGGCACCCCGGCCAACTACGTGGCCAAGCTGAACGAAGGCATCAAGACGATCTCCGGCATCATCCTGCAGTATCCGTTCTACGCAGGCATCATGGCGGTCATGGCCGGCTCCGGGCTGGTGGACAGCATCTCGCGCGTGTTCGTCGATATCGCCACGCCGCAGACGCTGCCGTTCTGGGGTCTGGTCAGCTCGTTCGTGATCAACTTCTTCGCGCCGTCCGGCGGTGGCCACTGGGTGATCCAGGGTCCGTTCATGATCGACGCGGCCAAGGCCATCAACAGCTCGGTGGCGCAGACGTCGATGTCGGTCATGCTCGGCAACGCCTGGAATGACCTGGTGCAGCCGTTCTGGATTCTGCCGGCGCTGGCGCTGTCGAAGCTGAAGCTCAAGGACGTGATGGGCTACACCGTGATCATGATGTTCTGGGTCGGCGCGATCTATATCGTCGCCATGCTGGCCTGGGGCGCGCAGATCTGACAACCGATACAGGAGACATTCGATGCCGTACCTCATTGAGACCTTCGACAAGCCCGAACACCAGCACGTTCGCCAGGCCAACCGGCCCGCGCACCTGGAGTTCCTGGCGGAGAACAGCAAGCTGCTGCTGGCCTGCGGGGCCAAGCTCAATGATGACGGCAGCGATGGCGGCGGTGGCATCTACATCGTCGACGTGGACACACGCGAGGCCGCGCGGGCACTGATCGAGGCCGATCCGTTCTTCACGGCCGGCCTGTTCGCCGACATCCGGATCGTGCGCTGGCGCAAGGCGTATCTGGATGGCGTCTGCCGTCTCTGAACGCCAGTCCGGAGCGCCAGCGATGAAACGATGGAAGCAACGGCCCGAAGGCGCCAACTGGGGCGATTTCGGCGATGACGACCAACTCGGCCGCCTGAACCTGATTACCGCGGACCGCGTGCTTGCCGCCGCGCGCGAAATTCGCAGCGGCAAGACGTTCTGCCTGTCTCTGCCGCTCGATCTGCCGGGCGGCAATGTTCTCAATCCACGCCGGCATCCGCCGGTGCTGCGTCCCACGTTCCGTGACGACGTGGCGTACGTCAACTTTCCGCTGGCCAAGGTCGACCCAAACGCGCTTGATGTCCTGAGCGACGACCAGGTACTGCTGTCGATGCAGTACTCGACGCAGTGGGATTCCCTGGCGCACGTCGGCGCGCTGTTCGATGCCGACGGCGACGGCGTGGCCGAGCGGGTCTACTACAACGGCTTTCGCCCCAATACCGACATCGTCGGCCCGGTGGACTACGCGGAAGACGATCATTTCTCCGCGCACCCGTGCGGCCATGACCACAGCCACGCCGACGCGCTCGGCATCGAGACCTTCGCCGCGCACGGTATCCAGGCGCGTGGCGTGCTGGTCGACCTGGCCGCGCATTACGGGCGCGAGTGCCGCACGGTCGGATACGACGACCTGATGCGCGTGATCGAGGCCGATGGCATCGTGGTCGAACCCGGCGACATCCTTGTGCTGCGCACCGGGTTTGCCGAGATGGTGATGGAGATGGCCGGGCAACCCGACGCCGAGGTGCTGCACCATAGCTGCTGCGCGCTGGACGGCCGCGACGAACGCCTGCTGCAATGGATCACCGATTCCGGCATCGCCGCAATCGCCGCGGACAACTACGCCGTGGAGCGCTATCCGGCACGGCCGGCGCCGGAGGGAGCAGGGCCAGTGCCGATGCTGCCCCTGCATCATCATTGCCTGTTCAAGCTCGGCCTGCCGCTGGGCGAGCTGTGGTACCTGCGCGATCTCGCCGCATGGCTGCGTGCCGAGGGTCGTCATCACTTTTTCCTGTCGGCGCCGCCGCTGCGGCTGCCGGGTGCGATGGGGTCGCCGGTGACGCCCGTCGCCACCGTCTGATTTCGCCGGATTCACAAGGAGCCCCCACATGCTGTTCATGGTGGAAATGACCGTCCGTATCCCCCAATCGCTCGACCCGGAAGTGGCCGATGCGATCAAGGCCAAGGAAAAAGCCTATTCACAGCAACTGCAGCGCGACGGCAAGTGGCGCCATCTGTGGCGCGTGGCTGGCCTTTACGCCAACGTCAGCATCTTCGACGTGAAGGATGCCGACGAACTGCACACGCTGCTGACCGGCCTGCCGCTGTATCCGTACATGGAAATGAAGGTCACCGCACTGGCGCAGCACGGCTCGGCCATCGCGCAGAACTGAGCCACGGGAGCCGTCATGCCTTTTGCCGATCTCTCCGACGTCCGCATCCATTACCGCCTGGATGGCGCCGAGCACCTGCCGGTGCTGGTGCTGTCCAACTCGCTCGGCACCACCCTCGACATGTGGCAGCCGCAGATCGCCGCGCTGTCCCAACACTTCCGCGTGCTGCGCTATGACACGCGCGGCCATGGCGAGTCGGGCGTGACGCCCGGCCCGTACAGCATCGCGCAGCTTGGCGGCGATGTGATCGGGCTGCTCGACCATCTGGGTCTGCAGCGCGTGCATTTCTGCGGGTTGTCGATGGGCGGCATCACCGGCATGTGGCTGGCGCTGCATCACGCCGATCGCCTGAACCGCCTCGTACTGTGCAACACCGCGGCCTATATCGGCCCGCCCGAGAACTGGACCAATCGCGCCGCGCTGGTGGAACGCGAGGGCATGGCTGCGATCACGGCGGCCGTGGTCGACAAATGGCTGACGCCGGACTTCAGCGCGCAGCAGCCGGAACTGGTGCAGCGTCTGCAGACCATGCTTGGGGCCACCAGTCCGAGCGGCTATGCCGCCAACTGCCTGGCCGTGCGCGATTCCGATCTGCGCGCGGAGATCCAGCGCATCCAGACGCCGACGCTGGTGATCGCCGGCTCGGGCGATATCCCCACGCCGCCCGCCGACGGCCGCTATCTGGCCGACACGATCCCCGGCGCCCGCTACACGGAGTTGTATGCCGCCCACCTGTCGAATCTGCAGCAGGTGGAGGGCTTCACCCAGGCCGTGCTGACGTTTCTCGGCAGCTGATTCGAGCGGTCATTTGCCCGCCGCCACGCGGTGCGGGTAGCATTGCCCGCCTGACGACAACTTCTCGGGCGGGTGATGATCGACAAGCAGTACGGCGGCAAGCCTGCATGGCGACTGGCCATGGCTGTGGTGGGAGCCTTGCTGGCGGGCGACGGCATCGCCCTGATGCTGATGGGCGTGTTCAACTTCGGTATCGTGCTGCCGTTTTCGCTGGGTGTCGCCCTGATGGGCCTGGCCTGGCGCTGGGCCGCCATCGCCCGGTGGCGCGCGGCGGCGCCCTGGCGGCAATGGCTCTGGCGCGCCGGCTGGGCCGGGTTGATCGTGTGGCTGGTCAGCGTCGCCATGTTCTTCCAGCACATGCGTCACGGCATCGCCGACCTGGCGCCGAACGCTTCGGCGGCGGGCGCCCCCGTGGCGATCGTCATTCTGGGTTCCGGCTCACCCAACTGCGAGGTATCGCCCACGCTTGCGGCCCGGCTCGATGAAGGGCTGCAACAGGCCAGCCGTTTCCCGGCGGCATCGGTGGTCGTCAGCGGTGGGCAGGATTTTGGCCGGTTGCCCTGCACCGAGGCCGGCATCATGGGGGATTACCTGCTGGCCCATGGCCTGGTCCCGGAGCGCCTGATCCGCGAGGACCGCAGCACCAGCACCGCGGAAAACATGCAGTTCAGCCGCGAGGTACTGGCCCGACACGGCGTCCGCGCTACCGATCCCGTGCTGGTGGTGACCAGCGACTTCCATCTGCTGCGCGCCGAGCGGATCGCCCGCAAAGCGGGCTTTACGACACTTTCCGGCGCGGCTGCCGCCACGCCGCTCTATATCCGCTACAACGCCTGGCTGCGCGAGTATTTCGCCTATATCAGCGGCTGGGTGCTTGGAGAGTACTAAAAGACATTTTGGACGGCGTCCGCAAGTCCGATAAGCAGAGCCGCCGGCCGTGCATATCCCCAGAATTAGCGATGTGCAACGGCAGGCGATCCGGTCATCATGCCGCCACAGGCGTTTGCCGCGACTCGCCTGCTACCACTTCCAGCCCTCATTCCTCCCGGCCTGAGGGCTTTTTCTTTGCTTCTTCGCGATTGACGCGGGGTGTCGGAAAACGACCCATGGCGGTCATCCAAAGCTCATCACCCCGATGGCCGCTACTGTCCGCGCGCTGCCTAGGAAATGGCTCGCTGCTTAGGCAAACGCTCATGGCCGAGGTCAAGAATACCTAGGGCACGCGCAATCGTTGCACGCGTGGCTATGACGTCAGATGACTCCCCCATCGCGTACTTTGCCGTTTGAACTGGCAGAGCCCCGTAAAGGTGCTCCTTACCAAGTTCGATGATGGTATCCCGAGGATCGAGCAAGCTCATGCGAGAGCGAACCCATCTAAAAGGCATCGGATCAATCGACGTTCTTTTGAGAAGCAGCCCGAGAAACCTGACTTCTCGGAGGATCGATTTCGGGTCGCACGAAAAGATGTACTGCTTCTTTACGCACAGTCGAGCAGTTGGGATGGCTAGTAATAGCGCAAGCAACGCAACTGCCCATGGGGCTGCGACCGGGTTCAGCGTGTACAGCCTGAAACTAGCGGCGGAGGCCAGCGCGAAATAGGCCGCTGCTGGCCAAATCCGAGCACGTCTCCAGCAAGGAACCACCACCAAAGTCGGCATATCGTCCCCAGGTTGGACGCCTTCGTTTGAGGAGCAAGCAGGCTATTACCACATGGACATGCGCCGCAGAAATCGCTGGGCCGTCCAGGCATTCTAGCTTTGCCGGAGCTAGGTCATCTCAACTTCTCCTTGGCAGCCCAGGGTCAGGAATGTCGCCTCATGGCCGGCAAGAGCCTGATCGACCAGGATATCTTCCGCGCTTGCCGCCGTCGGCTGGAGTCGACCCATTTGCGCCCTTCGGCAGTTCCTTCACAAGTGACCGGCGCTGATGCCTCAGCAGTCGTTCGCGCCCTCCCGCAAGTTGAGAGCGCTGTCCAGAAGGTTTTGCCGCACTAGTTAAGCCGCCGAGTCCTTACAGGGAGCGGCTTTCCAGTCACGAGCACGATGAAAATATAGCCTCTACTACGCGGTTCATTGACAGGTGTGAATCGGCAAAATACTTGAGCCATGTTCTGGATGCATGCAAGCTCGTTATGTTCCCTAAAGCTCGGAGGGAAATAGGTCTGGATCTCTTTCGCTGTACTGTTCCTGTACTCACAGCCAGGATCGCAGGATACGGCTTTCCAGTCTTTGCCTGGCAGTTTGCCGAAAGCCACCCATTTGTTACCGGAACGGCTGAATCGGTATAGGACTCCCATCGGAGTTCGATCTTCCTTTAGCCACTCATAGGTACCTGCATCCGATTCCGACAACTCGGCCGCCCATGCGAGAGGGTGCAGCGCAGTGAATGTCAGTAGCAAAAGCAAACGAATCCGGTCCATTGCCGCATCCTTTTACATGAGAATCTGGGCTCGAAGCGCCCAGCGAAGGCTCCAGCGTATCGATAAACGGAGATGACTTTCGTGGGTATCCGCACTCAAAGGTTAGCCAACTTTCAATGCCGGCTCTCTCGACCCAAAGCCGTCATTGGCACAAGCGCTGGCGGATGGCCGCTCATGGCCGGTCTCGGCCTTCGGTCCACTTAGGAGGGGGCTCGGCGGCGCCAGAGGCGACTCCCGACCCACCTCAGCCGTTCCACTATTCCTGCCGTAACGGCGGCCCTCAAGTGTAAAGCGATCGATCAACAAAAGCCGTGGCTGCCACGCGTGGGAGTGAGGGCTCTGGCACGAAAGAAAGCTTTGACGAGCAGGTCGCCGGCCCGCTGCGCGAAAGCGTCTTGCTCTGCTCCTGCCCTCGATTGCCGACACGCCTTGGTATTTCAACGAACATGGCACTACTATGTGATGCATATGATCATGGCATTGCAATGCGAGGCTCCATGGAACTCAAGACGGCCCGGCTCACGATCCTGATCGACCCGAATAAAAAGGCCGCCTTCGAGGCCCTGTGCGCGCAGCAGGACCGGACTGCCTCACAGGTGATACGCCAACTCATTCGCGACTACCTGACTCAGCACGGCGTTGACTACGTACCCAGCGGCTTGAATCTGGACGAGACGGTTGAGGGCAAACCGGCCACCGCTAAAAAGCCTGCCAGGAAGAAGTCATCGCAGCGCGATACGACTTCGCCCGCCAGGCGGCGCACGGTTCGCCGCGGAGCCTGAGTCGTGGACGGCGTGCCTGCGGTCGGACAGTGGTTGTTGCTCGACTGGATGCTCGTTGTCACGGCCGCGTGGCTGATGATCGGGGCAACCGGTGTGCTCGCACTGCATCGTCTGGCACTGGTGTCGCGCCTGCTCTTCCCTCTGGGCGCTCTGCTCGGGCTGGTGCTCAGCGCGCTGGCTCTTGCGGCGGTGGGTAACAGCCCCGAAGTGGCAGTGCTTTCCATCGGGCTGCCGCGTCTGCCTTTCCATCTCCGGCTGGATAGCCTGTCCGCCTATTTCCTGATGGTAATCGGTGCCGCAGCGGCCGGAATCTCCGTGTTCGCGGCGGGTTACTTCCGCCAAGGCGAGGGCACGCCCCCCGGCTTGCTATGCCTGGAGTATCACCTGTTCCTGGCCAGCATGGCTGGCGTTGTGCTGGCCGACGACGCCTACGCGTTCATGGTGATGTGGGAGACCATGGCGTTGTCATCGTTCTTCCTGGCGACCGCCAACCACCGCATCGCGGAGGTTCGCAGCGCCGGCTACCTGTACATCACCATGGCACACATCGGGGCGATCGCGGTCCTGTTGTGCTTTGGCGTCCTGCAGGCCAATACCGGCGACTACACCTTCGCGAACATGCGCGCCCAAACGCTGACGCCGTTCTGGGCGTCGGTCGCGTTCCTGCTTGCAATGTTCGGCTTCGGCGCCAAGGCCGGTCTGCTTCCACTGCATGTGTGGCTGCCCGAAGCGCACCCGGCTGCGCCATCGCCGGTGTCGGCAATGATGAGTGGCGTCATGCTCAACACCGCCATTTATGGCCTCTTGCGTGTGGTTCTGGACCTGGCACAGATACATCTGTGGTGGTGGGGCGGGCTACTGTTGGCCTCCGGCCTGGCCACCGCGCTGTATGGCGTGGTGTTCGCCGCAGTGCAAACCGACATGAAGCGGTTGCTGGCCTACTCATCGATTGAGAACATGGGCCTGCTGTTCGTTGCTATTGGCCTCGCTTTGATCTTCTCGGCCTACGGCATGAAACCGTTGGCCGCTCTGGCACTGACCGCAGCGCTATATCACGTGGCCAGCCATGCCTTCTTCAAGAGCCTGCTTTTCCTTGGTACTGGCAGCGTGCTGCATGCTACTGCCGAGCGCAGCCTCGGCAAGCTGGGAGGTTTGATACGCCAGATGCCGTGGGTGGGCTGGCTCACGCTGGTGGGCGTGCTGACCAGCGCGGGTCTGCCACCGCTTGGTGGGTTCGTCTCGGAGTGGTTGCTCCTGCAGAGCTTTCTGTTTACGACCGGATTGCCGGTGCCGCTCCTGACCATGCTTATCCCCGTGGTGGCGGCGCTGATTGCGCTGGTAGCGGCCCTGGCCGGCTACACGATGGTGAAGTTCTTCGGTGTGATCTTTCTCGGCCTTCCGCGCGAGCCCAGACTCAACGACGCGCAGGACGCTGGCGGCTGGGAGCGCGCCGGCATGCTATGGCTGGCACTGGGAAGCATCGCGCTTGGACTATTGCCATCTCCTTTCATCGGCCTGATCGATGCAGTGACGCAGCAATTGGTCGGCAGCGGCCTCGGCGCACGTGTCGCGACCAGCGGCTGGCTGCTTGCGCCGATCAGTCCGGAGCAGGCCAGCTACGGGCCGGTCATCTTCCTGCTAGGTATCCTTGCCAGTTTCGCGCTTGCCTATCTTCTTGTGCGCGGTCTCTACCATGGCAGGCTGCGTCGCAGCGTGGCCTGGGCCTGCGGCTTTCCGTGGGGCACCCCGCGCATGCAAGATACCGCCGAGGGTTTCGGCCAGCCGATTCGGCAGATCTTCGAGCCCTTTTTTCAGATTAGGCGTGACCTGCCCACCCCGTTCGACGAACACCCGCAATATCGGGTGATAGTGTCAGATCCGTTCTGGCGCTGGCTGTACTTGCCCGTGGTCCGCCTGGTCGCGGTTATGGCACGCGCGGTCGGTGCAATTCAGCAGGGGCGCATTTCAGCGTATCTGCTGTTCAGCTTTCTGACGTTGATTGCCGTGCTGCTGGCGGTCATGCGGTGAGGCCATACCCATGAGCGCAACCGGCGTGCTGGCACAACTGCTCGAGATAGTGATCTCGATTGTCCTGGCGCCGTTGCTTTCCGGCTGGGTCAATGTGTGGCGTGCCTGGCTGCAGAACAAGTCCGCGCCGAGCTTCTGGCAGCCCTATCGCATGCTGCACAAGCTCCTCAACAAGGAATCGGTGGTGGCTGACAATGCCTCGCCGCTATTCCGCGTCACCCCCTATGTGGTGTTTGGCTGCATGACACTGGCGTGTTCCATCATCCCCACATTGTCTACCGACCTGCCGCTGGCGCCCGCCGCCGATGCCATCGCCCTGGTTAGCTTGTTCGCGCTGGCACGGGTGTTCATCTCGCTGGCTGCCATGGATGTTGGCACGGCCTTTGGCACGATGGGTGCGCGCCGAGAGATGCTGATCGGCTTCTTGGCGGAGCCGGCGTTGCTGATGGTGCTGTTCTCGGCCTCGCTTATCTCTCACTCGACCTCGCTCGCCACGATTGTCGAGACGCTGGCCCATCGTGAGCTGACCATCTATCCCGGCATGGCCTTCGCCGGTGTCGCATTCACCATGGTGTCACTGGCCGAAAACGCGCGCGTGCCGGTGGACAATCCCGCTACTCACCTGGAGCTGACCATGATCCATGAAGCGTTGATCCTGGAATACTCGGGGCGGCATCTGGCGCTGCTGGAGTGGGCGGCCAGTCTCAAATTGTTCGCATACTCCTGTATCGGGCTGGCGCTGTTTATTCCCTGGGGCGTGGGCGAGGCCAATGCACCGCTCTCGGTGTTGCTGGCATTGCCGGCACTGATGTTAAAACTGCTGTTGGGCGGGTTCCTGCTGGCGCTGCTGGAGACCGTCAACGCCAAGATGCGGATATTCCGTGTACCCGAGTTCCTCGCCACCGCTTTCCTGCTGGCGGTCATCGGCCTGCTTGTGCATCTGCTCCTGGTCCACTGATATGAGCATGCTACTCGCCCAGTTTGTCAACCTGCTCGGCGCGGTCCTGCTGATACTCGCGTTTGCGATGATTTCGCAGCGCCGCATCCTGTCACTGATTCATCTGTTTACGCTGCAGGGCATGACATTGGCGCTGGCGACAGCGGTGGTTGGCTATGTCACAACCCAGCCGCACCTGTACCTGTCGGCCGCGCTGACGCTGGTGCTCAAGGCCCTGTTGATTCCCTATCTGCTGCACCGGATCATCGATCGGTTGCAGATTCGTTGGGACATAGAAAGGCTGATCAATATTCCCACCACCATGCTGATCGGCATTCTCGTGGTGATATTCGCCTTCAACCTGGCCATGCCGATCTCGCAAATGTCGCTCAAGCTGGCCAGCGGCACGCTCGGCATTGCGCTGGCGTGCGTGCTGCTGTCCTTCCTGATGATGATCACACGCTCCAAGGCGGTGCCACAGGTGATCGGCTTTCTGTCGATGGAAAACGGGCTGTTCTTTGCAGCCACCGCAGCCACCTACGGCATGCCGATGGTGGTTGAGCTGGGCATTGCGCTGGATGTGCTGATCGGGGTGCTGATCCTGGGCGTGTTCATGTTCCAGATCCGGGCGCAGTTCGACAGTCTGGACATCCGGAATCTGGAGCAATTGAAGGAGGATTGACGTGGCGGCGCTCGCATTCCTGCTCGCAATTCCGCTCGCCGGCGGCCTGGTGCTGGCACTGGCAGGGCATCGCGAACATGCGCGCGACATCAATGTTGCGTTCAGCCTGGGCACCTTTGCTGCGGCCTGCGTGCTCGCGGCGATTGTTGTCTCCGATGGCCCCTTGCTCGCGTGGCAGTACGAGTTCTACGTCGACTCTCTGAACGTCTTCCTGGTCGCGCTGACCGCCCTCGTGGGGCTGACTACTTCGCTCTTTTCGCGGCCATATATGCGGATCGAACGTGACCACGGCAAGATGACACCGCCCCGTCTGCGGCTGTACCACAGCATGTATCAGTTGTTCATGTTCACCATGTTGCTGGCGCTGACCACAAACAATCTCGGCATCGTGTGGGTCGCAATGGAAGCCGCAACGCTGACAACAGTGCTATTGGTCAGCGTCTACCGCACCGCGGCCAGCCTGGAGGCAGCGTGGAAATATTTCATTCTGTGCGGTGTGGGTATCGCTCAGGCGCTGTTTGGCACGGTGCTGCTCTACATGGCGGCGGAGAAGGTGGTCGGTGCCGAGGGCGGCGCTCTGCTATGGACCAACCTCAACGCGGTAAAGGAACACCTGGACCCCAATATCATCACACTGGCCTTCGCCTTTCTCTTCATCGGCTATGGCACCAAGGTGGGGCTGGTGCCACTGCACAACTGGCTACCCGATGCGCACGCAGAGGGGCCGACGCCGGTGTCAGCCGTGCTGTCCGGCCTGCTGCTTAATGTGGCCCTCTACGCGGTGCTGCGTTGCAAGATGCTGACGGACGCGGCGGTGGGCAGCCATCTCACCGGCTATCTCATGATGGGCTTCGGTCTGCTCTCAGTGGTGGCGGCCGTGTTTTTCCTGATGCGTCAGCGCGACGTAAAGCGCATGTTTGCGTACTCGTCGATCGAGCATATGGGCCTGATCACCTTTGCCTTTGGCATGGGCGGTCCGATCGCCAGCTATGCCGGGCTGCTGCACATGACGATGCATTCGCTGGTCAAGTCAGCCATCTTTTTCGCCGTCGGCCATGCCGCGCAGAAAGCAGGCACGCAGATCATGGATGACATCCGCGGGCTGATCCGCGTCAGTCCCACGGTTGGTTGGGGCTTGATGCTGGGCGCGCTGGCCATCCTCGGCATGCCACCGTTCGGCGTCTTTGCCAGCGAGTTCCTGATTGTCACGACCGCCATGCGCGAGCATGCATGGGCGACGCCGTTTCTGTTGATCGCGCTCGGCGTGGCCTTCGCATCGATCTTCAGCCGTGTTCAGCCGATGGTGTTCGGTGACACCGAACTCAAGCCGCTGGCGCATCCACCGGCCTTGGTCCCCGTGTTCCTGCATCTTGCGCTTGGGCTGGTTGCAGGACTTTACATTCCGCCATATCTCGATGTCTGGTACCGGCAGGCAGCCGCGATGCTGGGAGGCTAAGCGCATGACGCAACCCGACCTTGGTGTAGAGCTGGAGCGCCTGGTGGCGCCATTGCCGATGTGGCACGGGCGCCTTGGTCAAGATGCCTGGCAGGCGATTGCGTGTGTCGTTGCGAACGCGGGCGGACGCCTTGTTGCTGTGTGGGGCGCCGAGCGCGATCCAGATGCGATGGCGACGGCTTGCGTTGCCTATGCGATGCCGCATGGACTGGTCTGGCTCGAACTTCAGCTCGACGGCGCCCGGGCGATACCGGATCTGGCTGGCGTCTTTCCCTGTGCCAGCCGGATGCAACGAGCTATGACCGACCTCTCTGGAGTTTCCGTGGAAGGCGCCCACGATACTCGTCCGTGGCTTGATCATGGCCTGTGGCCGCCTGGCGCGCGTCCTCTGCAGTCAAGTGGGCCGGGGTTCGCCGTCGCAGCAGGGATGTTGCCGGCGGACTACGCCTTCTTGCGCGTTGAGGGTGATGGCGTACACGAGGTCGCGGTAGGGCCGGTACACGCCGGCATCATCGAGCCCGGACACTTCCGCTTCTCGGTGGTTGGCGAAAAAGTATTGCGGCTCGAGGAACGGCTGGGCTATACGCACAAGGGAATCGAGCGTCGGTTTACTGAGCTTGCGCCAGAGGAGGGCTATCGGTTGGCGGGCCGGGTCTCGGGCGATTCCACGGTGGCTTACGCCTGGGCCTACTGCATGGCGCTCGAATCCGCATGCCGCATGACGCTGCCTGCGCGCGCGGCCTGCTTACGTGCGCTGATGCTCGAGCGCGAACGGGTGGCCAATCACCTGGGCGATCTTGGCGCACTGGGCAATGATGCGGGGCTGGCATTCGGATTAGCGCAGTTCTCGCGCTTGCGCGAAGACTGGCAGCGACTGTCGGGGCAAGTGTTTGGCCATCGACTGATGATGGATGTGGTGGTGCCAGGCGGGGTGGCGATCGACACGTCTGCGCCCGCGCTGGAGCGGCTGGGGCGGCAGTGTGACGAAATTGAGCGCGAACTGCACGTGCTGCGTGCCATCTACGATGAGCATGCCGGTTTGCAGGACCGCTTTCGGGGTACCGGGCAGATAACCCCGCAGCTCGCGGCCCGGCTCGGACTCACCGGACTGGCAGGTCGTGCGAGCGGCCAGGCCGTGGATCTGCGCTGCGACGTCGCATGGCTGTCCTATGAAACCCTGGCGGTCAGAATGGCCACGCAGAACGTTGGCGATGTGGCGGCGCGCGTGGCGGTGCGCTTTGACGAGGTGATTGAATCGCTGCGACTTATTCGTGCCCTCTGCACCGGGCTGCCAGAGGGGGAAATTCGCGGCGAACTGCGGTTACCGAGCGTGAGGGCGATCGGAGCAGGGTGGGTGGAAGGGTGGCGCGGCGAGGTCCTCGTCGCGCTCGAACTCGGGGCCGACGACCGTGTTCTGCGTTGTCATTGTCATGACCCTTCATGGCAGAACTGGCCGGCGCTCGAGCATGCCATTATCGGCAACATCGTTCCGGACTTTCCGCTGATCAACAAGTCCTTCAACCTCAGCTATGCGGGGCACGACCTCTGATGTGGCAAATACTGAAGCAGATCGCGCGTACCGGCATTCTCACGGAGCCTGCGCCGCAAGGTAGTGCCGACGACACCGCGATCGAGCGTATCCACAAGGACCTGCTCGATATCCTCGGCCGCGCACTGACCATCCGGCAGGTCGACGCCGGCTCCTGCAACGGCTGTGAGCTTGAGATCCACGCGCTCGGCAACCCCTACTACAACATCGAAGGACTGGGCGTCAGGTTCGTGGCTAGCCCGCGGCATGCCGACATGCTGCTCGTCACCGGGCCGGTCTCACGCCATATGGAGGAAGCATTGCGGCGTACCTACGAGGCAACGCCCGAGCCAAAACTGGTGGTCGCCGTGGGAGATTGCGGGTGCACCAGTGGCATCTTCGGCGAAAGCTACGCGAGCTGCGGCCGTGTCTCCAATGTCATTCCAGTCGATGTGAGCGTCCCGGGTTGCCCACCGCCACCCATCGACATCCTGCGAGGCATCCTTGGCGCCGTTCTGCGCGATCGCGTTGGTTAGCGGGTACAAATTGTCCTGTTGCGTCAGGACGGGTCCCCGACCTTCGGGCGGGTCGCATAGTCAACGCCGTGTCGATTCAGGTACTCGCGGATGAGTTGGCGCACCACTTGCGACGGCGTCTGGTCTTGCGCCGCGCACAGTGATTCGAAGGCGTTTTTCTTCACCGGGTCGATCAAGACAGTGAGTCGGGCGGTCTTGGATTCCATGTGTGTTGGAGTTGTATTGTATGATAATGAAATTATCATAATACACAACTCGACTGTGGCGTGTGGATCTCACAAGGTGTTTGGGGGAATTTGACCCAGATGTCTCGGCTCAGGTTTGCCGCGCGACTGGTTCGGGGGCGGCTAGCTTGAGGGAGCGGTGGTAGAAAAATCGATTGTGGTGACCAGCAGTATTGGACTGCAAGGCCGGGGCTCGGCACGGCTCGCGCATGCGGCGAATCAGTTTGAGAGCGATTTGCTTCTAGTCAACGACGTCTGCATTGTGAATGCCAAAGACGTCATGCAGGTGCTGCGGTTTTCCGCGCGTGCGGGTAGCAGGGTACGGGTTCAGGCGAGTGGCTCGGATGAGGCCGCCGCCGTGAAGCGGTTGGTGGCGTTACTGACAGCCTGAACCACCCACAAGTACTGACCGAGTATCAGATGAATTCCCAACGCGCCTCTTTGAGAGAGTACCTACGGTTTCTAGCTACAGTCACCAACGATGGGAAGCCTGTAGTACTGGAGACGGAGCAGGCACTTTCGCTCCATTTCGACATACACGCGACGCAGAGCCTCATGTCTGTGCGCGACCCCAACAAGCTCGTGCTCGGCTATACACGCACGATGATGAGTTTTCTGCTGCTGCAGCCGACGCCGTCACGTATCTCCATGATCGGCCTAGGTGGGGGATCCCTTGCCAAATACTGCTACCACCATCTTCCCAGTGCGAAGGTGGTGGCAATTGAGATTGACCCGGCAGTGATTGCCTTGCGCGACAAGTTCCAGATTCCGCAGGATGACGACCGGTTCGAAGTCATCTGCGCGGATGGCGCGGAGTATGTCAAGGGACAGGATGCTCGACCCGATGTCATTCTGGTGGACGGGTTTCTGGCGCACGGCATGCCTGCACAACTCGGAACAATCGCCTTCTACTCGGCCTGCCATGCGCGGCTTGCCGACGATGGCGTCCTCGTCGCCAATTTCTTGGAGAACGACAGGGACATCCCCTTCTATCTCGAAGAGATTCGCTCCGTATTCGGTGATTCGTTTTCCGTGTCGCTGACCGAAGATAGCTGTAATTACACGTTGATCGCGTGGAAGGGAACATGGGAGCTCCCTTCGCTGGATACGCTGGTCACGCGTGCGCGCCAGCTCGAGACCTCGCACCCCTTGAACCTGCGCTCGGCCGCCAGCCGTCTGAAGCGTGGCAGACACCTCGCGTCTGACCATACGTACTGGCAGAGGCTGACAAGATAGGCGGCGCCAGCCCACGATGCCCCCACATTTGCCCAAGCGCCTTTCCAAGTAAGGGGAGCATGCTGATCCCATACCTGCGCCGACTGACGGGGAAGGACCGCAGTCCCGAAGCGAACCTCCAATTGGCTCGGTATCTTGCGTTCGTTGCTGGAGCAACCAACGCGGGTGGATTCCTAGCCGTGCAGCAGTACACGTCACACATGTCCGGTATTCTGTCCGCTATGGCCGATAACCTGGCACTGGGTAGCCTGGGACTTGTACTCGATGGCCTTGGAGCCTTGATAGCGTTTCTGTCAGGTGCCGCTTGCTCGGCTGTGCTCATCAACTGGGGACGAAGGGAGCAACTGCAAAGTACCTTTGCCTTACCGCTGATGGTGGAGGCTGGGCTTCTGGTTTCCTTCGGGCTGCTCGGCGGCAACCTCGAACATCACGAATGGCTATTTGTTCCCGCGACAGTTCTGGTTTTGTGCTTCATCATGGGCTTGCAAAACGCCATGGTGACAAAGGTATCGAATGCTGAGATCCGCACTACGCATGTGACGGGTATGGTGACCGATATTGGCATCGAACTCGGCAAACTCTTTTACTGGAATCTGTCCAGGGCCGACTCTGGCAAGCCCGTGGTGCTAGCCAACAGGCAAAAGCTGCGTGTCTTGGCCACTCTGGTTGGTCTCTTCTTCGTCGGTGGCGTGGTCGGTGCACTGGGATTCAAGCATATCGGGTTCAGTGCCACCCTACCGTTGGCAATCCTGCTGCTCGCCCTCGCGGCAGTCCCGGTGGTCGACGATGTGCGCTTGCGCATGTGGCGCCAGGATTTTCTATCCCGCATTGCTGCGCGGGCACGTCGGTGGGCCCGCACGGTCAAGACGGACATCCACGCGATCTGGCTGGCCGCACGGGACCCCCGAACTCCTTGGTATGCAAAGGTTCTTGCCGCGGTTGTTGCGGGCTACGCGCTATCCCCGATCGATCTCATTCCGGATTTCATCCCGGTGATTGGGTATCTGGACGATGTTGTGCTGGTTCCCTTGGGCATTCTGGTCGTAATCCGGCTGATCCCGGAAGAAGTCATGAAGGAGCATCGGGCTGCGGCCAGCAGCGCCGAGCGCCGGCCCGCAAGCAAGATGGCGGCGGCAGCAATTATCGTGATCTGGACACTTTCCGCTTTCGCAATCGCGCATGCGCTCCCGCGCTTGCTGGCAAGCTTTTTTCATCCATGAATAACACCCACCCCGAGTCCTTGGTCGCGCTGGTTGCTTTAGGCAGCGAGCGGGGATTCCTGACGCACGGCGAGATCAGCGACGCCCTTCCTGACAGTGACTTTGGGCAGATCCAACGCGTGTTGGAGGAGCTGGGCGTCCAGATCGTTGAACGGACGTTGGCGAACGAACCCATCAGACTGGAGGAGCACGCGGACGCTCTGGTCGTGGATGAGGCGGTCATCGAGGAAGCGGCAGCGGCAGTCATGCAGGCCGATGGGCGTGAGGCACGAACTACCGACCCTGTGCAACTGTATCTGCGTGAAATTGGGACGATTCCTTTGTTGACGCGAGAGGACGAGGTCGCGATTGCCAGGAGACATGAAATCGCGGTGACCGAAATGGTTGCCGAAATGGTCTCGTGTCCGCTCGTGGTTTATGAACTGCTCACGATGGCAGACGAAATCGAGCGAGGCGAGATGGCTGTCGACGACCTTATCGACCATTGGGATGAGGTGCCTGCCGCCGCAGTCAATGTACCAGCTATCGAGATGAGTGAGGCGGTCCAGGATGATGATCCAGCGCCTGGCGCTGCGGGTGTGGACCTCGAAGAGACGGATCCGGTCTCCACCGGCGCCTCGACGGCCCGATCATCGGCCGCATTGGAGAGTGAGGTGATAGCGCGACTTGCGATCGTTCGAGCCCGGTTCCTTGACTGGTCACGCCAATCCAGGCAGCAGGCAGCCACATCGGACGCCTTCGTTGCATTGAATGCGATTCGGGCCGAGTTGGCGGTCTATCACTTCAGTGCCGCTGCAGTCGCCCGTCTCGGCCAGGTGCTGTCCACTCACATCGCTGCAATTCAACAGGCCGAACGCCGTATCGCGGGGATCGTCATTGATAGATGCGGTATCGCAAGAGAGCAATTCCTTCAGACGTTTCCGGGGCATGAAATCGATCTTGGCTGGTCGGAGGCGCTGGCGGCAGAGCGCATCAGTGGTGCTGCGGACGCGCTTGTGCGAGCCATCCCGGAAATTCAGGCAATTCAGCGGGAAATGAGGGTGCTTGAGAACCGCGCGGCCATGTCACTTGGCGATCTGAAAAACCTCGGCCAGCGCGTTGCCAAAGCACGCGCGAGGGCTCAGGCCGCCAGGGACGAAATGATCAGGTCCAATCTCCGTCTCGTCGTTTCAAATGCCAAGAAGTATCTTCACCGCGGGATGCCTCTGCTGGATCTTATTCAGGAGGGCAATCTCGGGCTGATGCGAGCCGTAGACCGATTCGATTACCGCCGGGGCTACAAGTTCTCGACCTATGCCACGTGGTGGATTCGTCAGGGCATTACCCGCGCTATCGCGGACAAGGGGCCGACTATCCGGATTCCGATTCATCTGGTGGAGGTTGTGGGAAAGGTCAATCGTGCGTCACGGGAACTCTTTCATGAAACGGGAGAGGCCCCTGCACCGGAAGCTTTGGCCGCGCGTCTTTCCCTTTCCGTAAAAAAGGTCAAGGCGATTCTTGATCTGGTCAAAGAACCACTGTCGCTGGAAATGTCGGTTGGCGAAAGCGGAGATGCCTTGCTATGGGATACGCTCACCGACGAATGTTCAGCTTCACCGGATGAATCCGCAATGCGCGTGTCGCTCAGAAAGGATCTGGATGAGGCGTTGGCAACCCTGAAACCAAGGGAAGCGAAGATTGTAAAGATGCGGTACGGCGTTGATGCCGGCACAGACTACACACTCGAAGAAATAGGCCAGCAGTATGGTCTTTCGCGTGAGCGAGTCCGCCAGCTCGAACGTCAGGCCCTGCGCAAGCTACGCAATCCCGATCGCGCACCTCGCTTGCAGGCGCATCGAGATATCCATTAGGGTGCACGTTTACCTCTCGCCGGCAAAAATGGGGCCATGGAAAATGCTCGCCCAAGCTTGCAATAGGTGGTCCAAGCTCTTTCGGTTCCACGTGGGCACCGAAAGAGTGGCTAGCGCACGAAGGTATCTCGTCTGGGTCACGTACTCATTTAGGCTGGTACCGTCGATTGACCGTTGCGGACTGCGGATTCAACCGGTCGATACCTGCCACTTGACCGACGCTTCTGAAACATCCGCCTAGCATTGAGGTGAACGACTGCATTGGCTAGACGCGGAAGTTCGCCAGATACCCCATTTCGGCTACTGACTTATGCCCCTCGAAGGAAGGGGTACATCTCACTCCGATTGGGTCGACAACTACATGTTGATCTTTGAGGAGGAATGGGTCGGTACTCTTTGGAAGTACGGGCGCCAGCCAGACTTCATGTGTGTGTCCGTGCGAAGCCTTTACTAGTTGCGTGACTACCCTCCCGAGAATCGCGGTGTTGCTGACCTCGTATTGAGCCCATCCTTCGGCATGAAACCCAACTCCTCCCTTCTGTTCGCTCCAACTATTGACGCGTATCGGAAGCGCCTGACCCTGTTAGTCGGCTTCCTGTTCGTTCTCTACGGGATACTGTGGCTCAAGGACACCAGAGCTGATATCGGGCTCGCGAACTATCTGCCATTGCACCTTGCGATGGAAACCGCAGCCATCGTTGCGGCGACGCTGGTCTTCGGCATTGCCTGGAATGCCCACGCGGAATCTCGTCCGGGCAGTGTCATTCTTCTTGGCGTGGTGCTGTTGGGTTCGGCGCTACTAGACTTCGCGCACATGCTGGGGTCCGGCGGCATGCCAGATTTCGTGACCCCTGCAAGCCCTCAGAAAGCCATCACATTCTGGTTCGCCGCACGATTTCTGGTAGCCATTGGATTGCTCATTATTTCTCTCCGCCCCTGGCAGCCGGTGCTGAATCGGCGAGGGCGATATCTCGCTCTCATGCTGGTTTTAGCTTACGTTGGGGCGATCTACATTAGTGAACTGTGACCTTGCCCCTGTTCCACGAATCCCATAACCGAGGGAATTAGGCAGCCCGGTGTTGCTGAGCTGCGGACCAGTTTTTCTCGAACGTCATGGGGCTGACGTAGCCCAGCGTCGAGTGGAGTCGGCTGGCATTATAAAAGCCAAGCCAGTCAATTACCTCGTCCATTGCGGCGCGGCGGGTAGCGAACTGGCGACCGTGCAGGCGAGCGACCTTCAACGACCCCCACAGACTCTCAGTCGGCGCGTTGTCCCAGCAATCGCCCCTGCGGCTCATTGACGAGCGCATGCCATACGCCTTCAGGGCGTCTTGAAACAGATGGCTGCAATACTGGCTTCCCCGGTCGGTGTGCACAATCACACCGGCTTCCGGGCGGCGCCGGAACCAGGCCATGCGCAGCGCGTCCGTGACCAATTCGGCCTTCATGTGTGGTTGCATCGACCAGCCAACCACCTGCCGGCTGAACAGGTCGATGATGACCACCAGGTAGAGCCAGCCTTCGGCGGTCGCCACATAGGTTATGTCGCTCGTCCAGACTTGATTGGGTGCTGCTGGGCTAAAGTCGCGTTGCAGCAGATTGGGGGCCACCGGCAAATCGTGGTTCGAGTTGGTTGTCGCGATGTACTTGCGCTTGTGGCGGGCACGGATGCCGTGCAGCGCCATCAGCTTGCGAACACGCTCCTTGCCCACCCGCACCCCACGCGCCAGCAGTTCCTTCCACATGCGCGGCCAGCCGTACTCCCCCTTGACCCCGGCGTGAATCGCCTTGATGTGGGCCAACAAGGCATCGTCACTGAGTCGGCCTCTATCTGGCCTGTCGGTGCTTACTGTGCGTTGCTTGCGCTGGTGATAGCCGCTGGGGCTGACCCCTAACAGCTCACACAGGACCGAGACCGGCCAGTAACGTCGGTTTCGCTCGATGAACGCATACCTCACACCGACTCCTTCGCAAAGTATGCTGCGGCTTTTTTTAAAATATCGCGCTCCATCTTCAAGCGCGCCACCTCCGCCCGAAGCCGGGCCAGCTCCATCTGCTCCGGGCTGACCGGCTTCATACCCGCACCAGTCAGCTTGCCTTCCCGCTCCGCCTTGACCCAGTTATGCAGCGTCTGCGCTCTGATGCCCAGGGTCGCGCTAACCACTGCCATGCTCTGCCCGCTCTTCACCAGCCGTACCGCTTCCAGCTTGAATTCCAGCGTGTACTGCGCCCGCTTTGTCTTGCTTGTCATCACATCTCTCCTTGCTTCAGTTTAACCTCAGCAAGGGATTCGTTTTGCGGGGGCAAGCTCACTGTTCTTTCCGGTGGATGCGCCGCATTTCTTCATTCCGGGCAGTGGCATGACCCCGTTGAAGATCCGGATAGAGTATTCGCTGGTTCTGATGTACGGTATTGCCGCTGTTGCCCTCTATCGCAAGGCTTGCCTGGAAGCCGGTTTCAATCGGGCTGACTTGTTCGCCGCCGCTTCCATCACGTGCCTGTCAGAGTTATGCGCCACGCTTTACGGATCAGTCAGTGATACGTTCAATATTGCGTGCCACGTATTCAAGATCATTTCTTTTTTGCTGATCTTCCGTGCCGTTTTTGTCGATAGCGTGCGTCAGCCGTTCCGCGATCTCAATGGGGCGCTGCTGAAGGAGAGGCAGTATGCGGCGGAACAGCATTCGCTGGTGCGGACCCTGGACATGCTGGAGGAGGGCGTGGTGGAGCTTAGCCCGGATGGCGTCGTTATGCATGCCAATACAGGGTGGTGGAGGCTGGCCGATACGCGTTCTACCAACGGCACTCTGGATGAATTGATCCACCCCCAAGACCGCCCTGCATTTCTGGCGTGTCTTGGACATTTGCAATCCGGGCAAAAGGATGAATTCCACGGACGCTTCCGCTTCGTCGCCGGCGCCAGCCACGAACGCTGGATGGACTGTCGCTTTCTTGCAGAACGAAACGACCGGAGTCTGATCATCGGTATTCGGGGCGTTCTGCGCGACATCACCAAGACTTATCTTCAAGAGCGCCACATTGCTCATATGGCGCACCACGATGCACTTACCGGGCTGCCCAATCGGATATTGCTGGAAGACCGCATTAGTAAGGCCATCCAATCCGCCAAGCGCCACAACGAGATCGTCGCGGTATGCTTTGTCGATCTTGATCATTTCAAGAATATCAACGACGCTTACGGGCATAAGACGGGCGATGGCCTACTACGAGAGGTCTCCAGCGCACTGGTAACCTGTCTCGAGGAAGGCGACACGGTGGCACGCTGGGGGGGTGATGAATTTGTTGTACTGTTCCCGTGCATCACGGACCTCGACGCTGCGCGCGAGGCAGCAGGCAGGCTGATCAACGTCATGGGCCAGTCCTTTGAGTCGAATGGACAATGTGTCAATGCGACGTTCAGCGTGGGCGTTTC